>NZ_CAPS01000072.1 GCF_000333955.1 Rhodococcus sp. AW25M09
TGGTCGTTCCGCGGGCTCCACTCCTGCCTTACCGGTCGTTCCGCGGGCTCCACTCCTGCTCCCGATGGTCATTCCGCGGGCTCCACTCCTGCCGCGCGGCTTCTCTCGCCGTTCGACACCACTCCTCCCACGAACCCGCAGAGCGCGCGGGGCTGCAGTAGCCACTACTCGTGCGGACGATGCGAACCCCATCGGTGCGCAGCCAGGAGGCGATGAGCCCCACCTCCTCGGGCGGCGCGCCCCGAAGCGGCGTCGTATCGGGTATGACCGTCTCGGCGGATGCGGTGATGGCGTCGACGACGGGCATCGGGTGCACACCACGCGGGGCGACCGCAGCTCCGGCGAGGCGACCGAAACGCACCACGATCAACTCCCACCCACCGTCTGCCGTGCGCCGTGCCGCGACGAGTTCGGCGATGGCGGCCACCGCCGCCGCTCGATGCATTCTGCGTAGCGCATCGACGGTGATCGCGATTCGGTCTCGCAGCCGCGCCGCTGTCTCGTAGAGCTCTTTGTCTGCGAGCTCGGCGACGCGGCGGCGCATGGAATAGAGGATCGCGTCGTCCTGGCCGCACACGAGCGCGAGGAACTGCGTCGGTGCATCCGAGTACTCGTCTGCCGTCAGCGGCCCCGACAGGGAGGCTGGGCAGCCTCCGACATCGGTCGACGGGCAGTCGTCACCGTGCCGAACCGATCGGGCCAGACGTCGGGTGCACGTGCGCAGCCGACAGAACTCCGCCACGAGCGCGGAAGCCTCCGCTGCGTCACCTCGAACCGAGAACGGTCCGAGGCTGTTGGGTGTCGGCGTGCGCACGATCGACAAACGCGGGAACGCCTCGTCGGTGAGGGTGATCCACCACCCCTTCCTCGGAAACTTCGAGCGTCGGTTGTACGGCGGGATGTGTGCCGAGAGCAGGCGCAGCTCTCGGACACCTGCCTCGAGTGCGTGTGCACACTCGACGTGGTCGACGCGAGTGGCCAGCGCGACCATCTCTTTCATCCGGCCCCTGGTCTCCGAGCCGGTGAAGTAGTTGCGTACGCGGCGTTTGAGATTGTTGGAAGTGCCGACGTACAACACCTCGTCGGACGGGCCGCGGAACAGATAGACACCCGGAGTGCCGGGCAGGTGGGCGGCCAACCCCCGTTTCGCGCGCTGCCCCGCCGACACCGCCGGAAGATAGTCGACCAACTCGGCGTAGCTGTGGACTCCCTGATTGCCCACTCGTTCGATGAGGCCGTGCAGAACGTCGACGGTGGCGCGGGCGTCGTCGAGCGCGCGGTGTGTCGGCCGCGTGCCCGACCGGAACAGGGTGGACAGCGCCAAGAGCTTCACCGACGGCGCTTCGTCGCGCGTGAGAACCCGTCGAGCGAGCTTGACGGTGCACAACACCTGGAACCGGGGCCACGCTATGTCGAGGCGACTGGCGGCGGCCTTGAGAAACCCCGTGTCGAAGCCGGCGTTGTGGGCTACCAGCACCGAGCCTCGGGCGAATTCGAGGAAGCCGGGCAGCACTCGTTCGATCCGGGGCGCACCGATGAGCATCGCCGACGTGATGCCGGTGAGCTCGACGATGTACGGCGGAATCGATCGGCCCGGATCGACGAGCGTGGCGAATTCGCCGAGAATCTCGCCGCCTCGAACTTTGACCGCCCCGATTTCGGTGATGGCCTCGGTGTCGGCGCTGCCGCCGGTGGTCTCGAGGTCGACGACAACGAACGTGGTCTCGTGCAGCGGGGTGTCCAGTTCGTCGAACGTCAACTGGATGGGCAGGCTCACTCGGACGACGGTAGGGCCGACGTCCGACAAGAACGCTCAGCGCGGCCGCATCGGGAGCCGTGTCGCCTCTCGGGCAGTGACGTGTCACGAAACCTGTCGGTAGTGGACGCTACGTTTCGCCCGACCGGCCGATTAGGCCGCCGCAAACAGCAAAGAGATGAGGATCACAATGATCATCGATTGCAGTGACTGCATCGTCCGTGACATCGCCTGCGCGGACTGCGTCGTGACGGTCCTTCTGGGCGACCCTGGGATGCCGTCGAGTTCGGATGGTCGGTGGGTTCGAGCACCCTCTCGCATCACGCTCGAGCAGGAAGAACTCGGGGCGATGGGGGTGCTGGCCGATGTGGGTCTCGTGCCCCCGCTCAAGCTCGTGACGAACGAGGACGGCACCGCCCCCGGGGCGCTGTTACCGACTCGTGACACACCGGGGGATCAGCGCGCCGGTTAGCGAGAATCGATCCGAATTCGGCCGTTTCGGCGAGTTGGGGTCGACACGGGGGTATGCCATTTCGTAACCTTCCTGAGACCTTGCGGAGTCTCGCCAGTCCAAACCGGAGTGGCGTCGCAAGTCACCGCCTAATCGTTCACTCGCGAGAGTGTTCGTACCGGGAACCCGATATCTACTGGGGTGAATCCCGCTGAGCCACCCTGTGTGGCCGGTGGGTAGGGCTGCTCTTCCCAGCCCGAACCCGTCAGCTAACTCGGTCGGCGGACGATAGGAAGAAACGGAGCACCATCTTTCGTGGCGTCACAACTTTCCAACCGATCATTGCGGCGAGTTCTCGTAGCCGGAGCGCTCACGGCAGGCGTGGTCGTTCTTCCCGCTGCACCCGCTATGGCGGCCCCCCTCACCATTCCCGGCGTCGGAACCTTCGAGATTCCTGACATCCCGGGCCTCCCTCCCCTCAACCTTCCGAATGTGCCTGCGCCGGGTGCACCGTTGGCTCCGCAGGTCACGCCGGCAGCGAAGGCCGTTCAGGCCGCAGAGTCCAAGATCGGGTCTCCGTACGTGTACGGCGCTTCGGGTCCGGATTCGTTCGACTGCTCGGGTCTGATCCAGTGGGCCTACAAGCAGGCCGGCGTCAGCCTGCCCCGTACGAGCTACGACCAGGCAGCCGCGGGCACTCCGGTCTCGCGTGACAGCCTGATGCCCGGCGACGTCGTCTCGTTCTACGGCGGCTCGCACTCGGGCATGTACATCGGCGACGGCAATGTCGTGCACGCATCCACGTCCGGCGTCCCGGTCAAGGTTGCTCCGGTTGCCTCGATGCCGTACGACGGCGCTCGCCGTTACTGATCCGAGCAGCCGACGTTCGCTGTGACCGACCGACAGGGTCGAGCCGTCTACCGGCTCGACCCTGTCGGCGTATCCGGACATGCCATGCGACACGCCGGTGCGGTGGACAGCAGAGCGTTCGGTTCGTAATCTGATCGAGACCTGGTCGACGTTTATTTTGTGACCTGTCACCCAGAACCCCCGCCGATTTCGGACCGTGTTCACGTCCGCGCCCGTAAATGCAATGGGTATGGTTCGTTTTCGGAGTACTTTTCAAACCGTTGCCTCGGTCGAGGCGACAAATGTGAGGACGGAGAGTCGCTTTCCGTGGCGATATCGAGATCTACCCGTGTATGGCGGCTGGCTGGTAACTCTGTGGCGGCTGCCGCGTTGGCGGCATGCATCGCTGTGGTGCCGACGACGACAGCAGCAGCGCAACCGGGATTCGACTCCGCGTCCGACGCACAGGCTCAGCTTGCCGAGCTCTCCGAGGAGTCGGAACAGACCAACGAGGCAGTACACAACGCTCAGATCGATCTCGACGCCAAGAACCAACAGCAGACGGAAGCGCAGGCCGCCGTCGATCAGAGCCGCGCCGCGCTCGACGCAGCGCAGGCGCAGTTGGCCGAGCTCAAGCCGGCAATGGACAAAGTTGCCAACGTCAACTACCAGGGTGCGCGGACGAACCGACTCTTCGCGGTCATGGTCAGCGATTCTCCGCAGCAGTTGCTCGACCAGATGTCGGCCCTCGACGTGATCTCGGCCGATACCGCCGATCAGGTTGCCCGGTTCAAGCAGGTGAGCTCGGATGCCGCCTCCGCCGAGCAGGTCGCCGCGACGGCCGCCGATCAGGCACGTGTGGCTGCCGAGCAGGCCAAGGCGGTCAGCGATGACCTACAGGCCAAGCAGAGCGAACTTCAGGGACAGATCGCCGAGGTGATGGCTGCCTACAGTGCGCTGTCGTCCTCCGAGCAGCTCGCGCTTGCCGGATCATCCATGCCCGAGGGTTTCGATCCCACGACGATTTTGCAGAACCTGACGCCGGGATCGGGTGCCAGCGCGTTGGAGGCCGGCCTGACGCAGATCGGCAAGCCGTACGTCTGGGGCGGGACCGGCCCTGACGGCTTCGACTGCTCGGGATTGGTCGTGTGGGCGTACAAACAGGTGGGAAAGACGCTGCCGCGGTCCAGTCAGGCTCAGGCCCAAGGCGGAACCCCGGTCGATCAGAAGGATCTACAGCCGGGAGATGTGGTGCTGTTCTATCCGGACATCTCGCACGTCGGTATCTACGCCGGTGGGGGCAACGTGTTGCACGCGTCCACCTTCGGGGTCCCCGTCAAGGTGCAGTCGATGGCATCGTTCCCGTACTACGGGGCGCGTCGATACTGAGGTGAGCCGCCACGATCGGCGAATGCCTGTATGAGCCCCGGGTTCCGCATCCTGGTCGGATCGGCGCGGCTTCGGTGGACTGCGGTTGTTCTCGTCGCTGCCGTGACACTCTCGCTCGTCCTGTTCCATCGTCTCGACCGCACTGACGCTGCATCCGACGCACAGCCCAGCGAGGTCTCCCTCGGTCAGAACCCGCCCACCTACGATCAGCAGCGCCGCGCCGAGGTGACCGTCCTCCTCGACCAGTGGGCTCGCGCGGTTCGAGCCGGAGACGTGGATGCGGTGCGAGGCCTGATGGACCCGCGGGCCGATCCGAGTTTCGTGGAGGCCCAGGTGCGCCGGACAGCGGCGATGTCGGCCGTTCCGTTCTCCGACTTCGGGTACGAACTGGGCGACGAGCCCGAAACCCCGGTTCCGCCCTCGATCGCAGAGCCACTCGATGCCACCGATATCTGGGCACCCTCGGTGTACCTGAGCTACGCCGTCGCGGGGCCGGATGCGTCGCCGACGCGTCGACCGGTCTCGCTCGTCGTTGCCGAGAGAGACGGTCGATGGCGGCTGGTCGACGACGCGGACCTGGCCGCGTATCGACGTCACACCTGGCGTGGGCCGTGGGATTTCGGACCGGTGATCGTGCGCTCTGTGCCCACCGCCGCAGGTAACTCGGTGGTGGTGGGACATCCTGATCGTGAGCAGTTCGTCGTCGACCTGGCCGCCGAGCTCCCATCGGCAGTCGCTGCCGTCACCGAGTTCTGGGGAGACGACTGGGCGCGAGACGGGCTGGTGTTCGTCGCGTCCTCTGCCGAGGAGTTCGATGAATTGACCGGGTCCGACCCGTCGAGCGATGTCGCCGCGGTGACTGTGTCCGACGCGGCGGCCGGCGACGGCACACGTCCGACCGGTCAGAGGGTGGTGTTCGGTCCCGACGCCGCATCGCGGTTGACCCCGTTCACCGTTCGCTCGGTCCTGCGACACGAACTGACCCATGTGGCGGTGAGGGCGCGGACCGCGGACGGTACGGCGTTGTGGGTATCGGAGGGGTTCGCCGACTACTCGGGCTACCGCAATTCCGGTGCCGCCTTCGCGCAGCTGGCGCCTACTCTCGGCGCGATCGTGGCGTCTGGCGGGCCGCCGACGGTGCTGCCGAAGGACGAGGATTTCGGTGCCGGCGGTGCCCGGTCGAGTGTGGCCTACGAGTCCGCGTGGTCGGTGTTCGCGTTCGTGGCCGATCGATTCGGTGAGTCGAGGTTGCGCAGGCTCTACGAAGCGTTGGCGTCCGACGGCACCGTCGAAGTCGCTCTCGCGTCGGTGCTCGGGTTGGATCGTGACCGGTTCGTCGCCTCGTGGGGCGACTGGGTGGCCGCTCGGTCTCGATGACGCGGACCGCTACGGTTGACGCCATGCGTCGTACTCTGCTGGTGACGAACGACTTTCCCCCGCGACCGGGTGGTATCCAGTCGTATCTGCACAGCTTCGCCTCGCAGTTGCCTGCCGACGAGCTGGTGGTGTACGCGCCGCGGTGGCGCGGCGACTCACACCAGAAGTTCGATGCTCGGCAACCGTTCGAGGTGATCAGGCATCCGACGACGCTGATGTTGCCGACCCCGCTCGTCGCACGTCGGGCAGCTCGGATACTGAAGTCGCACGAGTGCGACTCGGTGTGGTTCGGTGCATCGGCACCGCTGGCGGTCATGTCGTCGTATCTGCGCAAGGCCGGAGCGGATCGCATCGTGGCGAGTACTCACGGGCACGAGGTCGGATGGTCGATGGTGCCGGGTGGACGCGCGACGCTGCGCACGATCGGCAAGAACACCGACGTGGTGACCTACGTCAGCAAGTACACCCGGGGGCGGTTCAGCTCGGCGTTCGGACCGACCGCCGCCCTCGAACATCTGCCGCCGGGGGTCGATACCGATCGCTTCGTTCCCGACGACGCCGCACGAGTCGAACTTCGTGCTCGCTACGGCCTCGGTGACCGGCCCACCGTGCTGTGCCTGTCGCGCTTGGTCCCTCGCAAGGGACAAGATTTCTTGATCCGCGCGCTCCCGGGGATTCGGCGGGCCGTCGACGGGGCCGTTCTGGTGATCGTCGGAGGTGGACCCTACGAGAAAACTCTGCGCGAGCTCGTCCGATCCACCGGAATGGAGCAGCACGTGGTGTTCACCGGCACTGTGCCGTCCGCGGAACTCGCCGCGCACCACACCATCGCCGACGTGTTCGCGATGCCGAGCCGCACCCGCGGTGCCGGTCTCGATGTCGAAGGACTCGGAATCGTCTATCTCGAAGCATCCTCCTGTGGTGTGCCCGTGGTTGCCGGAATGTCCGGGGGAGCGCCGGAAGCTGTGCAGCACAACAAGACCGGGCTGGTCGTCGACGGCACTTCGGTCTCGGACATCACCGACGCGATCGTGAGAATCCTGTCCGATCGCACGCTGGCCACGCAGATGGGCAACGCCGGCCGCGCGTGGGTGGACGCGGAATGGCGCTGGGACGTCCTGACCGAAAAGCTGCGTTCGTTGATCTAGGCGGTACGGCCTCTCACCGAGCGTAGATCGACTCGATCTCGTCGGCGTACGCCTCGGTGATGACGTTGCGCTTGAGTTTCATCGTGGGGGTCAGTTCGCCGCTGTCCTCCGAGAAGTCGTGCGGAAGCAACCGGTACTTCTTGATGGACTCCGCGTGCGAGACGGACTTGTTCGCGTCGGCGATTGCAGCATCGATCTCGGCCACGAGATCGGGATCCTTCTGCAGATCCGCAGGGGTGGCGTCGGCGGACTTGCCGTGGTCGGACTTCCACCGATCGAACGCATCCGGGTCGAGGGTGATGAGCGCCCCGATGAAGGGCTTCTGATCGCCCACGACGACGGCCTGACTGATCAGAGCGTGGGCACGAAGGCTGTCTTCCAAACCGGCGGGTGAGACGTTCTTGCCGCCGGCCGTGACGATCAGTTCCTTCTTGCGGCCCGAGATCGTGATGAAACCGTCCTCGTCGACAGAGCCGAGATCTCCGGTGCGGAACCAACCGTCGTCCAGTGACTCTGCGGTCGCGTCCTCGTTGCGCCAATAGCCGTCGAAGACCACAGGACCGCGAAGTTGGATCTCGCCGTCTTCGGCGATTCGTACGGTGTTACCGGGCAGTGGACGCCCGACGCTGCCGACGCGTTGGGATCCGATGGTGTTGACAGCGAATGCCGCTGTGGTTTCGGTGAGGCCGTAGCCCTCGTAGATCGGCACGCCGATACCCCGATAGAAGTGGCCGAGCCGGCTACCGAGGGGCGCGCCACCGGAGATGGCGAGTTCGCATCTGCCGCCGAGCGCGGCTCGCAGCTTGTCGTACACCAGCTTGTCGAACACGGTGTGTTTGGCGCGCAACACGATTCCGGGTCCGCCGGTGTCCTGTGCCTCGCTCCACGACACTGCACATTCGGTGGCGAGATCGAAGATCTTGCCCTTTCCGTCGGAGTGCGCTTTCTGCTTGGCGGTGTTGAATACCTTCTCGAACACTCGCGGCACCGAGAGAATGAAGTCCGGTTGGAAGGTTCCGAACGTGGACACCAGGTTGGGGATGTCGTTGGTGTGGCCGAGGGTGACTCCGGCGTCGAACGACGCGATACTCACTGCGCGGGCGAGGACGTGGGCCAGAGGAAGGAACATCAAGGTGCTTCGGCCCTGCGTCATGAGGGACTTCAGTGACGTCTCACGGATGCCGAGCGACTCGGCGAGCAGATTGGCGTGGGTCAGCTGGACGCCCTTGGGGCGACCGGTGGTGCCCGAGGTGTAGATCAATGTTGCCGGGTCGGACGAGCCGAGAGCCGAAACCCGTTGATGCACCTGCTCTTCGGGGATATCGGAGCCTTCGCCTGTCAGAGCCTGCACGGCGTCGGTACCGGACGAGTTCTCGATCACGAACGTCTGGCGCACGGTTGGCGAGGCCGCCACAACGGCCTTCGTCTCCTGCAGCTGTGCGTCGTTCTCGAGAACGAGTAGGACCGGCGCGGCGTCTTCGAGAATCCACTCCACCTGCCCCGCCGAGGACGTTTCGTAGATCGGCACCGTTACGCCACCGGCGGCCCAGATCGCGTAATCGACGACCGACCATTCGAATCGGGTGGACGACATCAGTCCGACCCGATCACCCTGTTCGATGCCTGCTGCGATCAGGCCCTGCGCCACGCCCACGACCAGACGCTCGAACTCGGCGGCGGTGACGTCGGTCCAGCGTCCGTCCACCAGGCGTCGGAACACCACTGCATCCGGCGAGGTGCGGGCACGGGCGAAGACAGTATCGACAGCCGAGTCGGTGTCCTCGATGGCGTATTTTGCGGCGACGGTGAACTCGCGCACGGGATTACCTCCGGATAAAAGGGGAGAGCGAAAGTCGACAGCTCGGCTTCACGGTTACTCTAGACCCGGCGCGTGGACATCGAAACGCGCCTCGACGCGCGCGGTCGGCGACCCGATATGTGAAGCTCTGTCGATGAGCAGTATTCAAGTTGCGGATCAGACATTCGTGGCCGCCCCCGGCGAACGGGTGGCGCAGGCGTTCGCCTCGCCCGAGCGGTGGCGCCGTTGGTGGCCGGACCTGAACCTGACGATCACCGAGGACCGGGGTGCGAAGGGGATCCGCTGGGCCGTGCGCGGCGGTGTCGTCGGAACGATGGAGCTGTGGCTCGAGCCCGCGCTCGACGGTGTGATCGTGCATTACTTCCTGCACGCCGAGTTCGCCGGCTCCGGTGGGGTCGCGGCGCAGCAGCACACTCGCCGGGTGGCAGGACGAGCGATGACGTTCCAGCTCAAACGAGAGCTGGAGGCCGGGCGGTCTGCTGGTGAGGTACCCAGCCACGTAGCGTCGAGTTCAACCGGTGAATGAACCGCGCGGTACGGTCGGCCGGTTCACATTGTGCGTCGGCGGATCGATCATGTGAGATGGGTCTGCTGTCGATTGCACGGCACAGCGAACGAATCGATCGATGTACCCGAGAGGAAGCGGACGAGAAGTCATGGCGGAGAAAACCCAGAGGTCGATCGTCGTCGACGCCCCACCCAGCGCGGTCATGGATGTCATCGCCGATTTCGACGCGTACCCCGAGTGGGTGTCGGCCGCGAAGTCCGTCGAGGTCCTGGAAGTAGGAGCGAGCGGGCGCGGAAAGCGCGTGAAGTTCGTGTTGGACGCAGGCATGGTGAAGGACACCTACGAGCTCGAGTACGACTGGGCGGCCGACGGTAATTCGGTGTCGTGGAATCTCGTCTCGGGTGAAATGCAGAAGTCGCAGAACGGCTCGTATTCCCTGCGCGAGAGCGGTGGTGGCACCGATGTGACGTACGAGCTCACCGTGGACCTGAACATTCCGATGATAGGTCTGTTCAAGCGCAAGGCCGAGAAGGTCATCACCGACACCGCCCTCAAGGAATTGAAGAAGCGGGTCGAAGGCTGAGCGAAGCTCGCACCGAAGCCCGCACCACTGTGTTGCTGTTCCTCGGCAACGGTGGTGCGGGCAAGACCACGCTGGCGGCTGCAACGGGGTTGCGGCTCGCCCGAGCCGGCCAGCGGGTGCTGATCGCTTCCGTCGACCAGGCGCATTCGCTCGTCGACGCGTTCTCGGGCACGGTCGACGGCGATGCCGCGTCGGGGGAGCCGTCCGGAATCCGGCCGATCGCGCCGGGCCTCGACATCGTCGAGATCGATACGTTCACGCTGCTCGAAGAGCGGTACCGGGGGCTGGGTTCGTTGATGGCGATGGCGTCCGCGGGCCACGAGCACGGGGTGAGTTTCGGGGCGATCGAACCGGAGGAGCTGCTCGGTTTTCCGGGAATCGAAGAATTGCTGGGAATGCACGAGATCTGTCGCCTGGCCGACGAGGATCGTTGGGACACAGTCGTGGTGGACCTGCCCGCATCCGCCGACGCCCTCCGCACACTGCAGCTGCCCGACACCGTCGCTGCATACGTCGAGCGGATCTGGCCGCACCACGACCGGATGGTCGCCGGCACCGGTTCCGACGTGCGGCTGACCCTCGTGGTGGCGATGATCGAGCGTGTTCTCGCGCAGATCGAGTCGGTGCGATCCCTGATCGCCGATTCTGCGCGTACCGGCGCAACCGTGGTCGTCACCGCCGAACAACTGTCGATCGCCGACGCCGAACGAACGCTGTCTGCCGCTGCGCTGCTCGGGATCAGAATCGATCGGGTTCTCGTCAACAAGGTTCTGCCGGCGCTGAACTCGTCGTCGATCGGTCTGGTCGGCGCTCATCCGGCCGTGTTCTGGTTCGAAAGATGGCGGGCGGCGCAGCTCGACGCCATCGCCGAGCTGCGCCGAAGGGTCACAACGGTACCGATAGTGGAGGTGGAGCACTCCCACGGTGAACCGGTAGGGTTGGGACCCTTGCAGGACGTAGCCGATCGCCTGGAGCGGAGCTCCCTCGAACTGCTCGCGCCGAACTCACTCGAACGGCGCGCGTCGGGCTGGGGCGAGCAGCCCTCCGTGGTGCTCGAATCGGGGCTCGGACTGGAATCCGTGTACGCGATGAGAATGCTGCTGCCGGTAGTGGATTCGACGACCTTGGGCTTGGGGCGAGTGGAGGACGACTTGATAGTCAGTGCCGACGGGAGGCGACGGCGCATCAGGTTGGCGTCGGTGCTGCGTCGGTGCGTGGCCGAATCCGCCGAACTGGACGGACCGTGCCTGGTGGTGCGTTTTCGGCCGAACCCCGACCTGTGGCCGCTGTGATCCCGGCGACCCCGACAACGACGCGATCCGGGGTGCTGCAATGACCTCGGACCATTCCGAGCTGGGTGCAGACCTGCTCGCCCTGGCCGAGACCGTACTGACTCGGCTCGAGCCCATCCTTCGTGGCGTCTCCGAGACACAGCAGGATCGTGATCAGCAGGGTTGTAGCTGGTGCCCGGTCTGTGCACTCGCGGCACTGGTGCGCGGCGAACGCCACGATCTCGTCGAGCTGGTGGCCACCGAGGGCGCTGTGGTGATCGCGCTGCTGCGTCAGTTTCTCGCCGATCACACGAGCACCGGCACGTCGCACTCGGATACTTCGCACTCAGGTACTTCGCACGCCGCGACTTCGCACTCAGGTACTTCGCACGCCGGGTCGAGCGCACCGCCGTCCGGATCCACCGATTCCACCCATTCCACCGGCACCGGCCGCGAGCCGGCCGACGCGTCGATGGACACGAAACTCTCGGGCGATCGCCAGTCGGTCTTCGTTCCGATTACCGTTCGAGTGAACGATTCGCGCACGGACGAGCAGAATCGTCCGTGACCGATGCACAGACTCCGGCCGATCTCGTACCGGGGATGCCCGAGGAAAGTAAGGACCGATGAAGCGGCACCACCAGCGACTGACCGTCGGCATCGACGTGGGCGGTACTAGCTTGCGCGCGTCCGTCGTCGACGCCGACGGTCAAGTGCTCGACTCGACTGCCGCTCCCACTCCGCACACCGCTCGTGCGCTCGAACGTGGGCTCGACCGGGCCGTGCAGGAGCTGGCCGGTCGACATGACATCGCAGCCGTCGGTCTCGCCGTCGCAGGATTCATCGATTCCGATCGCACCACCGTTCGATTCGCTCCGCATCTTCCGTGGGTGGACACCGCGGTCGCAACCGAGATGAGTGCGCGTGTCGGGTTGCCGGTGTTGCTCGAGCACGACGCCAACTCGGCGGCGTGGGCCGAATATCGCTTCGGTGCCGCCTCCGGTGGCCGCAACGTGGTGATGGTGGCCATCGGCACCGGGATCGGTGCAGCGCTCCTGATCGACGGCAAGATCTACCGCGGCAGCCACGGCGTGGCACCGGAACTGGGTCACATCCAAGTCGTGCCGGACGGCCGGGCATGTCCCTGCGGCAAGCGCGGCTGTTGGGAGCGGTATTGCAGTGGCACCGCTCTGGTGGACACTGCGGTCGAGTTCCTCGCCGCGGACCCATCGTCCTCGACCACTCTGGCCCGCGAGGTGTTTCTCGATCCCGGTTCGTTGACCGGTCGTCGAATCGCCAGTGCCGCGCACGACGGTGACCCGATCGCCCGCCGCACGATGGAGGATTTCGCGCAGTGGCTCGGAGTCGGATTGTCCATGGTCAGCGACGTCTACGATCCTGATCTGATCGTCTTGGCCGGGGGAGTGGCCACCTCGTCGAGTCAGTTCCTCGCCCGCGCGACCGATAAGTACGCGGAGCTCGTGACCGGTGCCGGCCATCGGCCGTTGGCTCGTATTCGCAGTACCCAACTCGGCGAGGCAGCGGGCATGATCGGGGCTGCGGAGCTGGCACGGGCGCAGTTCGTCACCGGCGTGCGCTGACCGTGTTCGGGCCGCAGCATGTGAGCATCGTCCCGGTGTGGCCGGTGGTGTGGCTGGTGTCATAAACCGTGGGTACAGTTCACTACGCGGCGCGGTCCGAGGACGTACGCCGCGTCGGTTCTCTCCCGAGCGAATCGGCACCAACGATTTCCCGACCATAATCAGGGAGCACGTCAATGTGGTACTGGCTGTTCAAATTCGTCATCGTCGGGCCCCTGCTGATCGCCCTCGGTCGGCCCACGATCGAGGGCGCGGAGAATATTCCGACGAGCGGTCCGGTCATTCTGGCCAGCAACCACAAAGCCGTTCTCGATTCCTTCTACCTCCCACTCAAGACACCTCGCCGCATCACCTTCCTGGCCAAGAGTGAGTACTTCACCGGCTCCGGGCTCAAGGGTGCGTTCCAGAAGTGGTTCTTCACCGCGGTGGGGCAGGTGCCGATCGATCGCACCGGAGCCGACGCCGCACAGGACGCCCTCAACGCCGGAGCGCGCGTGATCGAAGCGGGCAAGGTGCTCGGCATCTACCCCGAGGGCACCCGATCACCCGATGCCCGGTTGTACAAGGGCAAGACCGGAATGGCGCGTCTGGCGCTGCAGACCGGAGTTCAGGTCGTACCGGTTGCGATGATCGGTACCGAGAAGATGAATCCGATCGGTTCGCGCATGTGGCGGCCGGCCAAGGTGACCATTCGCGTCGGGAAACCGATCGATTTCTCACGTTTCGAGGGGATGGCCGGCAATCGATTCGTCGAGCGGGCTGTCACCGACGAAGTGATGTACGACCTGATGTTGCTGTCCGGTCAGGAGTACGTGGACGTGTATGCCGCATCCCTGAAGAAGACTGCACCGGTTGCAGATTCGACTCCGGCGGTGCCGCGCATCCCCGACTCCAAAGCCAGCTGAATTCACCCGCATGACGCCGGGATCAGTGAATCGCGGCCGGGCTTCTTGCTCCCTCGGTACGGCCGGCGAGGTCGATCGCGGCGAGGGCAACGATCGACGCCAGGGCCCACCACACGTAGGCGGAGGCTGCGAACTGGTCGATCAGTGGCCAACCGAGACCGCTCGATCGGCCTTCGCTGAGCTTCCAGTGCGGCGGATAGACCATCAGTACGAGTCCGACGGCAACCAGACCCAGCAGTAGCGCGCTGCGTCGGCGGTAACCGAGGACAGCAAGCACGACGGTGAACGGCACCGCCCACACCCAGTGATGCGACCAGGAGACCGGCGACACCAGCAGTCCCAACATGGCATTGAGCGTGAGGGCAAGCGCAATCTCATCGGCCGCGAACGCCTTTCGCATCGCCACCGCCGCGATGATCAGCACCACCACCGACAGTGCGAGCCACAGGATCGACCGGGGTAGCTCGTCCATGCCCAGACGTGCGAGCACGCCGGTGATCGACTGGTTCGGCGGATAGGCCGGGCCACCGATGCGATCGGAGTCGACGATGGTCTCGGTCCAGTACTTCACCGAGTCCGACCACGTCAGCGCGAAGCCGATCGCAGTGAACACTGCAAAACTGAGGACCGACATCACAGCGGCACGAAAATCTTTGCGCAGCAGAAAGAACAACACGAACACGGCGGGAGTGAGCTTGACGGCGGCCACGAGACCGATCAGCACACCTCGGGGCCACGGCGTCTTCTTCGGCAGGCAGTCGAGGGCAACGAAGGTCATCAGCACGATGTTGATCTGGCCGTAGTTCAGTGTCGAGGTGACCGGCTCGAGCACCAGCACGGACACCGCGAACACTGCACCGGCCGACCACCACACCACGGTGCGAGGCCGCACCCCGAGCGAGGTGAGTGTCGCTACGACTGTCACCAGCAGCAGGATCATCGACAGCGCTGTGACTGTGATCGACGCGTCGTACAGCGACACCGACGACAACGGGCTGAACAAGGCAGCGGCGATCGGGGGATAGGTGAACGGCAACGTGGTTCCGGTGGCGATCGGTGGCAGCTGCCCGTAGAGATCCCCGCCCTCGGCGAACACCTGACCGCCCAGTCGATACACATCCAGATCGAGTCGATAGTGCTCGCCCAGGGCGCGTAGGCCCGGAAAACCGTTGAGATGGAACAGGACGCCCACGGCCGCAGCAGCGACCACCAGGATCCTGCTCGACGCGACGACCCAACTCGGCCATCGGCGTGGCGTCGGCCGAGCCTGGTCCGATGCCTCGGCGATCGGACGGTTGGTGTCGGGCGAAGTCACAACGTTGCCTTTCAGGGCTGTTCGGGATCGGTGGACCGGTACGTGGAGGACGCGTCGGCACACCCGCTAGGGTGAGCCGCGTGCGCTACTTCTACGACACAGAGTTCATCGAGGATGGTCGCACAATCGAGTTGGTCTCGATCGGCGTGGTATCGGAGGACGGTCGCGAGTTCTATGCGGTCTCCTCCGAGTTCGATCCCGAGCGAGCGGGTCGCTGGGTTCGGCGCAACGTGTTGCCCAAGCTGCCACCGTACTCGTCGCCGCTCTGGATGAGTCGGTCTCGAATCCGTGACGAACTGCTCGAGTTCCTGGTCCCGCACTACGGTGCCGAGGTCGAACTGTGGGCGTGGGTGGCTGCGTACGACCACGTAGCGCTCTGCCAGCTGTGGGGCTCGATGACCGAGCTGCCACGCTCTCTGCCGCGATTCACCCGTGAGTTGCGGCAGCACTGGGAGGACCGGGGCAGTCCCGAGCTGCCCTCGGTGCCGGACGACGCTCACGACGCGCTCGCCGATGCTCGGCACAATCTGGCCAAGTTCCAGGCGATAGAGGAGTTTTCGTATCGCGGGTGAACACCCGTTGTCCTGAGGCGACCGCGGTACGAATATCCTGTAGCGGTGAACTGGACTGTCGACGTACCCATCGATCGCTTGCCCGACCTGCCACCGTTGTCGCCGACGCTGCGCACTCGATTGGACGATGCGTTGGCCAAGCCCGCTGCGCAGCAGCCGCAGTGGGATCCCGACCATGCAGCCGAGATGCGCAAGGTGCTCGAGAGCGTTCCCCCCATCACCGTGGCCGGTGAAGTGGAGGCGTTGTCGGACAAGCTCGCCGCCGTCGCGCGCGGCGAGGCATTCCTGCTTCAGGGCGGCGACTGCGCCGAGACGTTCGTCGACAACACCGAGCCACACATCAAGGGCAATATCCGCACCCTGCTGCAGATGGCGGTGGTGCTGACGTACGGCGCGAGCATGCCGGTGGTCAAGGTGGCTCGCATCGCCGGGCAGTACGCCAAGCCGCGATCGTCCAACACCGATGCGCTGGGTCTGCAGTCGTACCGCGGCGACATGGTCAACTCGCTGGTGGCGGACGACAGCGTCCGGGGCCACGATCCGTCGCGCCTGGTGCGCGCGTACGCCAACGCGAGCGCGGCGATGAACTTGGTTCGCGCATTGACCGGTGCGGGGATGGCAGATCTGCACAAGGTGCACGACTGGAACCGCGAGTTCGTCGCGCAATCGCCCGCCGGAGCGCGCTACGAGGCACTCGCGGGGGAGATCGACCGAGGCCTCCGGTTCATGGATGCCTGCGGCGTCACCGACCCCAATCTGCACACCGCGCAAATCTTCGCCAGCCACGAAGCGCTCGTCCTCGACTACGAGCGCGCGATGCTGCGCCTGGACAACACCGACGACCACCCCAAGCTGTACGACCTGTCTGCGCACTTCTTGTGGATCGGCGACCGCACCCGCCAGCTCGACGGAGCACACATCGCGCTGGCCGAGCTGATCTCGAACCCGATCGGCCTCAAGATCGGACCCACGACCACACCCGAGATGGCTGTCGAATACGTCGAGCGCCTCGACCCGACCAACAAGCCGGGACGCCTGACACTGATCTCACGGATGGGCAACGGCAAGGTACGCGACATCCTGCCCGGCATCATCGAGAAGGTGCAGGCCACCGGCCATCAGGTCATCTGGCAGTGCGATCCGATGCACGGCAATACCCACGAAGCGTCGACCGGATACAAGACGCGGCACTTCGACCGCATCGTCGACGAGGTGCAGGGCTTCTTCGAGGTGCACAACGGTCTCGGTACGCATCCGGGTGGAATTCACGTCGAGCTGACCGGCGACGACGTCACCGAGTGCCTCGGCGGTGCCCAGGACATCTCGGATCTCGACCTCGCCGGCCGCTACGAGACAGCCTGCGACCCGCGGCTGAACACGCAGCAGAGCATCGAGCTGGCCTTCCTCGTGGCCGAGATGCTCCGCGACTGATCAGGGGAGCGAGACGACCTTGACCTCGGAGCCCGGTTTCACGCGAGAACCGGCTCCGGGGCTCTGGCCGATCACCAGTGACCCGTCCGTGTCGACCACCTGGCGGACGTCGATCGTCAGGCCCAGCGTTTCGAGAGTCGTTCGAGCGGACCCCACCGAACGTCCGAGTAGCGACGGCACGGTGACGGCGTTGGATACCTCCAGGACGGCCGTCGTTCCGGATTTCACGGTCTTCCCGGCCTCGGGCGAGGTTCCGATCGCTGTGCCGCCGTCGGTGCCCTTGTCGAATGTCTCCCGAACCTCGCCGACGGTGATGCCCACCGATTCGAGCGTCGTTCTGGCCTGATCGATGCTCTGCCCGCTCACGTCGGGCATCTCGACCGGCGGTGCTCCCTTGCTGCGCAGCACCGACACCGTGGCACCGGTGGACAACACCGTGCCCGGCGGTGGGTCCAATGCTGCGACCCCGCCTATCGGTGCGGTGGTACTGAATGCCTCTCCGCCGTCCACCGGCGTGAACGTTCTGTCCCGCAGTTGCTGTTCCACATCGGCGACGGATGCAGTCGCGTCGATGGAGGGGACACTCGGGCTACCCAGCGACACCAGGAGAAACACTGTGTGACCCTTGGCGATTCGTGATCCGCCGGTGGGATCGGTGCCGATGAGAAGGTCGTTGTCCACCGAGTCGGAGTAGGTACCGCGCACCGCGGCCTCGAGTCCGGCGGCTTCGACGGCACTGGTGGCACCGGTGGTATCGAGTCCGTCGACCATCGGGACGGCGGTGTAGCGGCCGGACCCCATCCACCAGCCGCCGAAGCCGACCAGTACGGCGAGTAGGGCGACTACGAGGAGCCAGATGACGATCGCTCGACGTGAGCGATGTCGATCGGACTCGAAGTCCGGAAATCGGTAGTGCCCTCGCTCGGACGGTGGTGGTCCGGCGGGCGGTGCGTCCGAATGCTCCTCGCCGTACTCGACGCCTCGGGATGTCGGCGACGTGACTGCCCTGGTGTGCTGCACCCCATCTTGCGGCGGCGGGGAATCCTGGACGACCTGAGTGCGAGCGGACTGTGGGCGATCACCGGCGACCGTCGTCGGGGCTCCCGCCCCCAGTGACGTCAGATGTTCGGCCGAACGCTTGGGCGCTGGCACTCGGTAATCGGGTAGTGCCAGCGCCGCCGCCGCGCCGCGTAGTGCGCGAGCCATGTCGTCGGCGTTGCGGTACCGGTGTTCTGGGGCCCGGACGGTGGCGCGCTCGACCACTTCGTCGAATTGCGGGGGTACACCCGCAATGACAGTGGAGGGGAGCGGTACGTCGTTGTCGATGCGCTGATAGGCGATGGACAGTGAGGTGTCGCCGGTGAAAGGGGTCCGGCCGGTCAGCAACTCGAACAGCACGACGCCGACGCCGTAGACGTCACTGCTCGCGGACGCCGAGCCGGTGGTGACCTGCTCCGGAGACAAGTACGCCGCGGTGCCCAAGATCACACTGCTCGAGGTGACGGTGGACGCCGCGATGGCTCGGACCAGTCCGAAGTCGGCGATCTTGACATCACCGTCGTCGCTGATCAGGATGTTCTCGGGTTTGATGTCGCGGTGTACCAAGCCGGCTCGGTGGGCCACTGCGAGAGCCTCGAGGACCGGCCGGACGACGGCGACCGCGGCGTGCGGGGGCATCGGGCCACGCTCGCGCAGAAGCTCCCGCAGAGTGCCGCCTTCCACGAGTTCCATGACGAGGAAAGCGTGTTCGCCGTCTCGCCCGTGGTCGTAGACAGCGACGAGCCCCGGATGGCTGAGCCTGGCCACAGCCCGCGCTTCGAACTCGAATCGCTGGACGAACTGGGGGTCTTCGGCGAACTTCGGATCCATGATCTTGACCGCGACGGGGCGGTCGAGTCTGGTGTCGAGTCCGCGGTAGACCGTCGACATACCGCCTCGTGCGATCGGTGCGTCTATTCGATATCGACGATCGAGCATCGAACCCGGTATCACCGAACCTCCTCTCGTCGTCCACTCGCGCGCCCGCTTTTCACCGGACGTCTGACGATGATCGTATCGGTGCCGCCGACGATGCTCGGCGATCGTGGTTCGTGTGTTCGGTCTCCGGGAGCCGTGGGCCCGGTCGAACAGCTTTTGAAGTCTGGGCGCCGGACCCGTTAACGTTACCTGCGTGAGTGCCATTCCCTATGCCGACGACGTGCTCGATCCGTCGGTGTCTCTGCTGCAGTTCGCCGATGTCGCGAAGATCCTCGACGTTCCCAAGACCCGCGTCGAACAGCTCGTTCGTGACCGCCAGTTGCTGGCTCTGAAGCGCTCGCGGGTGCCCGGCGTACCCGAACAGTTCTTCGACACGACGAAGGGCGAGATCGTCAAGGGTCTACCTGGTTTGTTGGCCGTACTTCACGACGGCGGCTACGAGGACGAGGAAATCCTGCGGTGGCTGTTCGCCGAGGACGAGAGCTTGCCGGGTGCGCCCGTCGCCGCATTGCACGGTGACCTGATGCGTGAAGTGATCAGACGCGCACAGGCGATGGCCTTCTAACGAACGGTTGCGCGCTTGAAGCCGGTGACGGCGAACTGCGGAAGCGCGATACGGGCTCGAGTCCACTGCGGCACCGTGGCCCGCTGAGACAGAACGCGGTATCCCTGCGACTCCACCTCGTCCAGGATCCGGCCGTACAGAATCGATGCTGTGCGCATGGACGGACGCACTCGCGGATCCAACATGTCTATGCCGGCGTCGGACGTGCGGTAGATCGACCGGGTGACGGCGATCAAGTGCGCCAGGGCTCGGGTGACCCTGGCATCGACACTGCCGGTGTTGCGGCACCACAGCAGTAGCTCTTCGTCGACCCCGAAGGCTTCGAGTTCGTCGGTGGGGAGATAGATCCGGTCGCGATCGAGGTCCTCACCCATGTCTCGGATGAAGTTCGTCAGCTGGAACGCCTCACCCAGGGCTGCGGCGGGAGGCTCGGCTTCGGACCGCTCGACGACGGTTCCCAGGATCGGCAACATCTGCAGTCCGATGACCGCAGCAGAGCCGTACATGTACTCGCGAAGTTGCTCCATCGTCCGATAGCGGGAGACGAACACATCGCCTCCGGGAATGTCCATACGCATCGAGTGCATGAACGCGAAGAAGTAGTCGTGTGGAATCTCGTACCGCAGGGCGGTGTCGCACAGGGCGCTCAATACTTGATCGGACACGCTCTCGGACAACGGTTTTCCCGCCAAAGCGTCGCGCACTCTCGATTCGATCACGTCGAGTTCGACGATGCGTCGAGCGTTGAGCTCGTCCGATCCGACGGCGATGTCGGATCCTTCGAGGTCGACTATGTCATCGACCATTCGGGCGAAGCCGTACAGCGCGTGCACGGCCGCGCGCTTGTCGGTGGGGAGCAACCGGGTGGCGAGGAAGTAGGTCTTCCCGTGCTGGGCGTTGAGGTCGCGACAGATGCGGTACGCCTCGTGCAGCGCCGGGTCGATGTTGTCCAGTTCTTTCATCGCGTGGCTCTCATGACGTGGACTCGTCTTCGGTCGGTGCGGATGTCTTGGGAGCGTTCGGCACGGCACGGTGTTCCCTGGATCGGTCCGACCGTAAACGCAAGGGATCGACTCGCGTCAACGCGAGGGCGGCCACGACGGCAGCGAAGACGGCCAACGCCACGTGCACGAAGGTGTACAGACCGATCGAGCCGTCGGGTTGGAAGACGAGCATGAGCCACGTCGACAGGCCCGTCAGAACCATCAGCGTGGTTCGCGACAGTGCGAACCCGGCCGCGATCGCCAGCGGCCAGGAGTAGTACCAGGGCAAGGCGGCGGGGGAGAGAACGACGGTGGCGACGAGGGCGATCAAGATGCCCTTCACTGCGTCTCGCTCGGATCGTCTGCCCAGCCACCAGGCTGCGGCGAGAACTCCGACCAGCGCTATGGCGCACAGCAGACGTGTCACGTCGAGAACCGGTCCGAGGCGCAGATCGAGGAACCAGGAGGTACTCACGGTCACCAGGTGCGCGAGAATCGTGGGGAGCGAAAGCCAGTTGATGATCTTGGCCGATCCCGAGAGCGCTGTCAGCCACCCGATCCCCACTCCAGCGACCACGGATGCGACGGCGAACACCGCAACGAAGACGGCGGCTCCGATTCCTGCGGTCTTCGTGAACGCCAGGAGCGGTGGCGTCGGCTTGCGGCCTTCGGCGCTGGCCTTGTCGCGCAGGTGCAGCATCCAGATCCACACCAGGAAGGGCAGTGCCAGACCGGCTGTCGCCTTGATCGCCACCGCTATCGCCACCAGCGCGATACCGGACACGTGACGATGTTCGAGCGCCAACACGATGCCCGCAGTCATCAGTCCGACCATGAGCAGCTCGTTGTGCACCCCGCCGATCAGGTGGATCAGCACCAAGGGGTTGAGGACGGCGAGCCAGACTGCAGTGGTCGCGCGGCCGCCGAGGTGCTGGGCCAGACGCGGAACCGCCCACATCATCAGCGCCAGACCGGGCAACATGGTCACACGCAGCAACATGGTGCCGGTGATGACATTGTCGCCCGTCACGCTGGTGATGCCGCGCCCGAGCAATAGGAACAGCGGGCCGTACGGTGCCGTGGTGGTGGTCCAGACGTTGCTGACGTTGTCGAGTAGGACTCCGGGATTGGCGACGGGGCCAACGGCATACGGATCGAAACCGTCGCGCAGCAGGGCACCTTGAGCCAGGTAGGAATAGGCGTCGCGGCTGAACATCGGTACCGACAGCAGCAGCGGAGCCGTCCACGCCGGAACGATCCAGCGCAGTTCGCCGACGGTGGTGCGGCCGTGCAGGGTCGCGCGCCCGAGCCGAACCCAGGCGGTGATCATCAGCAGCACGCCGACCCAGACGATGACGGTCGACAAGACGAATCCGTGACCGAATCGCAGCCAGGAGAGGTGCATCTCCTCGAGCAACGGATCTCGTCGGCGCACGCTTCCAGCGCCGAAGCCGCCGAACATGATGCAGATGGCACCGACGACACCGAGAATTGCGGCTTTTCCCTCGGGACTGCGCAGGAAGTTCCCGGTGGTGGTCAGCCTCGACGGCCGTCGAGCAGCAGCGGAATCGGGGCCGTCCGGGGAGCGATCCGCAGAGGTGGAGTGCGACGAAATCGAAGACATTGCCGCCTGCTCCTCCTCTGCAACGAGTTGTGGATCCGAGATGTACACGTCAGCCGTTGTGTTCTCGCCGTTCACCGAACGATCATGGTCGCAGCAATGAGCGCGACCGGCAAACGATCGCGCTCAGCTTAGTTGGTCGGCGCAGTGAATCGAACGAACCTACCGCCCGCGACGTCCTGTCACCCGTTCGGCGGCGAGCTTTCCCGATACCAGAACGGTGGGAACGCCCACGCCGGGAGTCGTGCCCGAGCCGGCGAGAACCACGTTGTCGAGTCCGGAGACCATGTTCTTGCGTCGGAACGGCCCGGTCTGACGGAAGACGTGCGCGGACGAGAACGGTGAACCCTCGATCATGCCTTTCCGCGCCCATGTCTCGGGAGTGTCGATGTGATCGAGCACGAAGCTGTCGAGCAGGCCCTTGTAGCCGCGGCCCTCCAAAGTGGTGAGGATCTCGCGCAGGTACGGCTGCGCCAGCTCGCCCCAGGGCAGCGGAGCGCTGTCGAGGTTGGGGCACGGTGCCAAAATCGATACCGGTTCACTGCGGACACCGCCGCGGATCACTTCGAGATTCGGATCGCTCACCGACGGCCGCGTGATCAGCAACGACGGGTCGGCCATCAACGATCCTTTGCCCGTCTTCGCGGTGATCCGACGGAAAGTCTCGGCCCATTCGTCACCGAAGTCGATGGTGTGGTGCGCACGAGCAGGCCACAGTGTCGTGTGTTCGACGGGAACGGTGCCGTGCGCGACGACCGCCGATGGCGAGACAACGCCGTAGCCGTTTCCTCGGCCCTTCTTCGACACCGATGCCCGGTCGAGGAGTCGATCGACGACGGGCAGATCTGCGGTGAGCACAAGTGCGTCGCACGCGATTCGACGGCCCGTTGTGGTCAGCACGGAGTCTGCGCGGCCGCGGTCGACGGTGATGTCGACGACCTCGGTTCCGAGCTCGAGCGTTCCACCCGCCGCGACGAACGCATCGGCCATCGCTTTGGCGATTGTGGCCATGCCTCCCTCGGGGAAGAACACCCCGAGGGAGGTGTCCATGTGTGCGATGGCCCCGTACACCGCGAGAGCCTTCTGCGGTGCCATGCCCGCGTAGAGCGCCTGAAACGTGAAGACCCGACGCAGTCGTGTGTCCTTCAGGAAGCGATCGACACGCGGTCCGAGTCGACCGAAACCGCCGAGCTTCGCCAGCGTGGCGGTGTCGCGGATCGCGGCCTTCGATCCCACGAGATCGAGCGGGGAATCGAAGTTCGAATCGATGTACCGATCGAACTCGGCATCGAATATGTCGGCGAGCCAACGGCGAAGTTCGCGATACCCCTGCGCCTCGGTGGGCCCACAGGTCCGTTCGACCTCGGCTGTCATCGCCTCGGGGTCGGAATAGACGTCGATCGACGTACCGTCGGCGTATCGCGTGTGATAGGACGGCGCGAGCGTCGTGAGCCGAATCGGCGGTGACGTCGACTCGAAGTCGGCACCCACGGCAGCGAGTGCCTCGAGCACCAGGTTCGGCATCGTCAATACGCTGGCACCGTTGTCGATGTCGTACAGGTGCGAACCGTCGGTGTCGGTCACCGGATACACCCCGACCCGGCCACCCACGGTCTCGTCTCGCTCGACGAGGATCACTTTCTTGCCTGCTCCCACCAGATGCAGACCGGCGGCCAATCCGGCCAATCCGGCTCCCACCACCACGACCGTGTCGGTGGGGCCGGTGACCGCGCGCATAGAAGACATGACGCTCTCTTTCAGTACTGCCGTTGGATGGCGGCGGTCGCCATGGCGCGCAGATGCGCGGCAGCGGCCGGTTCGATCGAACTGTTGTCGAGGGTGGCCACGGCCCGAGTGCCGAGTTCGTCGATCTGCCGTTCGACTGCGTCCACTGCGCCGAGTTCGACGAGAATGGAACGGATCTCCGCGACGGCTTCGGCGTCGAGTGCGGTTCCGAGGCCGGCCCGGATCGTGGCGGCATGATCGGGCCGGGTCAGGTCGGCCTGCTGCAGTGCCGAGGCGATCAGCACGGTGCGTTTGCCCTCGGTGATGTCGTCGCCCGACGGTTTGCCGGTCACCTCGGGGTCGCCGAACACTCCGAGCAGGTCGTCGCGCAATTGAAACGCGATCCCGATGTCGGCACCGAAGCTGCGGTACGCCGCTGTCAAGTCCTCGTCGGCGTCCGCCAGCACCGCGCCGACTTGCAGCGGCCGTTCCACGGTGTAGGCGGCGGTCTTGTACCGGTTGACACGCATGGCCGCCGCCACACTCTCGTCGATGCCTGCCTCGGCCTCGATATCGAGAAGTTGACCGCCGAGGACCTCGGTGCGCATGGCCGACCACACCGGCTGGACGCGCTGTGCAGCGTCGGCGTCGATGCCCGATTCGCGCAGTAGATCGTCGGCCCAGCACAGCGCGAGATCGCCGACGAGAATTGCGGCCGACTCGCCGAAGTGCTCCGAGGAGCCGGACCAGCCGGCATCCCGATGCCGTCGGGCGAAGTCGACGTGCACGGTCGGGAAACCGCGCCGCGTGCTGGACGAATCGATGATGTCGTCGTGGATCAGGGCGCACGCCTGGATCAGTTCGAGCGCCGAGCACGCACGAAGCACTGCGTCTGCTTGTGCGCCGGTCGATTCGCCACCGGCACCGAGCCACGCGGTCCAGGCGAATGCGGGACGCATACGCTTGCCGCCACGCAGCACGAATGCCTCGAGATCGGCCACCGCGGCGGGGTAGCCGCCGCCGACGGTGTCGACGACCGCGCGGCGCGAGGCGAAGAACTCGGTGAGCTTCGCGTCCACGGCCGTGCGCAGCGATGTGGGACCGGTTGCGGCGGTGGGGGTGTCGACGACGGGCGAAGACAAGTCTCCGGACAGGACGATCCTCCAAGGTTTGCTACGGATATGTCGGATTCAGTCCCCAGACTAGTAGCCCTCGACAGGAGCGCGCCGACATGCAGCGAACAACCGACCTCCGGGAGGCCCGACGGGCTCTACCGGAGCACAACATATGATCTTCTGGTGAGTGAAGATTCCGTCCGGGGGCGGTCGAGCCAAGGGTTCGTGACGAGCACGCCGTCCATCGTCGACCGACTACGGAACGATCCGGAGGCCAGAATCCCCTTCTCGGTGGAGTTCTCACCACCACGAGATGCCGCCGCAGAGGCAAGACTGTGGCGGGCGGTTCGCGAGTTCGAGCAACTTCAGCCCGCATTCGTGTCGATGACGTACGGGGCAGGCGGCTCCACCCGCGACCGGACGGTGCGCGTCACCGGGCAGATCGCCGAAGAGACCACATTGCTGCCGGTGGCGCATCTCACAGCGGTTTCGCACAGTGTCGACGAGTTGCGCTCGATGGTCGGGTCCTACGCCGACCGTGGCATCACCAATATCCTCGTGCTGCGCGGCGACCCTCCGGGCGATCCGCTCGGTCATTGGGAGAAGCATCCCGACGGAGTCGAGTACGCGGAGGAGCTCGTCCGGCTGGTACGTGATCTCGGCGACTTCCACGTCGGCGTGGCGTCGTTCCCCGAAGGACACCATCGGGCCGACGACCTCGAGCAGGACACCAGGGGCCTGGTCGGCAAACTTCGCGCCGGGGCGGAATACTCGATCACTCAGATGTTCTTCGATGTGGACGACTATCTGCGTCTGCGAGACCGTGTGAGTGCGTACGACGCCGAGCAGGGTGCCAAGCCGATCATCCCCGAGATCATGCCCATCACCTCGCTCCGGTCGGTTCGCCGGATGCTCGAGCTCTCGGGCACCACGCTCCCCTCGTACCTGGACGAGAAGTTCATTCGCGCAGCCGGATCCGGCCCGGAGGAGGATCGCGCTGCCGTCCGCGAGGTGGGCATCGAACTGGCCACGACCATCGGCGAGCGGCTGATCTCCGAGGGTGCGCCCGGGTTGCACTTCATCACGCTGAACTTCGCGCGCGCGACGCGGGAGGTGCTGAGCAACCTGGGTCTCGCGCCCGCGCGGGTCTAGCGCTGCGGCGCGGGCATCGGGCGCGACTTCCACGACAGTGAGCCACGTTGCCTGCGCAGGTGGGATTCGGCGACGAGCCCGACGAACGCGAGAATCGACAGCGGATGCAACGCCGCGTCGACAACATCCTCGCGGCCGAACCGCGATCCCGATTCACGCTGTCGCACGGCCATTCGCGACACCGCGCCCGCCAGGTAGGCGGCACCGCCGAGCCGGCGCGTCGAACCCGAGGCGGTGAGTGCCGCTATGGGGGGCACCACATAGATCGTGGCCAGCGCCAGGCCTGCAACGGCCGAACCGATCGGGCCACCGAACTCGCTCCACAGCCAGCGGCTGTAGCCGGATCTCAGTTCAGCGGCTCCGTCGTACATTCGGCAGCTGACGAACCCCGCACCCGACGCCACCGCAGTGTAAAACCCCCGCCGGCGCAGGGCACGTGCCAGATCGAGATCCTCGGTCGCGCTGGCAGCGACGCATTCGTGGCCTCCGACGGCGCGGTAGGCGGCGGTGTCGAAGGCCATGAACTGACCACAGGCAACCGCCATCGAAGGTAGAAGCGTCGAGTTGGCCACCGATACGGGAAGGGTGGACATCCACGACCACGCGAGGAGGGGTTGGACGAGTCGTTCGGCGACGCTCCCGGCCCGCTGTTCGGGCCAAGGGCACAGCAGCGCCGAGCCGCGCCTGCGAAGCATCCGAGCTGCAGCCGCCAGGGCATCGGGCGCGAGTCGAACGTCGGCGTCGACGAACACGATCATCGATGCCTGCACGTCGTCCTCGGCGGCCAGTCTCGCCAGTTCTGCGCAGGCGGCGGCCTTGCCGGTCCAGCCAGTCGGGGGAGCAGCATCGGAAGTCACGACGCGAATCCTGGGATCGCCGCCTGCGGCCTCGCGGGCCGCGGCACCCGTTCCATCGCTGGAGTCGTCGTCGAGGACGATGATGTGCACATTCGTGCACGAGCGTTGACGCGTGAGGTCCTCGATCAGCAGGGGCAGGGTCGCAGCCTCGTTGCGAGCGGGAATGCAGACGACCACTCGTTCGGTGACATCAAGTTCCGGAGTGCGCAAACGCGGCATGGACCGAGAATTGAGAAGCGACACCGCAGCGGACGCCGCTGCGAGGACGGCCGCCGTCGAAGTGGTCCGTGCGAGGAATCGGCTACTCACACCGACGTTCTGCCGGTCGAGTCGTCCGCCTTGGGATGTCGCGGCCGACGATCGAGCAGTGGTGGGTTGCGCGAAACCCAGGCCATTGCACCGACGATGGCCGCGATGCCGACGGTCACCCCGCCTACGATTCCGGCCCAGCCGGCGAAGCTTCGGGTGTTCGGATCGGGATAGTTGACCTCTGCGCGCATCGAAGTGACTTCGCCCGCAGGCAATTTCCAGGAGATCGAGTTGTCGCTCTCGCGAGTGCCGTTGGTGGTACCGATGCGGGAGGGAAATGCAATGGTGAACTGCACGTCCGAACCCTGAGCCGGGACCGAGGAGAGATCGGCATTGCCCGACAGAGTGACGGTGTCACCCGAACGCTGCAGTTCCAATTGGAACAATCCCGCCGCGTTCTGATAGATCGAACCGAGCGTCTGCACGTCGCCGAACGAGAGATCGTCGAAAATGGCCTGTGAACCGACGTACCCGTCCTGGTCGTACGGCTCGACCCGTACCTTGTCCTCGATCGAGGAGGGAACCACCAGTTCCGGGCCGGTGTCGGTATCGGAGGTCGGCACACTGGCCGCCACGATCTGGCCCGCCACCCGGTCGTTTGCGGACACCCCCATCGTGACCTGCACCCGAAGGCACCCGGCCAGCATCGGCGCAACCAGCAGCGCCAGTGCGACCACCGAGAGAACTCGGCGTCGGTGGGTTCGGAAGGGTGTTCGCGATGTCGACTGCACGTCCGACATCGTGCCAGGGCACCGAGCCGATGTCAGTCGGCAGGGGTTGTCAACGAGGCGTGTCGTTACCGAGACGATCGACGGCTGCGCGCGATCGTGGCCGACGCCATCGACCGCGGCCGGCGATATAGACCATAGGTATGCCGACCACACCCATCACCACGAACCCGTACACCGCCGAGAACCGAAGTTCTGGACCGTCGAGGAATACCGCGTGGGCGAGGGCGGACCCGAGCCACGTCCACAGGAACAGCCCGATGGGTACCGCGTCGTCGGACGCGCGCGGCCGGCCGTCGGACAGGCGTGCGATGCCGACAGCCCGGTCGAGCGACTCCATGATGGCCGCCATCAGTGTGGCCACCACGAGCCAGCCGAGGTAGTTGGTCAGCGGAATCGACGGCACCCCCGGTAGTCCGTCGGCACCGGCGGTCCAGGTCCACTGGCCGTCGGTGACCATCTGTGGATCGAGATAGAGGTCCCAGCCGACCATGCCCACCGCTACCGCTGCGATCCGAAGCGCAGCGCTGCGCACCGGCGACGTATCGAGACGGCGGACGACGAAGCTCACCGCGCACCAGATCGGGTAGAAACCGGCCGTCCAGGCCAGCGGGACCACCAGGGGCACCTCGAACAGGCTGGGGCCCAGACGATTCTGCGCGTAGAAGTACTCGCCGAACGGGATGCCGGTTGCGGTGCCGACGAGTTCGGACGCGAACCCGGTGCCGGCGGTCACGACGACCAGAGCGGTGGTCCACACCGCGCCCCGGTGCAGCGCAGCGTGCAGAATCGACGCGAGCGCGAGCAACGCTACGACAGCGATCGTCACCGTGTCTCGAGTCGATCCCGAGACCAGCGGATACACGATCTGGCAGCCGACAGCGGTGGCCGCCACGACGATCGGTGCAAGCCTCATGCCTGCCTCCTCCTGAAGAATTCGCGCCGACGTCCGGCCCGGGCGTCGGCGATCGCTATCCGCGCCGCCGAGCGACCACTGGCTGCAGTGACCCCGCCGCCGGGGTGGGTGGATGCACCGGTGAGGTACAGGCCATCCGCCCCCGGGACTCGGTGGCCGGCCAGCTGGGGATGCGGACGCCACATCATCATCTGGTCCAACGACATGTCGAGGTGCATGATGTTGCCTCCGATCAGACCGAGCTCACGCTCGATGTCCGGCGGCGACTGGACGTACCGATCCACCACGGCATCGGCGAAACCGGGTGCGTACCGATCCATCTCGGCCACGATCCGATCCGCCTCGAACTCGGCCAGCGAGCGCTCGCCGGGAACATTCGAGCGCCACTGCCTACCGTCGGCGAGAGTGTGCGGATGCCACTGCGACCACAGTGAAATCTGGTGCTGTCCCGGTGGTGCGATGGTGGGATCCAGGGCGCTGAACGACATTCCCAGAACGGCCGGGGTCGGTGGGAGTTCACCGGCCAGTGCATGCCCGTGCGCCAGGCGCAGCTGGTTTCGGTCACGGACGAGCAGTGCGAGACCGTGAGTGGCGTCCTCGATCCGGTCGGCACTCGGATACACCGGAAGTGCGTCGGTGGCCAGCCGTACCGCGGTTCCGATTCCCGGACCCACCCGGATCGTGCTGCGCCACCGGGCGATCTGCACCGCGTCGTGTCCGCCGTCGGCGAGCAGCTCGAGGGTGGTCAGGATGTGGCACCCGGCGACGACGATGCGGCTGTCGATCGCCCGGCCCGACGCTGTTCTCGTGGTCCAGCCGTGCGGGCGGCGAACGAGCGAGGTCACGCCGTCTCCGAGGGTCACTGCTGCACCGTCCCGGTCCAACCGAGCGATCATCGCCTCGGTCAGCGCGCCACTGCCGCCGACGGCGCGGCCCGGCGGAAGGGTGTGCATGAGAGCGGCGAAGCCGACCATCGGTGCGGTACCGGGCTCGGACATCGGTGGCCCCGACTGTGCGCCGAACCACGCCAGTGCCGCCTTGAGGCGTTCACTCGAGAACATCTCGTCCAACAGAGAATCTCCGGTGGCGAGGAACTCACGCGAGAGCATGCTGCCCCCGTCCGGAGCGCCGAGTCCCCAGAAGGATCGGAGCAACTTCGATCCGGTGGGCGGTCCACCGAACGCGCGCATGGTGCGCTCGCTACGGGGACCCCAGACAGCGACGAAGTCACGGTAGGCACGGGCGTCCGCCGTCCCGCATGCGGCGGCGATGGAGTCGCACGTCCGGTCGAGACTGCGATGGAAGACGATGGCGCGTTCGTCGGTGTCGACTGCTCCCGGCGCGAACGCCCACGGATCGCAGTCGATGTAGCGCAGTCCGAACGCCGCGAGATCGAGCTCTTCGATGATGCCGGTGTGTCGAATCATGATGTGCGCCGACGAGCCCCGGTCCACTCGATGGCCGGGAAAGCGCTCCACCGTGGACACCGCTCCACCAGCGATGGTGTCGCGCTCGAGAACCTCTACCGACATCCCGGCATCGGTCAGGTAACAGGCAGAGGTCAAGGCGTTGTGGCCGGAGCCCACCACCACAGCGTCGATCACATCTTCAGGCTACTGGCTGCTCCAGCGGCAACCGGCGACCCAGCACGGCGAAGGGGCGTCGATCACCGGCGAACGTGAAGTCCCGCAACACGTCGGCGAAGCCCAGCCGCCGGTACAGCCGCCAGGCCCGATTGTTCTCCTGCGCCACCTCGGGAGTGGACAACATCACGTTGTTCGCTGTGACACCGTCGAGCAGTCGGCTGCACAGTCGGCCGCCGAGACCATGGCCTTGGGCGCGCGGGAGGACGTGCAACTCGGTCAGCTCGAAGTAGTCACCGAGCACGGCCTCGACCTGTCGGTGAGAGTGCCCCGTTCGCCGCAAGCCGTCCCGAACCTGTTGATGCCACCACTGGTGTGCAGCGCCGTGGTAGCCGTAGGCAACGGCAACCAGGGGGTCGGCCTGCGTCGGGTCGGAGTTCGGCAGCAATGCCCCGACTGCTCGCCAACCCGGCCGGTGCAGATGTTCGCTCCACATCGGGGCTCGGCTCTTCTCGGTTCCGCGGGGGTAACCCATGGCCTCGACGTAGATCGACAGCGCCTCGACCAGCCGCTGGCGGAATTCCGGGGGCGTCAGATCGACCAGGTAGGGCGTTGTCTGCGCATCGGTGACGACTGTTCTCACCCTTTCTTCGGCAACTTGTCGGTGGGCACAGCTATATTCAATGTGTCGAACGGGTGTTCGATGATCGGGGCCGAGTGCGCCGGTGGCGTCGACTCGATTCCGAGAGTCCGATTCCCCGGGGTTCGACTGTAAGGCTTCATCACGGTTCCGGGCGCGGCAGGTACGCACCGGAGATTCGAACTGGAGGTGTTCGAGTATGACGATCACGAAGGCGTTCGAAGCCGGCGTGCGGTCCCCGGTATCGCGTCAGGCCCAGATTCTGCTCGGTCGAGCCGATGCACTGCTGTCGGAGTCCATCGGGGAGAGTGGCGCGGGCGATCGATTTCTCGGGAGTTACGCCGCGGCGCTCAAGGGCGCGGCAGCGGTGCTGGCGTCGGTGCCCAACTCGATCGGAGTACGTCCTCGCTCGCGCAGCGCGTGGGTGTTGATGGCGAAGGCAGCACCTGATCTCGCCGTCTGGGCGGACTACTTCGCGTCGTTCTCGGCCACTCGCGCTGCGGTCGAGGCGGGCGCATCGAGCACGATCGCCGAGCTCGATGCCGACGATTTCTACCGGCACGTCAGCCGTTTTCTGAACTCGGTGGACGATCGGCTGGGCGACCGGTCGAGCTTCACTGCAGTCGATCCGATGTCGGCGCCGATGTCGGCGTGATCCACGCGGCCGGTCGCGAAGAGTGAACTGCCACGTCACGCGGTGTTCGGCCGTCGTTTCCGGGACGTCCGTCTCGAAAACTTCGATGTTTCTCAGGAACACATCGTGCGAGTAGGTGGTAAGCAGCGGATTCAGCTCGTATCATCGACAGCAGGTAGCCGCCAAGGTCAGCTTCCCGTCATTTCGCAACCGAAATGGCCTTCAATATCTGTGCAGGGGGAGGTACCGTGCCACTCTCCGAGCACGAGCAGCGCATGCTCGATCAAATCGAGAGCGCTCTCTACGCCGAGGATCCCAAATTCGCTTCTCACGTGAGAGGCGGCCGCGTTCGCGCGGCGTCGAGCAGGAGGCGTTTTCAAGCCGCCGCACTGTTCGTCGTGGGACTCGTGTTGCTCGTCGCTGGTGTTGCCCTGTCGACGAACAGTTTGGCTTTTCTCGTCGTCAGTCTCATCGGCTTTTTGTTCATGTTCGGTGCCGGGGCGCTGTTCCTCTTCGGTGGTTCCAAGAAGGGCACCGAAGCCGCTAAAGGGGAAGGTGGCACAGCCGAAAATGTCACCGACATTTCCGGTCGTGGTGCCAAGCAGAAGTCGAAGGGTGGCCGCAAGGGCGGCAGTTTCACCTCTCGTATGGAAGACCGGTTCCGAAAGAGGTTCGACCAGGAGTAGGTCGGCTGGGTTCCGAGCGAACCGGGCGCGATCCGTACCGGCCCTACTACAACTTCACGCACTACACACAGCAGCACCTCACCTTCGGGTGAGGTGCTGCTGTCGTTGCAGCCGGTGAGATACCGCCCCTGACTCTCGTGTCGAATCCCGACGCCAGGGCGGATCTGCACACCCGATACTGCTGTGCCGGTGCGTCTGGGGTCCTCGCTGCATCCGCTGCACGAGCTGTTTCGGGGCGTTCTCCCCACTTCGCCCCACGTTCATCACGATTCCCCACTTTTCCCCACTGGACCCGGATCACGCTGCTTCAGGCTGGACTGCCCCGCCACCCAGGTGCAAAATGCCAGGTCGACACGCCCACCCGAGTAGTTTTCGAGGGCTGTGATCGCCTGGTGGCAGCGATGTCCATTCGAGACCCTCGCAGTAATTGGGGTCAGTCTTAGGTGCTCTGAGCTCGATAGACGTGTATTCGCCGAAGATTTCTCTGCTGCGGATGGGTCGAAGTGGGGGAGAGTGGGGTAAAGTGGTCCGCAGCGGAGAGTCGAGGCTGGAGGTGGCGAGTGTTTCTCGGTACCTACACGCCAAAGCTCGACGACAAGGGTCGACTCACGTTGCCGGCCAAGTTTCGGGACGCGCTTGCAGGAGGTGTCATGGTGAGCAAGGGGCAGGATTTCAGCCTCGCTGTCTACACCGCGGCAGACTTCGAGGAGCGCTCTCGGAAGTTGACAGCAGCTTCTCGTTCCAACCCGAAAGCCCGTGCCTATGTTCGTCAGTTCTTCTCGGGAACCGATGAGCAGCGGCCGGACGGACAGGGTCGCATCACCATCAGTCCTGAGCATCGCCGCTACGCGGGGCTCGAACGCAACTGCGTGGTGATCGGTTCGATGGATTTCATCGAGATCTGGAACGACGAAGCATGGGCCCGTTACTCCGCCGAGAACGAGCAGGATTTCTCCGACGCGTTCGACGAATCCCTCGGAGGGATCTTGTAGCCCGCCCAGGTCGCCTGCGAGTGCAGCGAGGCCTCTGCCCGATCAGAACCCTGACGTTCTTCCCCAACGCCAGGTTTCGCAGATCAGGACCCTGACGTTCTTCCCCAACGCCAGGTTCCCTATCGGACAGGGACCTCGAAGCATTCGCTTCGGCGTCCGTGGGTAACCCGCATGGCCCGGACCCGGGCGAGAAGTACGTACGCACGACCGGGAGGAACCATGACGGAGGGTGTCGGGCAGGACGAGAGCGAGTCGTCTGCCGATCGAACCCCCCGCCGGTCCGCAGGCCCGGTTCACGTGCCGGTTCGACTCGAGCGGGCAGTCGAATTACTCGGTCCCGCAGTGGATTGCGCCGACAGCACTCGAGTCATGATCGACGCCACTCTCGGACTCGGCGGTCATGCCGAACACTTCCTGCGGACCTATCCGCACCTGCACCTCATCGGACTCGACCGCGATCCTGACGCGCTGACACGCGCCGGTGCTCGATTGGCTCCGTTTTCGGATCGAATCACGTTGGTCCACAACACTTACGACGGTATCGCCGAAGCACTCGACGAAGCCGATCTACCCGCGCTCGAATCGGTTCACGGCATTCTGTTCGATCTCGGGGTGTCGTCGATGCAGCTGGACGAGTCCGATCGCGGATTCGCATACTCCGTCGACGCCCCTCTGGACATGAGGATGAATCCGACGGTGGGCATCACTGCGGCCGACATCCTCAACACGTACTCGCACGGCGACATCGCGCGGGTGCTCAGTACATACGGTGAGGAGCGGTTCGCCGGCAAGATCGCCTCCGCTGTTCTGCGGCGTCGTGAGCACACACCGTTCACTACGAGCGGTCCTTTGGTGGAACTGCTCTATGCCGCAATTCCGGCGGCGACGCGGCGCACGGGAGGGCATCCGGCCAAGCGCACGTTTCAGGCGCTGCGCGTCGAGGTCAACGGTGAGCTGGACTCGTTGAAGGCGGCAGTGCCTGCCGGGCTCGATGCGTTGGCCGTCGGTGGTCGGGTCGTCTTCATGTCCTATCAATCGCTCGAAGACCGAGTTGTCAAGCAGGAGTTGGCCCCCCGGGTCAAATCCCGTAGCCCCGAGGGGCTGCCCGTCGAGCTTCCTGGAATGGGTCCGGAGTTCCGGCTCCTGACCAGAGGTGCCGAGCGGGCCTCGGATGCAGAAATCGAAGTCAACCCACGTTCGGCTCCCGTGAGACTGCGCGCCGCCGAACGGATTGCAAGGAGAGCGGAATGACGGTTCCAGGCGCAACTGTTGGAACACAACGCAATCGGGTTCCGGCCACCCGGGACAGGGTCGCGCCCCACGGGCCACGGACAGGACCGGAACGGTCCGGTCGTGGCGGCGGGCGATCCGGTGCTGCTCTCCGTGCGTACGAGCGCCGGCAGCAGCGCGCATCGATTCACACGTCTGATTCCGCTCGTGGTTCCAGCGCGCGTCGGTCGATCGACGGAAGCGCGATTGCCGCGCGTATTCCGTTCGTCGCCTTGGTCATCGGCTTACTCGCCATCGGGCTCGGGTTGACACTGTTGCTGACCACGCGGTCTGCAGGGGACTCCTATGACCTCAGCGCTGCCAAGGCCGTCAACACCGAACTTGCTCAGCAGCGGGCATCTCTCCAGAAAGATGTCGAGTTGGCGGAATCGCCGACCGAATTGGCGCGCAAGGCCGCCGGCCTCGGCATGGTTCCGGCCAAGAATCCACCGCGCTTGATCGTCGGACCGGACGGTGGTGTGCAGGTCGTGGGCACACCCGCCCCGGCCGACGGAGAGCCGGTGGCCCCGCTCGATCCCGTGCCGAACTCTGCTGCAGGAGCAAACACGACACCGGCCACAGGAACTCAGCAGCAGCTGATTCCGCGCAGCGCCTCGCAACCCAACCGGCCTTCGGACACGGTCGATACCCGCGCCGCCACGCCGAGTGCAAGCAATGGTGCTGGAAACACCGCGCTTGCTGAACAATTGGTTCCCATGACCATCCCCTCGGTCGAAACACCATCGGTCGAAACACCTTCGGCTGGAGCCACCGGCGACGCTGCGGGTGACGGGCAGTGACCAGGCCCACCCCTGCTCCGCGCCGTCGGCCGCCCAGCCGGAAGCGCCTCGACTCGTCCACTTTTCGGTTCCGGCACGGAACCGGTCGCATTCTGATGTATGGTGCGCTCGTCGTCGCGGCGGCACAGTTGCTGTGGATTCAGGGATTCGACGGTCCGAGACTGTCGGCCGAGTCGGCGTCGCAGCGCACCACCACGATCGTCGATCCTGCGATGCGCGGGTCGATTCTGGACCGCAACGGAAACCCCATCGCGTTCACTATGCAAGCGAAAGCGTTGACGTTCCAGCCGGTTCGGGTTCGAAAGGAACTCGACGAGGCCAGAGCGAAGGATCCCACCGAGCCGGAAACGGACCAGTACCTCGAGGATATCGCCGCCCGCATCCACGAGGAGCTCGGCGATGTGATCAGCGAGAAGGATCTGCTCGCGAAGCTGAAGAGCAACGACGAATTCACGTACCTGGCACGTGGTGTGGACGCAACTGTGGCGTCGAAGATCAGTGCGGATTTCAAGCAGGTCGGGCTGGAGCGTCAGGACATCCGCGAGTACCCAGGCGGGTCGCTGGCCGCGAACATCGTCGGTGCCACCGGTTGGGACGGACACGGTCTGCTCGGTCTCGAGGATTCGCTCGACGCAACGTTGGCCGGCACCGACGGTTCGCAGACCTACGACCGTGGTTCCGATGGCGCCGTCATCCCCGGCAGTTGGCGAGACAAACAGCCGGCGGTCGACGGTTCCAGCGTCGAACTGACCATCGATGCGGACCTTCAGTACTACGTGCAGCAGCAGGTCCAGTTGGCGAAGGACTTGTCCGGAGCGAGGAATGCGTCGGCCTACGTGCAGGATTCGCGGACCGGCGAAGTGCTGGCGATGTCGAACGACAACACCTTCAATGCCGGTATCGGCGTCGGAAACAACGACCGCACCAAGGAGATGGGCAACCTGCCCGTCACCACCCCGTTCGAGCCGGGATCGGTGAACAAGATCATCACCGCAGCCGCTGCCGTCGAGTACGGGCTCACCACACCGGACGAGGTGCTCCAAGTTCCGGGCAGCATCTTCATGTCCGGGGTGACGGTGCGGGATGCATGGGAACACGGTGTCGCCCCGTACACCTCGACCGGAGTATTCGGTAAGTCGTCCAACGTCGGCACTCTGATGCTGGCGCAGCGTGTCGGCGAGGATCGATACGCCGACATGCTGAACAGGTTCGGCCTCGGTCAGCGCAGTGATGTCGGTCTGCCCAACGAGAGTGCCGGAAGCGTGCCGAGTCGCGATCAGTGGTCGGGCGGTACGTTCGCCAACCTCCCGATCGGTCAGGGTCTGTCGATGACGCTGCTGCAGATGACCGGGATGTACCAGGCCATCGCCAACGACGGCGTCCGCATTCCGCCGCGGATCGTCGAGGCGACGGTGGACGCCAACGGCCAGCGGACCGAGACCCAGCAGCCGGACGGTGTGTACGTGGTCAGTCCGGACACCGCGAAGACGGTTCGGAACATGTTCCGATCCGTCACCCAGGACGACACGGGCAACCAGCGCGGAACCGGCGTGTCCGCCGGTGTCGAGGGCTATCAGATCAGTGGCAAGACCGGTACGGCGCAGCAGGTCGACCCCGAGTGCAAGTGCTACTCGAACTCCAAGTACTGGATCACGTTCGCCGGTATCGCGCCGGCCGACGATCCCCGCTACGTGATCGGGATCATGCTCGACGCGCCGGCGCGCAGCGCCGACGGGTCCGGCGGTCAGTCGGCAGCGCCCCTGTTCCACAACATCGCCAGCTGGATGCTGCAACGAGACAGTGTGCCCATGTCCGCGGACCCGGGTCCCAAGCTGGTGCTGCAGGCCGACTGAGATCCGATCCTGCCGGTCCGTGAGTCGGGGTGGCGACATGTCCATCCCGGTCGCCGGTAATCTGACACATCGGTTCGAGCTCGTTCGTTCGGCCGCCGCCGCGGCCCGACAGAGCCGGGGACGATGCGCGGCCGGCAGTAGAAAGGAAGGGAGCAGGAGTGACTGTTACATCGGATTCACGTCCGGCTCCGGGTTCACGTCCGGCGCATCCGCCGCACACCGAAGTTCGGGAGGTCGCGTCCGCAGTCGGTATCACGATCGGTGCCGGTGACCCCGCCGGAGTGAGCGTGACCGGTATCGATCTGAGAGCACAGTCCATCTTGCCCGGTGATCTCTTCGCAGCACTGCCCGGATCGAGTCGTCACGGTGCCGAGTTCGCGGCCGACGCGATCGATCGCGGTGCCGTGGCCGTCCTCACCGACCCCGCCGGCCTCGATATCGTCGAGCGCGCCTTCTCCGGCACCGACCGACAGGTTCCGGTGCTCGTGCACGATCGTCCGCGTCAGGTGTTGGGTGCAGTATCCGCGCTGATCTACGGCAATCCTTCCTCGAAGATGACCGTCATCGGGATCACCGGTACGTCGGGTAAGACGACCACGGCTTATCTGGTGGAAGCCGGCCTGACCGCCGCCGGATGTCGTTGTGGGCTGATCGGCACGATCGAGACACGCGTGGCGGGTCGACACGTGCCGAGTGCGCTCACCACACCCGAGGCACCGCAGTTGCACGCGCTCTTCGCCGTCATGGAAGAGGAGGGCGTCGACACCGTGGTGATGGAAGTGTCGTCCCACGCGCTGTCTCTGGGCCGCGTGGACGGCACCCGCTTCGCCGTCGGCGCGTTCACCAATCTGTCGCAGGATCATCTCGACTTCCACGGTTCCCTCGAGGACTATTTTCTGGCCAAGAGTCGCTTGTTCGCGGCCGACTCTGCCGTTCGCGCGGATACCGCTGTCGTCTGTGTCGACGATGCGTGGGGTGTGCGCATGGCAGATATCGCGCGCGCTGCCGGTTCGACGGTGGTGACCGCGTCGACCGGGGACGATTCGCAATGGTCGGTCTCGGACTGGGCCAAGCACGACGACGGTACGCAGTCGTTCGTCGTCGCCGACCCACACGGCCTCGAGCTTCCGGTCTCGATTCGGCTCCCGGGTCGCTACAACGTCGCGAACAGCGTTCTCGCGCTGGCGACGTGCGCGGCGGCCGGTGTGGACGTGCCGAAGGCAGCGGCCGCGCTGGCAACGGTCGACGTGCCGGGGCGTGTGCAGCGAATCGACCGGGGCCAGAACTTTCTGGCGGTGGTCGACTACGCGCACAAGCCTGCGGCAGTCGAGGCCGTACTGGCAACGTTGCGTGAGTCGTCCGGTGGACGGATCGCACTGGTGCTCGGAGCAGGTGGAGACCGCGACACCGCCAAGCGTGCGCTGATGGGTGCAGCCGGGGCGCGCGGGGCCGACCTACTGGTGGTGACCGACGACAACCCGCGAAGCGAGGATCCCGCCGCCATTCGACAGGCAGTGGAAGACGGCGCATCGTCGGTTCCGAACGAAGCTCGTGGTGAAGTTCGAAATGTGGCAGGCCGCGCAGCGGCGATCGAGCAGGCCGTGGTGTGGGCCCGTGAAGGGGATGTTGTGTTGATCGCAGGAAAAGGGCACGAGACCGGCCAGGAGGTGGCGGGGGTGAAGCATCCGTTCGACGACCGAGTGGTGCTCGCCTCCGCGATCGACGCTCGATTCGCCACGAGCGCGGGCACTCGGTGATTCCGCTGTCGATCGCCCGTATCGCCGAGATAGTCGGTGGCACGGTGCACGATGTCACGGATCCGACGGTCGAGGTGTCCGGACCGGTGGAGTTCGATTCACGGAAGGTCACCCCCGGCAGCGTTTTTCTCGCGCTTCCCGGGGCCAAGGTGGACGGTCACGAGCACGCTGCAGGCGCGGTCGCCGCCGGTGCGGCGCTGGTACTCGCCGCGCGTCCAGTCGGTGTACCGGCGGTCGTCGTTCGCCCGGTTCCGCACGAGAGCCGCGCGATGGCACTCGAACACGATCCGGACGGCTCGGGTTCGGCGGTGCTGACCGCGCTGGGAGCACTCGCGCGAGCGTCGGTACTCGAACTGACTTCACAGCACGGCCTGACCGTCGTCGGCGTGACGGGATCCTCGGGAAAGACATCCACCAAGGATCTGATCTCCGCGGTCCTCGAGCCCCTCGGCTCGGTGGTGGCACCGCCCGGATCGTTCAACAACGAACTCGGCCATCCGTGGACGGCCCTGCGCGCCGACGCCGATACCGATTTTCTCTGTCTCGAGTTGTCCGCCAGGGGAATCGGCCACATCGCCGAACTCGCCTTGCTTGCACCGCCGCGGATCGGGGTGGTGCTCAACGTGGGTACCGCGCACCTGGGTGAATTCGGGTCGCGTGAGGCCATCGCCTTGGCCAAAGGCGAACTCGTCGAAGCACTGCCGAGCGCCGCCGACGGGGGAGTGGCGATTCTCAACACCGACGATCGACTCGTCGCCGAGATGGCGACGCGCACAACGGCGTCGATCGTCACAGTCGGACGAAACGCCGATGCTGACGTCAAGGCGGTCGACGTGCAGGTCGACACCGACGCCCGGGCGTCGTTCACGCTCGAATGCGCGGCGGGATCGGTACCGATCACTCTGGCGGTGCACGGTGAACACCAGGTCGGCAACGCCCTTGCGGCAGCGGCGGTCGCACTCGAATGCGGAGCAACTCTGACGCAGGTGGCCGACGCCCTGTCGACTGCGGCTCCGACGTCGATCCGGCGGATGGATGTGCGTACCCGTGCCGATGGGGTCACCGTCGTCAACGATTCGTACAACGCCAATCCGGATTCGGTGCGCGCCGCTCTCAAGGCTCTGGTGTCGATGTCGCGCCGTGACGACGGGCCGAAACGTCGCAGTTGGGCAGTGCTCGGCGAGATGGGCGAACTCGGTGCCGACTCGGTGGTCGAGCACGACGCGATCGGTCGGCTCGCCGTTCGACTCGACGTCGATCGGCTGATCATCGTCGACACCGGGCGACCCACTCGGGCGCTTCATCAGGGCGCGGTCATGGAAGGTTCGTGGGGCGAAGAGTCGATGCTGGTACCCGACCGCCAGTCGGCGATCGCAGTGCTGCGCGAGGAGGTGCGCCCCGGCGACATCGTTCTGGTGAAAGCCTCGCAATCCGGTGCCATGTGGACCGTCGCAGACGCCCTGTTGGCCGACGCATCGAGCGTCGCGGCCGCGGAGGATGCGCAGTGAGGCAGATTCTGTTCGCCGGCGGCATCGCACTGGCCGTCGCGATTCTGCTGACGCCGGTGCTGATCAAGGCGTTCTCGAAACAGGGCTTCGGTCAAGAAATTCGAGTGGAAGGTCCCGCGAGTCACCAGTCCAAGCGCGGTACGCCGACCATGGGCGGCGTTGCGATTCTCGTGGGAATCTGGGCCGGCTACTGGGGCTCACACCTGATCGGCATCGGGTACGACGCAGATCGTCCATCGGCCTCTGCCCTGCTCGTTCTCGGACTGACCACGGTGCTCGGGCTCGTCGGCTTCCTCGACGACTTCATCAAGATCCGCAAGCAGCGCAACCTGGGCCTGAACGCCACCGGGAAGTACGTCGGTCAGATAACGGCGGCCGTGCTGTTCGCGATTCTCGTGCTGCAGTTCCGCAGCGACAGCGGCCTCACTCCGGGCAGCACCCAACTGTCCTACGTGCGCGACATCGCCACCTGGTCGATGTCGGCAGTGGTGTTCGTGTTCTTCGTCTGCCTGCTGGTGATCGCGTGGTCCAACTCGGTCAACCTCACCGACGGACTCGACGGTCTCGCTGCCGGGTCGATGACGTTGGTGCTCGGTGCCTACACCGTCATCACCTTCTGGCAGTACCGGCAAGCCTGCGCCGGCCCTGCGGGTCCTGCTCCCGGGTGCTACGACGTTCGAGATCCCCTCGACCTGGCACTGGTCTGCGCCTCCGCTGCGGGCGCATGCATCGGCTTCCTGTGGTGGAACGCCGCGCCGGCCAAGATTTTCATGGGCGACACCGGATCTCTCGCCCTCGGCGGGTTGATCGCAGGACTGTCGGTGGTCACCAAGACCGAGCTGATCATGGTGGTCATCGGTGCGCTGTTCGTCGCCGAGGCCGCATCGGTGGTCATCCAAGTCGCGGTGTTCCGATCCAGTCGTCGACGCGTGTTTCGGATGGCACCGTTCCATCACCATTTCGAGTTGGCAGGGTGGGCCGAAACGACGGTGATCATCCGGTTCTGGTTGCTGGCCGCCATCGCGTCGGCCGTCGGTCTGGCCCTGTTCTACAGCGAGTATCTCGCTGCCGTCGGCGGATAGGGCATGGCCGAATCTGTGCACGACTCTCGGACCGACCTGACCTGGTTGCGCGGCAGTGCGGTGTTGGTGACCGGTGCCCGCATCTCGGGGCTCGCCGTCGTGCAGCCGCTGCTCGACCTCGGAGCCGTCGTCACCGTCACCGATTCCGATCTCAGCGCACTCGACGAGGCGTCGAACATCGGTGCCGCGGTGGTGCTGCAGGACGACCTGCTGGCCGATCGGGAGGCAATCGCCGCCTTCTCCCTCGTCGTCACCAGCCCCGGGTTTCGTCCCGACTCCCCGGTGTTGGCCGCCGTTGCCGAGCAGGGCATTCCGGTGTGGGGCGACGTGGAGTTGTCGTGGCATGTCGACCGGGCCGAGCTGTACGGTCCCGAAACTCGCTGGCTGGTGGTGACCGGTACCAACGGAAAGACGACGACCACCTCGATGTTGGCGTCGATTCTCGAGTCGGCCGGAATCGAATCGGTGGCCTGCGGCAACATCGGACTCCCCATCGCCGACGCGTTGCGACGTACCCCACATCCGAGTGTCCTCGCCGTCGAGCTGTCGTCGTTCCAGTTGTTCTGGGCTCCGTCGGTGCGGCCGGCGGCAGGGGTGGTGCTCAACATCGCCGAGGATCATCTCGATTGGCACGGCGGTATGGACGGTTACGTACAGGCCAAGGCCCGCGCGTTGACCGGCGACGTCGCGGTCGTCGGCCTCGACGATGCCCGGGCGGCGAGTCTGCAGGCCGGGTCGTCTGCTCCCGTGACCGTCGGTTTCCGGCTGGGGGAGCCGGCCGTGGGTGAGTTCGGAGTGCGGGCCGGAGTGCTCGTGGACAACGCCTTCGGCGAGAATATCGACCTCGTCGCCGCTGCAGACGTAGAGCCGAGCGGACCGTCCGGCATTCTCGATGCACTTGCGGCGGGGGCACTGGCTCGCTCGATAGGGGTCGAGGCCGACGCAGTTCGGGCGGGTCTGCAGAGCTACCGGGTGGGACCGCACCGGGCCGCGGTCGTGCGTGAGCTCGGCGGAGTGACGTTCATCGACGATTCGAAGGCGACGAACCCGCACGCAGCTCGTTCGTCGATCCTGGCGCACGAGCGTGTCGTGTGGATCGCGGGCGGGTTGTTGAAGGGTGCCGTGATCGACGATCTGGTCGTCGAGATCGCCGATCGGCTCGTGGCTGCGGTGGTTCTCGGCCGTGATGGGATGCAGATCGCAGAGGCTTTGGCGCGACACGCGCCCGATGTTCCGGTCGTGAGGCTCCCTTCGGGAGACGATGCTGGTGTGACTCATGGTGCTGAAGATGCTGATGCGGTGATGCGTGCGGTCGTTGCCCACGCGGCGGGACGCGCTGCGCCGGGGGATACCGTCCTGCTGGCCCCAGCGGCCGCATCGCTGGACATATTCGTCGACTACGGCCACCGCGGTCGTAGCTTCGCCGATTCGGTGCTGCGCCTCGAGGTCGCCGACATCGGATCGACACGATCGTGACCACTACCGGGCAGTCGCCGCGTACACCGCGCCGTACCGCTGCCCCGCGCACCCGCATCGGTCTGTGGTTCGGCCGGCCGCTGGCGTCGTTCCACCTGGTCGTCACGATTGCCGTACTGCTCACCGTGCTGGGCCTGGTGATGGTTCTGTCGGCGTCGTCCGCCGAGTCCTTCGCGGCCGACGAATCCGGCTACGCCCTGTTCACTCAGCAGTTGATCGGCGTCGCGCTGGGTGCGGTCGCGTTCTACGTCGCGCTTCGATTGCCGGTCCGATACCTCAGGAAGCTGTCGTTTCCGCTTTTCCTCGTCTCGATCACCATGCTGATGCTCGTGTTGATCCCCGGCATCGGTGCCGAACGCCAGGGTGCACGGCGATGGTTCGACTTCGGTGTCGTCTCGTTCCAGCCGTCCGAGCTCGCGAAGGTCGCGCTGGTGCTGTGGGGCGCACACCTGCTGGCCTCGCGTCGCAGCGAACACGGCAACATCAAGTCGTTGCTGGTGCCGCTGCTACCGGCAGGTCTTCTGATGTGTCTGCTGGTCGTGTTGCAGCCGAACCTCAGTACCGCGATCGCCCTCGGCATCATCCTGGTGGCTTTGCTCTGGTTCGCCGGCCTCAACGCCCGACTGTTCGGTGCCGTTCTGATGACCGGTCTGGCTCTGGCCACGATTCTCGCGTTCACCGCCGGTTACCGCTCCAACCGCGTCAAGGCCTGGCTGAATCCGGGTGACGACACCCAGGGTCTGTCGTATCAGTCCACGCAGGCCAAGTACTCACTCGCCGACGGCGGACTGTTCGGTCGGGGGCTGGGGCAGAGCCGCGCAAAGTGGAGCTACCTGCCCAACGCACACAACGACTTCATCTTCGCCATCATCGGCGAGGAACTCGGAACGATCGGCTGCCTCGCGGTCATCGGATTGTTCGGTCTGTTCGTCTACACGGGCCTGCGCATCGCCATGCGGTCGGTGGATCCGTTTCTGCGCCTGTTGACCGCCGGTGCCACGTGCTGGGTGTTCGGCCAGGCCATGATCAATATCGGCTACGTCGTCGGGCTGCTGCCGGTGACCGGTCTGCAGTTGCCGCTGGTGTCCTACGGCGGCACGTCGACTGCGATCACCTTGCTCATGTTCGGCATCATCGCGAGCGCGGCCCGGCACGAACCGGAAGCCATCGCGGCGCTGCATGCGGGGCAGGAGGGTCGTATCGCCCGGGCCCTCAGGTTGCCGCTGCCTGCCGTCTTCTCGCCCAAACGAGCCGCGATGGCGCGATCGAAGTCCACTCGTCCCACCCTCGCGGCGCAGGACCGCAAGCGGCTCGAATCACGCAAGGCCAAGGGCAAGGACGGCCGCGGCGCGCGAGCTCCCGAGCCGGTTCGCGCCCGCACTCGCGTGTCCGGTACACGGTCCGGTTCGCCGACATCGTCCGGCCACCGTACGGACTCGGCCCGCCGAGCCGAGGTGCAGCGTCGAGAGACCGCCGCCGGATCTCGGTCGGCCTACCGTCCCCGTCCGGAACCACAGAATTCGTACCGCCCTCGACCGGAACCACAACCCGGTCGGCCACCCGTCCGCTCGGGTGAGCGAGGATATCGACGGTGAAGAAGACATCTCGACCGATTTCCGTAGTGGTTGCCGGTGGCGGAACGGCCGGGCACATCGAGCCTGCGCTCGCCGTGGCGGACGCCCTGCGCGTCCTCGACCCCACTGTCACCGTCACCGCCCTCGGCAGCAGCCGCGGCTTGGAGACGACGCTCGTCCCGGCTCGGGGTTACGCACTCGAACTCATCCCACCCGTTCCGCTGCCTCGCAAGCCCACCGTCGATCTACTGAAGCTGCCGGTTCGCGTCGTGCGTTCGGTGCGTCGAACCAGGGAGATCTTCGCGGCCGTGGAGGCCGACGTACTAGTCGGGTTCGGTGGTTACGTCGCATTGCCTGCCTACCTCGCCGCACGCGGTCGATTGCTCGGCCGCGGCGGCCGAATTCCCGTGGTCATTCACGAGGCCAACGCGCGGGCCGGCATCGCCAACAAGGTCGGCGCACGGTCGGCCCAGCGTGTGCTCGCGGCAGTCTCTGGATCGGGTATCGCCGCGCGCGGTTCTGCGGACGCGGAGGTGATCGGAATCCCGGTGCGGCCCACTATTACCGGTCTCGACCGGGCCGCGATGCGCGCGCAGGCCCGTGCACATTTCGGCCTACCCGACAATGGCCCGGTGCTGCTGGTGTTCGGTGGCTCGCAGGGAGCCCGGTCACTCAACGACGCGGTCTCGGGAGCGTCGTCTGCTCTCGCCGGTGCCGGCATCTCGGTGCTGCACGCACACGGCCCCAAGAACACACTCGACGTCGAGCAGAGCAATCCGGACGCGCCGTACGTCGCGCTCCCGTACATCGACCGGATGGATCTGGCATACGCGGCCGCGGATCTGGCGATCTGTCGGTCCGGGGCCATGACGGTCGCCGAGGTGTCCGCGACCGGTCTACCCGCGGTCTACGTACCCCTGCCGCACGGCAACGGCGAGCAGGAGCTCAACGCTCGTCCGGTCGTCGACGCCGGAGGTGGCATCCTGGTACCCGATGCGACACTCACCCAGCACTTCGTGACCGATACGGTGGTTGCGATGGTGGCCGACACCGAACGAATCGCCACCATGTCTCGTGCTGCGGCCGCGGCCGGGCACAAGGGGGCAGCAGCTGCAGTTGCGCAGATCGTGCTCGATACTGCGCACGCGGCGCGGCCTTGAGGCAGGCGACGTCGAGCAAGCGAAGAGAACGAGGGAGACGTCCGCGTGACAACTGAGGGTGGGGCGATGTCGGATTTGCCGACAGAGCTCGAACGAGTACACATGGTGGGAATCGGTGGTGCCGGAATGTCCGGTATCGCGCGTATTCTGCTGGCGCGCGGCGGGCAGGTGTCGGGATCGGACGCCAAGGAATCACGAGGTGTGCTCGCGCTACGCGCACGAGGTGCCCAGGTGCGTATCGGTCACGATGCCAGCGCTCTCGACATGATCGACGGCGGTCCCACCGTCGTGGTGACGACCCATGCCGCGATTCCTCAGACCAATCCCGAGCTCGTCGAAGCCCGCGAACGCGGAATCCCGGTGGTGTTGCGACCGGCGGTGCTGTCCTCTCTCATGCAGGGGTACCGCACGTTGCTTGTCTCGGGTACCCACGGGAAGACGTCGACCACCTCGATGTTGGTCGTCGCGCTCCAGCACTGCGGGTTCGATCCATCGTTCGCGGTCGGGGGAGAGCTCAACGAGGCCGGGACCAATGCCCATCACGGCAGCGGCGATGTGTTCGTGGCCGAAGCGGACGAGAGCGACGGATCGCTGCTGCAGTACAGCGCCAACGTCATCATCGTGACCAATATCGAGGCCGATCACCTGGACTATTTCGGCACCACCGAGGCCTACGTGCAGGTGTTCGACGATTTCGCCGCACTGCTCGGTCCGGGCGGTGTCCTCGTGGCCTGCATGGACGATCCCGGTTCGGCAGCGCTGGCTCGCCGCGTGGTCGACCGGAACATGCCCGGCGTGAAGGTGCTGGGTTACGGGTCTTCGGACATCGATGCAGGACCGGTCGAGATGGCCGTTCGGTTGTTGTCGTGGGTTCCCGAGGACATCGGTGGTGTCGCCCAGCTGCAGATCGCGGGCGAGGACGCAGCGCGCACGGTGAGGCTCGGTGTTCCCGGACGGCATACCGCACTCAATGCGTTGGCGGCGTTCGTCGCGGCGCGGCAGGTCGGTGCCGGTATCGAGGAATTGCTGGCCGGTCTCACCGGCTTCGGCGGCGTTCATCGGCGTTTTCAGTTCACCGGGCGGGAGCACGGTGTCCGAGTGTTCGACGACTACGCGCACCACCCCACCGAGGTTCGCGCGGTGCTCACGGCAGCGCAGGCTCTGGTTGCCGGTCAGGGCAGTACGGGTGACAGACAGGGGCGGGTGGTCGTGGTGTTTCAGCCCCACCTGTACTCGAGAACCGCGACGTTCGCCGATGAATTCGGTGCAGCATTGTCGTTGGCCGACGAGATCGTGGTGCTCGATGTCTTCGGCGCGCGCGAGGAGCCCCTACCCGGGGTGACCGGCGCGCTGGTGGCGGCTGCGGTGACCAAACCGGTGAACTATCAGCCGGATCTGTCGTTGGTGGCCAAGCAGGTCGCTCATCTCAGCGTTCCCGGCGACGTGGTCATCACCATGGGTGCCGGTGACGTCACGATGCTCGGCAAACCGATTCTGGATGCACTTCGATCGAAAACCGACTTCGGTGCTGCAGCCGGCCGCGGAGTATCGAAGGATCGGCCGTCGACGTGAGCCGCCGCTCCGACCCGGCCCGTTCTTCGGGTTCGGCAACAGCTGCAGAACACGATGATTCGTCGAACACGGTGAGCGAGAAGCAGGCGCGCGCTCTGGCGCGAGAAGAAGAACGTGCCCGGGTCGCACGTTCTCGGCGCAAGGCCACGCTCATCGCGCTGGCCGTCGTAATTGTCGTGGTGGGATCGGCTGCGCTGGTGTATTTCACGCCTCTCATGTCTGTTCGGACGATTGCGGTTGCAGGTGAGTCCTCGGTATCCGAGCAGGAAATTCTCGATCGGCTCGACGTTCCCGCCGGTCTTCCGCTGGTTCGGGTCGATACCGCGGCGGCGGCGCAGCGGGTGGCGATGATTCCGGCGTTGGCGACGGTGCGTGTTCAACGCAAATATCCCTCGACCGTGCAGGTGACGGTGGAGGAGCGAGTCCCGGTGGCGTTCTTCGATTCTCCGGACGGCACCCATCTGCTCGACTCGACCGGGGTCGATTTCGCAATCGCGCCACCGCCGCCCGGGGTGGTTCGGCTGGTGACAGAGAATCCGGCGTTCGGTGATCCGGTGACGAAAGATGCACTGGCGGTGCTCGATACGTTGCCGCCACTGCTGCGTGATCAGGTCGGCGAGCTTCGGGCGAGCACGTTGTCCGATATCTCGATCCTGCTGCTCGACGGGCGAACCGTGGTGTGGGGAAGTAAGGACAAGTCGGAGCGAAAGGCCGCGGTGGCGATCGCGCTGTTGTCGCAGCCCGGGCAGATTTTCGACGTGTCGAGTCCGGATCTACCCACCACGAAATAGTTTCGGTACGAAAGACGCATATTTCTGTCGGGGCGTCGGCGCGCCTAATGGCGATAACCGTCGGTGATGAATAGCGTTTCGACCAGTTCAGTACTTGACATAACTCTAAGCCTGTGGTTTAGGTTGAGAGTTTTCCACATTTCACGCAACACTCCATGGAAGGCGAGAGCCCATGACGCCCCCGCACAACTACCTCGCCGTAATCAAGGTCGTCGGCATCGGCGGCGGCGGCGTGAACGCGGTCAACCGCATGATCGAACAAGGACTCAAGGGAGTCGAGTTCATCGCGGTCAACACCGACGCTCAGGCCTTGCTGATGAGTGACGCAGACGTCAAGCTCGACGTGGGACGCGAGCTGACCCGCGGGCTCGGCGCAGGTGCCGATCCCGAGGTGGGTCGCCGCGCAGCGGACGATCACAAGGACGAGATCGAAGAGGTGCTCAAGGGTGCCGACATGGTCTTCGTCACCGCAGGTGAGGGTGGCGGTACCGGTACCGGTGGCGCTCCCGTGGTCGCCAACATCGCCCGCAAGCTCGGCGCCTTGACCGTCGGTGTCGTCACCCGTCCGTTCTCGTTCGAGGGCAAGCGTCGCGGAGGGCAGGCCGATACCGGCATCCAGCAGCTCCGCGAATCGTGCGACACGCTCATCGTGATCCCCAACGACCGACTGCTCCAGCTCGGCGACGCGGCCGTCAGTCTCATGGACGCGTTCCGCAGCGCGGACGAAGTACTTCTCAACGGCGTTCAGGGCATCACCGACCTGATCACCACTCCGGGCCTGATCAACGTCGACTTCGCCGACGTCAAGGGCGTCATGTCCGGTGCAGGCAGCGCATTGATGGGTATCGGTTCCTCTCGGGGTGAGGGTCGCGCGATCAAGGCTGCCGAGTCGGCGATCAACTCACCACTTCTCGAAGCTTCGATGGAGGGTGCACGCGGTGTGCTGCTGTCCATCGCCGGTGGATCGGACCTCGGTCTGTTCGAGATCAACGAGGCGGCGTCGCTGGTGCAGGAAGCAGCGCACATCGATGCGAACATCATTTTCGGAACCGTCATCGACGATTCGCTCGGCGACGAAGTCCGCGTGACCGTCATTGCGGCAGGCTTCGACGGCGGCACCCCGAACCGTCGCCCGATCGAGGCTGCCGCCAACGCGCGCGGCCCGATCGGATCGGCGCGCTCGGGAGAAGTGTCTTCGCGATCGAGCGAGAGTTCCGACGGGGCAGTGTTCCGTGACCCGGTCGGAACATCGAGTGGCAGCAGCCTGCCGCCGTTGAACTCGTCGAGCTCTTCGAATCGTGAATCGTCCAGCCGCGAGTCCGCTTCCGGCAGCGGCCGCGAGTCCGTCGGTTCCGGCCGTCGGGTGCCGATCGCCGAGGACGACGGCGAAGACGAGGTCGATGTGCCGTCCTTCATGCGGCGGTGAGTGAGTCAGCCTCCACCGATCCATTTCGGGTCCGCCGCGTCTCGACCACGCGCGCGGGTGGTGTCTCGGCACCGCCGTTCGACACCTTCAACCTCGGTGACCACGTCGGCGACGATCCCGCTGCCGTCGAGGCCAATCGCCGACGCCTCGGTGACCGGCTGGGTATGGGGCTCGAGCGGCTGGTGTTCATGGAGCAGGTGCACGGACGCACCGTCACTGTGGTCGACGGCCCGACGACCGAACCGATACCCATGACCGACGCGTTGGTGACGACGCAGCACGATCTAGGGCTGGTGGTGCTGAGCGCCGACTGCGTTCCGGTGCTGCTCTCCGACGAGGAGGCGGGCGTGATCGCTGCGGTCCACGCCGGCCGGGTCGGTGCCCGCATCGGCATCGTGCCTCGGGTGTTGGCCGCAATGGTCGAGCTCGGTGCGGTGCCGGCGAGAATCGGGGCATTTCTCGGCCCCGCGGCCAGCGGCCGACAGTACGAGGTCCCGGCGCACATGCGATCGGACGTGGACAAACACCTTCCCGGCAGTGCCACGACGACCGTTCGCAATACACCCGGACTCGATATCCCTGCCGGCATCCGGGCGCAGCTGCTGGCGGCGGGATTGTCCGGGGTGGCGCAGGATCCACGGTGCACAATCGAGGACAGGACCCTGTTCAGTCATCGCCGCGAGGGGTCGACCGGCCGGATCGCCAGTGTCGTGTGGATGGACAGTGGATCCGCCGACGATCGACCGACCGGCAGCGAGCGATAGGTCAAGCAGCAGAGGAGGTTGTCATGAGCGAACCCACCGATCACGCCGAATCCACCGACCGTGCCCGGCAGATCGAGACGGCGTTGACCTCGGTGCGGGAGCGGTTGTCTCGCGCCTGCGCCGAGGCGGGGAGAACCGCCCAGGACGTCGCCCTGCTACCGGTGACCAAGTTCTTTCCGGCCTCCGACGTTCGCACCCTGTACCGACTCGGATGCCGCGACTTCGGTGAGTCGAGAGAACAGGACGCGACGCCGAAGGTGGCCGAGACGGTCGACGAATTTCGCGACGACCCGCCTCGGTGGCACATGATCGGCCATCTGCAGCGCAACAAGGCGAAGTCCGTTGCGGCCTGGGCGCAGTCGATCCATTCCGTGGACAGCCTGCGGCTGGTCAACGCTCTGTCCAAGGCGGCGACGGCGGCACTGGAGGAGGGCGTCCGGCAGGCCGAACTCGACGTTCTCGTTCAGGTCAGTCTCGACGGGGACGCGCACCGCGGTGGTGTAGAGCGTGACGAAGTGCACGCACTTGCGGAGGCTGTGTCGAGCGCAACCGGTGTTCGCCTGGCAGGGCTGATGGCGGTGCCTCCGCTCGACGCCGATGCGGACGCAGCGTTCGCCGATCTGCAGAGCCTTCATCGCCGTGTGCTGCTCGATCATCCAGGGGCGCGGGAGTTGTCCGCGGGCATGACCGGTGACCTGGAAGCTGCTGTGCGCCACGGATCGACGTGCGTGCGTGTCGGTACCGCAATACTCGGCGCGCGGCCGATAACCTCGCAATAACAGTCCACGGATCACATCAGTCACAACAGACACTTGCGAACCTGGGGATCGACAGTAGACACCGCCACGGAAGGCAGAACGATGAGCACCCTGCACAAGTTCAAGGCGTACTTCGGCATGGTTCCGCTCGCCGACTACGAGGACGACTACCTCGACGAGCCTGACACGCGCCATAGTTCCCGTGGTGGTCGCGACTACGACGACGTAGACGACCGCGAGTTCGTGAAGCCGTCGTTCGGTGGATCTCGGCACGCACATATCGAGGACGAGTACGACGACTACGAAGCACCTCGGCCGGCAGCCACTCTCGCGCCGATCGGTGGTAGGGCACGCGGGTCGGCACCGTCGACGCGAGGCCCGGCAACCCGAGGAGCATTGGCCATGGACACTCGTATGGATGTGCGTGCAGAAACTCGACGCAGCCCGATCGTCGACGACGGCGGTCCGCTGTCGAAGATCACCACGTTGCGCCCACGCGACTACAGCGAGGCCCGCACGATCGGCGAGCGCTTTCGCGACGGAACTCCGGTCATCATGGACCTGGTCGAAATGAGCAACGCGGATGCCAAGCGGCTGGTGGATTTCGCCGCCGGTCTGGCTTTCGCTCTGCGTGGTTCTTTCGACAAGGTGGCGACGAAGGTATTCCTGCTTTCGCCTTCCGATGTGGATGTGTCACCGCAGGAGCGTAGGCGGATCGCCGAGACCGGCTTCTACAGTCAGCAGTGAGACATTCGCTGCTCGAAGCGGTAGTTCAGGGCTGTGACCAGCGCGCTTTGCTCAGCCAGGCGAAGTCAGGCAGAGTATAGCCGTGATCGTGTTCACGGTGATCAACATCGTATTGTTTCTCTTTTGGCTCCTTCTCATCGGTCGAATCATCGTCGAGTTCATCAGGACTTTTGCGAGAGATTGGCAACCGACCGGGGTGGTCGTCGTCTTGCTCGAGGCGATCTTCACGGTCACCGACCCGCCGGTGAAGTTTCTGCGTAGGATAATTCCGCCGCTCAACCTCGGCGGAGTGCGACTGGATCTTTCCATCATGGTCCTGCTCTTCGTCGTCTTCATCATGTGGAATGTGACCAGCAGTCTCGCGGCCTGAGGCCGTGGATGGAATGTTAGAACTCGGGACGGGCGCAAGCCGCGTGTCCCGTGTGACAGAATGGACGCCAGTTACAGTTTGATTGTTCTGCACTCGCGCGGAATGGCATATAACTGAATGCTTGCTCTACCGCCCCAAGACGCGTGAAGGGATCCTTCCATGCCGCTGACTCCAGCTGATGTGCACAACGTAGCTTTCAGTAAGCCGCCCATCGGTAAGCGCGGTTACAACGAAGACGAGGTCGACGCTTTCCTCGACCTCGTCGAGCAAGAGTTGTCGCGACTGATCGAAGAGAACGCCGACCTACGCCAGCGGGTCGGTGAGCTCGATCAGGAGCTTGCAGATTCCAAGAATTCGGCACGGCAGAACCCGCAGCCTGCTCAGGCCGCGGCACCGAAGCCCGAGCCGCAGCGTCCGGTGGATCCCCCCAAGCCGCCGCCCGTCGCTGCGCAGCCCGCACCCGTCGCACCCGTTGCTGCGGCACCCGCGCAGGGTGGCGATTCCAACATGCAGGCCGCGAAGATTCTGGGCCTCGCGCAGGAGATGGCCGATCGTCTCACCGGTGACGCCAAGTCCGAGTCCGAGCAGTTGCTCGGCAACGCTCGCACCAACGCCGAGCGGCTGGTCTCCGATGCTCGCACGCGTTCCGAGGCGATGATGACCGAGGCTCGGCAGAAGTCCGACTCCCTGCTCTCCGACGCGCAGACTCGCTCCGAGACCCAGCTGCGCCAGGCCAAGGAGAAGGCCGACGCGCTGCAGGCGGATGCCGAGCGCAAGCACACCGAGATCATGGCGACGATCAACCAGCAGCGGTCGGTGCTCGAAGGCCGGATCGAACAGCTCAAGACCTTCGAGCGCGAGTACCGGGTGCGGCTCAAGTCCTACCTCGAATCTCAGCTCGAAGAGCTCGAAAACCGTTCGTCTGCGTTGCCTGTGGACAACGGCCAGGAGAACTTCAACCAGGACAATCAGTCGTCCGGCTACAGTCAGTCGTACGCCAAGGGCAACTGACGCACGTTCGAGTGTCGACGCTGTCCTTCATGGCAGCGTCGAACTCGACTGTCGCGTCGAGTATTGAGCGAGGAATCCCGTGCTGGTCCTGACTCTCGGCGCAGCAGCGATCGGGTTCGGCTTACTGGTTCTCGCCCTGATGACGGGGTCCGTGATCTGGGCTTGGGCATGCATCGTCGTGTGTATCGTGGGTGCAGTTCTGCTGCTGGTCGGTGCACTAACGGGCAGACGGGTACCGCCCGAGCCCGACCGATAGCGGGCAGTCGTATGTTTGAGGCAGCAAGAGTTCTCAGGCAGTAAGAGTTCAGGCATCGATCCGGCTATCACCGGAGTCTTCGGAAGAACGACGCCATCGGCGTTCAGTAGAACCGAACGGGTGAGCCCGTCACAGCTCACGTGGAGTGGCTCGATCCGACGCGGTGTCGTCGAGAGCGAGCAAGCGGGGTGGTACCGCGGTGTCGGGCGCACAGAACGCCCGAGCGTCGTCCCCGTGCCAACTGGAGTCGCGTCTTGCACGCGACCGGCACGGAGGAGACCGTTATGACAGATGCAAGCGCACGCCCGATCTCGGCGTCGTACCCGCGGGTCGACTTGGCCGAAGGCCGATCGGGTAGCGTCCCTTTCCCCGATCTCGAGCGCATCGTGCTGCACGAGTGGGCCGAGGACGGCACGTTCCGAGCCAGTATCGACAACCGGGCGGATGCCGAGGAGTTCGTCTTCTACGACGGGCCTCCCTTCGCGAACGGCTTGCCCCACTACGGGCACCTGCTCACCGGCTACGTCAAGGACCTCGTCCCGCGGTTCCAGACGATGCGCGGCAAGAAGGTCGAACGCCGCTTCGGCTGGGACTGTCATGGACTGCCCGCAGAGTTGGAAGCGGAGAAGCAGCTCGGCATCAAGGAAAAGTCCGAGATCGACGAGATGGGTCTGGCGAAGTTCAACGCCTACTGCAAGCAGTCGGTGTTGCAGTACACCGACGAATGGCGCGACTACGTCACCCGGCAGGCACGGTGGGTCGACTTCGACAACGACTACAAGACACTCGACGTCGACTTCATGGAGTCGGTCATGTGGGCGTTCAAGACGTTGCACGACAAGGGGCTGATCTACCAGGGCTACCGGGTGCTGCCGTACAGCTGGTACGAGCAGACGCCGTTGTCCAACCAGGAGACCCGGCTGGACGACGCGTACAAGATGCGTCAGGACCCCGCGGTCACCGTCCTGATGCCCTTGACTGCTCCTGGCTCGCCCCTGGACGGCGCGAACGCACTGATCTGGACCACCACTCCGTGGACTCTTCCGTCCAACCTGGCGATCGCGGTGCATCCGGAAGTGCACTACGTGCAGGTGCGGGGACTCGACGGTGAGCGTTACGTGCTTGCCGCTGCGCGTCTGTCGCACTACGCGAAGGAGCTGGGGGAGGAGCCGGAGGTGCTTTCCGAGCACACCGGTACCGAGCTGGTCGGGCTCCAGTACGCGCCGCCGTACGACTTCTTCCTGGGCCACGAGAACGCGCACCGCGTGCTGCATGCCGATTACGTCACCACCGACTCGGGCACCGGAATCGTCCACCTCGCACCGGCTTTCGGTGAAGAGGACATGGACGTCGCCACCGCGAACGGCATCGAGGTGGTGCAACCGCTCGATGCAGGCGGCAAGTTCACCTCGCTGGTGCCGCCGTACGAGGGTCTGATGGTGTTCGACGCCAATCCGGTGATCATCAAGGACCTCAAGGCATCGGGCCGGTTGCTACGGCACGAGACCATCGAGCACTCCTATCCGCACAGCTGGCGCAGCGGTCAGCCGCTGATCTACATGGCGGTGCCGTCGTGGTTCGTCGCGGTCACCAAGTTTCGTGATCGGATGGTCGAGCTCAACCAAGAGATCACCTGGGTGCCCGAGCACATCAAGGACGGCCAGTTCGGCAAGTGGCTCGAAGGTGCACGCGATTGGAACATCAGCCGAAACCGATACTGGGGCAGCCCGATTCCGGCGTGGACGTCCGACGACCCGGCCTACCCTCGCCTCGATGTGTACGGCAGCCTGGACGAGCTCGAACGTGACTTCGGCGTGCGCCCCACCGATCTGCACCGCCCCTACATCGACGATCTGACGCGTCCCAATCCGGATGATCCGACCGGTAAGTCGACGATGCGTCGCGTGCCGGAGGTGCTCGACTGCTGGTTCGAGTCCGGTTCGATGCCGTATGCACAGGTGCACTTCCCGTTCGAGAACGAGGAATGGTTCCAAACACACAATCCGGGCGATTTCATCGTCGAGTACAACGGGCAGACCCGCGGCTGGTTCTACACCCTGCATGTGCTGGCCACCGCCCTGTTCGACAGGCCGGCCTTCAAAACCGTCGCTGCACACGGCATCGTGCTCGGTGACGACGGTCTGAAGATGAGCAAGTCCAAGGGCAACTACCCGGACGTCAAGGAGGTGTTCGACCGCGACGGCTCCGACGCCATGCGGTGGTTCCTGATGTCGTCGCCGATCCTGCGCGGCGGAAACCTGATCGTCACCGAGCAGGGCATCCGCGAGGGAGTGCGGCAGGCACTGTTGCCGATCTGGAACGCGTGGAGCTTCTTGCAGCTCTATGCGTCGACGCCGGGGCAGTGGCGCACCGATTCTCCGCACGTACTCGATCGGTACGTGCTGGCCAAGCTCGCTGCCACCAGAGATGCCATCACCGATGCGCTCGAGGGCAACGACATCGCCGGTGCCTGCGATCAGCTGCGCACATTCTGCGATGCGCTGACCAACTGGTACGTGCGGAGGTCTCGTTCACGTTTTTGGAGCGAGGACGTCGACGCGATCGACACCTTGCACACGGTCCTCGAGGTACTCACCCGGATCGCCGCCCCACTGTTGCCGTTGATCAGCGAAGTGGTGTGGCGCGGATTGACCGGTGGCCGCTCGGTGCACCTGACGGATTGGCCGGAGGCCGGCGAACTGCCGTCCGATCCGGAACTCGTCGACAGTATGGACGAGGTTCGCACTGTCTGCTCGACGGTCCTCGGTCTGCGTAAGGCCCAGAACCTGCGCGTTCGGTTGCCGCTGCCCGAGGTGACGGTTGCCGCTGCCGACGCCGAGCGCCTGCGTCCGTTCCTCGACATCATCGCCGACGAGGTGAACGTCAAGAAGGTCGATCTCACCGAAGACGTTGCCGTACACGGAAAATTCGAGCTCGTCGTCAATGCACGTGCGGCCGGCCCTCGGATCGGCAAGGACGTCCAGACCGTCATCAAGGCGGTCAAGGCAGGCGACTGGTCCGAAGACGCCGACGGTGTGGTCAGTGCCGCGGGAATTGCGTTGTTGCCCGAGGAATTCACCCGCAGGCTCGTGGCAGCCGAGCCCGAGTCGACGGCTCCGTTGCCCGGAAACGCCGGACTCGTGGTGCTCGATTCGGTCGTCACCGAGGAGCTCGAAGCAGAGGGTTGGGCCAAGGACCGCATCCGAGAACTGCAGGACGCGCGTCGCAGTCACGGATTGGACGTCTCGGACCGCATCGACATCGTGATCGACGTTCCCGAGCAGAGGCGAGCGTGGCTCGATACCCACCGCGATCTGATCGCGGGCGAGGTACTCGCGCTCTCGCTCGTCGACGGCACCGTCGGCGACGACGGCAGCGATCTCGGTGAAGGGGTTCGGGCAGTGATCACCAAGTCGTCGTGACCGAAGGTCGCCACGTCACCGTGACCGACGGTCGCCACGTCACCGTGACCGACGGTCGCCACGTCACCGTGGCCGAAGATGCTGTGACGGTCGACTCCGTCCGCGAGTTTCTCGCCGAGGCTCGCGGCGGTGTGGTGCCCATTGTCGCCGCCGGTCACCCGGTGTTGCGGTCCAGAGCGGCACGCTACGCGGGGCAGTTGGACACCGACACGTTCGCCGAGTTGATCGAGGTGATGCGTGCGACCATGCGCGGCGCACCCGGTGTCGGTTTGGCTGCGCCACAGATCGGAATCCCGTTGCAGGTAGCGGTGATCGAGGATCTGTACGAGGTCGGCGCAGACGTCGCTCACGTCCGCGAGCGCACTCCGCTGCCGTTCCGCGTGCTGGTCAATCCGCGGTACACCCCGGTCGGATCGCAGACGGTCAGCTTCTTCGAGGGGTGCCTCAGCGTTCCCGGCTACCAGGCCGTCGTGACCCGAGCGCGCGAAGTGCGGCTCGAGTGCACCGACGAACTGGGGCGCGAGATCGACGAGGTTCTCCGCGGCTGGCCGGCCAGGATCGTGGCCCACGAGACCGACCATCTCGACGGAACGCTGTACATCGACACCGCGCACACCCGCTCGTTGACCACGAGCGAGCAGTACGGCGAGCTGTGGTCGGATCCGACACCCGAACGCGCAGCGAAGGCGCTCGGCTTCTCCGTCGATCCTCGCTGACCGTGCCCGACATCGCCGACGACACCCTGCGGAGTCGCCGATGGGTGTTGCACCTGGACATGGATGCGTTCTTCGCCTCCGCCGAACAATTGACCAGGCCCACGCTGCAGGGTCGACCGGTCCTGGTCGGCGGTGCAGGCGGGCGAGGAGTGGTGGCGGGCTGCAGCTACCAGGCCCGGGCATTCGGGGCCCGATCGGCGATGCCGATGCATCAGGCTCGCCGGCTGGTCGGCGCGACCGCCGTGGTGCTGCCGCCCCGATTCGCGCTGTACTCGGAGCTGAGCAGGCGGGCGTTCGAGGCATTGCGGGGGCGGATGCCCGTCCTCGAACAGCTCTCGATCGACGAGGCGTTCGGCGAGCCGCTCGAACTGGCCGGAGCGACGGTGCGCGAGGTCGACCGGTTCTGCGCGGATCTGCGCACCCTGGTACTGGCGGAGACCGGGCTGGTGGCCTCGATCGGTGCAGGATCGGGCAAGCAGATCGCCAAGATCGCGTCGGGACTGGCCAAGCCCGACGGGATCACCGTCGTGGCTCCCGGAATACAGGCCGAGCTGATGGCTGATCTGCCGGTACGGAAGTTGTGGGGGATCGGCCCTGTTGCTGGTGAACGATTGCACCGCTTGGGAATCGACACCATCGGCAAGTTCGTGGCCACACCCGAGTCGGAGGTGGCATCGATCCTGGGGGCCACGATGGGGCCGAGCCTGCATCAGCTGGCGCGAGGAATCGACAATCGTGTGGTGGCCGAGCGTGCCGAGGCCAAACAGGTCAGCGCCGAGACGACATTCGCGCAGGACGTCATCTCGCTGGCTCAGCTCCGACCTGCCATCGAGTCCATCGTCGACTCGACGCATCGACGACTGCTGAAGGACGGCCGGGGAGCCAGGACCGTGGTGCTCAAACTGCGTAAGTCCGACATGAGCATCATCACCCGGTCGGCAACGCTGCCGTACGCGACGGTGGACAAGCAGACCATCGTGGCCACCGCACAGCGGTTGGCGGTCGACCCGGTCGACGTCGGCCCCATTCGTCTGGTCGGAGTCGGCTTGGCCGGGCTGTCGGCAGTGCGGCAGGGATCGTTGTTTCCCGAGTTGGAATACGAGCCTGCCGCAGACGCGACCGAGGAGTCGCCTGCGCCCGTCGAGGCCGAATCGAATGTCGTGGTTCCGGACGGCCCGCGCTGGCAACCGGGAATGGACGTCCGGCATCCGGAGTTCGGTCACGGCTGGGTACAGGGTGCCGGTCACGCGGTGGTGACCGTCCGATTCGAGACCCGCACCACCGGGCCTGGTATCGCGCGGACCTTCGCCGAGTCGGACGAGAACCTGGTCGTTGCCGACATTTTGGACAGCCTGAAGTGACTGTGGCAGAGCTGAGGAAACTCTGTGAGGTTTCACAGGTATGGGTTCTGGGTTGTGACTCGACCGATCCGAGCTGACATAGTGGGTTCCGGTCCGAGACGACCCACCCCAGACGACCGACGAGTCACAGAACGATCGAGACGTGACTCAGAGTGAAAAGGACAAGCACTTGAAGCTTCGCAACACCCGACGGGCAATGGTTGCCGGCATCGCCGTCGCCGCAGCGCTCACCATGACCGCGTGCAGCTCCGACGACGGCGACACCACGGCCACCACGACGACGGCCGTCACCACCTCGGCAGCGGCCCCCGCTCCCGACGCTTCGTACCCGCCGGTGCCCAGCGTCGAGCAGCTCAACACCGAGCTCAATCGCGGTCTCGATCCCAACGTGCCGGTCGAGGAGAAGGCCGCCCTGATTCAGGGTGCCTCCGAGGATCCGGAACTGATCAACCAGGTCGCCGCCGCGGCCGTCGCCAACAACGCGCAGATCGAGATCACCAGCGTCGACGATCTCGGTACCGGCGTTCTCAACGCGGGCATCACCATCACGCTCAACGGACAGGCCAACCCCGGCACGTTCCAGTTCGTCCCCGAGGACGGCGTCTGGAAGCTGTCGAAGGAGAACGCTTGTGGCATCGTGTCGCTCGCGCAGCTGACCAGCCCGGCGTGCCCCGCACCCTGAGTCCTGCCGATCGTCTCTGACCGACCCGGAACTGCCGGCGACATCTCCTCTCGTGGATATGTCGCCGGCAGTTTTTTCGTCGATCGACGGGTCTGGACGAGCTATCCGGAGTCAGACGCTCGGCGTGGCCGATCGGATGCGCTCGGCGGCTGCTTCGGCGACGGCGGTGACGGTCTCGGGTTCGAGTCCGCTCCGATCCGAGACGACGATCTGCATCACGGTCGAATCGACCACGGCCACCACCACGTCGGAGATCAGCGTGAACCCCTCGCTGCTGGTGGTCAGACGCACCGAGACGGACGCATCACCGATCTGTGGCTGCTCGCGGCCCGCCAACTCGTACTCGACGCCCACACCGTCCGCGTCCGTGCCGCTGAACTCGGTGCATCCCACCCACGCCTGCTGCACAGAAGCGAACGCGTCGGCTGCGCCTGTACCCGAGTAGCTCGCCGCGTCCTCGTCGATCGAGGAGAAGTCGGGTCCCGAGAAGCGGGCCACCGCTGTCGACGCCGCGCCGTCGAGTTGCTCCGATACCGGCGCGAGTACGGCTGCACACTCGGCCGGATCGGTGCCGGACTTGTCGGGTGAGTCGTACCCGGGAGCCGGGTCCAGTCCCAGATCCCGTACCGGGTCCGGGATCGAGGTGAACCCGTTCGGGAGCTCGCTCGGACCCAACATCGCCGCACCCAGAACGTCATCGTCGGTGACGGCCGCACCGCGGAGGGGGTCGGGAGCGGCGACAGCGGTGGGAACAACAGCGGGAGTCGACGATGGTGCGTCCGAGCTGCACCCGGCGGCCGCGGCGACACCGACGAGAGACAGGGCGGCCAGCATCCGGGTCGAGACGCGTGTCATCGGGCACCCCAGGTGATGGAGTCTCCGACTGTCTGCCGCAGGACGGTCGTGCTGTCGGGATCGGTGTACATCTGCTCGCCACCCGCGGTGATCGATCCGCCGACGGGAAGTGGCTGGGCAAGGTCGATCTCGAGGGTTCCCGACCCGGTATAGGTGTACGACGCGATGTTCAGCGTGCCGGAATCGTCGGGAAGGTTCCAGACATTCGATTCCGGCGTCTGGGTGATCGCGACGTCCAGTGTTGCTCGGTCTCCGTCGAGCTCCCGCAGAGTGACGGTGGTGCGTTGGTCGAGTGTGATGCCACTGAGCACCTGCTGATCGATGGTCCACACGGCACCCACACCGACTTCGGTGTCGGGGAAGTTCACGGAGCGATATACCGCCGCGTTGAACGAACGTTCTATGGCGGCCCGGGCGGTGTCGAGGGCGGCCTCGGCCGGAGTGATGTGCAGTGCGGTGATCGCTCCGGAATCGGTGGTTGCCAGTCGCGCCGTCGAGCCGTCCGATGCGGACAGCGCGTCGGTCAGGCCCTCGTCTGGTGACGTCGCTGCTCCGATCGTCAAGGCGATCGAACGAGTCGCCCCGGTCGACGCGTCCTCGTCCGGAACGGCGTTCTGGGGCCGTTCCGACGGCTCCGCTCCTGCATCCGACGTCGATGCGCTCAGCGGCAAAGTGGGTTCGGGACTGGAGAAGTCCTGTGCAGCGCCGCTGTTGATCTGTTGCTGCACGGTGGAGGTGGTGGTGAGGTCGATGTTCTGCTCGTCCGCATCAGCGGTGTCGAAGGTCAGTACTCGCCGCGGCTCACTTCCGGGGTCGACAACCGTGGTGGTCGTCGGAGTCACCGCGATCGTCACTTCGTTCGAGGATGCGGCCTGCTCGGATGCGGGTGAGGGTGCAGGATCGGAGTCGGTACTCGAGCAGCCGGCCAGCAGAGCCATCGCACAGGATGCGGCGAGAAGAGTGGAGCGGAGGGCGCGGGAGCGATCGGTCGACTTCACGGCCACCAGGCTACTGACACCGGGCCCGGTGACCGGTCGTGCGCCCGCGCGGATGAGGGGGTGCGGCCGCCCATGCGCCATGATGGAGGGGTGAGTGAAGACCGCGCCGACGACCCACCAACCGAGACCAGCAGTGTTCCCGCACCGAACGAGACCGCGGACTCGCAGGTGAACGATACCGACAGCGCTGTCGACCGACCGGTCGAGCCGCTGAAGACTCGGTTGCTGATTGCCATCGCGGCCGTGATTCTGCTGTTCGATCTCCTGACGAAAATTCTCGTCGTGCACTTCGTGAAGCCCGGCAATCCGATCGAGATTTTCGGAGATGTCGTGACGTTGCGCCTGGTACGCAATCCCGGTGCAGCGTTCTCCATGGCCACCGGAATGACGTGGTTGCTCACCGTTGTGGCCGTCGCGGTCGTCATCGGAGTGATCAAGATCGGCCGGACGCTACGGTCGCCGTGGTGGGCGTTGGGATTGGGTCTGGTTCTCGGTGGCGCACTGGGCAACCTGATCGACCGTTTCTTCCGCGCACCGGGGCCGTTCCAGGGCCATGTCGTCGATTTCGTGTCGGTGGGGTGGTGGCCGGTGTTCAACGTTGCCGACTCGTCCATCGTCTGCGGGGCGATTCTGCTGGTCGCGCTCAGCCTGTTCGGGTTCGAGCCGAATGGCGAACGGGTGACGAAGTCCGCTTCCGGCGCCGTCGGAGAGGCCGACAAGTGAGGGAATCACGTTCGATGCCGGTGCCCGACGGTTTGGACGGAATGCGAGTCGACGCCGGGATCGCCCGGTTGCTGGGGCTCTCGCGTACCGTCGCGGCTACGTTGGCCGAGGAGGGCTCGGTTCTGATCGATCACGATGCCGTGGGCAAGTCCGACCGGCTGGCCGCAGGATCATGGCTCGAAGTGACGCTGCCCGAGCCGGCTCGTCAGCTGACGATCGATGCGGAGCCGGTCGAGGGAATGGAGATTCTCTATGCCGACGACGACATCGTGGCCGTGGACAAGCCCGTCGGCGTGGCCGCGCATGCCAGTGTCGGTTGGACAGGTCCGACCGTCATCGGCGGTCTCGCTGCCGCCGGTTTCCGGATTTCCACCTCCGGCGCGCACGAGCGGCAGGGCATCGTGCACCGACTCGACGTCGGAACCTCGGGGGTGATGGTGGTGGCCACGTCCGAGCGGGCGTACACCGTGCTCAAGCGAGCGTTCAAGGCGCGGACCATCGACAAGCGTTATCACGCATTGGTGCAAGGTCATCCGGACCCGAGCAGCGGAACCATCGATGCGCCGATCGGGCGACACGGCAGCAACGACTGGAGATTCGCCGTGCGTGCCGACGGCAAGCCGAGCGTCACCCATTACGACACGGTGGAGGCCTTCCAGGCCGCGAGCTTGCTGGACGTGCACTTGGAAACCGGTCGCACACACCAGATTCGTGTGCACTTCTCGGCCTTGCGGCACCCCTGCTGTGGGGATCTCACCTACGGTGCCGATCCTCGCCTGGCCGAACGGTTGGGCCTCGAGCGGCAATGGCTCCATGCTCGCTCCCTCGGCTTCGCCCACCCGTCGGACGGTCGCTGGGTCGAAATCGAGAGCAAATATCCGGCGGACCTCGAACATGCCCTCGAGGTGCTTCGGAAAGCGTGATGGGCAGTAGAGGAGTGGCGGGTGCGCTCGGCGGTGTCCTTGCCGTTGTTCTGGTGGTCGGTGCGTTGGCCGTTGTCGGGTACCTGAATCCGCAGCGACAGCTGGGTGTCGGTACCGATCGACTCGGCCCGGACAGTGGCGAGCAGGTGACCGATTACCTGGCCCGTGCTTCAGAGAGTGTGCGTACCGGCGGTGACGAACCCCGATGGGGCTCGGTGTCGTTCGATCGCGAACTCACTGTCGAGCAGGCGTATGCCGTCGCGGACGGAGTTCGCATCTCGCAGGTGCTCTTCCGCGTTCCGCTCGATCGCGTGCAGACTCCGATTCTCACCGTCGGGGTGTCGGGCAGCCGACGGTCGGTGCTGAACTCGACCGCCCGAGCGGCGGGTCAGGCGCAGGAATCGCTCGATCCGGGGGACAGGGCCGCGCAGATTGCTGCGCTTACTCGGCGCCGTGTGCTGGGCGGGTGCGCGTGCGTGGTGACCTTGGTGGTGCGCGGCACCCCGGCCCAGCTGATCGAGGTGGCCGACCGCACCGGAGTGCGCGCTGTGGAGGCACTTCCGCCGGACGCGGTGTCCGGCAAGTTCGCGGTCGAGCCGCTGCTGCCGGAGTACGTCGACGTCGTTGCCCCGCTACCGGACGACGGACTCGTGCCGGCCGAATGAGAACAACTGTCGTCGCATCCGTCACACCTGTCACGTCGTCCCAGGACACACCGTCCGCTACGAAAATTCTGTCGGTTCGACCGCTTACAGTGGGTGCATTCGCGGCTCGTATTTTCGAAAACGCACGACCTTCAGGAGAGAACCTTCGTGGCCGATTCGTTCGTTCATCTGCACAACCACACCGAATATTCGATGCTCGACGGCGCTGCCAAGATCGGCGCGATGTTCGCCGAGGCGTCCCGGTTGGAGATGACGGCAGTCGGCATGACCGACCACGGCAACATGTATGGAGCCAGCGAGTTCTACAACGAAGCCAAGAAGGCCGGGATCAAGCCGATCATCGGTATCGAGGCCTACATCGCCCCGGAGTCTCGGTTCAACAAGAAGCGTGTCCTGTGGGGCGACCGCAGTCAGAAGTCCGACGACGTCTCCGGTAGCGGTGCCTACACGCACATGACGATGGTCGCCGAGAATGCCACCGGTGTGCGGAACCTGTTCAAGCTGTCGTCGCTCGCGTCGATCGAGGGCCAGCTCGGCAAGTGGGCTCGCATGGACGAGGAGATCATCGCCTCGCACGCGGAGGGCATCATCGCCACCACCGGCTGCCCGTCCGGGGAGGTGCAGACTCGGCTGCGACTCGGCCAGGACCGCGAGGCACTCGAAGCCGCCGCCAAGTGGCGAGAGATCTGGGGCCCGGACAACTTCTTCCTCGAACTGATGGACCACGGCCTGTCCATCGAGCGCCGCGTCCGCGAGGGTCTGCTCGACATCGGCAAGAAGCTCTCGATCCCGCCGCTGGCCACCAACGACTGCCACTACGTCACCAAGGACGCCGCCGAGAACCACGAAGCACTGCTGTGCATTCAGACCGGAAAGACGCTCAGTGACCCCACCCGCTTCAAGTTCGACGGTGACGGCTACTACCTCAAGTCCGCCGCCGAGATGCGCGCGCTCTGGGACGATCAGGTGCCCGGCGCTTGCGACAGCACGCTGCTCATCGCCGAGCGGGTGCAGCCCTACGACGAGGTGTGGGCGCACCGAGACCGGATGCCGATCTTCCCCGTGCCCGAGGGGTACACCCAGGGCACGTGGCTGCGCCACGAGGTCATGACCGGCCTCGAGCGACGGTTCCCGGACGGTCCGGCCGAGGACTACCTCGCGCGGGCCGAGTACGAGATCAAGGTCATCCTCGAAATGGGGTTCCCGGCGTACTTCCTCGTGGTCGGTGACCTGATCAACCACGCCAAGGACGTCGGCATCCGAGTCGGACCGGGCCGCGGCTCGGCCGCCGGATCGCTGGTGGCCTACGCCATGGGCATCACCAACATCGATCCGCTGCCGCACGGTCTGCTGTTCGAGCGGTTCCTCAACCCCGAGCGTGTGTCGATGCCCGATATCGATATCGACTTCGACGATCGCCGCCGCGGCGAGATGGTCCGATACGCCACCGAGAAATGGGGCAGCGATCGCGTCGCACAGGTGATCACGTTCGGCACCATCAAGACCAAGGCCGCCATCAAGGACTCCGCGCGCGTGCAGTTCGGCCAGCCCGGTTTCGGGATCGCCGATCAGATCACCAAGGCGCTGCCGCCGCCCATCATGGCCAAGGACATCTCCGTCGCGGGCATCACCGATCCAGCGCACGAGCGCTACAAGGAAGCGGTCGAGGTTCGAGCGCTGATCGACTCGAACCCCGACGTGGCGACCATCTACAAGACGGCCAAGGGGCTCGAAGGGCTGATCCGCAATGCGGGCGTGCACGCCTGCGCGGTCATCATGTCCTCGGAACCGCTCACCGACGCCATCCCGGTGTGGAAGCGCGCTCAGGACGGCGCGATCATCACCGGCTGGGACTACCCGTCGTGCGAGGCCATCGGTCTGCTCAAGATGGACTTCCTGGGTCTGCGCAACCTCACCGTCATCGGCGACGCGATCGACAACATCAAGGCCAACCGCGGCATCGACATCGACCTCGACGCGCTGCCGCTCGACGACCCGGCAACCTTCGACTTGCTCTCGCGCGGAGACACTCTGGGCGTGTTCCAGCTCGACGGCAGCGCGATGCGAGATCTGCTGCGCCGCATGCAGCCCACCGGATTCGAGGACATCGTCGCCGTGCTGGCGCTCTACCGGCCGGGCCCGATGGGCATGAACTCGCACAACGACTACGCCGATCGCAAGAACGCCAGGCAAGAGGTCAAGCCGATTCACCCCGAGCTCGAAGAGCCGCTCAAGGTGATCCTCGGCGAAACGTACGGCCTGGTGGTTTACCAGGAGCAGATCATGCAGCTCGCGCAGAAGGTCGCCGGGTACACCCTCGGCCAGGCCGACCTGCTGCGTCGAGCGATGGGTAAGAAGAAGCTCTCCGAGCTGGAGAAGGCCTACGCCGGATTCCGGCAGGGCATGTTGGACAACGACTTCTCCGAGGCCGCCATCAAGGCGCTGTGGGACACCGTGTTGCCCTTCGCGGGCTACGCATTCAACAAGTCTCACTCCGCGGGCTACGGCCTGGTGTCGTACTGGACGGCGTACCTCAAGGCCAATTACCCGGCCGAGTACATGGCCGGCTTGCTCACCAGCGTCGGTGACGACAAGGACAAGGCTGCGATCTATCTCGCGGACTGCCGCAAGCTGGGCATCACGGTGCTTCCGCCGGACGTCAACGAGTCCGAACTCAACTTCGCGTCCGTGGGAAAGGACATCCGGTTCGGTCTCGGCGCGGTGCGCAACGTCGGTACCAACGTGGTCGCCTCGATCATCAGGGCGCGGTCGGAGAAATCCAAGTACACCGACTTCTCGGACTACCTCGGCAAGATCGACGCAATCGCGTGCAGCAAGAAGGTCACCGAATCCCTGATCAAGGCAGGTGCTTTCGATTCACTGGACCATCCGCGCAAGGGTCTGATGCTCATCCACGCCGATGCGATCGACGCGGTGATGGGGACCAAGAAGGCCGAGGCCATCGGTCAGTTCGATCTGTTCGGCGGCGAGGATGCCGACGAGTCGATCTCTGCGGTGTTCAACGTTCGCGTGCCGGAAGAGGAATGGGAATCCAAGCATCGGCTCGCTCTCGAGCGCGAGATGCTCGGTCTCTACGTGTCGGGCCACCCACTCCTCGGCGTCGAACACATGCTGGCCGCGAAGTCCGACTGCAACATTCCGACCATTCTCGAGGGTGACATCAAGGACGGCACTCAGGTCACCGTCGGCGGAATTCTGGCCTCGGTCAACCGGCGTATCAACAAGAACGGTTTGACGTGGGCGTCGGCTCAGCTCGAGGATCTGGCCGGCGGCATCGAGGTGCTGTTCTTCCCGCAGGCGTATTCGGTGTTCGGTGCCGACGTCACCGAGGACTCGGTGGTTCTCGTCAAGGGTCGTGTGTCGGTACGCGACGATCGGGTCTCTCTGATCGCCAACGACCTCGCCGTGCCGGATCTTTCGGCCATCGGGATCGACAAGCCGCTCGCAGTGAGTCTGCCGACCAGGCTGTGCACTGCGGACAAGGTCGGTGCTCTCAAGCGAGTCCTGTCGAGCCACCCGGGAACGTCCGATGTGCATCTACGTCTGGTCAGTGGCGACAAGATCACCACGATGAAGCTGGACGACAGCTTGCGCGTGACGCCGACATCGGCGTTGATGGGAGACCTGAAGGCGCTACTGGGGCCCGGTTGTCTGACGGGATGACGCAGACTCGATCGGTCGGGACTCCGCCGAGCCCCGGCCGAGCGAGCCCAACTCGGTCAGCCGCAGCGCCCACCAGGCAGCAACGGCGACCGCAGCGCCGGCCAGCACTGCTGCGTGCAGGGAGCCGGCAATGACGAGTGTCGCGGCGACCACGAAGAATCCGAGTGCGAGCGACTCGAGTTTGTAGACCGGCCACGCGACGCCTGCCAGGTCGACGGTGCGCAGGGCAGGGGCGGGTCGACGGCTCACCCGAGTGCTCGCGAACGTCATAGTGATCTCCTCTGCTGCGCCCGTCGGGTTGATGATTCGGCCTCCCGGGAGGTGAAGTTCAGGCTACACCGGCCCAAAGATTCGGTCCACCGAACTTAGCGTCCGGACCAGGTAATGTTGCCGATCCTGTGGCGTCCGAGTGGCATGAGGTGTTCACTGAAAGCCATGCCACTGACAGGAGAATACGAACCGAGTTCATCCGACTGGGCCCGCAAGCAGGCCGAGCTGTACGAGAACTCCGGCGGAACCGAAGGCACGATGATGAACGGTATGCCGGTGGTGCTGTTGACCACCAAGGGCAACAAGAGCGGCAAATTGCGCAAGTCCCCGCTGATGAAGGTGGAGCACAACGGCGATTACGCCATTGTCGCCTCGCTGGGCGGTGCCCCCAAGCATCCCGTCTGGTACTACAACGTGAAGGCCGAACCGCTGGTCGAGTTGCAGGACGGTCCCGACAGGCACGACTACGTCGCGCGTGAAGTGACCGGCGAGGAAAAGGCACAGTGGTGGGAGCGCTCGGTCGCGGCCTACCCCGAATACGCGGAGTATCAGAAGAAGACCGATCGCGAGATACCTGTCTTCGTGCTCGCGCGCGCCTGATTCGTTGTCTGCCCGGCCGTAGAACGGTCCCGGATGGGGAACCGTTCCACACTGCTGGCAGCATGTGTTGGTGTCTTCATCCCCTGACCTCGCCTCCCAGCACCCATCGTCGCTAGCCGTCACCGCTGCCGACATCGATGCCGCTGCGGTGCGAATTTCGTCGGTGGTTGCCGCGACGCCACTGCAGTTGTGCGAGCGCCTGTCTGCCGAGACAGGTGCGAAGGTCTACCTCAAGCGCGAAGACCTGCAGATCGTACGGTCGTACAAAATTCGTGGTGCGTACAACCTGATGGATCAGTTGACCGACGCCGAGCGGGCCGTCGGGGTCGTGACGGCGAGCGCCGGAAACCATGCTCAGGGTGTGGCGTTCGCGTGCCGTTCGATGCAGGTGCGGGGTCGGATCTACGTCCCGGCCAACACGCCCAAGCAGAAGCGTGACCGTATCCGGGTGCACGGCGGTGAATTCGTGGAGCTCATCGTCATCGGCGACACGTTCGATGCCGCCGCCGCGGCCGCGGCCGACGATGTTGCTCGTACCGGTGCCACCATGGTGCCGCCGTTCGACGATCCGCGAACCGTGGCCGGTCAGGGCACCATCGCCGCGGAAATCGTCGATCAACTCGGTCGAGCCCCCGACGTCGTCGTGATGCCCGTCGGGGGAGGCGGATGTATCGCCGGCATCTCGAGCTACCTGCGTGAGCGCGCACCGCAGACGTCCTTGGTGGGCGTCGAACCGTCCGGAGCGGCGTCGATGACCGCCGCACTGATCGCCGGCGGCCCGGTGACCCTCTCCGAAATCGATCCCTTCGTCGACGGAGCCGCAGTCCGACGCATCGGCGACGTGCCGTATGCCGCACTGCACTCGTTGGGTGCGACGGTGGTCTCGCACGCCTCGTTGCCCCTGATCACCGCGCCGGTGTTCGACAGCTCCGGTCCCGGGGCGTTCTTGATCACGCAGATCGACGAGGGCGCGATCTGTACTGCGATGTTGGCGCTGTACCAAAACGAGGGGGTCATCGCCGAGCCCGCGGGCGCGCTTGCCGTCGCCGCCCTCGAACACCTCGACATCGCTCCCGATAGCACTGTCGTGTGTCTGGTCTCCGGGGGCAACAACGACGTCTCCCGGTACGGCGAGATACTGGAGCGCTCGCTCGTCCACCTCGGTCTCAAGCACTACTTTCTGGTCGACTTCCCGCAGGAACCCGGAGCGCTCCGTCGGTTCCTGGACGAGGTGCTGGGGCCGGAGGACGACGTCACGTTGTTCGAGTACGTCAAGCGAAACAACCGGGAGACCGGCGCAGCTCTGGTCGGCATCGAACTCGGGTCGGCGAGTGGGCTGAGCCCGCTCCTCGAACGGATGCGACAGTCGCACCTGAAGGTCGAGCAGCTCGAACCGGACTCGCCGGTGTACCGGTACCTGACCTGAGCTGACCTACCGACCGAGCTACCGACCGAGTAGACGGTCGACGACGCGCTTGTGCAATTCGGGGTCCACTGGTGGCAGGTCGAGCACGGCCCCGAGATAGATCCCGTCGCCGACGAGTCGGATGATCTCGGCCTGGACCGGATCGTCGATCTCTGTTCGTAAGCCCTCGTCCCACTGCTGCATCATGTCGACGACCGCGTCCTGCACCTCACCGGAGTTCCCGTCCACACTGCGCAGTGCCGCCAGTGTGGAGCGATAGAGCGCAATTTCTTTCTCGGAGATGGAATCCGGCGGCTGTAGGTACCACTCCGCGACCGATGTTCCGCCCGCTGCTGCGTCGCTGCGCTGTTGATCGGCCTGAACGGCGAGTCGACGGACCATTGCCGCGACCAACGCATCCTTGGTCCTGAAGTGATAGAGCAAGCCGCCCTTGGAGACTCCAGCGGCTGCGGCGACGCTGTCCAGGGTCACCTTCGTCATGCCGTGTTCGAGCAACATCGTCTCGAGTGCATCGAGAATTCGGTCGTGTGTGTCAGATGACATGAAAACCACTTTACCGGCTGGACGGTTGGCGGTACTCTCGATCACTGTACCGGCTGGACGGTTGGTGCAATGATTCGCTCGGACCAGTCAGCGGGATCGCCGAGTGCAGAACGTAGGAGAAGCAGTGAGTGACGTGCGCACCGGTTCGGTGCACGAGGTGTCCGGCGGGTTCGAGCACCGGGCCACCCCGAGAGATTGGCTCGGGCTGGTGGTGCTCGCCTTCGCAGTGCTGCTGATCGCTGTCGACGGCACCGTCCTCGACCTGGCCCTGCCCTTCATCAGTTCGGATCTTGCACCGACCAGCAACCAGTTGCTCTGGATCATCGATGTCTATTCCTTCGTTCTTGCCGGTCTGCTCATCACCATGGGTACGCTCGGAGATCGAATCGGCCGCCGTAGATTGTTGTTGATCGGAGCCGCGGGCTTCGGTATTGCCTCGCTCGTGGCGGCTGTCTCGATCAGTGCAGAGATGCTCATCGCGGCTCGGGTACTGCAGGGCATCTCCGGTGCGACTCTGATGCCGGCGACCCTCGGGCTGATTCGAACCATATTCCTCGACCCCCGTCAGCGCGTCGCCGCGATCGGAGTGTGGGGCGCGATGGCCGGTGGCGGTGCGGCCGCCGGACCGCTCGTGGGCGGCTGGCTGCTCGAGCACTTCTGGTGGGGATCGGTGTTCCTGATCAACATTCCCGTGATGATCGCCCTGATCGCGCTGGGGCCGCTGGTTATCCCCGAGTCCAAGGATCCGAATCCGGGGCGCTTCGACCTGCCCAGTTCGGCGCTGTCGATGCTCGCCATCGTTCCGATGGTGTTCGCGGTCAAGGAGATCGCGGCACACGGCTTTCACGTGGCCTACCTGATGTCCGCAGTCGTCGGTGTGATCGCCGGTACGGCGTTCGTGCGCCGGCAGCGGAATCTCGAGGACCCGATGATCGATCTCAGACTGTTCGCCAACCGGGCGTTCTCGACGGGCGTCGCCACGAACTTCCTCTCGGTGTTCGCCCTCGCCGGAGTGCTGTTCTTCGGCTCGCAGTATCTGCAGCTCGTCCTCGGCAACAGTCCGCTGGAAGCCGGACTGTTGCTGCTTCCGGGTACGGCAGCCAGTGTGGTCACCTCGCTGCTGGTCGCGGTCCTGGTGCGCTACTTCAGTGCCGGAACGGTTCTCGGTGTCGCGATGTTCGTGGGCGCGGCCGGCGCAGCGATCCTGGTCGGTCTTGCCACGGACAGCGGCCCGGGCTTGTTCATCGCCGGATTCGTACTCGTGGGGGCGGGTGTCGGTGTCGCGCTCACGCTGACCTCCGAGTTGGTGGTCAGTGCCGTCGAACCCGAACGAGCGGGAGCAGCATCGGCGGTGTCGGAGACCGCATACGAACTGGGCATCGCGTTGGGCGTGGCGATATTGGGCACCGTCGTCATGGCCTTCTTTCGACGCGGCATCGACGTCTCGCAGCTCACTCCCGAACTCGGTGCTCGGGCCGGCGAAACCCTCGGCGGCGGACGCAGTGGCCCGTGAGCTGCCGGACTCGGTGGCGACGGTCGTGATGGACTCCGCACATGCTGCGTTCGTATCGGGCATGCACGTCGCAGCCGTCGCCACCTCGGCGGTGCTGGCAGTGACCGCCGTGTTCGTCCTGGTCAACCTACGCAGGCGTCAGGACTCCATCACTGCGAAGGAGTGACCGGGAACTGTTGTGGCAGAACCGGTCTCGTCCGAGGTCGTCGGCTCCCACTCGAGCAGTGCGGAGCCGCCGACCGGCACTGTGACCGCGGACTCGGACAGGTTGAATACAATACCGAGTCGGCCGCGACGCATGACGATCCACTGAGCGTCCTCGTCGTAGTCGATCTTGACGTGTTCGAGCCACGGATCGGTCAGCTCGGTCCGGTCGCGGCGAAGCATCAGCAGATCTCGATAGACGGCCAACAGGCGCGCGTGGTCTCCGTCGCCCAGCTCCGACCAGTTCAATTTCGACCGGGTGAATGTCTCGGGATCCTGTGGGTCGGGGATATCGCTCTTGTCCCAGCCGTGTTCGGCGAATTCCGCTTTGCGTCCCTCGGCTGTGGCTTTGCCGAGCTCGGGCTCGGGGTGCGAAGTGAAGAACTGAAACGGCGTCGAAGCGCCCCATTCCTCGCCCATGAACAGCATCGGCGTGTACGGCGAGGTGAGCACCAGAGCGGCCTTGATCGCGAGTTGGCCGGGGGAGAGGTAGAACCCCGGCCGGTCGCCGATCGCACGGTTGCCGACCTGGTCGTGTGTGGTCGTGTAGGTCACCAGCGAACTGGCCGGAATTCGACGTGTGTCCAAGGGACGACCGTGGATACGCCCGCGGAAGCTCGAATACGTTCCGGCATGGAAGAAACCTTGCCGCAGCGTGTTCGCCAAGCCCCGAAGGGAACCGAAATCGCCGTAGTATCCCTGCCGCTCGCCGGAGACTGCGGCGTGAATCGCGTGATGGATGTCGTCGTCCCACTGGGCATCGAGTCCGTAGCCGCCGCCCGACCGTGCGGTGATGAGCGTCGGATCGTTGAGGTCGCTCTCGGCGATCAGCGTCAGCGGACGACCCAGATGTGCCGAGAGAGTGCGGGTTTCGATCGAGAGTTGCTCGAGCAGGTGCACCGCGGTGTGGTCGACGATCGCGTGCACCGCATCGAGCCGCAACGCGTCGATGTGGAACTCCGAGAACCACCGCAGCGCATTGTCGAGAGCGTAGCGCCGTACCTCGCCCGAGTCGGCCTCGGCGTAGTTGATCGCTTGGCCCCAACTGTTGGCACCTTCGGTCATGTACGGGCCGAAACGGTCGAGATAGTTGCCGGACGGGCCGAGGTGGTTGTAGACCACATCGAGCACGACGCCGATGCCGCGGCCATGGCAGGCATCGACCAAGCGCTGCAATCCTTCCGGGCCGCCGTACGCCTCGTGGACGGTGTACCAGAGCACGCCGTCGTAGCCCCAGTTGTGCTCGCCGTTGAATCCGTTGACCGGCATGACCTCGACGAACGAGACGCCGAGATCGACGAGGTGGTCGAGTTTGTCGATGGCCGCGTCGAACGTGCCCTCGTCGGTGAACGTGCCGATGTGCAGTTCGTAGATCGACGAGCCCGGTAGCTGGCGTCCGGTCCACGCCGCATCGGTCCACAGCGTGGGATCGACGTCGAACACCTGGGACAGCTCGTGCACGCCGTCGGGCTGCCGCGGCGATCGCGGATCGGGTAGCGCCTTGTCTGCGTCGTCGAGCAGGAAGCCGTATCGAGAGTTCGGTGCGGCGTCGACGTCGGCGTGCCACCACCCGTCCGAGGAGCGCTGCATCGGATGAACTGCGTCGTCGAGTTGCAGGCGGACCGTTTTCGGGGTGGGTGCCCACACCTGGAACCGCCGCGTCGTTACCGGGTGTGTCGCTGCCGGGTGTGTCGCTGCTGGGGATGTCACTGCTGGGGTTGTCACTGCGCGGACCCTTCTTCGTTGTCACGCACCAGAAGTGCGACCGGGAGTGAGGCGAACACCTCGGCCACCGTGACGGTGCCCGTATGTTCGACGTCGGTGATTCGATCGCGCCAGCGGCCGTCGGGGAGTGTCACCGATGTTTCACCCCAACCCTGCTCGGACAGGCTCAGCGAGAGCCGGGTTGCCAAAGCGATGACGTCGGCACTGCCGGGCATCGGGCCACGTGCGAATCCGACGAGGTGCTCGGCCGCGGACCCGTCCGCGACGATCGGCGTGTAGGTGCCGCCGACGAAGCTCTCCGGACGTTCGCGTCGTACGTGCAGAGCGGAGCGGACGACCGCCAGCTTGGCGGCGCCGGTGTCGATGGAGGGAGTGCCGGTGTTCGACGCGGCGAGCATCGATCGACGGACCGAGTAGTCCACTGGTCTGCGGTTGTCGGGGTCGACGAGCGAGTCCTCCCACAACTCGGTGCCCTGGTACACATCAGGGATGCCGGGCCCGGCCACATTCAGCAGCTTCTGACCCAGTGCATCGGAGTAGCCGTGCGGAGAAAGCTTCTCGACCAGCATCGTCATCGAACGAGCGACACCGCCGTCGAAGATGGCATCGAGCCAGGCGTGCACGGCAGACTCGAACTCTTCGTCCGGAGCAGTCCACGTCGTGCGCAGGGCTGCCTCTCGAATGGCCTTCTCGGCGTAAGCATGAACGCGCTCGCGCAGTGTGGAGGTGATCACTCCGTCTGTCGGCCACACGCCGAAGAGGGTTTGCCACAAGAACATTCCGGTCGTGCCGTCCGGGCTGGGGGCCAGCTCTTCCCAATCCGCAATAGAGCGTGCCCACAATTCGGGAGCTTGAGACAGAACGCCGATTCGAGCCCGCACGTCCTCGCCGCGTTTGGTGTCGTGTGTCGACAGCGTGGTCATCGCGGCCGGCCAACGCTGTGCTCTGTCGGCATTGGTCAGGTGGTAATACGCTGCGCTGCAACCGAATCGACTCGGATCGCCGCCGACTTCCTGCAACGAGATGAGTCGGTTGGCTCGATAGAACAGGCAGTCCTCGACACCCTTGGCGGTGACGGCACCACAGACCTGGTCGAACCGTACCGGGGATTCGGTTCCGGTGACGAGCGCGGTTGCCAGTGCGCCCAGTCCACCGCTCAGGTCCGGTTGCTCCTCGCCGACCGCCGCGATCACTCCCGGCAGCACTCCGGCGAGCGGAGCGTAATCGGTTCGGTACACCGGAACTGCCGCGACCACGGCGACGATCGCGTCGATGACGGCCTCGAGATCGACGGTGGTTCCGGACTCGCGCACGATGGCCCGGGCGAGCCGTCGTACTTCCGGGGACAGATCGCCGCGGGCGACACCGGTCTTGAGATCGAGTTCGGTCTCGTGCAGCGATTCGCTGTCGAATGCGATGCCCGAGCGCACCTGCGACAGCGCGGTGAGCGCATGGACGCCGTCGGGGTCGACGAACACGCCGCCGACGGCCGCCAGCGCGTCGTATCCGGTCGTTCCGTCGACCGGCAGAGATTCGTCCAGTGGTTCGCCGTCGGCCAATATCTTCTCGATGACCAGCCACCGGTCCGGACCGAGAAGCCCGCGCAGTTCGGTGAGGTATCCGGCGGGGTCTGCCAGCCCGTCGGGATGGTCGACGCGTAACCCGTCGATCAAGTCGTCTTCGATCCAACTGGCCACCTGGCGATGGGAGTCGGTGAAGACGTCGAGGTCTTCCTGTCGGATTCCCGCCAGGCCGTTCACCGAGAAGAACCGTCGATACCCGATCAGCCCGTCGGACCAGCTCACCAGTCGGTACGCCTGCCGGTCGTGCACGGCCCGCGCATCGTCGCCGTCGGTGCCCTCGCCCTCCGTACCCTCGGCAATCGGGAAGCGGTGCTCGTAGAACGCAAGCAATGGTCGGTCCCCGGATCGGTCGACGGTCAGCGCATCGACGTCGCCGGCGCTACCGAGGACAGGTATGGCGATCTTGCCGTCGACGCCGTTGTCGGCACCGAAGTCGATGTCGAAGTACGTCGCGTACTCGGATTCGCGACCGCGCTCGAGAACGTCCCACCACCATGCGTTCTGCCGGGGATCTTCGACTCCGACGTGGTTGGGGACGATGTCGACGATGATCCCCATGCCGAGTTCGGAAGCGCGGGAACGCAACTGTGTCAACGCTTCGCGACCTCCGAGCGCCGCCGATACCGTCGAAGTGTCGGTGACGTCGTACCCGTGAGTCGACCCATCGGTTGCGGTCAGGATCGGCGACAGATACAGGTGCGTCACCCCGAGGTCGTGCAGGTAGTCGACCACGTTCGCGGCGTCGGCCAGGGTGAAGGCATCGCCCCGCAGTTGTAACCGGTATGTACTGGTGGGCAGCGGCATGTGTCAGGCAGTCTTTCGTAGAACGAGCAAGGAACGAGCGGTGACCTCCACCGGTGTACCCGCTTCGATCGATTTCTCACTTGTTCCGGTTCGTGACGCCGTATCGAGTGCCACGGTCCACTCCTTTGCGTAGTTCCCGTCCGGGGTCACGAACTCGAGGGTCTCGTGATGTGCGTTGAAGCACAACAGGAACGAGTCGTCCACCACGCGCTCGCCGCGCTGATTCGGTTCCGGGATTCCTTCTCCGTTGAGGAACACGGTGAGGGACTTGCCGAAGCCACTGTCCCAGTCCTCGGGCGTCATCTCCTCGCCCGCGGGGGTGAGCCAGGCGATGTCGCGGGCCTGCTCGCCGGTACGAATAGGACGGCCCTCGAAGAATCGTCGACGACGAAATACCGGGTGCTCGGCGCGCAGGGCAATGGCGTTTCGGGTGAACTCGACCAGTTCCGCGTTGGTCTCGGCCAACGACCAATCCATCCAGGCCAATTCGGAGTCCTGGCAGTACACGTTGTTGTTGCCCTGCTGAGTTCGACCGAGTTCGTCTCCGTGCGCGATCATCGGCGTGCCCTGGCTCAGCAGCAACGTCGCCATGATGTTGCGGATCTGACGCGCTCGCAGGTCCAGAATCTCCGGATCATCGGTCGGTCCCTCGACACCGCAGTTCCAGGACCGGTTGTGGCTCTCGCCGTCGTTGTTGCCCTCACCGTTGGCCTCGTTGTGTTTGTCGTTGTACGAGACGAGATCGTTGAGGGTGAATCCGTCGTGGGCGATGACGAAGTTGATGCTCGCACCGGGGCGACGGCCGTTCGACTCGTAGAGATCCGAGGATCCGGTCAGCCTCGACGCGAATTCGCCCAGCGTCGCCGGCTCCCCGCGCCAATAGTCGCGAACGGTGTCGCGGTACTTGCCGTTCCACTCCGTCCACAGTCCGGGGAAGTTTCCGACCTGGTAGCCACCCTCTCCGATGTCCCAGGGCTCGGCGATGAGCTTGACCTGACTCACGACCGGATCCTGCTGAACCAGATCGAAGAAAGCACTGAGGCGATCGACGTCGTGCAGTTCGCGAGCCAACGTGGAGGCGAGGTCGAATCTGAAGCCGTCGACGTGCATCTCGGTGACCCAGTAGCGCAACGAGTCCATGATCAGCTGCAGTGTGTGCGGATGCCGGGCGTTGAGACTGTTGCCGGTGCCGGTGTAGTCCATGTAGTGCTCGAGATCGCCATCGACGAGTCGGTAGTACGCCGCGTTGTCGATGCCTCGGAAGCTGATGGTGGGGCCCATGTGGTTGCCCTCGGCAGTGTGGTTGTAGACCACGTCGAGGATCACCTCGATGCCCGCAGCGTGGAACTCGCGAACCATGGCCTTGAACTCGGTGACCGCGGCACCGGGCGACTGCAGCGACGAATACTCCGCATGTGGGGCGAGGAATCCGAATGTGTTGTAGCCCCAGTAGTTTCGTAGCCCTTTGTCCAAGAGGACCTGATCCTGCATGAACTGGTGTACCGGCATCAGCTCGATTGCCGTGACGCCGAGATGATTGAGGTGATCGATGATCACCGGGTGTGCCAGCCCGGCGTAGGTGCCGCGTTCGGCCTCAGGGATGTCCGGATGGTTGATGGTCATGCCCTTGACGTGGGCCTCGTAGATGACCGTCTCGTGGTACGGGCGCTTGGGAGCGCGGTCGGCCTGCCAGTCGAAGAACGGGTTGATCACGACGGTGGTCATCGTGTGACCGAGCGCATCGTACTGTGGGAATTCGTTGTTCGGTTCGTCGTCGTGCGCGATGGGGGCGGCGTCGATGCTCTCCCCTTCGACACCGGCAAGATCGGCGGCATCCTCGAACGGGGCCTCGACGGTGGACGAGCTGTCGGACTTCACGGCTTCGGCCGCGTCGAGTTCCGGTTCGGGAGCTGGGGTGTCCGTACCGTCGATGTCCATGTTGTAGGAGAACAGCGAACGGTCACCGTCGAACGAACCCTCGAACGCCTTGCCGTACGGATCGACGAGCAACTTGCTCGGATCACAGCGGTGCCCGGCCGCCGGATCCCACGGGCCGTGGACGCGGTAGCCGTAGCGCTGACCCGGCACCACCGTCGGGAGATATGCATGCCACACGTACCCGTCGGACTCCTCGAAACGAATGCGAGTCTCGGTTCCGTCCTCGGCGATCAGGCACAGGTCCACTGCCTCTGCGACCTCGGAGAACAGGGCGAAATTGGTTCCTGCTCCGTCGTAGGTCGCTCCCAGTGGATACGCGGATCCCGGCCAGACGGCGATGGCAGGTGTGTCTTCGGAGGCTTCGTGCAGCATGGATCAACCCTACTGTGGCCGCTGTGCCCGGGCTTACCGAGCGCGAGGGCCTCGACTCACGGTCCGGCCCACCAGCCGGTGGCCGACCCGATCTGCCGCCCCAGCTCGGTGGTCATGGTTCGCATGTATGTCGCGGTGAGATGGTGTTCGTCACGGTAGATCAGGATGTTGCCCTGCTCGGCGCGGCACACAGTGGTGTCGCAGACCGCGTCGGAGAGGTCGAGAGCAGAGAATCCCTGCAGTTGAAACGACGAGGCCAGTGCTGGGTTGACCGGGTCCAACGCCTCGTCCCTCGGTATACCGCACGACGTGGCCGTACCGCCGTCGGCCAAGCAATCCATGGCGCGGTACGGAAGCCACGGAGTGTCTCGAATTCCGAGTATGTCGACACCGTCCGCGATCAGTTCCCGCCACACCGAGACGTACCAGTCGGGGGTGTAGTCGCCGGGAAGGTTCTCCCGGGGGCGGGTGGCGGTGGTGAACACGTAATCCGGCTGGATCGTAACGACGTCGGCGAACACGCTCTGCGTCCAATCCAGGCAGTCCGGGTACTCGTTGGAGCCGAGCATCGGCATCGTGTCCTTACTCAGTGGGCAGCCCATCTTCAAAAACGTGACGACCTTGAACCCGTGCGTACGTCCCAGCGTGTCGAGGGCCGTGAGCCAGTGTTCGGCGTGCGACCCGCCCGCGAGCACGATGGTTCGGGCCGCGTCGACGTCGCCGTAGGTGCACGAGATCGCGTCGGGCGTCTCGAAATCTGCGATGCAGCCTTCGAGTGTGCTGATGGGGAGATCCTCCGGAGCCGAGTACAGCGGGGGGCGCACCTCGGCTGCGTCCGCTCGGATTCCGTCGGTCAGCTCGAGCGCTCCCGGGTGTGTCAGCTCGTCGACCGCGCCATCGGCCTGGACGGAGGTGATCGAACGAGCGATGTAGGCGTTCCAGCCGATCGAACCGGCGGTGACCGAGATCGCGGCGATTGCCGCGATGGCGGTCACCGCGATGCGTCCCGGAGTGAAGGTTTTCGACTGTAGGGGCCGCTCGACGAGTCGGACGGTGAGCCACGCGAGTGCGACCGAGGCTCCGACGATGCCGAGACCACCGAGTACGTCGGCATGGGGCTTGCCGGTGGCCGACAGGTAGAAGATCAGCAACGGCCAGTGCCACAGGTACAGCGGAAACGCGATCGAGCCGACCCAGGCGAAGAATCGGTTGGACAGTGTCGCCGCGACGGCGGTCTCGGAGCCGGCGACGATCAGCGCGAGGGTTGCCGCTACCGGAATCAGAGCCAGGGGACCGGGGAAAGCAGTCACGCCGTCGACCACGAAGCCGCACGTCACGATGACGGTCATGCCGAGAACGGCGAGGCCTCCGCGCGCCGCGGACGACAATCGCGGGTATCGCGACGGAGCCTGGGCCATGGGCCCGTTGCGTCGGGCGGCGAACACGGCGGCAACTGCGGCGCCGAGCATGATCTCCCAGAGTCGCGCACCGGTGTCGTAGTAGTTCCATGCCTGATGGCTTCGAGCACCGTCCGCTGCGTACACGAAGGAGACCAGAGCGATCACGGTGAAGATCACCGCGAAAGTGCGCGGTCCGAGGCTGCGAGGTCCTTCCGGGCGGACTCTGCGCCGGATCCAGGCCAGGCCGAATACGACCGCTATGGCGAACAAGTAGAACTGGAACTGCACAGCGACCGACCACAGATGCTGAAGCGGACTCACCGAAGGGTCGGCGGCCAGATAGTCGTTCGCCGTTGCCGCGAGTTGCCAGTTCACGTAATAGAACACACCGGACACCAGTTGATCGCCCAGGTCGGCCCAGCGGGTACGTGGCAACACGAAGACCGATGCGACGGCCACGGACAGGAGCGTGATCAGCAATGGCGGCCCGAGTCTGCGCAGCACACGGGTGACCCGGGTGATCGGATTCAGGCTCGCTCCGGCCTCGGCCGATCGCATCAGGGATGCGGTGAAGAAGAAGCCGGACAGCGTGAGGAAGACATCGACGCCCCCCGATACCCGACCCATCCAGATGTGGAATACGACGACGAGGGCGATCGCAACACCACGCAGCCCGTTGAGGTCTCGCCGCTGCGGTGGCCGATCCTGCGCACCCCGCGATGGCACGCCGGGGTCTGCAATGGGGGCGTTCTGGACCGGTGCCGAGAGATCGGAGGCCGAGTCGGTGACGGTGCTCGGATGTACATGCATGAAAGAGAAGTGGCTCCGGCTGTCGATCGACTACTCGGTTGGGTGTGCGATTCCCGGCAAACAATACGTGTACACGAGGTAACGCACTTCGCGGCGTCCGTTTCGGGTCGACAGACCGAGCTCGGGGAGTTGGTCGTGACCGCTGCGGTGACGCAGTTTCCTCCCGGACAACCTGCACTCTGCACTGTCGAACAGCTACGAAAAGGTTCGGCTCGGTCGATCGGCTCCGAGAGGAGGTTCGGACCGCGTGAGCGATGCAACCAGTGCTGCAGGATCGTCGACCTGAAGACTGAGTGAGTGAGCAGTGCCCGATATCTGCCACCGCTGCAGAATTGCGGGCACAAGCACCGGTATTGCAACGGACAGTTCGATGGCAACGTTCGTGCCGTCCTGGTTCGGCAGTACGAGCCTGCCCTCGTCGAGAGCCGGCGACACGACGCCGTAGCGCCGGTGGATTCGGGCGGAAGCGATACTGGCTCGGTTCACCGTCGCGACCACCGTTCCGGACGTGCGCAGGGTGAGTGCTTCGGCCGACAGAACGTGCGGGTGCACCCGGGCCAGGGCGATCGATGATGCGAGCGCGACCAGCGCCGCCATCGACAGGGCTGCGACCGCGGCGCTGAGCCACAGCCACGGAATCAGCAGGTGGAGAACGGCCATCTCGATCACGGTCGCGGCACCGAACATCAGGGGCATCGCGAGTGTTCCGCGTGTTGCCGTGAACACCGTCGAGTCCGCGGAAACCGGCGCGTGACGGCCCCGCATCCACAGCAGCAACGAACGCCATCTGCCCACTTGGAATCCCGCGTCGACCGTCATCGCGTGGCTCCGGACCCTGGTTGTTCGGTGTTCTCCAGACGCGCGGTGGTGCGAACGATCACCGCGCGTTGAGCCGGATCGGGCACGATGTCGTCGATGCTCAGCTGGCTGATTTCGACCGGATCAGCGGCGGCTCCAGTTTGCGCGGAGGCGAGTGAATCGAGATCGAGCATCGACACCAACTCTGCGGCGAGCGAATCGATATCGCTCGCGGCATCGCTCGGATCTCGGCCTTCGAGCGCGCTGAATCGGCGTAGGACTCCCAGATACTTCTGACGCAGGTCGTGATCGCCGAGCGTCGCGGTCACCGTCTCGAAGAACGTCGCGGGAACGGTACCCGATATCGCCATCACCTCGAGCAGATCGCGTTCACGGATCAGAGCTTCTCGATCGGTCTCGGCAGCGGCATCGATCACCGCGCCCAGAGCGTCGGCCACATCCCGCGGAAGAGCGGTCAGCGGGCGATGCTCGACGGCGTCGTCGAGCAACGCCGACAGCCGGGTGTGCTTGCGTGTGAGCGCTCTCTGCTGCGTTTCGATTCCGGTCAGCAGCGCTCGTAGATCAGCCACTACGTTGCCCTCTGTCGCCGCGGTGTCGCCGAGGGCGGCCGCTATCTCACCCAGCGGCATCCCACAGTCGGCAAGCCATCGGATTCTCATCAGACGGACCACATCGTCGATCGTGTATTCGCGATACCCGTTGGAGAGACGGCGCGGCTCGCCGAGCAGGCCGAGGCGGTGGTAGTGACGCACCGTTCGGGGTGTCGTGCCGGCGGCGTCCGCCAGCGATCCGATTCTCATGTGTCCACTGTGAACCATGACGTTGTGTCAAGGTCAACCTCGAACGTCGGCACTGTTCGACAGCGGTTTTTCGGGCGCGGCGTATCGTCGACGACTTGGGTGTGAATTGGCTCGCACCGCTGGACGAAGTGGCCGAAAAGGAAAATCATCGACGCCGATCATTGGTACCGGGAGATGTTCGAGGCCAGCACGGTCGGATTGGCTCTCGCCGACGAAGACGGATTGCTCGTTCTCGCAAACGACGCGTACGCAGCCATCGTCGGATGTCCCCGGGCGCTTCTGGTCGGCCGGTCCTCTCGCGAGTTCACCCATCCCGACGATCTGGCTCAGCACGCAGCCATGGAGCAGATCATGGCCGACGCCAAGGCCCGCGGGGAATCGGTCCATGTCGAGAAGCGCTATCTGCATTCCGACGGCACGGTGCGGTGGGGTTGGATCTCGGCCAGCGAGGTTCCCGGGCCTGACGGCAAGCGGTGGACGATGGCCGTCGTGCACGACACCACCGACCGTCGGCGAGTCGAGGACGACCTGCGTACAGCGGCACAGACCGATGCCCTCACGGGACTGCTCAATCGGCGCGGATGGCGAGATCGGTTGCAGGTGCTGACGACACCGCGGGGTGGCGATGTCGCATTGGCATTGGCAATGGTCGATTTCGACCGCTTCAAGTTGTACAACGACAAGCACGGGCACGGCCGCGGTGATCAGCTGTTGGTCCGGTTCTCCGCTGCCGCAGCAGACCTGCTCGACGGCCGCGCGTGTTTCGCGAGGTGGGGCGGAGAAGAGTTCGCTCTCGCTGTCCCGGGCGCGGGGTCGACGACCATGGCGGCAATGCTGGCCGAGCTCGCTGACGTCGTACCCGACAGGCAGACCTTCTCCGCCGGCTACACGACCTTGCGCTCGGATGAGTCGGTGGACGACTGCTTCGACCGCGCAGACATGTTGCTCTTCGACGCCAAGCGAGACGGCGGTGCGCGGTGTTACAGCGACGCAAGTCGCCGTAGCGGCGACTGACCGTCAGCTGGTCAGTCGACCGAATCCGACAACGCCGGAATCGGATCCGTAGTGCAGAGAGTGGACCCTGATCTTTCCGCCTTCGTTACCTCCGACAGTGATGGCCTCGTCGCCGTCGACCGCCACGATCACGTTGGTGTGTTGGCCGCTCCAGCTGGCGTTGTCGTAGAGCACCACATCTCCCACCGCGGGCGTGTACGTGCCGACCGTCTCGAATCGTCCCTGCTGCTCGTAGTACTCCTGCAGCGTGTAGACGCCGGGTATCCGCCACGAACCCGAATTGGGATTCGACAGCGGCACGTCCGCTTCCTTCATGATCCAGCTCACGAAATCGGCACACCAGGCTTCGTCGACGCCCTCGGCGTAGAACGTTCCCGGACGCTGCTGCTCGTGCTCGGCCCGCAACAGTTCCACTACTCGGGCCTGATCCGAGTTCAACTCACTGCTGTTCACCTCGGGGAAGGCTTCGGTGTCCCACGGGAAGTACCGGCTCGGTGCCAGCCACAGAACACCGACCACCACGACGACCGCGACGGTGCACGCCGCCAACCACAGCGGCCATCGGCGTCGAGTGTGCGGGGTGGTGTCGATGCTCATGCGACCACGGTAGCGCGGTCCTTTTCACGGCTTGGCACAATGAGGCCGTGACTCACCCTCAGGACCAGTCTTCCGTCGTTGTTCCTGAGCCTGTCGTGGATGCTGCGCGTGGGGCGTCGCGCATTGTCGTTCTGACCGGAGCCGGTATGTCCGCCGAATCGGGGATTGCGACGTTTCGCGATGCTCGGACGGGCCTCTGGAAGGACTTCGACCCCAAGGATCTCGCGAGTCCCGAGGGCTGGCAGGCCGACAGCGATCTGGTGTGGGGTTGGTATCGGTGGCGAGCGGAACTGGTCCGACGCTCCGAGCCCAATGCCGGCCATATCGCTCTGGCGCGGTGGCAGGAGCGGGCTCACGTCGACATCGCTACTCAGAACGTCGACGACCTCCACGAACGCGCCGGAGCCACCGTGCTGTCGCACGTGCACGGCAGTCTGTTCGAGCCATATTGCAGCGATTGTGGAGTGCGCGCGCAGCTCGACGACGCAGCCATGTCGGAAGCCGAAGCGGACCAACGGGTTCCGCCGCCGGAGTGTCCTGTGTGCGGCGGACTGATTCGACCGGGGGCGGTGTGGTTCGGCGAGTCGCTCCCCGAGGACGCATGGGCTGCAGCCGAGGACGCGGTTCGCGCTGCAGACCTCGTGCTGGTGGTCGGCACGTCCGGGGTCGTCTACCCGTTCGCGGGACTGCCGGCCATCGCTCGCAGCGCAGGAGCCACAGTCGTCGAGATCAATCCGGTCGAGACCGAGGTCTCGGACATGGCCGATTACCGATGGCGTGCCACTGCTGCGGTCGGACTGCCCGCACTGGTTGCGCAACTCTGATCCCTCGAAGCGGCCGGTAGTCGGGACATTTCCTCACGGTCGCAGTCTCCGAACCAGGAGAAGTGACATTCCACCGAAAAGACCGGCGATAAGCAACGACAGCGCCGTCTCGATCGTCTGAAACCGCCAGAACAGTCGATCTTCGTGGTACTTCGTTTCGAAGTGGTCGATTCCCTGGGCGCGCAAGCACTCCAGTCGTAGCCGTCCATCCTCGGCCATCAGTCGGTCATAGCGTGCCCGGTAGTCGCCAACGGTCTCATTGTCCCGGGACTCCATCTCGTTGTAGTCGACGGTGGTGCAGGACTCGTAGTCCGGAGCTACAGGATTTCCAGCGTCGTCCACGTAACTGGATTCGATGTCCCAGCGTGGGTAAGTCTCGAAGAGACCGTACTGCCCATACTGAGCGGGAAACGTGCCGTACAGCTCGTTCACCTTCTGCTCGAGCTCCAGCACATCGACCGAGGGGGTTGCATAATGTTCCCGAATCTCGGTCGGAAACAGTGCCAGCACCAGTGACGTTGCGATCACCGTCGTGATCATGGCCGCGACAGTGTTTCTCAGTGCCAGTGCCGATGCTGCGCCGAGCATCAGCGCCATCGCTGTATAGCCGCCCGTGACGAATCCCGTTGCTCCGAAAATCGGAAAGTCCATACGGGTTTGGCCGGGGCCGCCCATCACAAACGCGAACTCATTGGGCGCGGTCCGGTATTTCGCCCAAAACAGCGCGCATCCGAGCAGGGTCATCGCGAGGATCGTGGGAACAAACACTACGAATACCCGAACGCCGTACCACCGCCTTCGGCTGACCGACTGAGTCAAACCGACTACGTGAGTTCGGCGTTCGAGGTCACGAGAGAACACCGTCGCACCGACGAATGCCCCGAACAACACAGGGAGGCCGATGGTCAGCAAAATCGCTACCGCCTGCGTGGTCTCCGCTACGCAGTTCGGCATCTCGAAGGATCGGCAGCCCTGCAGTACTGGTGTCGAAGCGACACCCCCCGCAATTGTCGTGATCGCAATCGTGATCGCGGCCAACAGAAGTGGGGTCAGTACCCCGAACAGAATCGTCGTGCGGAATTGTCGCCACGTCACCCAGATCATGCCGCCACCGCCGAACCGAGGTGTGCGAGGACGACGTCGTCGAGGGTTGCGTCCTCGACGGTCCAGCCGGGTGCTGTGGTGTGCGGACGGGTGCCGCGGACGACGAAAACCGCGGCACCGGAACCGAATGCCTCGGCCACGATTACGCCGTCCTCGACGAAGGGTTCGGAATCGGGGTTACCGACGAGGAGATAGTGCTCGGCGGTGATCGCGTCCAACTCGCCGTCGAGTCGAATTCTCCCCTCGCGCAACAGTAGTAGCCGATCCGCGACGTCGACGAGTTCGGACAAAACGTGCGAGGACAGGACGATGGTCGTTCCGTTCTCGGCTGCGTCGCGCATCAGGGTGCGAGCCACGGCGCGACGGGCAACCGGATCGAGGTCGGCGAGAGGCTCGTCGAGCAGAAGTACTTCCGGCCGCCGTCCGAGAGCCACGGCCAGGGCAACTCGGGTGCGGTGGCCGGGGGAGAGCATTTTCACGCGGGCCGAGACTGAGATTCCGGCTGCGTCGACGATCTCTGCGGCATATGCATCGTCCCAGTGCACGTTGGTATTTCGGCCGAACCTCAGCATCTCGGCAACAGTGAAGTGTGGGTAAAGGGGCTTGTGCTGAGCCAAGTAGGACAGTCCGGGGGAGATGCCGCGTTGTCCCACCGACTTGCCCAGTACCTCGATGGTTCCGGTATCCGGCGAAAGTAGTCCGACGGCGAGCGACATCAGAGTCGACTTACCTGCACCGTTGGAACCGACCAACGCTGTGACGCTTCCTCTTTCGATGGCGAACGAGCAGCGGTCGAGAACGGTCGTCCGTCGGAACGACTTGACCACCTCGTTCATGCTGAGAACCGCGTCGGTCATGATCAGTCTCTTTCCGGTCGGTCGAAGTGGGTGTCGAGTGCTGCGGTGACGATGGCCTCGAGGTCAGGTCTGTCCAGTCCTGCTGCGAGGCAATGGCGAATCCAGCGGCCCAGTTCGGCCTCGAGTGCCGATCGTTCGGCCATGCCGGGTTTTGCCAGCGAGGCGACGACGAAGGTTCCCGATCCGGTGCGGGGTTCGACCAGGCCCTCTCGTTCCAGTTCGCGATAGGCCTTGAGCACGGTGTTCGGGTTGATGGCCAGTGCTGTGACCACGTCTTTCGCTGTCGGCAGTTTGTCTCCGACCATGAGTGATCCGAGGCGCAGGGCTTGCTTGGTCTGCAGTATCAGTTGGACATAAGTGGGGATGCCGGACTGACGATCGATGCGGTATGCGATCACCAGGACCCTTTCACTAGTTGATTAGTGGAACACGGTAATACGTACTGCCCGGTTTGTCCATGGTGCCCTTCAGGGCTGGGGGTGCAGGAGCCCGGCAACCAGGGCGTCGACAACCTCGTCGGTCGACGTGTCCGGGTCGATGGGGTCTGTGAGACGGTCGAGTAGCAGGCCATCGATCGCATAGTGAAAGAGTGCGATTTCTTTTGCGCCCCCGGGAAGTCCTGCGGCGAGATTGAACTCGACGTCGGCTGCGAAGCTCGCGCGCTGCCAGCTTCCGAGTGCTTCTTTGATCTCCGGGCGCCTCGACGCCTCGAGTCGCAACTCGAACAAGGCCAGCGTCACCTCGCGATTGGCGAGAAGCCGCGCGACGATGTCGCGTATGTATGCGCCGAACAGCTCGGGACTGGGCGACTGCGCAGCGAGTGGTTCGTGGACCTCTGCGCTGGGAGCGAGTCTTTCTCCGATGCGCTCGATCAGTCCGGCAATGACGTCGGCGCGGGTCTTGAAGTAGTTCGATGCAGTCCCCTTGGGCACCGCGGCTTCCTCGTCTATCGCGCGGTGGGTGAGTCCTCTGGCCCCCTCCTCGGCCAGGATGCGGAGACCGGCGTCGGCCAGTTCGGAGCGTCGGAGTGGGTTGCGGGCCATGGCAATAGGCTAGCGGAACCACTACGGATGTCGTAGTCTTGTTTTAACCACTACAGCCGTCGTGATCGGAGAGTCTCATGCGTGAACTGGTGTACTACGTCGCCGTCAGTCTGGACGGTTACATCGCGGCCCCCGACGACACGTTCTCGGACTTTCCCATGCAGGGTGACCACATCGACATGATTTTGCGGGACTACACCGATACCATTCCCACGCTTGGCCTTCGGGCGACCGGATTGACACCCGACCTGAGCCGCTTCGATACCGTCCTCATGGGATGGAACACCTACCGAGCCGGTGGAGTCCATCCTCCGGAAGGCCCGTACGGCCACTTGAGGCAGTATGTGTTCTCACGCAACCACTCGGGCGTCGAACCAGCCGTGACTCTCACCGGAGAGGATCCCGTGGCGGTCGTTCGAAAATTGAAACACGAGAGCGGTAGTTCGATCTGGCTGGCGGGCGGAGGAATCCTGGCGTCGACTTTGGTGAACGACATCGACAGATTGATCCTCAAAGTCAATCCGATTCTGCTCGGCTCCGGCAAACCGCTCTTCGCCGAGCGCGCGTACTCGCCTCTACAGGGTCGACTCGTTGCCAGTGCGTCCTACGAATCGGGGGTGGTGGTGAACGAATACACGGTGGATCGATGACGCAACACCGAGGGAAATCACTCGATCCCGACGCCGGAAACCAGGACCCCTGCACATTCGATTACCGGCGTCGGCGAAAGTCGCACTCGGTACTGTGGGAGAGAACGGTTCTTCTTTCTCAGGTAGGGATTACAGATGGCTTTGGGCTCCGACCGATTCTGGCGTGTACTCGGGCGCTCCGCGCAGAAGGCGCAGAGCACCTCGCGTCAGCGTGTCGACCAGGCCCAGTCGCATGCGGAGTGGGCATCGGCACTGTCCGATGCGGCGTTGGCCACCGAGGCGAGCTCGCTGCGTGTCGAGGATGCAGCGAAGCTCGACGTCCCGCGCTACCTCGCGTTGGTGCGGGAGGCAAGTGCTCGAGCGCTGAACATGCGACCGTTCGACGTCCAGCTACACGGGGCTGTGCGACTCCTCGCCGGTGATGTGGTCGAGATGGCCACCGGTGAAGGCAAGACGCTGGCCGGTGCGATCGCCGCCGTCGGATACGTGTTGTCGGGGCGCACGGTTCACGTCATCTCGGTCAACGACTTCCTCGCGCAGCGTGATGCACAGTGGATGAAGCCTGTGCTCGAGGGGCTCGGTATCAGCGTGGGTTCCATCGGCGAGGCGTCCAGCGCAGATGAGCGTCGCGAAGCTTATGCCTGCGACATCACGTATGTCTCGGTCAACGAGGTCGGGTTCGACGTCCTGCGTGACCATTTGGTCGACGATCGGAAGGATCTGGTCTCGCCCACGCCTGATGTTGCGCTGATCGACGAGGCCGACTCCGTGTTGGTGGACGAGGCGCTGGTGCCCCTGGTGTTGGCCGGTTCGGTGTCGGGCGACGTCTCGACCTCGACCGTGATGGATGCAGTTCGGTTGTTGGACAAGAGTGTTCACTACGATGTAGACGCCGAGGGGCGCAACGTGTTCCTCACCGACGAGGGCGCTTTGCGGATCGAAAAGGATCTCGGCGGAATCGACCTGTACTCCGAACATCACGTCGGATCGACGCTGGTGGCGGTCAACGTGGCCCTGCACGCCCAGGTTCTGGTGCAGCGCGACGTCGACTACATCGTCCGCGCGGGACGGGTGCAGTTGATCAACGCCTCGCGCGGTCGGGTGGCCGAGCTCCAGCGGTGGCCGGACGGGTTGCAGGCGGCGGTCGAGATCAAGGAGGGAATCGAGCCCACCGAGACCGGCGAAATTCTCGACACGATCACCGTGCAGGCGTTGATCAATCGGTACGCCACGGTGTGCGGTATGACCGGCACGGCGATGGCGGCAGGGGAGCAGCTTCGGACGTTCTACGGCCTCGGTGTATCGGTCATCGAACCCAACGTGCCGACGGTTCGTGTCGACGAGAGCGACCGGGTGTACGACACGATCGAGCACAAGAACGCTGCAATTGCTCTGCAGGTGAAAAAGATCCACGAGACCGGCCAGCCGATCCTCATCGGAACCCACGATGTGGCGGAGTCCGAGGCCCTGGCCGAAACCCTCACTGCATCGGGCGTGGACGTGACGGTGCTCAACGCCAAGAACGACGCAGAGGAAGCGGCGGTCATCGCTGCGGCAGGCGTGCACCGGGCGGTGACGGTATCGACTCAAATAGCCGGTCGCGGAACCGATATCAAGCTCGGCGGTCCCGACGGAGCCGATCGCGATCGTGTCGCCGAACTCGGTGGGCTGTTCGTTCTCGGTACCGGTCGCCACACCACCGAGCGACTGGACAATCAGCTACGGGGACGAGCGGGCCGGCAGGGTGATCCTGGCCGCTCACTGTTCTTCGGCAGCTGGGAAGACGACGTCGTCAAGAACAACATCGGCGACAAGGATGCCCCCAAGGGCGCCGACGACAGCGGCATGTTCACTTCCGCGACAGCTGCTGATCGCGTCGATCACGCACAGCGCATCGCCGAGGGGCAGATGCTCGAGATCCATTCTCGCACCTGGCGTTACAATCAGCTGACGGCCCAGCATCGCGACATTCTGGATCGCAGCCGCGCCACGTTACTCGATTCGAGCGAGGCATTGACCTTGCTCGAGACGCATTCGCCGAAGCGCTCGAAAGAGCTGCGCGAGACCGTGTCGGAGGAGACGCTGGTCCAAGTCGCTCGTCAGATAGTCCTCTACCATCTCGATCGATCCTGGTCGGATTACCTCGCCCACCTTGCCGACGTGCGTGAGAGTATCCACCTGCGTGCATTGGGCCGGGAAAATCCGCTGGACGAGTATCACCGCATCGCGGTCGAGGCGTTCAAGACGGTGTCTTCCAAGGCGATGGATCTCTCGCACGCGACCTTCGAATCAGCCGATATCAGCGCGGATGGAATCGATCTCCACGAAGAAGGGCTGCGTCGGCCGACGTCGACCTGGACGTACATGGTGCACGACAACCCGTTCGCATCTCGCGGAAATGCCGGAGCGGCCGGTCTGGGGCCGATCTTCGGTGGCTGACACGGGTCGCGCGCTGGTTGCTGTCGCGTTCGGAGCGATCGTGCTGGCCGGTGGGTGCGGCGAGTCGTACGGTGAATTTCCGGCCGGCAAGACCTACACGTCCATCGACGCGCCCGACTCGTACACGCCCGTCGACGGAACGACGATCAGGCTCGAATTCGTCGACACCCGAATTTCGGCAGAAGCCGGGTGCAACAGATTGTTCGGCACCGTTGACACCTCGCAGGGCAGGATCACCATCGAGTCTTTGGGCTCGACCCGGGTCGCCTGTCCGCAGGCGTTGATGGACCAGGACGGTTGGCTGTCGGCTTTCCTGACGTCGAACCCGCGATGGTCCCGTGAGGGCGGCACCATGACCCTGGACAACGGAAACGACCGCGTCGTCTTCTCCGAGTCCTGATCGCCGGATCTGCTAACGGCGGATGCGGTCGGCAGTCGTGTGGCGAACACCGTCGAGAAAGAGATTCAGCCCGAAATCGAATCTGCTGGTCGGGTCGGGACTCTCGAACATCGGTGACGCGTCCTGGGTGAGGGCGCCGACAGAGTCCATCTGAAGTCGCGCTTGTTCGTCCACTGTCTGGCCGAGAATGTAGTAGAGCAAGGTGTCGGCGGTCAGTTCCGCATCGCGCCGCGACAGTCCTGCGCGAATGCAGACGGCGGCGATGCGTTCGCGGATGTGGTTGGTGGTCAGCCGCGACGCATACGTTGCAGCGACGAGTTCGGCCCCGTCTCGACGTGAAAGAAGAGCATCGCGCAACCGGTGTGCGATCTGTCCGATCTGCGCGTCCCAAGACTGCTCGGTGGGCGGTGCATCGGCACCGGAGAGCAGGTGATCTGCGATAGCTCCGAGCAGAGTCTGTTTGTTGGGGAAGTGCCAGTACAGCGCACCGGGTTGTACGTGCAATGACGTTGCCAGCCGGCGCATCGTCAGGTCCGCCAGGCCGTACTCGTCGAGAATTGCGATCGCGCCGTCCAGGACGTCTTGCCGACGTAGTTGCACTGTTTCCTCCCAGTCGTTCGACGCGTGTTCGCTTTGACAGTAGCCGAGCCCAGTGCCTAACGTGAACGCCGTTCAACTTGAACGGTGTTCAATATGGCGTCGTTCGACTACGAGGGGACCGGCATGGACATAGTGCACACCGCGCGAGAACAGGTGCTGGGCGACGGCATCGCGCTCGATCGATCTCAGGTTCTCGAGATCCTCGAGCTCGGTGACGACCGTCTGGAAGAGACGATGCTGCTGGCACACGAAGTGCGCATGCGGTGGTGCGGGCCCGAGGTCGAGGTGGAGGGAATCGTCAGCCTCAAGACCGGCGGATGCCCCGAGGACTGCCACTTCTGTTCGCAATCAGGCCTTTTCGCATCCCCTGTTCGTGCTGCGTGGCTCGATATCCCGTCGCTGGTCGAAGCCGCGAAGCAGACTGCCAAGACCGGAGCCACGGAATTCTGCATAGTCGCAGCGGTGCGTGGCCCCGATGCCCGACTGCTCGCACAGGTCGCCGCGGGAATCGAGGCCATTCGAGGCGAGGTGGACATCGATATCGCGTGCTCGCTGGGCATGCTCGAACAGGATCAAGTCGATCAACTCGCAGCGATGGGCGTGCATCGGTACAACCACAATCTCGAGACCTCCCGGTCGTACTTTCCGAACGTCGTGACCACTCACACCTGGGAGGAACGCTGGGCCACCCTGCACATGGTGCGGGAGGCGGGCATGGAGGTGTGCTGTGGCGGCATCCTCGGCATGGGGGAGACACTCGAGCAACGGGCCGAGTTCGCGTCCGATCTCACTGCGCTGGAACCCGACGAAGTGCCCCTGAACTTCCTGAACCCCAGGCCGGGCACCCCGTTCGGAGACCTCGACGTGCTGCCGGCGCACGATGCTCTACGGGCAGTTGCTGCGTTCCGTCTGGCTCTGCCGCGCACTGTTCTGCGATTCGCCGGCGGCCGTGAGATCACCCTCGGTGATCTGGGGGCCGAGCGAGGGATACTCGGTGGTATCAATGCCGTGATCGTCGGCAACTATCTGACGACGCTCGGCCGTCCGGCAGAGCAGGACCTCGATCTCCTCGGTGAACTGCAGATGCCGATCAAAGCGCTCAACTCGACTATCTGATGGGCGTATTAGGGTGGGTCGAATGACGAGCGAGACCCACTACGACCCGCACACCGGTCGCCCTGTCGAGTCTGGGACCGAGGTGGCCGCGGATTCGCTGTCGGTCGCAGTCCGCCTCGGACTGGAGCCCCCGAGGTTCTGTGCTCGGTGCGGCCGCCGGATGGTGGTGCAGATCGTGCCCGACGGGTGGACTTCGGTGTGCTCGCGGCACGGCCTGATCGACTCGGTTGCGACAGGCAGGGGCTAGGTGGACATGTCGGAATTGCGCGAAAGCCCACAGCGTGCCGGTGCCGGTCGGGTTTTGGTAGCGGTCGTAGGGATATCGGTGGCGCTCTCGGCACTCGGCGGCCTGATGTGGGGTTTTCTTGCGCCGGCGGAGCAATTGCTCGTGGTGGCGCAGGATCGCGGTGCGGCACTGACGGGGGAGAGCCTGCACCGTTTCGATGCCCTCGCTCTGTTCTCCTTCATCTCGTTCGCGCTGGGTCTGATTCTTCCGATCGGGTGGTGGCTGTGGAAGTCCGAGCGCGGTCCGCGATTGTTCGGTGCCGTTCTGTTCGGTGCGCTCGCCGGTTCGTTCGCGGCGATGCTGACTGGCAACGGCGTTGCCGCCCTGCGCTTTCCGAAGGCAGATGATCCGGCGATCGGATCCATTGTGTCGGTGGCACCTGCCGTCGAAACCCCCTTGGTGCTGATCGTGCAGGCACTGACAGCGTCGTTGGTCGTTCTGCTGTTGGCCGCCATGAACCCCAACGACGATCTGCAACACACCGATCCCGATCCGGAGGAGCTCGACGTCGACCGGCCGCCACCGCCGTCGTTCGACTCTCGACTCGCGAACTGAGCTGGATCGTTCTCCTGGGTCACGCCTGGGCAGTGATCTCGAAGAACGCCGCTGCGTGCTGTTTCTGGGTTCGGCTCGCCTGGGGATTGAGCCCGGTGCTCCAGGCCGGATACACGCGAAAACCCCTCTTGCCCGGGTGCGCCGCAGACGCGGTGATCCCGAGTCGGTCGAGTTGGTCTGCTGCAAACCTGAATCCAGCACGCCGCCCGCCTGCATCGATCAACACCAGGAGACCATCTTGGTCGGTCGATCGGAACGGTTCTGTGGTTCCGTCTGCTCCTCGTCGCCAGAAAGCCAGAAAGAGACCCGGTTTACGTGGGGTCTCCCGAGCGGTGCGCACCCGCCAACGTTCGCCGTGGATCTGCGCTATCAGCCCGTCGTACTCCGCGTTCGTGGTGTCGCCGTGAACTATCGCCGAAGTACCTGTTGAATCCAGGATTTCTCGCGCATACCAATCGAACGCCGCTTCCTGCACTGCACCAGCCTATCGGCGAAAAGGTCGAGGGCGTGATGGCTGCCGGGCGGCTAGTTGCCGTTGGCGCTGGGCGGTCTCAATGCCGCGAACTCGTCGGTGACTCGAATGCTGTTGTCGGCGAATCGAAACAGTGCGGGTGGCCGCCCGCCGGCTTTGCCCGACGGCGCGCGCCGCCCAGTGGGTTCGATGACGCCGCGTCGGCTGAGTACCCGCTGCAAGTTGGTGGCGTCGACCTGATATCCGAGTGCTGCGCCGTAGATCTCGCGTAGCGTCGAGATCGCGAAATCGACCGGAGCGAGTGCGAATCCGATGTTGGTGTAGGAGAGCTTCGCGGCAAGTCGATGTCGCGCATGGGCGACGACGGTTCCATGATCGAACGACATGGCGGGCAACTCCGAGACCGGATGCCATGTGGTGTCCTCGGGCAGTGTCGGCTCGGTCGCTATCGGAACCAGGCCGAGGAAGGTCGACGCTATCCGTCGATCTCCCGGAACCCGATCCGGCTCGCTGAAGATGGAGAGTTGCTCGAGGTGCGCGACGGATCGCACGTCGACCTTTTCGGCGAGCTGACGACGCGCGGACGCGGCGAGGTTCTCGTCGTCACTGAGGGTGCCACCGGGAAGTGACCAGGTGCCGGCCTCGGGGTCGAGTGCGCGCTGCCAGAGCAGCACTGCCAATTCGGGGGCGTCGGGGTCGGAAAAGACCCGAACTTGGAACACCGCAATGAGGACTTCGTGGACGGTGCTACGATGAATCATGTTTTCGATCATAAGTCGAAAACTTCCTCGGAGGAAATCCGGTCATCGACGACCGGATGATCGGTGAAGGAGAACCGTCATGACCAGCAGCGCTACCCGGATGAACATCCTGGACTCGGCTTTCGCCGGAGTTCGCGACATCGTCGACGGAGCCGGCGGCTACGGGGGAGTCGAGGCAACGCCGGAATGGGCAGCCGAGATTCGACGGCTCGCCGATCTGCGCGGTGCAACACTGCTCGCGCACAACTATCAACTGCCTGCAATCCAGGATGTCGCCGATCACGTCGGTGACTCGCTGGCACTCTCGCGCATCGCTGCCGAGGTATCCGAGGACACCATCGTGTTCTGCGGCGTCCACTTCATGGCCGAAACCGCGAAGATTCTGAGCCCGAGCAAGACGGTACTCATTCCCGACCAGCGCGCCGGCTGCTCGCTCGCCGATTCCATCACCGCGGATCAGCTCCGCGAATGGAAGGCTGATTTTCCCGACGCCGTCGTCGTGTCGTACGTCAACACCACCGCCGAGATCAAAGCCTTGACCGACATCTGCTGCACCTCGTCCAACGCAGTGGAGGTGGTGCAGTCCATCGATCCGAGCCGCGACATCCTGTTCCTGCCGGATCAGTTCCTCGGCGCGCACGTCAAGCGCGTCACTGCGCGCGAGAACCTGCACATCTGGGCCGGAGAATGCCACGTGCACGCCGGCATCAACGGCGACGAGCTGGCCGAGAAGTCGCGTACCCACCCCGATGCAGAGCTCTACGTGCACCCCGAATGCGGTTGCGCCACGTCGGCGCTGTACCTCGCCGGTGAAGGATTCGTCCCCGCAGAGAAGGTGAAGATCCTGTCCACCGGCGGCATGCTCGATGCTGCCCGCACCACCACGTCCAAGCAGGTGCTGGTCGCCACCGAGATCGGCATGCTGCACCAGCTGCGGATGGCCGCTCCCGAGGTCGACTTCCTCGCCGTCAACGATCGTGCATCGTGCGGTTACATGAAGATGATCACCCCTGCCGCGCTGCTCCGCTGCCTCGTCGAAGGACGAGACGAGGTGCATGTCGATCTCGAAACCGCGAACATTGCCAGCAAATCGGTGCAGCGGATGATCGAGATCGGTACCCCCGGCGGCGGTGAGTGACTATGTCGGGCGGGTGGGAAACCGCGCCCGTCGGATGGGAAACCGGGGCTGATCTGGTCGTCGTCGGCGGCGGAATCGCCGGTCTGACCGCCGCCCGCACCGCAGCAGCCCGAGGCCTGCGCGTGCTGACCGTCAGCAAAGCGAGCTGCACCGACACCGCGACGCAGTATGCGCAGGGCGGGATCGCGGTCGTCGGACCCGATCTCGACGATTCCATCGAATCGCACGTTGCCGACACCTGTGTCGCCGGTGCGGGACTGTGCGACGAGGCCGCGGTGCGATCCATCGTGTCGGGTGGGCGCGCAGCGATCGCTTCGCTCGAGGCCGTCGGAGCGTCGTTCGATCGCGGCGCCGACGGATCGCCCGCGCGCACTCGGGAGGGCGGGCACAGCGTGCGCCGCATCATCCACGCCGGCGGCGATGCCACCGGGGCGGAGGTTCAGCGCACGCTCGACGCTGTGGTGCCGGCGGTGCACTTCGACACGACGGCGTTGCGCGTGCTGACGACGGACGGCGAGGTTGCGGGACTGCTCGTCCGTGGGCCCGGCGGCGTCGGAGTCGTTCGTTGCCCGACGGTTCTACTCGCGACCGGCGGACTGGGACAGCTGTTTTCGTGCAGCACCAATCCTGCGGGCGCGACAGCCGACGGTATCGCGCTCGCCCTCGACGCAGGTGCCCGGGTTGCCGACCTCGAATTCGTTCAGTTTCATCCGACTGTGCTGTTCGCCGCCGGTTCGACGGGCCGCCGTCCATTGATCAGCGAAGCGCTACGCGGCGAGGGCGCTCGGCTAGTCGATGTCACCGGTCGTGCGTTCATGGCTGCCGTACATCCGCTCGGTGACCTCGCCCCACGTGATGTGGTGTCGCGGGCCATCGCAGAACTGTTGCACGTCAGTGGGGGCGAGCACGTGCTGCTGGATGCTCGTGGAGTCGAGGGCGTGCGCGACCGATTCCCCACGGTGACCGCGTCGTGCCTCGAGGCCGGTATCGATCCAGCGACGGACCTCATTCCGGTGGCACCGGCCGCGCACTACTCCTGCGGCGGAATCGTGACCGATACATCCGGTCGTACATCGGTTCCCGGCCTGCTCGCTGCCGGTGAAGCGGCACGCACCGGTCTGCACGGCGCAAACAGGTTGGCGTCGAACAGCTTGCTCGAGGGCTTGGTGGTGGGCGAACGTGCGGCACTCGTGGCTGCCGAGCGGGCGGGACGCGCCGTGGACATCACGGACGTCGCCCTGCCGACCTATCGCCGTATCGACCGAGCTGTGCTGCAACGCACCATGACTGCCGACGTCGGTGTGGTTCGCGATGCCGCCGGTCTCGCCGAGGCGCACCGCGTTCTCGCCCACGGGGTGGTGTCCGAACCGCCGGTCGACGCGCGTGCGGTGGAGGACGCGGCATTGACGGCGGCAGCGGAGGTCATTGTGCTGGCCGCTGCCCACCGACGGGAAAGCCGAGGATGCCATACCCGACGCGATTTCCCGGAACGGGAACCTGCGCAACTCCGAAGCCTGCACATCGAGCGAGATCTCGACGGAAACCTGGCCATAGTGAACGACGAAGTGATGACGGGAGCACGTTGACATGACCGACATTTCGAACGAGGTGAGCCCGGGCGTCGATCGCGGCGAGGTGCTCGCCCTGATCCGCACAGCACTCGATGAAGACCTGAGGTACGGCCCCGATATCACCACTGTGGCAACGGTTCCGGAGGACGCCGTGACAACGGCCTCGGTGGTGTCTCGCCAATTCGGTACCGTCGCTGGGCTCGATGTGGGTCTCCTCGTTCTCGACGAGGTGATCGGTGCCGAGGGATATTCCATTCTGCATCGCATCGAGGACGGTACGACTGTCGAACCAGGACAGGCCGTCCTGACGATCGAGGCCCCGACGCGGGGGTTGCTGACGGCCGAGCGCACGATGCTCAACATCGTGTGCCACCTGTCGGGGATCGCCACCGCAACTGCCGGTTGGGTCGCCGAGGTGGCCGATACCGGGTGCAAGATTCGCGACAGTCGAAAGACGTTGCCAGGACTACGTTCGTTGCAGAAGTACGCGGTGCGTGCCGGCGGCGGCGTCAACCATCGGATGGGCCTGGGCGATGCCGCGCTCATCAAGGACAATCACGTGGCGGCAGCCGGTTCGGTTGTTGCGGCACTCGAGGCGGTACGAGCGGCAGCGCCGAACATCTCCTGTGAGGTGGAGGTCGACAGCCTCGAGCAACTCGATCAAGTACTCGTCGAGAACGTCGAACTCGTTCTGCTGGACAACTTAGCGCTGTGGCAGACGCAGATGGCGGTGCAGCGCCGAGACAAGCTCGCGCCGACGACGAAATTGGAATCGTCGGGTGGACTGACCGTCGACGTGGCGCGAGACTACGCCCGAACGGGTGTCGACTTTCTCGCTGTGGGCGGTCTGACACACTCGGTGACAGTGCTCGATCTCGGCCTGGACATGTGAACAGCGCCTCGCGATGTGAGGAAATTCTTCGAAGATGGAAATGCAGAGCGCCGCCTCGACAGTTGGATCTGGGCGGTCCGGTTGTTCAAGACGCGATCCGCAGCAGCCGCTGCGTGCCGCGGCGGGCACGTCCGCGTCAACGGGTCCCCGGCCAAACCCGGCCAGCGCGTCGGTCCGGACGACGAGATCAGGCTCCGAGTCGAGGGGGTCGAGAAGATCGTCGTGGTCGTGCGAGCGATCACCAAACGGGTCGGCGCAGCTGTGGTTCCCGAATGCATGGTCGATCGCAGTCCACCGCCGCCACCGAAAGAAGTTCTGGCGTCGGTACCGAGGCGCGATCGAGGAGCCGGGAGGCCGACGAAGCGCGATCGGCGCGAGATCGACCGATTGCGGGGACTGGAACAGTAGAGCGTTCAGCACTCTGTCACTACCATTGGTAATCACCTGAGGTACATACACGCTGGCAATGGCCTGACAGTTTTTGGTCCGCGACAGCAACTCCACCGACTGAAAGACTGAGCACGAAACCCGTTGATGTTCAGTTGATTTCATCGATATCAGCAACATGAAAGAGCTCGAGGTCGCCACTGTTGCCGCCACCGTAGTGCTAGTTCTGTTCCTGACGGCAGTCGTAGCCAGTGCATCGTCGGTCGTGGCCCTCAGCCATCCGTGTGTCTACCGGACGGGCTTGGGAGCGCCTTTTCCCCTGTTGGATGAGGAGACTCTTGCCTGGTTTCGCCAGGTTCACCGAGGTGGCCTCGTCACCTCCGGCCGACTTCATCGCGGTTCGCGCAGGCGCTTGGGCGTGTGTAGGCAGGGCTGTGGCCTGATGCTGGCCTGGGCCGTCATGCGGGTTGTCGTGGTTCCTCGTCGCCGGGGTCTTCGTGCTCGTCGGGCGGGTAGAGGACCTCTTCTGGGTGGTGTGCGTGGTTGATCAGCCCGCGGCGTTTGGGGTCCATTGCGGTGGGTGGGTGCCAGAGGGTGCGGCCTGGGTATCGATGTCCGGCTGTGGTTTTGGTGGTCGCCCACTTGCCGGGTCCGTCGCCGACGAGTGCGTGGTGCATGTCGCAGCCGAAGGTCAGGGAATCTATGTCGGTGAGGCCGCCGTCGGTCCAGTCGGTGACGTGGTGGGCCTGGCACCAGGTGGCGGGGCGGGTGCAGGAGGGGAAGCTGCAGCCGCGGTCTCGGGCGATCAGCACGATGCGCTGATCGGCGGAGGCGATACGTTTCGAGCGGCCCAGGTACAGAGCTCTGCCGTCGTCGTCGAAGATCGTCAGGTAGTGGTGGGCGTGGGAGGCCATGCGGATGGCGTCGCGGATGGAGACGCGTGATCCGGTGGCGGTCATGGCGTAGCCGCAGCCGGCGTCCAGATCTTTCAGGGTCATGGTGACGATGGCGGTGACGGGCAGGCCGCGATGGGTGCCGAGAGTTCCGGAGGCCAGGGTGTGCCGAAGCGCCAGTTTCAGGGCGTCGTGGTGGCGTTCGTTCTGGGTGCGCAGATCCCGAGCTGCAGCGGCATCCCGCACCGCAGAGTCCGGTGCTGCCGTATCCGCGGCATCGTCGTCTGGTTCGGCACTTCCGTCGGAACCGTCGGAGCCAACGGTCCTGCCGGAGTCATCTGGCTCTGTGTCGCAACCGCAGTCGGCACCGCAGTCACCGCAGCCGTCGTCACTGATGCCGTCCGTTTCATCCCACAAGCCCGCATCGTTGGACCCGGCATCACGGGCAGTGGGCTCGGGCTTCGGCGCAGTGGTTCTGCCGCTCCCGCCGCCTTCCCCGCCGTCCCCGTCTTTGCCGTCGCTGTCGGTCTCGTCGTCGTGAACGACCGATGTCGGGTCGGCGGGGTTGTTGACTCCAGGTTTCGCTGCCTTGGAGAACAGTGCTTCGAGGTAGGCCCGCAGTTCGGGGTCGACGCAGAATTTGCCTTCCGACATACCGTCGGCACCCTGCTCACCGAGGTAGAAGTACGCATCCCGCCGCTTGCGTGGCTTCGGCTGCTTCCCGTCGTCTTCGTCTTCGTCGTAATCGCCGTCGGGGTTCACCATCGCGTCCAGAGATGCCACCACGGGCGCGAAATCGTCCGGCCGCAATTTCACGGCCTGTTCCACCAATTGCTCCTCGGCGAGATCCCTCGTCTGAGGGTCGACACTCGAGGGCAGGTGCCGAAAGAACTCCCGGATCATCTGCACATGCTTGGCGTCGAGCAATCCCGCTCGTAGCGCTGTAGCGGTGTGCGGCAGCAGCGGCGGGAGCACTTCGCCGGAGAACGCGGTGCGATCGCCCAGCTCCGCTGCCAGACGCACCCGAGCCCCTGCTGCACGTGGGGTGATTCGCAGCATCCACGCCACCGAGGACGGTACCGACCCGGGGTACACATCGAGGCCGTGTTGAGTGATCAGCTCGTTGAGCCAGGTATAAGAGTGCGCGTTCACCGAGCGCGTGAGGGTTTCCATTCGCTGGATCACCGCACGACGGTCGGCATTGGACCACGCCACCGACGCCTGCTCCGCCAACTCCGCGACCGCGGACTCGACCCGGTCCACCAACAGCGACAGTGCGGGATCGCACACCTGAGGGGCGGGCGGCACCGTATCGATGCCGTCCACCCCTGATCCGCCGTCCCCCGAAAGCATGTACAGAATCTATCGCGACCCACCGACAGACTTTCGAACGTACGTTCCCAGTCGGATGGGAGTGTCTCCTGGAGGCCTGTTCAGCGCCGCTTTCCGCTGCGCCGAGCGTTCGTTTTCGTCTTGGTAACGGGACGAGCAGGCTTGGAGGGGTGTGCCTTCTTCTTCTTGACCGGCGCGTCGTCCGTCGCCCCTCGTGAACTACGGGTCGATCGACCGCGAACGATGCCGATGAACTCCTCGATCCTGTCGTCCTCGCGATCGGCCGACCACGCGAGCGCGATCTGCGACTGTTCGATGTCTGTCACAGGGCGATAGACGAGATCCTTGCGAGCATTGAATCGGGCGACCGAGTGCGGAACGATCGCCACTCCCAACCCGGCAGCCACGTACTCGAATGTCTCCGCTGTGGAGCTCATCGGAGGTAGTTCCGGACGATCTCCGCTGACGAGTTCGGTAGCCACAGCTGCCCATTCGGGCACCGTCGCAGGATCTGCAAGCAGATGCTCGTCGGCGAGATCGGTTGCGGTGACCGAATCGAATGCTGCGACGGCGTGGTCCTTGGGAACCACCACGACCTGCACTTCCTGGTAGAGGCCAATGGCATTGAGTCCGTCGCGATCGATGGGCGGTCGCACGAAGCTGACATCGACCGTTCCGTCGCGCAGGCTCAGCACCTGTGTTTCCGGTGTTGTGGCCACCACCGACAGCGCGACACCGGGGAACCGATCTGCCCAGATGCGCGTCCACTTGGTCAGCGTCACACCCTCGGCGTATCCGATCGTGAAGGTCGTCGGCTCCGCCGCTGCCTCCTGCTCCGCAGCAATGTGCCGATCGTCCTCGGCGATCTCCACCAGCGCCCGCTCGAGCAGATCTCGGCCGGCCGCGGTGAGTTCGGTGGGGGATGCTCCCGGCACGAACAGGTCGACGCCGAGCTGCTCCTCGAGTTCCACCACGGTCTTGCTCAGGCGTATTCGCGAGATTCCCAGCGACTGGGCAGCGCGGGCGAAATGCAGTTGCTGCGCCACCGCCGCAAACCAGCGCAGTGTCTGCACATCGATATTCACGGTCCCGAGCCTATGGGACGACGCGGTCTGCGAGCGACCGTGGCGTCGAGAACGAGTATTGCCGGATAAGCTGGTGCGGTGAGCCCGGAGAACAAGCAGCAGACCATGAAGCCATTGACCGCGGCGAACAAGCTCGGTATCTACCTTCCCGCAGCACCCGAAGAATTTCAGAACACCCCGGTCAGCAGATCCGACCTGGACGCACTGCGCAGCGATCCGCCGCAGTGGCTGACCGAGCTGCAGGCCAACGGACCCTTCCCGCGTGACGTCATCGCCAAGAAGCTCGACATCTCCATCGCCGGCCTGGCCCGCGGCGGAGTGACCGAAGCGTTGACCAGCGAGGCCATCGACGAGCTCATCGCCAACCCGCCGCAGTGGCTCGTTCGCGAGCGTCGAACCCAGATCCAGGTTCGCAAGGATGCCGAACGCATCAAGGAGAAGCAACAAGCGCGTCGTACAGCGGGAAACCGGCCGACGAAGCTTCGTAACCTCTAGCGGGAGACGACCCCGTCGAGGTAGCGCCACCGGCCGTCCACTCGGACGAAGCGACTCGCCTCACTCATCGTGCCCCCACCTGCGGGGTGCTTGTAGTGGGCCCGGAACTCGACGGTCCCCGTGTCGTCGAACAGCCCACCACCGTCGGCTGCGACGATGTCGAGTCGATACCAGCGCTGGTCGGGGTCCAGTTCCAACTCGGCCGGTGCGGTGTCCGGATGCCAGGATTCGAGCAGATATGCCGCGTCTCCGAGGGCGAACGCGGTGAATCGTGATCGCATCAGCTTCTCCGCCGTCGGTGCGCTCGCAACACCGAGCAGATACGGCTCGCAACACGCGTCCACCGTGTCGCCGCTCGAACACGGACACCTCCCACTCACTCGTCGACCACCTTCTGATCACCTGGTCGTTCAGCAGGCTCCACTCCTACAGAGTAAGTACCGAGCTCGTGCTCGTCCCGCTTGCCGACGTCCTGGATCCACGTGTTGGCTTCGAGCAACGTGTCGAACAATCCCAGTGGTATCGGATCTCCGCCGAGGGCGTTCTTCATGATCACGCGGTATTTCTTCACGGTGTCACCCGGCGAACGGTAGCCAAGAACGTCGCGGCGGCGAAGAACATCCCGGCGAACGTGCGATTCATCGTCTTCTGCTGACGCTGTGAGCGCATCAATCGCAGCACCCGAGATGCCAGCGAGGTGTAACCGGTCATCACCAGCATGTCCACCGCCACCATCGTGGCCGCGATCACGAGGTACTGGGCGAGCAGGGGCCGCGCCGGATCGAGGAACTGGGGGAGCACCGCCACCATGAAGACGACGGCTTTCGGGTTGCTGGCGTTGACGAGGAACCCTCTTGCCAGCATCGTGGTTCCACGATCGGCCACGGCGGGAGCGTCCGCGACGTCGGTGGGGCCGGCTCGCCACTGCCGAACGCCGAGGTAGAGCAGGTAGGCAACGCCGAACCATTTGATGGCCGTGAAAGCCAGCGCGGAGTTGGCCAGGACGGCTCCCAGCCCGACGGAAACGATGCCGATCTGCACCAGCAAACCGAGCTGGAGTCCGAAGATGTTCCAGTATCCCCGGCGCAAGCCGTAGCGAAGCCCGGTGGACATCGATGCGATGGCACCGGCTCCGGGGGACAGACTGATGACGATGCTCGCGCCGAGGAAGGCGAGCCACACTGACCAGGACATGCGTTCATTGAACTACGTCGGTCAACTGGGATTCCGTTCGACCGTCTGACCGGTGGCGTTGCACCGCCGCGCCAACGTCGAGCACGCGCTCTACCCGGCGGGTTCTTGCCACCGTGGATCGTGGTCCTGTGCCGTCCGCCTCGGACGACACCGCACATTCCGTCGTCCATCAGGCGGCCGAACCATGCGCGCAGATGCGATATGACCCTTCCTGCGCAGGTGGCGTTGCATCTAGCGCCGTCCATAGTGCTCTTCCGGTCCGCCGACCGTGTCGCGGGGAGTGTGAGTGAGGTACGCGTCGGAGATCCTCCGAGACAATAGTTGTGCTGACTTACAGTTGCGATCCGTGCGTGGGTCAACCTGCACGCTGTGCTCGTTGAGCACGCGGCAGTCCCCGCGCGCGTACGCGCCAGTCCCCGCACACATACGCGCCAGATCTTGGGCCCATTTGACTCGACCCGGTGGTTTTTTGCACGCATCTGATCGATGAACTGGACTATCTGCGGCGGCGAGGTGGGTACCTCCCGCTCGCGGGGGACGAGCTCCCTCGCGAAGAAAATCGATGTCGACTGCTTGAATCCCGTTTACTTCCTGGAGATTTCGGTTGTCACGCTCGAGTTCCTCGATGCGCTGTTGTTCCTCGGTCGTTGCATCGGCAGCCTGGTTGGCATCGATCCGAGCTCGGCGTGTCCGGAGCCGGAGTGACTCCGTGCCAACACAGACGCAGCGTAGAGCGGTCCACCTGGTTTGCGCCGCTGACACGCAGAAACGCCCCTGCCGACAGACAAGGGCGTTTCGGTTTTGTTCGTTACAGTGCGAACGGGTTGAGACCCTGACCGATTTGATAGAAGAATCCCCAGACGGCGATGTACGCCGGATAGAGCCAGTCGGGCACCCAGGTAGGGGTCACGGGACCGCTACCAGGCGATGCACTGGCTACACCTGCTGTCATCAAGAGCACAAGACCAACGGTGACGGTGACTGTGGCAACTCTCAATTTGTTCATGCCGTTGGTATCGCTCAAACCGACTGTGCGTTACCGATTTTGACGTTCGGCTATTCCGGTCGACATGGTCGCTGTTTTAGCCCACCGACTTCTAGGCTGTCGTCAGGTATGTCTCGCGCGACACAAGAAGCAGGACATGCGTTCATTGAACTACGTCGGTCAACCGCGATTTCGTTCGACCGTGGGTGTCGAACGTGTCTGTGCGGGGTAGGCCAGTTGGATGGCAGACATCAGAACAATCGATACAGGCTCCCAGCAGGTCACCCGGCAGACCGAGGTCCGGGCGCCCGCAGCCGAACTGTTCGACATCGTGGCCGATCCCCGGCGACACGGCGAGCTCGACGGATCGGGAACCGTCAAGGACACCGTTCGCGGCCCCGACCGGCTCAGTAGCGGTGCCAAGTTCTCCGTCGGCATGAAGCAGTACGGCGTGCCGTACAAGATCACCAGCACGGTCACCGAGTTCCTCGACGCCGACAAGCACAAGGTCGTCGAGTGGCAGCACCCATTGGGACACAGCTGGCGCTGGGAGTTCGAGGAGAAGCAACCGGGTCTGACGACGGTCACCGAGAGCTTCAAGTACGGCACGGCCAAGGCACCGAAGATGTTGGAGCTGTTCAAGATGCCGCAGAAGAATGCGCAGGGAATCGGCAGTACGTTGCAGAATCTGGCGGCTCGCTACGCCTGAGCAGTAGTCCGGACAACCGAGCCCACCGCCCACAATTCGCCGTCGGAAGCGTCAATTTAGCTCGACGACGCGAATTGTGGGCGCTCGTCGCTGCTGACCCTGATCTATTCTCACCAGCATGGCGATCGATCCCGATACGAAGAACTGGACGTGGGTGCTCGAGCGAGCCTGCCCCGATTGCGGGTTCGATGCGAGTGCCGTCGAGTACGACGACATCCCCGGCCTGATCCGCGCCGACGTCGGCCGCTGGATGGCGGTCCTGCGGAGGGATGACGTGGCCGTACGGCCCGACGATTCGACGTGGTCCGCACTCGAGTACGCCGCACACGTGCGCGACGCGCACCGAATCTTCCGCACCCGGCTGGCACTGGTACTGACCGAGGACGACCCCGAGTTCGCGAACTGGGACCAGGACGCGACCGCAGTGGCCGAGAACTACAACGAGCAGAACCCCGCTGCGGTGGCGGCGGATCTCGGTGACGCCGCGAACGGATTGGCCGACGATTTCCCGGCTGTGCTGCCGGAGAATCGGCACCGGACAGGGAGGCGCAGCGACGGATCGAATTTCTCCGTCGAGTCACTGGCCGCGTACTACATTCACGATCCGATTCATCATCTGTGGGACGTGCGAGGCTGAGGCATATTCGGTGGAACTATCCTGGTGGTTCGGACAACACTGATTCGACCGAACCCCGGCACCGAACCGACTTCACGAAGGGGCCCACTATGCCTGCCCGCATCGAGCTCGCCCGCGTCGATCTACGCGGACGAACTCCATCCACCGCCGAACTACGCGGCGCACTTCCCCGAGGCGGAGTGGATGTCGATTCGGTGCTTCATCAGGTTCGCCCCGTTGTCGACGCCGTCGCCGAACGTGGCTCGGAGGCAGCTCTCGAGTTCAGCGAGAAGTTCGACGGTGTCCGGCCGGACCGCATCAGAGTCCCGCAGAAAGAACTGGCCAGAGCGCTCGAGGAGCTGGACGCCGATGTTCGCGCCGCCCTCGAGGTCGCGATCGAACGAACTCGTCGGGTGCACTCGGATCAGCGCAGAACCGACCACACCACGCAGGTGGTCCCCGGCGGAACCGTGACCGAACGCTGGATCCCCGTCGATCGGGTGGGGCTCTACGTTCCCGGCGGCAACGCGGTGTACCCGTCCTCGGTGGTGATGAACGTCGTGCCCGCTCAGATCGCCGGCGTCGGTTCCCTGGTGGTGGCATCGCCTCCACAGAAGAATTTCGGCGGCCTGCCGCACCCCACCATCCTCGCTGCGGCCCAGCTACTCGGTGTCGACGAGGTCTGGGCAGTCGGCGGCGGCCAGGGGATCGCGCTGCTCACCTACGGCGGAACGGATACCGACGGCGGTGAGTTGGCCCCGGTCGATCTCATCACCGGCCCCGGCAACATCTACGTCACGGCCGCCAAGCGACTGTGCCGCTCGCTCATCGGAATCGACTCCGAGGCAGGCCCCACCGAGATCGCGATTCTCGCCGACGCCACCGCAGACCCGATCCATGTGGCAGCTGATCTGATCAGCCAGGCCGAACACGATGTGATGGCCGCCAGTGTGCTGGTCACCGACAGCGTGGAGCTGGCCGACGCAGTCGACGAGGCCGTCAACGCGCAGATGCCGTCCACCCGTCATGCGGAGCGCGTGGCCACCGCGTTGAACGGTAGCCAGTCCGGCATCGTGCTGGTCGACGACGTCTCGCAGGGGTTGGCCGTGGTCAACGCCTACGCGGCCGAGCACCTCGAGATTCAGACGAAGGACGCGTCCGACGTCGCAGCTCGGGTGCGTAGTGCCGGTGCGGTATTCGTCGGAGCGTGGTCGCCGGTGAGCCTCGGTGACTACTGCGCCGGTTCCAATCACGTGCTCCCGACGGCCGGCTGCGCTCGCCACTCGTCCGGATTGAGTGTGCAGACGTTCCTGCGTGGAATCCACGTGGTCGACTACAGTGAAGCAGCCCTGAAAGATGTTGCTGCGCATGTTATTGCGTTGGCCAACGCCGAGGATCTGCCGGCGCACGGCGAGGCCGTTCGGTTGCGGTTCGAGGGCCTGCGTCCGGCAGACGGGGCGGCGTCGTGAACAGCGCACTCGGACAGTCGGTATCGCTCGACGATCTGCCACTGCGCGATGCGCTGATCGGCAAGTCGCCTTACGGCGCACCGCAATTGACTGTGCCGGTGCAGTTGAACACTAACGAGAATCCGCACCCGCCGACACAGGCGTTGATCGACGACGTGGCCGAGTCGGTCCGGGTTGCCGCCACACAGTTGCACCGGTACCCCGATCGCGACGCCGTGGAATTGCGGACCGACCTCGCGCGCTACCTCACCGAGCAGACCGGATTCCCGGTCGACGCCACCAACGTGTGGGCAGCCAATGGCTCCAACGAAATTCTGCAGCAGTTGCTGCAGGCGTTCGGCGGGCCGGATCGCACAGCACTGGGCTTCGTTCCCTCGTATTCGATGCACCCGATCATCTCGTCGGGAACACAGACCGAGTGGATACCGGCGAAGCGTCGGGCAGATTTCTCGCTCGACGTCGATTATGCGGTGCAGGCTATCGATGAGCGCCGGCCGGACGTCGTGTTCGTCACCAGTCCCAACAATCCGACCGGTCACAGCATCGCCGAGACGGATCTGCGCCGAATCCTCGACGCCGCACCGGGAATCGTCGTAGTCGACGAGGCCTATGCCGAATTCTCCTCGGCAGCAAGCGCAATCGGATTGATCGAGAGCTACCCCAGCAAGATCGTGGTCAGCCGGACCATGAGCAAAGCGTTCGCATTTGCCGGGGGTCGGCTGGGATACCTTGTCGCAGCACCTGCTGTCGTCGACGCAATGCTGTTGGTGCGCTTGCCTTACCACCTCTCGGTTGTCACGCAGGCCGCTGCTCGGGCCGCACTGCGGCATGCCTCGGACACGCTCGGCAGCGTGGCCGAGCTGTCCGCCGAACGCGACCGGGTGGCACTGGCGCTCGCCGGCCAGGGCTACGACGTGGTGCCGTCCGACGCCAACTTCCTGCTGTTCGGTCGGTTCGACGACGCGCCCGCGACCTGGCAGCGATACCTCGACGAAGGCGTTCTCATCCGGGACGTCGGAATCGCCGGTTACTTGCGCGCGACAATCGGATTGGCACACGAGAACGACAGATTCCTGACCGTCAGCGCAGAACTTGCATCGACCGAAAGAGCAGAGGCACACCAGTGACCACACCCGCTCCCCGCATCGCCAAGATCGAGCGCACCACCAAGGAATCCGATATCTCGGTCGAGCTGAACCTCGACGGCACCGGCGTCGTCGACATTTCGACCGGCGTCCCCTTCTACGATCACATGCTCACCGCCCTCGGCACCCACGCTCGATTCGACCTGACGGTCCGTGCGAAGGGCGATATCGAGATCGAGGCACACCACACTGTCGAGGACACCGCGATCGTGATCGGCCAGGCGCTGGGCCAAGCCCTCGGCGACAAGGCGGGCATCACCCGGTTCGGTGACTCGTTCATTCCGATGGACGAAACACTCGTGCACGCGGCAGTCGATGTGTCCGGGCGCCCGTACTGCGTGCACACCGGTGAGCCCGATTACATGGTGCATTCGGTCATCGGCGGCTACCCGGGCGTTCCGTATTCCACGGTGATCAACAAGCACGTGTTCGAGACGCTGGCGTCCAACGCTCGCATCGCCCTGCACGTTCGGGTGATCTACGGCCGCGACCAGCACCACATCACCGAGGCCGAGTTCAAGGCCGTCGCCCGCGCGCTGCGACAGGCCACCGAGTACGACCCTCGCGTGACCGGAATTCTCTCCACCAAGGGAAGTCTGTGATCGGTCGATCGGTGCCCGTGCTTTGAGTGGTCTACTTGCCATTCGCGGTCTTCCGGCCGCGATGGCGATGGGCGCAGCATCGTTCGGTGGCTGGGGCTTGCTGCTTCCGGTGGTTCCCCTCGCGGTGTCCCAGTCGGGCGCATCCGACGCGGTGGCCGCGGCCAGCACTGCGATCTTCATGACCACCACGGTGATCACCCAACTCTTCGTGCCGCGAATGCTGATGCGAGTGGGCCACCGCGCGGTCCTGGCTGCCGGATGCCTGCTGCTGGGAGTGCCTGCATTGTTGTTCATCGTGTCCGTCGAAGCGATACCGGCGTTGGCCGTGTCTGCTCTGCGGGGTACCGGTTTCGGCATGCTGACAGTGGCCGGTGCCGCGATCGTCGCAGAGTTGGCCCCGATCGCTCTGCTCGGCCGTGCTACGGGCGCGCAGGGAATTGCCGTCGCGTTGTCTCAGATGATCACACTGCCGATCGGACTGGTGATCTTCGCAGTGAGCCCGACCGCGGTCTTCGTGCTCGGCGCGGCCGTGCCCGCGGCGGGACTGATCGGCGTGGCGCTGTTGCCGCCCACAAGGCCTGCAGCGCAGCCGCCCGCCCTCGATCGGGTTCGCCTCGACGCGCGCCGATTTCTCGTCCCGTGCCTCGCCGTGGCTTCGGTTTCCGCGGCCTACGGAGGAATCACCAGTTTGCTGCCGATCGCCGAATCGAACCGGGCCGCGATGATCGGGCTTGCGCTGGCCGTCGTCAGCGCTGCGATGCTCGTCGGTCGGTACACCGCGGGGGCGGTAGCAGATCGAATCGGGATCGGTCGCTCAGTGGCTCCAGCGCTGGTGTCGGCTGCGATCGGCATCGCTCTGTTCGCGATCGCGGCGCTGGGAAGTATGCCCGCTGCTCTGTTCTTCGTCGCCGCCGTCCTGTTCGGAATCGGGTACGGCGCATGCCAGAACGACAGCTTGGTGATGGCATTCGATGCAGCCGGGCCCGCTCGATACAGCAGTGCCAGTGCCGTGTGGAACATCAGCTTCGACGCGGGCACCGGCGCCGGCGCGCTCGCACTGGGCGTCCTGGCCACGAGTGTGGGGTACACCGCGGGGTTCACCGCGGCGGCAATCACAGTTGTCGTCGTCGCGGCGGTGGCGCTGATCGCCCGACCACGTCCCGATAGACTTCTCGCATGACTTCTGTGGTGTTGCTCGATTACGGCTCGGGCAATCTGCACTCGGCGAAAAGGGCGCTCGCCCGGGTCGGTGCCGACGTGACCGTGACCTCCGATTTCGACGAGGCTCTCGATGCAGAGGCTCTGGTTGTCCCCGGTGTAGGTGCGTTCGCCGCATGCATGGAGGGTCTCCTGGGGGTGCGGGGTGACCGGATCATCGGGCGTCGTCTGGCGGGCGGGCGGCCCGTGTTGGGAATCTGCGTCGGAATGCAGATCCTGTTCGAGCGCGGTGTCGAATTCGGCGTCGGAGCGGACGGCTGCGGGGAATGGCCCGGAACGGTGGAACGTCTGCAGGCCGACGTATTGCCCCACATGGGCTGGAACACCGTCGAGGCGCCGAACAAGAGCGTGCTGTTCGACGGCATCGATCCCGAGACCCGCTTCTATTTCGTCCATTCGTACGCGGCGCAGCAGTGGGAGCTCGAACCGAGCGACACCATCCCTGCGCCGCTACTCACCTGGGCCGATCACGGCGGTCGATTCCTCGCTGCAGTGGAGAACGGCGCGCTCTCGGCCACCCAGTTCCATCCGGAGAAATCCGGAGACGCCGGAGCCGCGCTACTGGAGAACTGGGTGCGATCGGTGTGAGCGACCGCGAGTTCTCCCTCGGACGACTGGCCTACCGGTCACTCGGTGCCGCTGTGGCAGTGCTCGCACTCGCCACGGCACTGATCGGGATCCTGCAGCCGAGCGCCGGCGTTGCCCTGGTGATTGCGTTGGTCGGAGTGGTGGGGGCCATTACGGCAATGGGTGTGGTGTCCACCCGAATCACGAATAAGGAAATCGGGTAGCGCCACCGACGACCCGTTGTGAGTTGACCACCGCTCGGCCCGTATCATAACCGCACGTGAGCCTGGTCTTATTGCCTGCTGTCGATGTCGCAGGCGGCGAAGCTGTCCGTCTCGTTCAAGGAGAAGCCGGAAGCGAGACGAAGTACGGATCGCCCCGCGATGCCGCCCTCGCGTGGCAGAACGACGGCGCAGAATGGGTCCATCTGGTGGATCTCGACGCCGCGTTCGGGCGCGGATCCAATCGCGAATTGCTCGCGTCGGTCGTCGGCGAGCTGGACGTCAAGGTGGAGCTGTCGGGCGGAATCCGTGACGACGAGTCGTTGCGCGCCGCGTTGGCGACCGGGTGCGCCAGAGTCAATCTCGGAACCGCTGCCCTCGAGGATCCGCAGTGGTGCTCCCGCGCGATCGGCGAGTTCGGTGATCGCGTCGCCGTCGGTCTGGACGTGTTGATCGTGGACGGAGCGCCGCGACTGCGGGGACGCGGCTGGGTCAGCGACGGCGGTGATCTCTGGGAGGTTCTCGAGCGTCTCGAGCGCGACGGGTGTTCGCGATATGTGGTCACGGATGTGACCAAGGACGGCACGTTGACCGGGCCCAACCTCGAACTGCTGGCCGACGTGTGCGCCAAGACCGACAAGCCGGTCATTGCGTCGGGCGGCGTGTCCACGATTGCAGATCTGGAAGCGATAGCCGGACTGGTCGATCGCGGAGTGGAAGGTTCCATCGTCGGAAAAGCCCTGTACGCCGGTCGTTTCACACTCCCGGACGCCCTCGCTGCGGTATCTCGGTAGCGGAAGAATGACCCTTCCCGAGGAACCGACTCGCCTGCTCGAGATCGCCGGTGGGTTGCTCGACGGTATCCACGATCGGTTCGTCGCCGGCGTCGGTGCACCGAGTGCAGTGCAGAAGGGGCCCGACGATTTTGCCACTGCGGTGGACCTGGAACTCGAACGCCGACTCGGCGCGGAACTGTACGACGCCACCGGGATCGCGGTGCACGGTGAGGAATTCGGCGGACCGGATCTGAACTCGGGGCTGGTCTGGGTGCTCGACCCCATCGACGGCACGTTCAACTACTCGTCGGGATTGCCCTCGGCGGGAACACTGTTGGCGTTGCTCGACGACGGCGAGCCGGTCCTCGGACTGACCTGGCTGCCGTTGGTGGATCAGCGATTTGCCGCGGTGGCCGACGGCCCGCTCTTGCTCAACGGGGTGGCCCTGCCGGCCTTGCAACCGAAAGTGTTGCGCGAGTCCATGATCGGGTTCGGTGCGTTCAATGTCGCCAGCCGGGGCCCACTGCCGGGTCGGTTCAGATTCCGTATTCTAGAAGAACTGTCGATGCATTCCTCACGATTGCGTATGCACGGTGCCACCGGAGTCGATCTGGCCTACACGGCCAGCGGGGTACTGGGGGGCGCTGTGGTGTTCGGTCATCGTGCCTGGGACAACGCGGCCGGTGCGCTGCTGGTGCGCGCGGCAGGCGGGGTCGTCACCGATCTCGCAGGCGAGCCCTGGACGGTCGACTCCACGTCGGTGCTCGCAGCCGGGCCCGGGGTGCACGGCGAACTACTGAAAGTCATCACCGAGCTCGGTGCCCCCGTCGACTACCTGGAAGGACCCCTGCGATGAGCGTCGCGGTCAGAGTGATTCCGTGCCTGGACGTCGACGCCGGACGCGTCGTGAAGGGTGTCAACTTCGAAAATCTGCGCGATGCAGGCGATCCCGTCGAACTGGCGGCCGCCTACGACGCGCAGGGGGCGGACGAGCTGACTTTCCTCGACGTCACCGCGTCGACCTCCGATCGAGGCACGATGCTCGACGTCGTCAGCCGGACCGCCGAGCAGGTGTTCATCCCACTGACCGTCGGCGGGGGAGTACGCACAGTCGCCGATGTCGATCGTCTGTTGCGGGCCGGGGCGGACAAGGTCAGTGTCAACACCGCCGCGATCGCTCGACCGGAGTTGCTGCGCGAGCTCAGCGAACGGTTCGGCTCGCAGTGCATCGTGTTGTCGGTCGACGCCCGCACGGTTCCACAGGGGCAGCAGGACACCGCGTCGGGCTGGGAGGTCACCACACACGGCGGCAAACGCGGCACCGGCATCGACGCTGTCGAGTGGGCACTGCGAGGTGCCGAGTTGGGCGTCGGCGAAATTCTGCTCAATTCGATGGACGCCGACGGTACGAAGGCCGGTTTCGACCTACCGATGATCGCGGCCGTCCGGTCCGCGGTGCACGTGCCGGTCATTGCCAGCGGGGGAGCCGGCCGGGTGGAGCATTTCTCACCTGCAGTGCACGCCGGAGCCGACGCTGTTCTCGCCGCCAGCGTCTTCCATTTCGGCGATCTCACCATCGGCCAGGTCAAAGATGCGATGCGCGCAGAGCGCATCGTCGTCCGATAACGAAGAGGTTCTTCGATGCCACTCGATCCGAGCCTGTCCGCAAGACTCAAGCGCAACGAGGCGGGACTCTTCAGTGCCGTCGTGCAGGAACGTTCGACCGGTCAGGTGCTCATGGTTGCCTGGATGGACGACGAGGCACTCTCTCGAACCATCGAGACCCGCAAGGGCACTTATTATTCCAGGTCCCGGCAGCAGTACTGGGTCAAAGGGGAGACGTCGGGGCACACACAGTACGTGCACGAGGTTCGGCTCGACTGCGACGGTGACGCCGTTCTCCTGGTCGTCGACCAGGTGGGCGCAGCATGTCACACCGGCACGCACACCTGCTTCGACGCCGACATCTTGTTGGGCCCCGACGCTCAGGCGTGACCGGTTCCCGCCGCGATTCCCTTGTCCAACTGAGCCAGCAGAGTCGAGCTGAGCGTGGCGAGTCCGCTGACCTCCGCGGTGGAGAGCCCATCGAAGATCAGGGCCTGCACGGTTGCGACATGCCCTGGTGCCGATGCGACGACCTTCTCCATTCCGGCGTCGGTCAGCACCGCATAGGATCCCCGGCTGCCCGGAATGCTCTCGCGCCGAACCCACCCGGCCTTCTCGAGTTTGGTGACCACGTGCGACAAGCGCGAGAGCGACGCGTTGGCGTATTCGGCCAGATCGCGCAGCTGGATGCGGCGTTGTGCGCTCTCGCTCACCACCGCGAGAACGAAGTAGTCGAAGTGGGTCAGCTGCGAATCACGCTGCAGCTGAGCGTCCAGCGCCGCCGGAAGTCGAGTGACCAGAGCGACCAGCGACCGCCAAGCCTCCTGCTGACTGTCGGTGAGCCAACGGGGATCCACCGTGTCTTCCGGTGTCGCCGACGTATCCATCGCGGGGAACCCTCTCGATCTGTGGGTCGTTTCTGCAGGCTCCACTCCTATCTCTGGGTCGTTCCTGCAGGCTCCACTCCTGCCGAGATAGTTGTGGTGTGCACATGATGCCTCGAGCTTCCCCCCCATCCGAGGCATCACCTCGAACAGCGCTCTAGGTGCGATGTGCGCGCAGGTATTCCAGAGCTTTGTCCGCGTGAGCTTCGAACCGTACTTCGCTCGAGAAGGTTTCGAGTACTTTCCGGTCGGTGCCGATGACGAAAGTTGCGCGCTTGACCGGGGAAAGCTTGGCAAGCAGGCCGCGCTTGACCCCGAATGTGGTGGCGACGGTGCCGTCCTCGTCGGAGAGCAGTGGGTAGTCGAACGATTTGGACGCGGCGAATTCGGCCTGCTTGGCGACGGCATCGTTACTGATACCCACCCGGGTGGCTCCGACATCGGCGAACTCGTTGGCCAGATCCCGGAAGTGGCATGCTTCGGCCGTGCAGCCAGGGGTGAACGCGGCAGGGTAGAAGAACAGCACTATCGGACCATCCGTCAGCAATTCGGTCAGCGTTCGGGTCCGACCGGTCTGGTCCGGCAGGGAAAAATCGGGAACGAGCTCGCCAGGTTTCATGTTCGGCAGGTTACCGCGAGCGACGACCTTGCTGCCGAACCTGGGAGGATGGGGCAATGCACGGCGAGACGACCACCGACCCCAGTCCCACCCCCGACACCGACGACTCGGACTCGACCACCTCCCGCGAGGTGTTTCGGCAGCTCGCCGCCGAGCACAGAGTCGTGCCGGTGACGAGAAAGGTGTTGGCCGACTCCGAAACTCCGTTGTCGGCGTACCGCAAACTCGGGGCGGACCGGCCCGGAACTTTCCTGCTCGAGTCGGCCGAGAACGGCCGGTCGTGGTCGAGGTGGTCGTTCATCGGTGCCGGTGCCCCGGCGGCGTTGACCGTGGTCGACGGCGAGGCGGTGTGGCGCGGAAATGTTCCCGCCGGTGTGCCGAGTGACGGCGATCCCCTCGAAGTGCTGGCGCGGACGCTGGAGCTACTGCATTCGGAGCGTGTACCGGGCCTGCCTCCGTTGACCGGTGGCATGGTCGGCTATCTCGGCTACGACTCGGTGCGGCGCATCGAGAAGCTGCCCGAACACGCGCAGGACGATCTCGGTGTGCCCGAGATGGTCATGCTGCTCGCTACCGATCTGGCGGCGGTCGACCACCACGAGGGCTCGATCACCTTGATCGCGAACGCGGTGAACTGGGACGGCTCCGACGAGCATGTCGACCGAGCGTACGACGACGCGGTTCGCCGGCTGGACCGGATGTGTGCCGACCTGTCGAAGCCTGCCGCTTCCACCGTCTCCACATTCTCCAAGTCAGTGCCACAGTTTCGTCGGCAGCGAACCTCCGAGGGCTTCGGTGCAGATGTCGCCCGCCTGGTGGAGGAGATCGAAGCCGGGGAAGCATTCCAGGTGGTGCTTTCGCAGCGCTTCGAGATGGACACCGAGGCGTCGCCGCTCGACATCTATCGGATGCTGCGAGCGTCCAACCCCAGCCCGTACATGTACCTGATGCACGTTCCGGGGGAGAACGACGAGACGGCCTTCTCCATCGTCGGTTCGAGCCCCGAGGCACTCGTGACGGTCGTCGACGGTCTCGCCGACTACTCATCCGATCGCCGGTACGCGTTGGCGCGGCACGTCCGAGGAAGAGGACGTGCTGCTCGAGAAGGATCTGCTCGCCGACGAGAAGGAGAACGCCGAGCACTTGATGCTCGTGGATCTCGGTCGCAACGATCTGGGGCGCGTCTGTGCTCCCGGCACGGTTCGGGTGAGCGACTACCGCCACATCGAGCGATACAGCCATGTCATGCATCTGGTGTCTACGGTCACCGGCCGTCTGGCCGAGGGCAAGCGTGCGCTCGACGCGGTCAAGGCCTGCTTCCCGGCGGGCACCCTGTCGGGCGCACCGAAAGTGCGCGCGATGGAATTGATCGACGAGCTCGAGCCGACGCGACGCGGCATCTACGGCGGCATCGTCGGCTACCTCGATTTCGCCGGCGACGCCGACACCGCCATTTCCATTCGCACTGCCCTGATCAAGGACGGCACGGCCTACGTTCAGGCCGGTGCGGGTGTGGTGGCCGACTCGGTCGCGGAATACGAGGACGACGAAGCGCGAAACAAGGCGATGGCCGTGCTGGGGGCAGTGGCGGCAGCAGAATCTCTGCGTGAGGTCGGTGGCCGATGACCGAGGGATCCGGTCGTCGTGGCTCGGCCGCTGTGCCTGTCGCCCTGCTGATCGTGGCCGCGGCGTGCCTGTGGGGCGCGTCGAGAATGACGTGGGTTCGGGTGGCGTCCTCCGACGGTCTCGGAGAAAGTCGTACCGACGATCTTCTCGGCAGTACCTGGGCTGCGGCCACCACACCGCTGGCTCTGGTGCTGTTGGCGGCGGTAGCCGCGTCGTTCGCGGTGCGCGGGTGGGCTTCTCGCGTGCTGGCCGTGCTGATCGCGGTGGTGGCCGTGGCGGCCGCAATTCCGGCCGTTCGACTGCTGACCGCAGGTGCATCCGACACCGAGGCCGCGGCGCTGGCCGAACTTCCGGCCAGGGCTCAGGTCTCGATGACGGACGTGTCGGTTCTGCCGGCGATCGTCACCCTGATCGGCGCACTCTGTGCCTTCGCTGCGGCCGTGGTGTCGATTCGGAAGTCATTTGCCTCGCAGGTACTCTCGTCCAAGTACGACGCCCCGGCAGTGCGACGTGACGAAGTCGCTCGCCGAGCTCGCAGTTCCTCGGCCGGCGATGCCGCGCAGGACGAGGGTGAGGACCTCACCGAACGCATGATGTGGGATGCGCTCGATGCCGGCGAAGACCCTACCGACGAGTCCGGTACCCCGCGTTCGTCGGACGGACACGGCCCTCTACGCTAGGTCGGACGCCGATGAGATTCCTCACATCGAATGTCGACGCTCAGAAAGGACTGGGGGCACCATGACTGTTCTCGACTCGATTCTCGACGGTGTGCGGGCCGACGTGGCCGCGCGTGAATCGGTGGTCGATTTCGCCGCCGTCAAAGCAGCAGCGAAAGCAGCTCCGGCACCTCTCGATGCGGCCGCAGCCCTTCGCGAGGACGGCATCGGCGTCATCGCCGAAGTGAAGCGCGCCAGCCCGTCCAAGGGTGCGTTGGCCGATATCGGTGATCCTGCGGTTCTGGCTCGCGCTTACGAGCAGGGCGGTGCCCGAGTCATCAGTGTCCTCACCGAGGAGCGTCGCTTTCACGGATCTCTCGCAGACCTCGACGCGGTGCGGGCAGCCGTCTCGATTCCCGTGTTGCGCAAGGACTTCATCGTCGGTCCGTACCAGATCCACGAGGCTCGGGCCCACGGTGCCGATGTCATTCTGCTGATCGTCGCGGCACTCGAGCAAGATGCATTGACGTCTCTGCTCGATCGCACCGAGTCGCTGGGCATGACGGCGTTGGTCGAGGTCCACACCGAGGCCGAGGCAGACCGTGCGCTCGAGGCGGGTGCCACTGTCATCGGCATCAACGCCCGCAACCTAAAGACCCTCGAGATCGATCGTGACAGTTTCGGCCGCATCGCGCCGGGGTTGCCCAGCGACATCATTCGTGTTGCGGAGTCCGGAGTGCGAGGCACAGCCGACTTGCTCGCCTACGCCGGTGCCGGGGCCGACGCGGTACTCGTGGGCGAGGGCTTGGTGACTGCAGGCGATCCACGGACCGCCGTCTCGGACCTGGTGACGGCGGGGACGCATCCGTCGTGCCCCAAGCCTGCACGCTGATCCTGCACGGTTGACCCGGCACCCGACCCGAGCGCGGCGGCGGTCCGCCGTTGGGGCACACTGGACCGGTGAGCATCAGCAATTCTTCAGGCACCGTGGACGCCCCGCAGGCAGTCCGTTTCAAGGGCGCTGATCTGCCGCAGAGCAGCATCGGCCTCACCGATCGCAGCCCGCACGAGCCCGACGTGGGCGGCCATTTCGGTGTTTACGGCGGCAGATTCGTGCCCGAAGCACTGATGGGTGTGATCGAGGAAGTCACCGCGGAGTACGAGAAGGTCCGCAGTGACAACGAGTTCCTCGGTGAACTCGACCGGCTGCAGCGCGACTACACGGGGCGCCCGTCCCCGGTCTTCGAGGCGGCTCGCTTGTCCGAGCACGCCGGCGGAGCTCGCATCCTGCTCAAGCGAGAAGATCTCAATCACACCGGTTCTCACAAGATCAACAACGTTCTGGGCCAGGTTCTGCTGGCGAAGCGGATGGGCAAGACCCGGATCATCGCCGAGACCGGTGCGGGCCAACACGGAGTGGCCACCGCGACGGCATGTGCGCTCCTCGGTCTCGACTGCGTCGTGTACATGGGTGAGGTCGACACCGAGCGTCAGGCGCTGAACGTGGCCCGGATGCGCCTACTCGGGTCCAGCGTCGTCGCCGTGAAGTCGGGATCTCGCACCCTCAAGGACGCCATCAACGAGGCGCTCCGAGACTGGGTCACCAACGCGGACAACACGTATTACTGCTTCGGCACCGTTGCCGGCCCGCACCCGTTCCCGGTCATGGTGCGTGATTTCCAGCGCATCATCGGTCTCGAAGCGCGGCAGCAGGTGCTCGCATCCACCGGACGGCTGCCCGATGCCATCGCTGCCTGCGTCGGCGGTGGGTCGAACGCGATCGGGATCTTCCATCCGTTCATCGACGACGTCGACGTTCGCCTGATCGGTTTCGAGGCGGCGGGTGACGGCGTCGAAACCGGTCGCCACGCTGCGACCATCAGCGGTGGAACGCCCGGCGCGCTGCACGGTGCGTACTCCTACCTCCTGCAGGACGAGGACGGTCAAACCGTCGACTCTCATTCCATCTCAGCGGGATTGGACTACCCAGGCGTCGGTCCCGAGCATTCGTACCTGCACGACATCGGGCGTGCCGAGTACCGGGGCATCACCGACACCGAAGCGATGAATGCCTTCAAGCTGCTGTGCCGTACCGAAGGCATCATTCCGGCCATCGAGTCCGCGCATGCCATCGCCGGCGCACTGACCCTCGGCAAGGAGCTGGGTAAGGATGCGATCATCCTGGTCAACCTGTCCGGACGCGGAGACAAGGACGTGGACACCGCGGCGGAATGGTTCGGTCTGATCGACGGAGACGGCGAACCGAACGTGGACGAAGAAGCAGGTATCAAGCCATGAGCAACAACGACTCTCGCCTCTCCGGCACTTTCGCGCAGTGCCGCGCCGAGGGACGCGCTGCACTCGTCGGCTACCTCCCGGCAGGTTTTCCGACGGTGCCGCGCTCGATCGAGGTGGTCGAGACGATGGTCGATGCAGGATGCGACATCATCGAGGTCGGTATTCCGTACTCCGATCCGGTGATGGACGGCCCCACGATCCAAGCTGCAGCAGACGTGGCCAGGAGATCCGGCGCTCGGGTCAAAGATGTGTTTTCCGTCACCGAGAAAGTCGCTGCCGCGGGCGGTAAAGCGGTCGTCATGACCTACTGGAACCTGGTGCTCAAGTACGGCATCGAGAACTTCGCCCGAGACCTGGCCGGTGCGGGCGGTCTCGGCATCATCACTCCGGATCTCATTCCGGACGAGGCGCAGGAATGGATCGAGGTCTCGAAGGCCTATGACCTCGACCGAACCTTCCTCGTCGCCCCGTCGTCCACCGAGGAACGTCTCGTCAGCACTGTGGAAGTCAGTAGTGGCTTCGTGTACGCAGCCTCGACGATGGGTGTCACCGGTGCTCGGGACGCGGTGTCCTCGATGGCCCCCGCATTGTGTGCGCGTATCCGTGAGCACTCCGACATTCCGATCGGCGTCGGCCTGGGGGTTCGCTCCGGTGCTCAGGCTGCGGAGATCGCACGCTACGCCGATGCAGTCATCGTCGGTTCTGCGTTGGTCAGTGCAGTGGACAACGGACTCGACGCCGTGCGCCAGCTGACGACGGAACTGGCCGCGGGTGTCCGTTCCGCTAACGTAGCGTCGTGACGTCGACCGCAATTCTGGCCTACATTCCCAGCCCTGCCCAGGGGGTGTGGCACGTCGGACCACTCGCTCTACGGGCCTACGCCCTGTTCATCATTATCGGCATCGTCATCTCCGTGGTGTGGGGTGATCGCCGCTGGGTTGCCCGAGGTGGAACCAAGGGCACCGTCCTCGACGTTGCAGTCTGGGCCGTCCCGTTCGGCCTCTTGGGTGGACGTCTCTATCACGTGGCGACCGACTGGAAGACGTACTTCGGTCCCGGCGGACAGCCGATCGAAGCGCTGTACGTCTGGAACGGCGGTCTGGGCATCTGGGGAGCGGTGTTCCTCGGCGGCGTCGGTGCCTGGATTGCGTGCCGTCGACGCGGAATCCCGTTGCCTGCCTTCGGCGACGCCGTCGGGCCACCGATTCTGTTGGCGCAGGCGATCGGCCGCATCGGTAACTACTTCAACCAGGAACTGTACGGACGTGCCACCACGCAGCCGTGGGGCCTGGAAATCTACGAGCGGCTCGACGCGAACGGCCGGCTCGATCCGTTGAACGGCGTCTCGACCGGGTTCGTGGAGAAAGTCGTTCATCCGACGTTCCTGTATGAGCTGCTGTGGAGCGTAGCCATCGTCGCACTACTGGTGCTCGTCGACCGCAAGTACACGATCGGCCACGGACGATTGTTTGCGCTGTACGTTGCCGGATACTGCGCCGGACGGTTCTGGGTGGAACTGATGCGTGACGACTTCGCCACGAAAATCGCCGGAATACGGATCAACAGCTTCACGTCGGCCATCATCTTCGTCCTGGCCGTCGCGTACTTCGTGATCGCTACCAAGGGCCGCGAAGACCCGGCGACGCTGAAATCGAACGACGACGAGGATCGCGAGAGCGATGCCGCCCGCGAGAGCACGTCCGCAGGCTCGGCGACCGACTCGGACTCGGTCGATGCCGACGTGGATGCAGGCAAGCCCGACGCGCACGAGGTGCAGGCGTCCGACAAGAAAGCAGAGGAAGAAGGCAGTACGCGTGGTTGATTTCGACAAGACTTCGGGCCCCGATTCGGAGGACGGTTCCCGCGCCGGTGACTCGGGTGACAGCGCAGCGAAGCCGACCAGCTCGTTCGGCACTCCGTTCGACTACGACGCCACCGCCGAGGCGTCACTCTCGGAGCCGCCCGCCACCTCGGAGTCCGCTCCCTCGCACGGCCCGACCGGCTCCACCGGGCCGGGTTGGGATACCTACTCGGGCATCGGAAACGGCCCGGGTTGGTCGAGCACACCGAGCTATCCTGCTCCCAGTTCCGACGGGATCGCCGCCGATCCGCTCGGCGGATTCCCTCCGCCCGCCGGGTACCAGACCCAGGGTTACCAGCAGCAGAGTTACCCACAGCAGGGTTACCCACAACAGGGTTACCCACAGCAGGGTTACCCACAGCAGGGTTACCCACAGCAGGGTTATGGCCAGCAGCAGGGTTATGGCCAGCAGCAGGGTTACCCACAGCAGGGTTATGGCCAGCAGCAGAACTTCGGCCCACAGCAGGGTTATGGCCAGCAGCAGAACTTCGGCCAGCAGCAGGGTTATGGCCAGCAGCAAAACTTCGGTCAGCCCCAGGGCTATCCCGGGGGACCCACGTTCGGGGCCGGTCCCGACGCGCCGTACGGCCGAGATCCGGTGACCGGCGAGGCTTTGTCGGACAAATCCAAGATCGTGGGCGGTTTGCTGCAGTTGTTCCTCGGTTGGTTGGGAGTCGGGCGGTTCTACCTCGGGAGTACCGGGATCGGTATCGCGCAACTACTGCTCTTCTTCTTCGGGGTTCTGCTCACCGCAGTGTTCAGCGTCGGGTTGATCCTGTTGTTCGCGCTTTTCGTCTGGCACGTCATAGACGGAGTTCTGATACTGGTAGGCAATGTGCCGGACCCTCGAGGACGAAAACTGCGAGACTGATGCCCTTGTTCGTGTCGCTACGTCGTAAGGGAGCTCGAAGTGAGTGAGTCAGGCACACCGCCTTCCGACGGATCGTCCGGGAATGGATCCAATCCGTCCGAGCCGACGATCTCGTTCGAGAAGGGCACTCCCACAGGCTCCGGTCCCGTGTACGGCGCACCCGACCCGAACTATGCGACGCCGGAGTACGGCACCCCCAATTACGGCGCTCCCGATGCGACTGATCGGGGTGGGCAATTCGGACCTCCGCCCGGTGCTGGTTACCCGCCTCCCGCCGATGGGTCCGGTCGGTACTTCACGCCGCCGCCATATGCGGGTGGGCCCTACGGAAGTCCTCAATACGGAGGTTCTCAGTATGGGGGTCCTCAATACGGGGGTCCTCAATACGGAGGTTCTCAGTACGCAGGTGCACCCGGGTTCATGGACCCGGGTGCACCGTATGGCCGGCACCCGGTTACCGGCGAGCCGTTCTCCGACAAGCAGAAGCTGACCGCCGGCCTGCTGAACATCCTGCTGGGCGCGTTCGGAGCCGGACGGTTCTACCTGAATCAGCCGGGAATTGCGGTGGCTCAGATAGCAGTCACGTGGCTCACCTGTGGCATCGGTGGCATCTGGCCGCTGATCGACGGAATCATGATGCTCACCGGGCAGTGTGCGCGATCAACACGGCAGACCCCTGCGCGACTGACAACCGCATCGGCGGCGACAGCATTTGTGTTGCATCGATGCGAACGCCAACTGCTAGGATTTCGCCATCCGGGAGCGATCCCGGATTCATTCGCGGGCCAGAGCTGTCCCGGTGAATTCCCGACAGGCATTCGAAGTTCGGCTCGTTCGACCGTTCCGGTCGGTCTGAGCCGACAAGCCGGCGGGGTTGCCGAGACTGACGGTGCAGCGTCGAAGACACTGCACCGCTTTCGCGCACCCTCCGGCCTACGTGGAGGTGATCGTGGTGCTGTTTTCTCGGATGCCTGCGGAGCAAGGTCTGTACGACCCGAGCTTGGAGAAGGATTCCTGCGGCGTGGCGATGATCGCCGACATCGAGGGTCGACGCTCCCACGCGATCGTGGCCGACGGCGTGCTGGCATTGGAAAACCTGGAACATCGCGGAGCAGCCGGGGCCGAGCCCAACAGTGGTGACGGTGCGGGCATTCTGATTCAGCTTCCCGTCGAACTCCTCGCCTCCCTCGCGCCGTTCGATCTGCCTCCGGCCGGTGCCGGTGGCGAGAACACGTTCGCGGCCGGAGTGTGCTTCTTGCCGCAGGGCATCCGAGAGCGTGCGGTTGCCGTCGAGCGCGTCGAATCGATTGCGGCCGAAGAAGGTCTGGACGTCCTCGGCTGGGTTCCGGTCGAAGTCGATCCGGATCGAGCCGACGTCGGAGTCACCGCACTGGGCTGTATGCCCTACATGAGCTACCTCTTCGTCACCGCTCCGGAGGTCGACAGCACGCGACCGGCCGGTCTCGCACTCGATCGGCTGGTGTACGGATTACGCAAGCGCTCCGAGCGGGTCACACCCGAGATCGAGGCCGAGGGGTCGGGACTGTTTTTTCCTTCGCTGTCCTCGCGCACCATCGTCTACAAGGGCATGCTCACCACGATGCAGTTGCCGCTGTACTTCCCGGAACTGCGTAATCCGTTGTGCATGAGTGCCATAGCCATCGTGCACAGCCGATTCTCCACCAACACGTTCCCGTCGTGGCCGCTGGCGCACCCGCATCGCTACGTTGCCCACAACGGTGAGATCAACACCGTCAAGGGCAATCGCAATCGGATGCGTGCCCGCGAAGCATTGCTGTCGAGCGATCTGATCCCCGGTGACCTCGAGCGGTTGTTCCCGATCTGCAATCCGGATGCCTCGGACTCGGTGTCCTTGGACGAAGTACTCGAGCTGCTACACCTGGGCGGGCGCAGCGTGCCCCATGTGGTCATGATGATGGTTCCCGAGCCGTGGGAGAACCACCGCACGATGGACCCGCGGGTACGGGCGTTCTACCAGTTCCACGCCTCGATGATGGAGGCCTGGGACGGGCCGGCCTGCGTGACGTTCACCGACGGCAGCTATGTCGGAGCCGTGCTCGATCGCAACGGTCTTCGTCCCGGTCGTTGGTGGCAGACCGCGGACGGCCGAGTGATTCTGGCAAGTGAAGCCGGTGTGCTCGATGTTCCGCAATCCGAGGTCGTCGCCAAGGGACGCCTCGAGCCCGGAAAGATGTTCCTGATAGATACGGTCGCCGGTCGGCTGGTTCCCGATGACGAGATCAAGCTCCAGCTTGCAACAGAACATCCCTACCAGGAGTGGCTGCATGCCGGCCTGCTCGAGATCAAGAGCCTGCCCGAGCGCGCACACATCCAGTACAACCACGACTCCGTGGTTCGCAGGCAGGTCGCGTTCGGCTACACCGAAGAAGACCTCCGCGTGGTACTCACGCCGATGGCCGCATCCGGAGGGGAGCCTTTGGGGTCGATGGGTACCGACACGCCCAGTGCGGTGATGTCGCAGCGCTCGCGCCAGCTCTACGACTACTTCATCGAACTGTTCGCGCAGGTCACCAACCCGCCGCTCGATTCGATCCGCGAGGAGATCGTGACGTCGCTGTCGCGGGTGATGGGTCCGGAGCAGAACCTGCTCGAGCCCACCGCAGCGTCGTGCAGGCAGATCGTGTTGCCCTGGCCTGTGCTCGACAACGACGAGCTCAACAAGATCATTCACATCAACGAGGACGGCGACCATCCCGGTTTGTCGGCGACGGTCCTGCGCGGGCTCTACGAGGTCGAACGCGGTGGTGAAGGTCTCGCCGAGGCGATCGAAGAGTTGCGTGCCGGTGCATCGGAGGCGATCGCCGCGGGGTACACCACGCTGATCATTTCCGATCGCGACTCCGACCACACGCGGGCACCGATCCCGTCTCTGCTGGCCACCTCGGCCGTGCACCACCATCTGGTTCGCACCAAGGAGCGCACCAAGGTCGCCCTCGTCGTCGAGTCCGGCGATGCGCGCGAAGTCCATCACTTGGCGTTGCTGATCGGATTCGGTGCAGCCGCGGTGAACCCCTACCTGGCGATGGAGTCGATCGAGGATCTGGTGGGTGAGGGCGAACTGACCGGCGTCGAACGGACCATCGCGGTACGCAACTACCTGTACGGGCTCGGCAAGGGTGTGCTCAAGGTGATGTCCAAGATGGGCATCTCGACCGTCGGTTCCTACACCGGCGCACAGGTTTTCGAGGCCGTCGGTCTCGATCGCGAAGTGGTGCGCGAGTACTTCAAGGGCACCGTCACCAAGCTCGGCGGCGTCGGTCTCGACGTGCTCGCCGAGGAGGTCAAGGTACGGCACCGGCGGGCATACCCCGAGAATCCGACCGACCGCGTTCACCGTCGATTGGAGATCGGCGGCGAATACCAGTTCCGGCGCGAGGGCGAACTGCATCTGTTCACCCCGGAGACCGTGTTCCTGCTGCAGCACGCGACGCGAACCGGCCGATACGACGTCTTTCAGAAATACACCGACGAGGTGGATCGGCTCGCTCGAGAAGGCGGCGCCCTGCGCGGCCTGTTCGAGTTCAAAGATGGTGTCAGGCCGCCGGTGCCACTCGACGAAGTGGAGTCCGTCGAGTCGATCGTCACCCGGTTCAACACCGGTGCGATGAGCTACGGATCTATCTCGGCCGAAGCTCACGAGACGATGGCCGTGGCGATGAACAACCTCGGTGGGCGGTCCAACTCCGGTGAGGGTGGCGAGGATGTCGACCGCCTCTACGACCCGACCCGCCGCAGTGCCGTCAAGCAGGTCGCCAGTGGCCGCTTCGGGGTCACCAGCGACTACCTCGTCAATGCCACCGACATTCAGATCAAGATGGCGCAGGGTGCCAAGCCTGGCGAGGGCGGTCAGTTGCCCGGCTACAAGGTGTATCCGTGGGTGGCGAAGACGCGGCATTCGACGCCGGGGGTGGGCCTGATTTCGCCGCCCCCGCACCACGACATCTATTCGATCGAGGATCTCGCGCAGCTGATTCACGATCTCAAGAACGCCAACGAGAAAGCGCGCGTGCACGTCAAACTCGTCAGTTCGGTCGGCGTCGGCACGGTGGCGACCGGCGTCAGCAAAGCGCACGCCGATGTCGTGCTGATTTCCGGATACGACGGAGGAACCGGTGCGGCGCCGCTGACCTCCCTCAAGCATGCCGGGGCTCCATGGGAGATCGGCCTGGCCGACGCCCAGCAGACGCTGGTGCTCAACGGCCTGCGTGATCGCATCACGGTGCAGTGCGACGGTGGAATGCGCACCGGCCGCGACGTCATCGTCGCGGCACTGCTCGGTGCCGAGGAGTTCGGATTCTCGACGGCTCCGTTGATCGTGGCGGGCTGCATCATGATGCGCGTCTGCCACCTCGACACGTGCCCGGTCGGCGTCGCGACGCAGAATCCAGAACTGCGCAAGCGGTACACCGGCAAGCCCGAGTTCCTCGAGGACTTCTTCAAGTTCATCGCCGAGGACGTGCGAAAGTATCTCGCGCAGCTCGGTTTCCGCAGCATCGACGAAGCGGTCGGCCATGCCGACGTGCTCGAGACAGCGGCCGGCGTCGCGCATTGGAAGAGCAAGGGCCTCGATCTGGCTCCGATATTCGCGATGCCCGTCGACCCGCACGGTGCACCGATGAAGCAGCGTCGACGCCTGCGCGCTCAGGACCACGGCCTCGATCTCGCGCTGGATCGGACGCTGATCCAGTTGGCCGAGGGAGCGCTGGAGGATGCGCATCCGGTGCGGCTGGAGCTGCCGGTACGCAACGTCAATAGGACTGTCGGAACACTGCTGGGGTCCGAGGTCACCCGACGCTACGGCGCGGGTGGTCTGCCCGACGACACGATTCACATCGCATTCACCGGATCGGCGGGGCAGTCGCTCGGTGCGTTCCTGCCGCCGGGCATCACTATCGACCTGGTCGGTGACGCGAACGACTACGTCGGCAAAGGATTGTCCGGTGGCCGGATCGTGGTGCGCCCTGCCCCCGACGCACCCTTCGTTGCCGAGGACAACGTGATCGCCGGCAACACCATTCTGTACGGAGCCACCTCGGGTGAGGTCTACCTACGCGGCAAGGCCGGGGAGCGGTTCGCGGTCCGGAACTCCGGAGCAGTGGCGGTGAACGAGGGCGTGGGCGACCACGCGTTCGAGTACATGACCGGCGGCCGGGTGGTCGTGCTCGGACCGACCGGTCGAAACATGGCGGCGGGAATGTCCGGTGGCATCGCGTTCGTCCTCGGTCTCGATCCGGCCGACGTGAACATGGCGATGGTCGAGCTGCAGGTTCCGAACCCGGACGATCTGGTGTGGCTGCGCGAGACCGTCGACAAGCATCGACGCTGGACCGGGTCCACTGTCGCGACGTCGTTGTTGGCCGACTGGCCTCGCCGGTCTGCGCTGTTCACCAAAGTCATGCCCGTCGACTACCAGCGGGTGCTGGAAGCGACTCGAATGGCGCGTGCCGAAGGGCGCGACGTCGATGCTGCGATCATGGAGGCTGCACGTGGCTGATCCACAGGGATTTTTGAAAGTCGTCAAGCGCGACGCTGCCAAGCGTCCGATCGGCGAGCGTGTCAAGGACTGGAACGAGGTGTACTCGCATCAGCCGACGAGCGAGCGGGCGGCGGAGGTCTCCGATCAGGCGCGTCGCTGCATGGACTGCGGAATTCCGTTCTGTCACTCCGGCACTGCAGGTTGCCCGCTGGGAAACTTGATTCCCGAGTGGAACGATCTGGTGCGCCGCGATCGCTGGGATGCGGCCAGCGACCGGCTGCATGCGACCAACAACTTCCCGGAATTCACCGGACGGGTGTGCCCGGCACCGTGTGAATCGGCGTGTGTGCTGTCGATTTCCGAGGCCGCAACCGGCGGCAGCGTCACGATCAAGCGGGTCGAGCAAACGATCGCGGATATGGCCTGGGAAGAGGGCAGCGTCGTTCCGCAGCCGCCGACGATCACGACCGGCAAGCGAGTTGCCGTCGTCGGATCGGGTCCGGCGGGATTGGCCGCGGCGCAACAGCTCACGCGTGCCGGGCACGACGTCACCGTGTACGAGCGGGACGATCGCCTGGGCGGGCTGCTCCGCTACGGCATCCCCGAATTCAAGCTCGAGAAGTCGGTACTCGATCAGCGCTTGATGCAGATGCGCGCCGAGGGAACGCATTTCGTCACCGATTGCGAGGTGGGTATCGACTTCACGGTCGAGCAACTGCGAGAATCCTTCGACGCTGTCGTCCTCGCCGTCGGAGCTCTGCGGGCCCGTGACAACACCGAGGTGATCGGTCGAGAACTGGACGGCATCCATCTGGCGATGGAACATCTGGTGCCGTCGAACAAGGAATGCGAGGGTGACGGACCCACGTCGATCTCCGCTGCCGACAAACACGTGGTGATCATCGGCGGCGGCGATACCGGAGCGGACTGCTTGGGTACTGCACACCGTCAGGGTGCCGCGTCTGTCACCCAACTCGATTACAACCCGGCTCTGCCCGGGGCACGCGACGACAGTCTGTCGCCGTGGCCGTCGTGGCCGCTGGTACTGCGAAGCTCGCCCGCGCACGCCGAGGGCGGCCTCGTGCGGCACCAGGTAGCAGTTCAGCGATTCCTCGGGGACGAGCGCGGACACGTGCGTGCGATGGTGTTGGCCGAAGTGGAGGTGCAGCGCGACGCCGACGGCCGACGAGTCGTCACCCCCATCGGGGAAGAAGTGGAGCTGCCCTGTGATCTGGCGCTTTTTGCGATCGGCTTCGAGGGAGTCGAGCACGGTCCGCTGCTCGACGACTACGGCTTGGCACCGACCAAGCGGGGAGCCCTCTCGTGCGGTCCCGACTGGCAGACCACGGCACCGGGTGTGTTCGTCTGCGGAGATGCGCACCGCGGTGCGTCGTTGGTCGTGTGGGCGATTGCGGAAGGTCGATCTGCGGCCAACGGGGTCGATGCTTTTCTCACCGGACACTCGGAATTACCGTCTCCGGTTCACCCCACTGCGCTACCCCTGGCCGTGGTGTGACGCCCGTCTCTGAACCGGTGCAGATGCTCTCAGCAGCGCGGTAGCGAGGCTACTCGTCGGTATTATTGCGCTGGGGATGTCTGCGATAGAGAACGTGGCCTTCAGCGGCTACGCTCACTTTCGTGAGCCGACGTACGAAGATTGTCTGCACCCTTGGACCCGCAACCGCAACCACAGAGCGCATCCGCGAACTCGTCGAGAGTGGAATGGATGTCGCACGACTGAACTTCAGCCATGGTGATCATCCCGATCACCAGGCCAACTACGAGAGGGTCCGAGCAGCGTCGGACGCCACCGGCAAAGCCGTGGGCATTCTGGCCGACCTGCAGGGGCCGAAGATTCGCCTCGGTCGCTTTGCCGAGGGCTCGACCACCTGGGCGAGCGGTGAGCTCATCCGCATCACCGTCGAGGAGTGCGAAGGCACGCACGACCGGGTGTCGACCACCTACAAGGAGCTGGCGCAGGACGCCAGGGAAGGCGACCGTCTTCTCGTCGACGACGGCAAGGTAGGCCTCGTGGTGACCGGCGTCGAAGGCAACGACGTGCTGTGCCGTGTCACCGAGGGTGGACCGGTCAGCAACAACAAGGGCGTCTCGCTACCCGGAATGGATGTGTCCGTTCCCGCCATGAGCGAGAAGGACATCGCCGATCTCGAGTTCGCCCTCGCTCTCGGTTGCGACTTCATCGCGCTGTCCTTCGTGCGCTCGCCCGCGGACGTCGAACTCGTGCACGCCGTGATGGACCGAGTCGGCCGGCGAGTTCCCGTCATCGCCAAGCTGGAGAAGCCCGAAGCGGTCGACAACCTCGAAGCCATCGTGCTCGCGTTCGACGCGATCATGGTCGCTCGTGGTGACCTCGGCGTCGAGTTGCCCCTCGAGCAGGTGCCGCTGGTGCAGAAGCGCGCCATTCAGATCGCCCGCGCCAACGCCAAGCCCGTCATCGTCGCGACCCAGATGCTCGAATCGATGATCGAGAATTCTCGTCCCACGCGCGCCGAGGCGTCCGACGTCGCCAACGCGGTGCTCGACGGCACCGACGCGGTCATGCTCTCCGGCGAGACCTCGGTCGGCAAGTACGTCATGGAAACGGTGCGGACCATGGCTCGCATCGTCGAGACGGTCGAGACCGAGGGCGACAGTGTTCCGCCGCTGACCCACGTTCCGCGCACCAAGCGCGGCGTGATCTCCTACGCGGCTCGCGACATCGGTGAGCGTCTGGACGCGAAGGCCCTCGTTGCCTTCACTCAGTCGGGCGACACCGTTCGTCGGTTGGCTCGACTGCACACCAAGCTGCCGCTGCTTGCGTTCACCTCCATCTCCGAGGTGCGCAGCCAGTTGTCGCTGAGCTGGGGAACCGAGACATTCCTCGTTCCCGACGTCGGGTCCACGGACGCGATGGTCAAAGAGGTCGACAAGGCGCTGCTCGAACTCGGTCGGTACAACAAGGGTGATCAGGTCGTGATCGTGGCCGGTGCCCCTCCCGGCACAGTAGGCTCGACCAACTTGATCCATGTGCACCGAATCGGAGAAGAGGACCGGTAAGTGGTCGAAGCGGGGGGAACCGGCGTCAGCGACAGCACGCCGAGCAGTACAGCAGTGAAGACCGATCTCGAGACACTCCTCGATCTCTCGCACTCGAGGAGATCGAGGAGGATGTGTTCGTCGGTGTTCACCCCGAGCAGGTGGGGAGCCGAACGTTCGGGGGGCAACTCGTGGCTCAAGGCCTGATCGCGGCCGGCCGCACCGTGACCGGTACTTCGCGCGATGTTCACGCGATCAACGCGCACTTCATCCGTGGTGGTGACGTCAAGAAGCCCATCGAGTACCGGGTGTCTCGTCAGCGCGACGGCCGAGCATTCGCCAACCGCCAGGTCACAGCCGTGCAGGATGGTAACGAGCTGTTCGTCATGCTCGCAGCGTTCCAGGATTTCGGCACAGGCCTCGAGCACAGCGTCGAAGTGCCGGAGGTTCCGTACCCCGACGCGCTGCCGCCACTCGGCGATCACTTCGTCGGTTACGAGGATCGACTGCAGATGTTCGTCGACGCCCTCAAGCCGATCGACATGCGCTATGCGAACGATCCGGCGTGGATCATGCACGGCACCGGTGAGAAGCTCAATCACAATCGCGTCTGGATGAAGGCCGACGGGGATCTGCCCGACGCGTCGATCTTCCACGCCGCGACCATGGGTTATGCGTCCGACACCACCGTGCTCGATTCGATCATCACCACTCACGGGCTTTCGTGGGGACTCGATCGCATCGTCGCCGCAACGGTGAACCATTCGATCTGGTTCCACCGACCCTTCCGGTTCGACGAATGGGCCCTCTACGCCACCGAATCGCCCGTCGCTGCCGGTTCACGTGGTCTGGCCACCGGCCGCTTCTTCTCGATGGACGGTCAACTGCTGGCCACGGTCGTGCAGGAAGGTCTCATTCGGCACTTCCCGAAGCGGGTCCGGGCCTGAGCGCAGCCGACCAGGCCTGCGTTTTCGCATCCAGGTTCAGGGAGGCGTGCGCAGGGCTGGTCGATGGCAGTCGGGCGAACTGCACGTGGGGGAGGGGCACTGCCTTCTCCACGTACCGTCGGTAGCTGTCGGCCGCCTTGGCTCCGTTGAAGAATACCCTGTCGATATCCGGGTAGTCGGCGAACAGTCGGCCGAAATCGTTTGTGACGATTGATGATTCGACGATCGCAGAGTCCAGGCTTCCCTCGCGTGTGCAGAGCTTCAGGACGTCCCACACGGCGATCTCGTGGCTGAGAAGTCGCGCGGTTCGTGCGTCGTACGCGAGCTCGGGGCCGGCACCGAACAGTGTTCCCATGATCGGCCAGAACGCATTTCGCGGATGGGCGTAGTACTGCTGGGCGGCAAGTGACGCGATTCCGGGCATCGAACCGAGAACGAGGACAGTGGCACTCCGGTCCACGATCGGTGCGAAGCTGTGTACGACGTTCATTGCGCGATTACAGCAAATCCCCGCGGGGGCCTCGGACGGGGGACCACAATGGAGGTCATGTTGGATCCACGTGTACTCGACAACAACGAACTCGAAGCCGAACTCGGTGCACTGCGCCGGGGACGTGACGCAGCGATGGACGAAGGTGCCCGGGACGTCTCGACTGCCGACACCGACCATCTCATCGCGCGGTTCGAGGAGGAAATCCGGAAGCGCCACCAGGATTCGGTATCCGATCAGCCCAGTGCCGATCTGCCCTGACCGAGGATCAGGACGGCGCAGGCCGCAGTCGCGGCGGCGATACGCACGTTGTTCCACAGAACCCATTCGGTGGCGAATTTTTCCCAGGTCGCCGCTCCGGTCGCCGTGGTCGAATCGGCTGCTGCCAATGCGTCGTTGAGTGGGACGTTCAGCATGACCGTCACTGCGAAGCAGCCCACCACATACAAGACCGCGCCCGTGATGATCAGCGCCGAGCGGCCGCCGTCGGTGAACGGAGTCGCCGCAGCGGCCACCACGCAGGACAGTGCCGTCCCCATGAACAGGATCAGAAACAGCGGGTTGAGGATAGCCGCGTTGGCACTTTGCATCGAAGACATCGCGACCGGAACCGGAAGAGTCTTCAGTCCGGGCAGCACGCTGATCGAGAAGGCCAGCAGCACGCCTGCCATCAACGCGGATCCGATAGCTCCGACAAAGGTTGACGCGGAGGCGATTCGATCGATCATGACAGGTATCCGGCTCCACCGGTCGCTCCCAGAATCGTGATCATGGTGTCGTTCCTTCCGTTCGGTTCGTGTTGCTACCTCATCCACTCTGTAGGTTCGGATCTGGATGAACAATGGCCGATCAGCTCGAAAAGATGTCCGATCGTCCACGCTGTGGGACGATCGATCCATGCGTGGAGTCGACCCCTGGAAATCGTCTGACCCCCTCGGGGAGGCGCTGCACTTTCTGCGCATGACCGGATCCTTCTATTGCAGGTCCGAGCTGTCCGGATCATGGGGCATGGAGTTGCCGGCGATGGAGGACGCGCTCTGGTTCCATACCGTCGTCAGCGGCAGGTGTCGTTTGTCGGTGCCCGGTGTCCCGGTTCGCGATCTGGTCCCCGGTGACTTCGCTCTGGTTCCGCACGGCCGGGGGCACGTGCTCGCGAGCGATGACGATGCTGCAGCGCGTGCGCCGATCGTCTACGACTTTCCGCACGACTACATCAGCGATCGATACGCGGTGATCCGAAGCGGCAGTGGAGGAGCGGGTGTGACGCTCGTATGCGGCGCAGTGCGAATGGATCATCCTGCAGCGCAACAGCTCATCGGTGTGTTGCCTGCACTCGTCGTCGTCGAGGCAGACTCCGGTCCGCGGCAGTCGCGGATGCAATCGCTACTGGCCATGGTGGCCGACGAGGCGACCACACTGGAGCCCGGGGGAGAAGCGGTCATCACCAGACTGTCCGATGTGTTGGTGATCCAGGCCCTTCGGTCGTGGATGGCCGACGACGAGCGGGCCCGGTCCGGCTGGCTCGGCGCGCTCGCGGATACTCGGATCGGCTCGGCGCTGGCCCTCATCCATCGAAACCCGGACGCGCAGTGGACGGTTGCTGCCTTGGCTACCGAGGTGAAGATGTCTCGCTCGGCTTTCTCGGCTCGATTCACCGAGCTGGTCGGTGAATCGGTGATGCGCTATCTGTCGACGTGGCGAATGCAGCTCGCACACGACAGTCTTCGGTCCGGCGATGTGTCGCTGGCCGAACTGGCAAGACGTAGTGGGTATCTCTCCGAGGCGGCGTTCGGGAAGGCATTCAAACGCGAAACCGGGATGTCCCCGGGCCGGGTGCGTCGTCGTCAGGATGCGTCGATGACGGCAGGGTGAGTGAATGGGGTCGGTCAGTCCAGCAAGTGGCGGAGGTAGCTGTTCGGGTCGCCCAAGTAGCGACGCCAGTGCTGTACCAATTCCAGTTCTTCCCAGGTGCTTCGGCGTAGACCGTGTTCGCCCACTTCGACGATGTCTGCGCCGGGCGTGGACGCCAGGATCGGTGAGTGCGTGGCACAGACGATCTGCGCTCCCTCGTCGCCGAGCTCGGACATCAACGCCACCAACTGCAGGCACGCAGTGAACGACAGGGCTGATTCGGGTTCGTCCAGAACGTAGAAACCGGGCTCGGTCAACATTGCACCGAACATGGTCAGAAAGCCTTCGCCGTGACTCATCTCGGCGGTGTTCTCGTCCCAGTAGCCTGGCACTCCCGCGAGATTTTCGGCCATCTCGAACGCGGTCTCGGCGCGCAGGAAGAATCCGCGCTTCTGCGTTCTCGGGCCCCGAAGCATCCGCGCACCCCGTGGAGTGGTCTCGAGTTCGAGTGCCTCGCCCAGAGCGCTGGTCACCTCATCGAATCGACGCGACTGTTGCGCCGCTCGTCCACCTCTGGCGTCGATCCCGAAGCCTTCCGCGATCGCCTCGACGAGAGTCGATTTACCGGAGCCGTTGTCGCCGACCAGAATTGTGACGGGCGCCAGGAATTCGAGTCCGTCGCGAGCAAGGTCGGCAACTGCAGGCACGGTGAATGGCCAGTCCGGGCCTGCCGCATCGGCGGGAACGAAGGCGCGCTCTACGAACATGATTCAGGCAGTGACCAGGCGATCGACGTAGCCGGTCTCATGGGCGGAGTCGGCGCTGCAGGTGTAGAACACCCACTCTGCGGACTGGTCCGGCGAATCCCCGAAGCGATGGTCGACTTTGTGCGCGCACAAACTGCCCGCGCTGGTGTCATGGCATCGAAGACTGCTGGGTATGTACATCACTCCACTGTAGGCGCGATTGTCGGCGACAGTTACCGACATGTTGCTGTGGTGCCCTCGGTGAGACTCGAACTCACACTGGACGGGTTTTGAATCCGTTTCCTCTGCCAATTGGGATACGAGGGCTGGCGTACTTCTGAGCAACGATTGACGAGTTTAGAAGATGCGCTTTCGGGGGCGCGCACCGGTACCCTTCAGTTGCTCGACGGCCCTGATGGGCAATGACTGTCAAAGGAGACCGATACAGATGAACGCTCCTGGTGCGCACGGTACTGGCAAGCCCCCGCTTCGCGTGGTGGTGGCAGAGGACGAGTCCCTGATCCGACTAGATCTTGTGGAGATGCTCCGCGAGGAAGGCTACGACGTGGTCGGGGAGGCGGCCGACGGGCAGCAGGCGGTGGAACTGACCATCGAACTAATTCCCGATCTGGTCATCATGGACGTCAAGATGCCCCGCCGCGACGGTATCGACGCGGCGTCGGAGATCGCCGAGAAGCGCATCGCGCCAGTTGTCATTCTGACCGCGTTCAGTCAACGCGAGCTCGTGGAGAAGGCCCGGGATGCCGGTGCGATGGCGTATCTGGTCAAGCCGTTCACCAAAGCCGATCTGATGCCTGCGGTGGAGTTGGCGGCCAGTCGTTTCAGTGAGATCTCCGCCCTCGAATCCGAGATCGCGGATCTGCAGGATCGGCTCGAGACACGCAAGTTGATCGAGAAGGCGAAGGGAATCCTCATGGATTCGCAATCGCTCACAGAACCACAGGCGTTCAAGTGGATTCAGCGAGCCGCGATGGATCGCCGAACCACGATGAAGGCCGTTGCCGAGGTCGTGATCGAGACGCTCGGTACGCCTGCGAACAAGCCTGCGGCAGAGAGCTGATCGCACCGCGAAAGCTACGGCCACGTAAAACTTCGGCCCCCTAGGTCACAGTCAGGTCACGAGCGTCGTTCTAGGCCTTGCGAATCAGCTTCGAGCATTACCGTCTGATCCACACGTGAGCCACATGTTCCTCAGGTGCGCTTCATCGACGAGCAATTTCAAGGAGAACCTAGATGGCAATTCGGACCTATGTCCGCACGGCTGCGGTGCTGAGCGTCACCTCGCTCGCACTGTTCGGCTGTTCGTCGAGCGACGACTCCAGCTCGAGCGACTCCGCCAGTGCCGGCGGCACGTCGGCCGCCGAGACAGTGTCGACCGACTGCACGCCCGAGCAGGCAACCGCAGGGGCCACACCGGATACTTCGCCGTTGGTGGTCGGAACGTTGCTTCCCGAGACCGGAACACTGGCCTTCCTCGGCCCGCCCGAGATCGCCGGCGTCCAGCTGGCCGTCAACGACGTCAACGAGGCCGGCGGCGTCCTCGCCCAGCCGGTCACACTCATCCCGGGTGACTCAGGAGACACGACCACCGATACCGCCAACACCACGGTCGACCGACTGCTTGCCGGCGGCTCGAATGTGATCGTCGGTGCGGCGTCGTCAGCGGTGTCCCTTCAGGTGATCGAGAAGATCGCGACTGCGGGCGTTGTGCAGTTCTCCCCGGCCAACACGTCCGATCAGTTCGTTTGCTACCCGGACAAGGGTCAGTACTTCCGTACCGCTCCCACCGACGTGCTGCAGGCTCAGGCCCTCTCGCAGCTCATTGCGAACGACGGTGCACAGCGGGTCGCGATTCTTGCCCTGAACGACCCGTACGGCACGGGCCTCGCAGCCAATACGGCCAAGAACCTCGAAGATGCCGGAATCCCGTCGGATCAGATCCAGACGACCATCTACGACCCCAACGCGCAGTCGTTCAACGCCGAGGTCGACGGTGTGAAGACCTTCAATCCTGATGCGGTAGCCGTGATCGGCTTCGAGGAGTCCGCGAAGATCATCACGCGGATGCACGAGGTCGGCATCGGACCGTCGGACGGCACTCTCGTCTACGGCGTGGACGGCAACATGGGCAACGCTCTGGGCGAAGCAGTGGCTCCGGGTCTGCTCGATACGATGCGCGGCACGACTCCGTTGACCGATGTCGGCACCGGATTCCAGGACCGCCTCAAGGTGATCGACCCGGCGTTGGTGGACTTCAACTACGCCGGTGAGTCCTATGACGCGGTGGTCATCTCGGCGCTCGCCGCCGAGCAGGCCAAGTCGACGGCAGGCACGGATATCGCTGCGAACATCAACAGCGTGACCAAGGGCGGCACCAAGTGCACGAACTACGCGGAATGCCTCCCGCTGGTTCAGGCCGGTACCGATATCGACTACGACGGCATCACCGGTACGTTGAACTTCAGTGACGCAGGCGAGCCCGCCACCGGCTCGTACGGCAACCTGGTCTTCGGACCGGACAACACTCTGACGACGGACGGATACATCGTCGTCGGTGAGTGATCTGTAGCCCGCACACACGACACTGGGCCCGAGTCCTCGATGGGGACTCGGGCCCAGTGTCGTGTGGTGCGCGCGTCGCGATCCACGAACGAAAGCCCCGATTCGACGAGAAGTCGAACCGGGGCTTTCGTTTCCGAAGGAGACCTACGTCTTCTTCTCCTTGCTTCCCGCCAGAGTTCCGAGGTACAGCTCGATCACCTTCGGATCGTTCATCAGCGCCGGACCGGTATCGGTGTACGCGTTGCGGCCCTGATCGAGCACGTAGCCGCGATCGCAGATCTGCAGGCAACGACGAGCGTTCTGTTCCACCATGATGATCGAGACGCCTGCTGCGTTGATCTTCTTGCAGCGGATGAACACCTCGTCCTGGAACATCGGTGACAGTCCGGCCGACGGTTCGTCGAGCAGCAGTACCGAGGGTTCCATCATCAGTGCGCGTCCCATGGCCACCATCTGGCGTTCGCCGCCGGACAGCGCGCCCGCCTTCACTTTTCGTCGGTCCGAGAGCAGCGGGAAGAGTTCGCTGACGAATTCGAAGCGCTCACCGAACTTCTTGGGACGCAGATAGATTCCCATTTCGAGGTTTTCCTCGATGGTCAGCGACGGAAACACGTTCTGCGTCTGTGGAACATATCCGACACCCTTGGTGACCAGTACGTGCGCCTCGGCCGAGGTGATGTTGTCACCGCGGAGCTTCACACTGCCTTCGCGGACGGCGACGAGTCCGAACAAGGTTTTGAGCAGAGTCGACTTTCCGGCTCCGTTGGGTCCGATGATGCCGACGATCTCACCGTCTTTGAGAAAGAAGTTGCATTCGCTCAGGATGTTGACGCCGGGAATGTAACCCGCCACCAATCCGTCGGCGCGCAGTAGAGCGCCCTCGGCGAGGCGTGCGTGCTCCTCGGGTGTTGCGGCGAATTCCGCCGGTGTGAGTGTCTGTTCGCTCATCAGTTGTCCTCCTTCGCCCGGTGAGATCCACCTTCGGTATCGCCGGTCGCCTCGGGGCTCACGAACTCCGGTTCCGCGAAGTCACCTCCGGACTCGAGTTCCTCTGCTTCGCCCTTGGCCAGTGCCTCGGCCAGTTCGGCCGTGGCACCGACCGGATTTCCGTCGGCGTCGAACTCCAGGGCCTGATCGTGGTGGCTGCCCAGGTATGCGTCGACCACGGCTCCGTTGTTGGACAGTTCCTCGGGGGCGGATTCGGCGATGATGCTGCCCTGCGCCATGACCACCACCCAGTCGCTGATGTCGCGGATGACGTCCATGTCGTGCTCGACGAACACGACGGTCATGCCGTCGTCCCGTAGTGACTTGATGTGTCCCAGAAGTGACTGCGTCAGAGCCGGATTGACGCCGGCCATCGGCTCGTCGAGCATGACCACCGAGGGATCGGTCATCAACGCGCGCGCCATCTCCAGCAGCTTGCGCTGACCGCCCGACAGTGAGCCGGCCAGGTCGTCGGCCTTGGCGTCGAGCTTGAAACGAGCGAGTAGCTCGTGCGCGCGAGCTGTGACGTCTCGCTCCTGCGCCTTCCATGTCCACGGCATGAACGTGTTGATCATGCGTTCGCCGCGCTGACCCGTCGCCCCGAGTCGAACATTGTCGAGCACAGTGAGTTTGGACAGTGCCTTGGTCAGCTGGAATGTGCGCACCACACCTTTGCGCGCGACCTGGTGCGGATGCATCTTGCCCAGTTCCTGGCCGTCCATCGACCAGGTTCCGGTATCCGGTCGATCGAATCCGGTGAGCAGGTTGAACAGCGTTGTCTTCCCGGCACCGTTGGGACCGATCAGGCCGGTGATGCATCCGCGTTGAATTTCCAGGTGGTCCACGTCGACGGCTTTCAGTCCGCCGAAGGTACGGGAGATTCCGTCGACCACGAGAGTGGCATCGGGCTTGGGCGAGCCGGGCTCGTTCGGCACGCCGGCGAACAGCGACGAGCGTTGGTCGCTCGACAGTGCCTGCGCGGCCCGCGACTCGAGCGTGCTGGCCTTCTTGCTCGGTGCTGCCTTCACGGCAGCGCCCTTGTCCAGGTCAGGCATTGAGTTGAACCTCTCGCTTGTTGCCGAGAATGCCCTGGGGTCTGAACACCATCAGGACGGCTATCAGGATTCCCAGGAGTACGAATCGGGTGGCACCGACCTGAGCTCCGGAGAGATTCAGAACCGGATCGTCACCGGAGATCAGTTGCCGCAGAATCGCATCGGGGATGGACAGCAGAAACCAGAAGAGCATGGCACCGATGACGGGTCCGAAGACTGTCGCGGCCCCGCCGAGAATCAACGCGCCGAAGGCGAAGAACGTCTGCGCCGTCGAATAGAAGTCGGGGTTGAGCGACTGAGTCTGCAGGGCATTGAACACGCCACCCATGCCGCCGATCACACCACCGAGTACCAGTGCCTGCATCTTGTAGACGAAGACGTTCTTGCCCAGCGATCGCGCCGCGTCCTCGTCTTCTCGCACGGCCTTGAGGACACGACCCCACGGACTGTGGGTGAGGAGGTAGACGACCCCGCAGAGGAGCAGGACGAGTGACCAACCCACCACCATCGACCACAGGTCGTTGCCCAGGAATCTCACACCGAAGAAGCTGTAGGTCTTGCCGCTGTCGAATGGGCTCAGGTCGGTGAACGGGCCTGCGAAGCCGGTGATGCCATTGGTGGATTTCGTCACCGAGTCCGTCGCAGTGGATCGAAAGACCAGTCGGAGTATCTCCGAGGCGGCGATCGTGACGATCGCGAGATAGTCCGCACGCAGTCGAAGAGTGGGAATGCCGAGTACGACAGCGAGCAACCCGGCCGCACCGAGACCCACCAGGATTCCGAGCCACAATGGTTGCTCGTACGTGATCGTCATGATGCCGACGCCGTAGCCGCCGAGCAGCGCGAAACCGATCTGTCCGAAGTTCAGCAATCCGGCGTAGCCGAAATGCAGGTTCAGTCCGATGGCGAGCATGGCGTAGAAGATGGCCGAGGGGCCGACCAACTGCGCGAGTGAAATCTGAAGTGCACCGATGATGTCCATAGCGTGGTCACCCGATCCTTTGTCGCGAGCCGAGGATGCCCTGAGGACGAACGACCAGGATGAGAATCAAGACGAGCAGACCTCCGATGTATTTGAGATCGGGATTGATGACCAGCGTGGACCACTGCACGAGAAGGCCCACGATGACGCAGCCGAGGAAAGCGCCGTAGGCCGTTCCGAGTCCACCGAGCGTGATGCCGGCGAACATGAGTAGTAGCAGCTTGAAGCCCATTTCCCACTGGACGCGTCCGCCGAGTTCGGACATTCCGAACAGCACACCGCCGAGTGCGGCGAGTCCGCCACCCAGGCACCAGACGAAGGTCACGACGCGCTCGACGTTGATTCCCGACGAGGCTGCGAGGTCCCGGTTGTCCGCCACGGCTCGCATCGCCTTACCGATCTTGGTGCGCTGCAACATCAGTGCCACGCCGATCAGAACGACGACGCTGATGATGATGCAGGCGAGGTTGACGTCGGTGATCGCCAGCGGGCCCCACTGATTCTGTGTCTGCGCCTGGTAGTCGTCGTAGGGCTCGGAGCGATCCGAGAAGAAGATGAGAATGAGGTAGCGCAGTGCGATCGACAGGCCGATCGTCACCACCAACTGGGCTATCAGTCCGGTTCGGCGTTTTCGTAGCGGTCTCCAGATCAGCGCGTTGTTGAGCCAGCCGATCGCGACGCCTACGACGATGGCCAACAGTGTTGCCGGAATCAGCTGAATTCCCATGCTGACGTTGAAGACCCAGGCCGACACCGCGCCGAGGGTGACGAGTTCGCCGTGCGCGAAGTTGGTCAACCCGGTGGTGCCGAAGATCAAACTGAGGCCGATTGCGGAAATGGCGATCACGAGTCCGAAGCGCAGACCGTCCACCGTCGTACGAATGAACTGCTCGTAGAACGGGTTGTCCGCGGCTGTCCGGGACTCGCCGAAGGAGAAGATGACGGTGTTGGACCGTCCCGCCTGCACATCGCGCTCCACCTCACCCTGCACGCTCACCCCGTCGGGAAGAGTTTCCTGGACGACCTGGAACGTGTATGTGCCGGGGGACAATTCGAGTGTCCAGCGGCCGGCGGCTTCGGAGGTGGTGCGGGCGACCTCGGAACCACTCGAGTCCAGGGCCTGAACGTCCACGCCGACCAAACGGTCACCGCCGTTGTTCAACGAACCGGCCACACTGACCGCGTCTGCGGGCGGGGCTTGTTCCGCGCTCGTTTCGGGTCCGGTGCTGGGAGTGGGTTCCTGCGCCAGAGCCGGAGCGCTGAACGTCAGGGCGGCGATCGCGCTGAGGATTGCAAGAAGAAGTGTTCGCCGAAAGAGGCGAACTGCGGAGCTGGCGCGCAACCTTGGTGGTTGCACCATTCTGGTCCATCGAACAATTGGAGCCACGCACGTCCTCCGGACGGTTGTCGTTGTGCCGCGGAAAATTCGGCTGCCTGCAATTGTCGGACTCTAGTCCTAGAAACGACGCGAAATCGGCGTCTGGGATTTCCGGAAAGTATCGGTTGTGTTTCGCGGTCCACGACGCGTGCCGCGAGCGCGATCGCGACGAGGAGCGAGCATCCGGCTACGAGTTGTCGGAGCCGCTACCTAGACTGGTGAACCGTGAGCCCAGTAACCGAGAACAGTGCAGCGCCCGCAGCCGAGACCGATGCGAAAGCGGCCGGGCAGCGTCCCACGCTGCTACTCATCGACGGCCACTCGATGGCGTTTCGTGCTTTTTTCGCGCTGCCTGCAGACAACTTCAAGACCACCAGTGGTCAGTCCACCAATGCCGTGTACGGCTTCACCTCGATGTTGATCAATCTGCTCAGGGACGAGAAGCCGACGCACATCGCCGCCGCCTTCGATGTCTCGCGGCAGACCTTCCGCGCCGAGCGGTTTCCCGAGTACAAGGCCAACCGCAGCAAGACCCCCGACGAGTTCGCCGGACAAGTCGACATCACCAAGGATGTGCTCGGGGCCATGGGCATCCCGGTAATGGCAGAGGCGGGGTTCGAGGCGGACGACATCATCGCCACTCTGGTGACTCAAGCGGAGGCGCTCGGCTACCGCGTTCTCGTGGTCACCGGTGACCGCGACGCCCTGCAGTTGGTGACCGACAACGTCACCGTCCTCTATCCACGCAAGGGTGTCTCGGACCTCACCCGCTTCACCCCGGACGAGGTTGCCGGTAAGTACGGCTTGACGCCGGCCCAGTATCCGGATTTCGCTGCTCTGCGTGGCGATCCGAGCGACAACCTCCCCGGCATTCCAGGCGTCGGAGAGAAGACGGCCACCAAGTGGATCATCGAATACGGATCACTCACCGCTCTGGTCGACAACGTGGACAAGGTCAAGGGCAAAGTGGGAGATGCGCTGCGGGCCAATCTCTCCAGCGTGGTGCTCAACCGTGAACTGACGGAAATGGTGCGAGACGTGCCGTTGCCCTACACCCCGGACCAACTCGAATTGGCACCCTGGGATCGCGAAAAGATCCATGCTCTGTTCGACGACCTCGAGTTCCGGATTCTGCGCGATCGGCTCTTCGACACTCTCGCGTCGGTCGAACCGGAGGCCGAGGAAGGCTTCGACGTTCGGGGCGGAATCGTCGCGCCGGGCGAACTGGCCGCGTGGCTGTCCGAGCACGTCACCGACGGCCGGCGCAGCGGAGTATCGATTCTCGGGCCGCGCAGACCGTACGACAGTGACGCGACCTCGGTCGCGATTGCCGCGGCCGACGGAGAGGGCGCTTTCGTCACGACGACGGCTCTCGACGAATCCGACGAGCGCGCACTCGCTGCCTGGCTCGGAGATTCGGCGCAACCCAAGGCGCTGCACGAGGCCAAGTGGGCGCTGCACGCGGTTCGCGGACGGGGCTGGACCCTCAACGGGCTGACGACCGACACTGCACTGGCCGCGTACCTCGTTCGCCCCGGTCAACGCTCGTTCAATCTCGACGATCTGTCACTGCGCTACCTCAAGCGTGAACTCCGCGTCGAGGATGCGGGTGAGGGGCAGATGTCGCTGCTCGATGCCGAGGACACCGCCGATGCGGCATTCGCCGAGGGCGAGATTCTCAAGGCACGGGCCGTGATCGATCTGGCCGATGCGCTGGACGCCGAGCTGGCGGCCATCGAATCGACCACGTTGCTGTCCGAAATGGAGCTGCCGCTGCTGACGGTATTGGCCGAGGTGGAGGCTACGGGTATCGCCGTGGACGGTGATCACCTGCGCGCGTTGCAGTCGGGTTTCGCCGCGCAGGTCGACGAGGCCGCCAATTCCGCGTACGGCGTGATCGACAAGCAGATCAACCTCGGCTCGCCGAAACAGTTGCAGGTGGTGCTGTTCGAGGAACTCGACATGCCCAAGACGAAGAAGACCAAGACCGGGTACACCACGGATGCCGATGCGCTGCAAGGGTTGTTCGAGAAGACCGAGCATCCGTTCCTGAAGTTTCTGCTCGATCACCGCGACGCCACGCGAATGAAGGTCACGGTCGATGGCCTGCTCAAATCGGTAGCCGAGGACGAACGCATCCACACCACGTTCAATCAGACTGTTGCAGCCACCGGCCGGCTGTCGTCCACCGAACCGAATCTGCAGAACATTCCGGTGCGCAACGAGGCGGGACGCCACATCCGTGACGGGTTCGTGGTCGGGGCGGGCTTCGACACGTTGCTCACCGCCGACTACAGCCAGATCGAGATGCGCATCATGGCGCACGTCTCCGGCGACGAGGGTCTGATCGAGGCATTCAACACCGGCGAGGACCTGCACAGTTTCGTCGGTTCCCGTGCGTTCGGCGTGCCGATCGAGGAGGTCACCCCCGAACTGCGTCGTCGAGTGAAGGCGATGTCGTACGGATTGGCCTACGGCCTGAGCGCGTTCGGCCTCGCTGCGCAGCTCAAGATCTCCACCGAGGAGGCGAAGCAGCAGATGGAGGCGTACTTCGCGCGGTTCGGCGGCGTCCGCGACTATCTGCGCAACGCCGTCGAGGAAGCGCGCAAGGTGGGGTATACCTCGACGCTGTACGGAAGGCGTCGTTACTTGCCGGACTTGAACAGCGACAATCGTCAGCGCCGCGAGGTTGCCGAGCGGGCCGCGTTGAATGCTCCGATTCAGGGCACTGCCGCCGACATCATCAAGGTGGCGATGATCGACGTGCACAAGTCGCTTGCAGAGTCGACGCTGAAGTCGCGAATGCTGCTGCAGGTGCACGACGAGTTGGTACTCGAAGTCGTCCAGTCCGAGCGCGAGGAAGTGGAAGCCCTGGTACGCGACAAGATGTCGTCGGCCATCGAACTGTCGGTGCCGCTGGAAGTCTCGGTCGGCACCGGTCGCAGCTGGGATGCCGCGGCACACTGACGGGGGCCAGCGCATCGAGTCGGAAACACGACAAGAGCGAAGGGCCGCTCACCGAAATGGTGAGCGGCCCTTCGTTCGTTGCTGTGCACGCACTACTGCGCGGCGAGAACTACTCTGCTGCGGGAGATTCTGCTGCGGGAGTCTGCTCGGCGATCTGCTGGCGCACGACGTCCATGTCGAGTGCCTTGATCTGGCCGACGAGGTCTTCGAGTGCCGGAGCAGGCAGCGCGCCGGGCTGCGCGTAGACGAGGATGCCCTCGCGGAACGCCATGATCGTCGGGATCGACTGGATCTGAGCCGCCGCAGCGAGTCCTTGCTCGGCCTCGGTGTCGACCTTCGCGTGCACGACGTCGGGGTGCGCGTCGGAGGACTTCTCGAATGTCGGAGCGAACTGACGGCACGGACCGCACCAGGATGCCCAGAAATCGACCAACACCACGTCGTTGTTGGTGACTGTCTCGTCGAAGTTCTGCTGAGTCAAGGTCTGAGTAGCCATGCGCTTCCTTTCGTTGATTGCGCTTCTCGTTCTGTCAACGCACGTTCCGGCCGGAATCATCCCAGCCCTGTCACACGGGCTGAGGTGTGGCTCGGAACGTCCGACGGTACGAGTGCGGCGTGGTGCACCGCAATCTCACGAAGTGCTGCCGCAGAGCTGCGGCATTTCCGAAGCCCACCAGTTCGGCGATCGAATCCATCGGCAGATCGGAGTTCTCCAGCAACTGCTGCGCTGCGAGCACTCGTTGGTCGTTCAGCCAGCGCGCCGGCGTGGTACCGGTCTCGGCGGCGAACTTACGGGCAAAGGTTCGCACCGACATGTTCACCCGCGCCGCCAATCGACCGATGGTCAGTTCGGAGTCGAGGTTCTCGGTCATCCAGTCCAGCAATGGTGCCAAGGTTTCGGTGTGGGTGGCGGGTAGGGGACTGGTGACGAACTGGGCCTGGCCGCCGTCGCGATGCGGCGGGACGACCATTCTGCGAGCGATCCCATTGGCTACGATGCTGCCCTGGTACGTGCGCACGATGTGCAGGCACAGGTCGATTCCGGCGGCCGTACCCGCGCTGGTCAGAACGTTCCCCGCGTCCACGTACAGAACATTCGGATCTACTTGCGCGAGCGGGTATTTCGCAGCCAGCGAGGCCGAATGTCGCCAATGCGTCGTGCATGGACGCCCGTCGAGCAATCCGGCCTTGCCGAGGACGAACGCGCCGGTGCACAAGCTCGCGACCAGCGCACCCCTGTCCACGGCGGCACGGAGTTTGGCCAGCAGTGGCTCGATGGAGGCGTCGTAGTCGGTTCCGCACACGAAGCTGCCGTCGATCGCGGCCTCGGTGCCACCGGCCGGGACAATGATCAGATCCGCGCTGTCGAGTCGATCGAGATCGTGCGGG
>NZ_CAPS01000071.1 GCF_000333955.1 Rhodococcus sp. AW25M09
GCCACCGCAGAGCGGGCTCTGAAGATCGCCGCTGCGCGCAACAAGGCCGCCGACTCCGACGACGACTGGAACAACTGACGGTGCTGCTGACCCGGCTGCGGGCTCCCAGCGTCGATTTCGGGGCCATCAGATCCGAGTTCGGCTTGTCCGAGGCCTTCGATGCGCAGGTGATGCAGGAGGCGATGGACGCCCGAGATCTGCACGCCGACAGCAGGATCGACCGTACCGACATTCCGTTCGTCACCATCGATCCGCCCGGTTCGAAGGATCTCGACCAGGCCGTACACATCGAGAAGACGTCGAACGGGTTGGTGGTGCACTACGCCATCGCCGATGTGGGTGCGCTGGTGGTGCCCGGGGGAGCGCTCGACCTGGAAACCCGACGGCGAGGCCAGACGTTCTACCTGCCGGACGGGTCGGTGCCGTTGCACCCGAGAGAGCTGTCGGAGGGCTCGGGGAGCTTGCTCGAGGGAGAGACACGCTGCGCCGCGCTGTGGACCATCGAACTGGACGATGTCGGTGAAGCGGTCGCCTGGACGGTGACCCGTGCGTTGGTGCGATCGGTTGCCCGGCTCGATTACGCCCAGGTACAAGCAGATGTCGATGCAGGCACACCACATCCGTCCATCGCGAACTTGGCGGAATTCGGATCGCAACGTGCGGCAGCAGCAATCCGCCGCGGAGCCATCGACATCACTTTGCCCGAGCAGGAAGTTGTGCCCGAAGGGCAGGGGTGGCGCGTCGCGCTGCAGCCACGCACGGCAGTGGACGGTTGGAACGCTGAGGTGTCGTTGTTGACGGGTATGTGTGCCGCCAGAATCATGCTCGACGCCGGAATCGGCATTGTCCGCACCCTTCCGCCCGCCTCTCCCGAGGCCCTCGAAGCCTTGAAGAACACCGCCGCCGCGCTCGGAATAGACTGGCCGGCAGGAGCATCCGCTGGAGCGGTACTGGCCGGGTTGCCTGCTGACGCGCCGTCGACCCTGGCGATGATGACCCGGGCAACCGGCTTGCTGCGCGGCGCGGACTACCTCGCCTTCGATCACTCGACGAACATCGCCGACCGAGACGAAACGGTGGAACACTCGGGCATCGGTGCGCCCTACGCCCATGTGACGGCACCGCTGCGGCGGCTGTCGGATCGTTTCACCACCGAGGTGTGCCTGGCCGTCGTGGCCGGTGAGTCGGCGCCGGACTGGGCGGCGCAGGCGCTACCCGAGTTGCCTGCCATCATGCGCGGATCCGACTCTGCGGCATCGAAAGTCGATCGCGCGTGCGTAGATTTCACCGAGGCGCACGTACTGAGGGACCGAGTGGGTGAGAGCTTCGATGCGGTCGTTCTCCGCGGTGCCGAGGGCAAGCGAGATGCGGAGGTGCTCGTCTCGGAGCCGATAGTCATCGGCAAGTGCGGCGGGGAACCACCCGCGGGAGAGTCGGTGACGGTCCGATTGGTCCAGGCCGACACCGACTCGAGAAAAGTCTCCTTCGACTATTCGCCCGTCACGGCCTGAGGCGATCGGTCGCCTCGACGAGGTGATGCACGATGCCCGGCTCGGCCGCCGAATGCCCTGCGTCGTCGACGATCACCAGATCTGCACCCGGCCAGGCCTTGTGCAGCGCCCAGGCGCTCGTCGCAGGACACACGACGTCGTAGCGGCCCTGCACGATGACGCCCGGAATGCCGTCGAGCAGGTGGGCGTCGCGTAGCAGTTGGTTCTCTTCCAGGAAGCAATTGTTGCGGAAGTAGTGATTCTCGATTCCGGCGAATGCCCTGGCGAATCGCGGGTCTGAATTACCCTGCACTGCATCCGGTTTCGGTAGCAGGTAGCTAGTCGCCGCCTCCCAGGACGACCATGCCACCGCCGCCCGGGTTGCGACGTCGTCGTCCTCGGACATCAGCTGCCGGTGATACGCCTCGACGAGGTCACCGTCACGCTCGTCCTCCGGGACCGGTTCGAGAAACTTCTCCCACAGATCGGGGAAGATGTGGCCGGCACCGCCCCGGTAATACCAGTCGATCTCGGATGGCCGAACCAGGAAGATTCCGCGCAACACGAGCCCGCGCACGCGCTCTCGGTGCGCCTGCGCATAGGCCAACGACAACGTCGATCCCCACGAACCGCCGAACACCAGCCAGGTATCGATACCCAGGTGCTCACGCAGCTTCTCCATGTCCGCGATCAACCGGTCGGTGGTGTTGACCGACAGATCGGCTCCATCGGCGATATGCGGGGTCGACAACCCGCAGCCCCGCTGATCGAACAAGACGATTCGGTAGGACTGCGGGTCGAAGTATCGCCGCTGCAGAGGATTGGTGGCACCGCCAGGCCCGCCGTGCACGAACACCACCGGCGCGCCGTCCGGGTTGCCGGAGACCTCCCAATAGACCCGTTGCCCCTCACCGACATCCAGGTGTCCGGTCTCGACAGGCTCGATCTCGGGATACAGAGAGCGCATCTAGAAGCCCACCAGTCCCGACGCCAGGTCCGGAATATCGAGCGAACGGATGGCCTCGTCACGCACGTCCGAGCAGGTGTCCTGGGTGATGTCGTCGACGATTGCGCGGTTCTGCACCACCTGCAGGTTGATGACGCCGCTCTGCGCGGCCCAGGTCTGCACCAGAATGTTCAGTCCACCGCGGCCCAGAGTGGGCCCCTGAACGCGCCAATTGGACAGCTGCGCTTCCAGATCGGTGCATAACTGCTGCTTCTGCGCGTCGGTGATCACCGCTTCCACCGGCGTCGTGGTGACCGTGGTGGTCGGTGCGATCGTCGTCGACGACGACGAACCGGTATTGGTCGTGTCGGTGCTGCATGCGCCCACCAGTGCGAGAAGCGCAGCCGCGCCTGCGAGAGCGACTGCGCCTCTACGTGCACCGAAGGTCGAACCCCGTCTGAGTGTCATGCCCCGAGTCTGCCATCTGTGCTCGGTGCAGACGAGCACGATCAGTAGCTGTGTTCGGGCCCCGGAAAGACTCCCGAACGGACCTCGGACATATACGTGGTTGCGGCCGTGCGCAGAGAATCTCCGACGTCGGCGAACTTCTTGACGAACTTCGCGGTCTTGCCGTTGGTGTAGCCGGCCATGTCCTGCCATACGAGGACCTGCGCGTCACATTCGTTTCCTGCGCCGATGCCGACGGTCGGAATGGTCAACTTGCGCGTGACCTGACCGGCGATGTCGGCGGGAACCATCTCCATGACGACGGCGAACGCACCCGCCTCCTGGACTGCGATGGCGTCGGCCACCAGCTGCTCGGACGCGTCACCGCGGCCCTGAACCCGGAAACCGCCGAGAGTGTTGACACTCTGCGGGGTGAAGCCCACGTGGGCCATGACCGGGATGCCTGCTGCAGTGATTGCCGCGATCTGGGCGGCGACGCGTTCGCCGCCTTCGAGCTTGACTGCTCCTGCGAGGCCTTCTTTCATGAAGCGGACCGCGGTCTCGAGGGCCTGCTGAGGCGAGGCCTCGTAGGTGCCGAATGGGAGATCAGCGACGACGAGGGCATGCGGCGCGCCGCGGACCACGCCGCGGACCAGCGGGAGCAGTTCGTCGACGGTGATCGGCACGGTGGTGTCGTAGCCGTAGACCACGTTTGCCGCGGAATCGCCGACGAGGAGAACTGGTACTCCGGCTTCCTCGAAGATGCGCGCACTCGAGTAGTCGTAGGCGGTGAGCATTCCCCAGCGTTCGCCGTCCGCCTTCATCTGCAGAAGGTGGTGGGTACGGGTCTTGCGGGTCAAGCCGGTGGCGGGTACGTCCTGGGTAGCGCCGCCGTACACAGAATTTTCGGACATCTTTGTCCCTTTCTGGTCCTCGAGGCCCGCTCGGCGGGTCCCCGGGATGGGGTGTGATGACATCGACGAGTCTGCCACCCATGCACGGCGCGGCGGGGCGCTACCGACAGTGCAATTGGTCACACCCGATCGGGGGTCTGCGCTGCTCGGTAGTCTCGCCAACCGTTGGTGATCGGCATGCGGCGATCCCGCCCGAAAGCGCGAGAGGTGACCTTGCTGCCGATCGGATACTGACGCCGTTTGTACTCCGACGCGTCGATCTTGCGCAGGATGTCTGCGACCACGTCGGCGTCGAAACCGGCCGCGACGATGTCCTCGAACCCCTGGTCGTGGTCGACATACCGAAATATGATGGCGTCGAGTTCGTCGTAGTCGGGCAGCGAATCGGTGTCGAGTTGGCCCGGCCTGAGCTCGGCGGACGGGGGCTTGTCGATGCTCGACTCGGGGATGGGAGGAATATCCCCACGCTCGGCCGCAGACTTGTTCCGCCACCGCGCCAGCTCCCACACCAGCGACTTCGGCACGTCCTTGATCGGCGCGAAACCGCCGACGGCATCGCCGTAGATCGTCGAATAGCCCACCGCCAGTTCTGATTTGTTGCCGGTAGCCAGTACCAGGTGGCCGGAGGTGTTCGACAGTGCCATCAACACCATGCCTCGGCATCGCGCCTGGATGTTTTCCTCGGCAAGGCCGGTCAGGTGCAGTTGGTCGACGTAGCAGGCGACCATGTCGGCAATCGGCTCGATGCTGAAGTGGATCCCGGTGCGCGACGCGAGATCCTCTGCGTCCGTGCGTGAATGATCCGAGGAGTACGTCGATGGCATCGACACCGCGTGTACCGCATCGCTACCGAGCGCATCGACGGCGATGGCTGCCACCACCGCGGAATCGATACCGCCGGACAAGCCGAGAGCAACCGACCGAAAGTTGTTCTTGTGCACATAGTCCCGCAAGCCGGTCACCAGAGCGCCCCACACCTGCTGCTCTACGCACGCGACGTCGGCCAGAGACGGTTCGGCTCGCTGCCAGCCGGTGATCGCCACGTCGGGAAGTGACACCCGATCGATGGTCCAGCCGGGGACCGCGGCCGCGTCCGGACGCGGATCAGTGGGGGTATCGACGTCGACGACAAGCAGGTGTTCGACGAACTGGGGGGAGCGGCCCCAGGTGGAACCGTCGGGGCCGACGACGAAGCTACCCCCGTCGAACACCAATTCGTCCTGGCCGCCGACCACGTTGACGTAGGCGATCGGAGCGCCGATCTCGGTGGCCCGGCGTTCTACTATGCCGCGCCTGACCTCGTCCTTGCCTTGCTCGAAGGGGCTGGCGTTGAGGCAGAGCAGCATGTCGACCCCGGCTGTGGCATAGGCCGAGACGGACCCGCCCGGTTGCCAGATGTCCTCGCACACAACGACACCGAGTCGTAGTCCGTTCACCGACGCGATGCTCAGGCGTGACCCGGGGGCGAAATAGCGAGCCTCGTCGAACACCCGGTAGGTGGGAAGCGAGTGCTTGTGGTAGCGAGATATCACCCGGCCGTCGACGATCATCGCAGCGCTGTTGCGTGAGCCCTCGGCGTCGCGATCGAGGTAACCCACCACCACGATGCGGTCGCCGCACCCGGCCGTGTCCAGCGCGGTAGCCAATTCGGTGAGGGCACGGGCCGATGCGGCCGCGAACGAGGGCCGCAGAGCCAGATCCTCGACGGGGTATCCCGTCAGGGCCATCTCGGGAAACACCACCACGTTGGCACCGTCGTGAGCGGCGCGGACCGTCCACTCGACGATCGCAGCGGAATTTCCCGCGAGATCGCCGACGACGGAATTGATCTGGGCCAGGGCGAGTCGAAGGGCCTGCACTGTGTCCACGCTAGTGCTCCGAGACCGTCCCCGCCGGGCAGTGAGAGCAATGCCCGGCTCGAAAGACCTGGCACGATCGTGACCATGAGAACGCGCACCAGGAGCTCGGCCGTGGCACTGTCCGCAGTCGCCGTGTTGCTCGCGGGCTGCTCCGGCCCCGAGCCCACTGCCGTACCGGAGAGCTCCGACGCCCCGGCATCGGTTGCCGGCCCGGTTCCCGCGGGACTCGAGACCTTTTACACGCAGACTCTGCAGTGGGAGTCCTGCGACCGCTACAACACCGATGGCAGCGAACTGGGCGGCGACGTCGAATGCGCGATGGTGACCGTGCCGCTCGACTACGCCGATCCCAGCGGCACGACGATCGAGGTCGCCATCTCCCGGACGCAGGCAACGGGCGAGAAGATCGGCTCGATACTGATGAATCCCGGTGGCCCCGGCTCCTCGGGGCTGTACCTGGCCACACAGGCCGGCGACACCGCCATCGCCGATCGTTTCGATCGCATCGGATTCGATCCGCGTGGGATCGGGGCCTCGGAACCGGAGGTGCGGTGCCTGACGCCCGACGAGGTCGACGCGGAGCGTCGTGAACCGGACGTCGACGTCAGCCCCGAAGGCATCGCAGCGACCGAGGCCGAACACCGGGATTACGCCGCGCAATGCGTCGAACGCACCGGGGCGGACCTGCTCGAGCATGTCGGTACCAGGGAAGTCGTCCGCGACATGGACGTCATCCGGGGGGTTCTGGGCGACGAGAAATTGACCTATGTCGGCTACTCGTACGGCACCCGAATCGGCACGGCGTATGCCGAGGAGTTCCCGTCGAACGTGCGGGCGATGGTGCTCGACGGTGCGCTCGACCCGGACCAGTCGCCCGTGGACGAGGCCGTCGCGCAAGGTGCGGCGTTCCAGACCGCGTTCGATCAATTCGCCGCCGACTGCGCACAGACCGACACCTGCCCGCTGGGAACCGATCCGGCTCAGGCCGTCGCACAGTTCCGGTCACTGGTCGACCCGTTGATCGACCAGCCGGCCGAGACGACCGATCCACGCGGGCTCAGCTACGACGACGCGATCACCGGAGCTCAGCAGGCGCTGTACTCGCAGCAGCTGTGGCGTCTGCTGCGGGCCGGATTGAGCGAGCTGCGCGACGGGCGGGGCGACACGCTGCTCCGGCTCGCCGATACCTACTCCGGGCGGCTCGAGGACGGCAGCTACACCAACATCGACGATGCGTTCAACGCCGTTCGATGCGTCGACGGCCCGCCGACCACCGACCGCGCAGCGGCCGACGAGGCCGACGCCAGGTTCCGTGCGGCCGCGCCGTATCTGGACGACGGCCGGGCCACGGGCGATGCGCCGCTCGACTTGTGCGCTTTCTGGCCGGTGCCCAACACGAGTGACCCGCACATCGTGGACGTGGAGGGACTGCCGACGCTGGTGGTGGTGTCGACGACCAACGATCCGGCCACGCCCTATCAGGCGGGAGTCGAACTGGCTTCGCAGCTGCGAGGGGACCTGGTGACCTACGAGGGAACGCAACACACGGTGGCGTTCTCGGGCGTCGAGTGCATCGACGATCCGCTGGTGAGTTACCTCGTCGATCTGGTGCCGCCGCGGGACGGATTGCGCTGCTGACGCGCTACCTCACCGACCGAAATGTGTTCGGAGAGTTCCACGAAGTGAGACCGAATTCACGATGTAACACAGATTTAACTCCGTTTGCTTACTCTCGCGTTCATGGATCGTCAAAAGGAATTCGTGCTCCGGACCTTAGAAGAGCGCGATATTCGTTTCGTCCGCCTTTGGTTCACCGATGTTCTCGGTTACCTGAAATCGGTGGCCATCGCCCCCGCGGAGCTCGAAGGAGCATTCGACGAGGGAATCGGCTTCGACGGTAGCGCTATCGAAGGATTCGCCCGCGTGTCCGAGGCGGACACCGTGGCCAAGCCGGATCCCTCGACGTTCCAGATCCTGCCGTGGTCCACCAGCAAGGGCCACCAGCACTCGGCGCGGATGTTCTGCGACATCGCCATGCCCGACGGCTCGCCGTCCTGGGCCGACTCCCGCCACGTGCTGCGTCGCCAGTTGAGCAAGGCCGCAGACCTCGGTTTCAGTTGCTACGTGCACCCGGAGATCGAGTTCTTCCTGCTCAAGGACGCCCCGCAGGACGGCTCGCCGCCCACCCCGGCCGACAATGGCGGCTACTTCGACCAGGCCGTGCACGACTCGGCCCCGAACTTCCGCAGGCACGCCATCGATGCACTCGAGTCGATGGGTATCTCGGTCGAGTTCAGTCATCACGAGGCCGCACCCGGCCAGCAGGAGATCGACCTGCGGTACGCCGACGCCCTGTCGATGGCGGACAACATCATGACCTTCCGTTACGTGGTCAAGGAAGTTGCCATCGAGGAGGGTGTGCGTGCAACGTTCATGCCCAAGCCGTTCAGCGACCAGGCCGGTTCGGCGATGCACACGCACATGAGCCTGTTCGAGGGCGACGCGAACGCCTTCCACAACCCGGACGATCCGATGCAGCTCTCCGAGACCGGCAAGTCCTTCATCGCCGGAATCCTCGAGCACGCGAACGAGATCAGCGCGGTGACCAACCAGTGGGTCAACTCCTACAAGCGGCTCGTGCGCGGCGGCGAGGCACCGACGGCAGCTTCCTGGGGACCGGCAAACCGTTCGGCCCTTATCCGCGTGCCGATGTACACCCCGAACAAGGCGTCCTCGCGACGCGTCGAGATCCGCAGTCCTGATTCTGCGTGCAACCCGTACCTCGCCTTCGCTGTGTTGCTCGCGGCCGGCCTGCGCGGAATCGAGAAGGGCTACACGCTGCCTCCCGAGGCCGAGGAAGACGTGTGGGCTCTGACCTCCGCGGAGCGTCGTGCCATGGGCTACAAGGAGCTGCCGGGCAACCTCGATCAGGCGCTGAACGCGATGGAGGGATCCGAACTGGTCGCCGAAGCACTGGGCGAGCACGTCTTCGACTTCTTCCTGCGCAACAAGCGTCGTGAGTGGGAGGAATACCGCAATCACGTCACGCCGTACGAGCTGAAGGCCTACCTGGGTCTGTAGTGCGACCCTGGGCATTTAACGGCGCGGCGTGGTCATGGGCTACGTTCTAGTCGATCGTGAATGGTAGTTCCGATGCCGGCGTGGGCACCCTCGCGTCGCATGTACTGACGACGAGGTAAATCTGTGGCACCCCGAGGTGGATTCTGATGGTGCGTCCTCCGACTTCCAGATCCATCGTTCCCGGACCGGGCCGTCTCGGTCTGGTCGAACAATCTGCTCCGTCCGATCTGCGCACCCTCGGTTGGACGGATGAAGAAAGCCTCGAACTGCTGTGGTCGCTGTCTCGCGCGCCCAACGCGGACCTCGCACTGCGCACCCTGGTGCGGTTGTACGAATTGCTCGGTTCCGGTTGGTCGGAGTTCGACACAGCGTTGCGAACCGACAAGGGATTTCGCGGGCGCATCCTGGGAACCATCGGCGCATCGAGTGCGCTCGCCGATCACCTCGTGGCCGACGACAGCACCTGGCGTCTACTGCTGACCAAGAAGGGTCAGAGCAGTGGAAACTCGGCGAAGATAGAGCTGCCCAGCAAGGCGACGCTGGTGGCGGAGCTCCTCGAGGTCGTCGGGGCAGAGCCCGAGACCGGACCCAATGCCGCACCCGACCTGTACCGCGCATCGCTGACCGGACCGCCCGCAGTGATCGCGCTGCGCAAGAAGTACCGCGACCAGATCATGGTGCTGGCTGCCTACGACCTCGCGGCAACCGTCGAGAACGAACCCGTCCTGCCCTACACGGTGGTCGGGTCGCAACTGTCGGACATGGCCGATGCAGCGCTCACTGCGGCGTTGGCCGTCGCCGTGGCCACCGTCTGCCCGGACGCCCCATGTCCGACGCGCCTGGCCGTCGTCGCGATGGGCAAGTGCGGCGCCCGCGAACTCAACTACGTCTCGGACGTCGATGTCGTGTTCGTCGCCGAGCCCGCGGACTCGCAGGCCAGCCGTATCGCGGGTGAAATGATGCGCATCGGCTCCTCCGCGTTCTTCGAGGTCGACGCGGCCCTGCGCCCCGAGGGCAAACGCGGCGAACTGGTCCGCACGCTGGATTCGCACGTGGCCTATTACAAGCGGTGGGCCAAGACCTGGGAGTTCCAGGCGCTGCTCAAGGCTCGGCCGATGACCGGTGACATCGCGCTCGGCAACGATTACGTCGACGCCGTCAACCCGATGGTGTGGCTGGCCAGCCAGCGCGATGACTTCGTGCCGGAGGTGCGCGCCATGCGCCGCCGAGTCGAGGAGATGGTGCCACCCGAGCTGCGCGAACGCGAGATCAAACTCGGCCGCGGCAGTTTGCGAGACGTCGAATTCGCCGTTCAGCTGCTGCAATTGGTCCACGGTCGAACCGACGAGTCGCTGCGCGTGCTCGGCACGACCGACGCACTGTCTGCCCTCACGGAGGGCGGGTACGTCGGCCGCGACGATGCGGCGAATCTCACCGCGTCCTACGAATTTCTTCGGCTGATCGAGCACCGCCTGCAGATGCAGAGAATGCGGCGGACGCACACGCTGCCTCCGCCGGACGACGAGGAAGCGCTGCGGTGGTTGGCGCGTTCGGCGCACATGCGCCCGGACGGCAATCGCGACGCCCTCGGTGTCCTCAACGCGGAGATCAAACGCAACGCGCAACGTATTCGGCGGCTGCACGCGAAGCTCTTCTATCGGCCGCTGCTGGACTCGGTGGTCAAGTTCGATTCCGAGACGGTGCGTCTGACTCCGGACGCGGCGACGCGTCAGCTCGCAGCCCTCGGCTATGCCACCCCGCAGAACGCACTGGGCCACTTGCGAGCACTCGTCGGCTCGGGCACTCGGCGCGGGCAAATTCAGGCGGTACTCCTCCCGACCCTGCTCGAATGGCTCGCCGACACCCCGGACCCGGATGCGGGATTGCTGCACTACCGGCGACTCTCGGAATCGGCAGGGGAGCAGACGTGGTTCCTGCGAGTGCTGCGCGACGAAGGCGCAGTAGCGCAGCGGCTCATGATCGTGCTCGGCTCCTCGGCGTACGTACCCGATCTGCTGATCAAGGCCCCCGAGGTCATCCGATTGTTCGCCGACGGACCCACCGGCCCTCGCCTACTCGACGTCGAACCGGAAGAGACATACCGCGCCATCCTGTCGTCCTCGGCTCGGTACGAGGATCCGGTGCGGGCGATCAATGCCGCCAGGGCGCTACGCCGTCATGAACTGGCCCGGGTCGCCTCGGCCGACATTCTCGGCATGCTCGATGTTCCTCAGGTGTGCCGGGCGCTGTCGTCGGTTTGGGCCGCGGTCATCAACGCGGCACTCGCAGCCGCCGTGCGCGCCAGCGAGAAAGAACGCGGAGAACCGGCACCGGCCAATCTGGCGGTGATCGGTATGGGACGGCTCGGCGGCGGTGAGCTGGGCTACGGTAGCGACGCCGACGTTCTGTTCGTCTGCGAGCCGGTGGACGGCATCGACGAGACCGTTGCGGTCAAGTGGGCCAACACGATTGCCGACCGCATCCGCAAATTGCTCGGCGCGCCCAGCACCGACCCGCCCCTCGAGGTCGATACCGGTCTGCGACCGGAAGGCAGAAGCGGGCCGGTGGTGCGCACCCTGTCGTCCTATGCCGCGTACTACTCGCAGTGGGCCCAGGCATGGGAGGTTCAGGCCTTGCTGCGGGCACACCAGGTCGCCGGCGACCAGGATCTCGGCATCCGGTTCCTGCTGATGGCAGACCAGGTGCGCTATCCCGAGGGCGGCGTATCCACCGACGCGGTCCGCGAGATCAGGCGAATCAAGGCGCGTATCGACTCCGAGCGACTGCCCAAGGGAGCCGACCCCGCCACGCACACCAAGCTCGGCCGCGGGGGACTGGCGGACATCGAGTGGACCGTCCAACTCATCCAGCTCAGGTACGCACACAAGGTTCACACGCTGCACAACACCTCGACATTGCAGTCGTTGGACGCGATCGGTGCGGCCGAGCTGATGAGCGAAACCGACGTGGAGTTGCTGCGCGAAGCCTGGATACTCGCGACGAAGGCGCGCAACGCTCTTGTCCTCGTGCGCGGTAAGCCGACCGACCAGCTCCCGGCACCGGGAGCTGTTCTGTCAGCCGTGGCGAAGGTCGCAGGCTGGCAGGACGGCGATGCAGGGGCGTTCCTCGACAACTACCTGCGCGTCACGCGTCGGGCAAAGGCAGTGGTGGAGCGAACGTTCGGTGGAAACTAGTCACCTTCGACGGTGACGAAGCCTTTCTCGACCATCCAGTCACGCGCGACGTCGGCCGGTTCGCGGCCGTCGACATCGACCTGCTTGTTGAGTTCGGTGATTTCGTCGTTTGTCAACGCCGCAGAGATCGGTGCGGTGATCTCGGCAATCTGCGGGTACTCTTCCGCGATTTTCGAGCGAATCACGACGGTGGCGTTGTACCGGGGAAAGAAATTCTTGTCGTCCTCGAGCACGACAAGATCGAGACCTTTGATGCGGCCGTCGGTGGTGAACACCTCACCGAACTTGCACTGGGAACCGTCGGCCGTTGCCTGATAGATGATTCCGGTCTGCAGAATCTGACGGGGAACGGCGTTGGCGTCGAAACCGTACGTTGCTGCCAGGCCGGGAAATCCGTCCTGTCGACTGTTGAACTCGGTCTCCACGCACAACGCTGACGCGGCCGGGTCGCGCGCCACGAGAGCCGCATAATCCGAGAGCGTCTTCACACCGGTCTGCTCGGCTGTCGCCCTGTTCGTGGCCAGCGCGTACGTATTGTCCATGGGTGCCGGGTTGACCCACACGATGCCGTTCTCGGTGTCGGCATCGCGGACGGCATCGAACTGCTCGGTAGCGTCGGTAATAGGAGTCTCGTTGCCCTGGTAGTTGATCCAGCCTGTTCCGGTGTACTCGTAGCTCAGGTCGACCTGGCCGGCAATCATGGCCTGACGGGTGCTGTTGGATCCCGAAATGTTGGTGAGGTCACGGACGTCCGCACCTGCGGCCGACATAGCGAATTCGAGTATGTAGCCCAGAATGATCTGCTCGGTGAAATCTTTCGAGCCGACCGTCAGTTCGGCCCCTTCGAGGCCCGGCATCGACTTGATGCTGCCGGGTTCGACAGATAGCGGCACGGCACCGCCCGACTGCAGTCCGCAGCCCGTCAACGCGACCGTGACGATCGCGCACAGAGCAATGAGTTGCCGAGTCGAGTGCCGCATCAGCGGAGTCCTTTCGGTCCGAGGTAGGCCTCGGCGAGTGCCCCGAGCCAGTCGACGAACAACGCGAGAGCCACGGCGAGAACGCCTCCCACGACGAGGATCAGCGGCTGATAGAGCTTGTATCCGGTGTCGATGAGAACTCCGAGACCGCCCGCCCCCACAAGGAAGCTCAGGGTGGCCGTACCGACGGCGAGCACCAGGGACGTGCGCAGACCCGCCAGCATGTACGGCACCGCCAGCGGAAACTCGATTCGCCACAGGATCCCGCTGCTGGACATACCTTGTCCGCGTGCAGCATCGATGTAGCTCGGATCGACTTGTTGGAAGCCGAGCATCGTGTTTCGGAGAACGGGAAGGAGTGAGTAGAACGCGATGGGCAATACTCCGATCCAGAAGCCGGTCTTTCCCGTTGCAAGGAAGAGCAACACCAGCAAGCCGACCGCCGGAGCGGCCTGGCCGATGTTGGCGATACCGAGGAAGATCGGTGCCAGTTTTCGGTAGCCGTTGCGGGTCAACAGAATTCCCAGAGGAACAGCAATCGCGAGCACGAGCGCGGTGACGACGATCGTGATGACGACGTGCTCGGAGAGCCGCTGGAACAAAGTGCTCGCGTTCAGCGTCTCCTTTTGCGTCGCACTCAGGTCACGAGTGAAGGTATAGAGGAGCAGGCCGACTACCACCACCACGATGATGGCCGGTTGCACAAGTAGACGAACACGTTCCGCGCGTTTGGCGGCCTGCACCGCCGCTTGCGCGCCGCCGTCGTCGTCCGGATCTGCGTCGACGACCGAAGGATCCGCCGCGGTCGTCACGACGGACTTCCTGCGGTCACGTCGTCGGCTGCAGTGTCGGTGTCATGGGCCTTCTCGTCGTGGTCGTGAGCGTGCTGCGAACGGATGGTCTTGATGGTGTCGATCAGCGCTTCGATGGTGATGGTGCCTGCGTATTCGCCGCGCTGACCGGTGACCGTAGCCGTTGCATTCCCCTCGGCGAGAAGCGCTTCGAGCGCGTCCTGCAGAGTGGACTGTGTCGAGACCATTTCGCCCATCGGAACACCGACGTCGCGCAGGCTCTTCGCGCCCGTGAGGTGACGTCGATCGGTCCAACGAATGGGCCGCTTGCGCGCATCGAGAATGATTCCCCACGCCTCCGGATCGTTTCCGAGGGCCGCGTTCATTGCCTCGACCGGCTGGTCTTCGGCCATGACCGGAACATCGGACAACTCGATGTCGCGCACACGCATCAGAGTCAGTTGCTTGAGAGCTGCACCGGCGCCGACGAATCCGGCGACGGTATCGTCGGCGGGATTGGCCAACACAGCTTCCGGAGTATCGAACTGCAGAATTCGAGATTGATTGCCCAGCACGGCAATCCGGTCGCCGAGTTTGACGGCTTCGTCGAAGTCGTGGGTGACGAATACGATCGTCTTACCCAATTCTGCTTGCAGACGCATCAATTCGTCTTGCAGCAGGCCTCGGGTGATGGGGTCGACCGCGCCGAACGGCTCGTCCATCAACAGCACCGGGGGATCGGCAGCGAGAGCGCGCGCAACACCGACACGTTGCTGCTGGCCTCCGGACAGCTGGCGTGGGTAGCGACCGCGGTACAGCGCTGGATCGAGCCCGACGAGGTCGAGCATCTCGTCGGTGCGATCCGATATTTTCGCCTTCTTCCAGCCGATCAGACCGGGAACCATGCCGACGTTCTCGGCAATGGTCATATGCGGGAACAGTCCTGCCTGCTGGATCGAGTAACCGATGGTTCGGCGCAGCTCGTTCGGGTTGATCGACAGCGCATCCTTGCCGCCGATGGTGATCCGGCCCGACGTCGGTTCGATCAATCGGTTGATCATGCGCATGGTCGTCGTCTTACCGCAGCCGGACGGACCGACCAGCACGACCACTTCACCGGCGGGGATCGTCATCGACACGTTGTCGACGGCGGCGTCCTTTTGTCCTGAGTAGCTCTTGGTCACGTTCTCCAGCACGATTTCTGCGCCGGATACGGTCGTTTTCTCACTCACGGATGCCCCTAGAGGTGGTCAGTTTGCCGATCACGACGTAGATCCCATCGAGGATCAGCGCCAGTAGAACGATGAGGATGGTGCCGGTCAATGCCTGGGGGACGGCGGTGGGGCTGCCGACCCGTGCGAGTCCGGAGAACAGAAGGTTGCCCAGGCCGGGGCCTTTGGCGTACGCAGCGATGGCCAGGATGCCCATGGCCAGCTGTGTGCTGACCCGCATTCCGGTGAGAATCGAGGGCCACGCAAGTGGAATCTCGATGCGCCGCAGCACGAGAATGCGGCTCATGCCGATTCCTCGGGCGGCATCGGTGACCGCAGGATTCACCGCATCCAGACCTACTACCGTGTTTCTGATGATCGGGAGCAGCGAGTACAGGACCAGAGCGGTCACTGTCGGTCGAACGCCCAATCCCAGAATTGGAATAAGCAGACCCAACAGTGCGAACGACGGAATCGTCAACACGGTGCTCGCCAGAGCTGTCGCGATGGCGGAGCCAGCGGGACTGCGATAGACGAGCACGCCGATGGCGACTCCGATAACGGTAGCGATGATCACGCATTGAATGACGGCGGAGACGTGTAGGTAGGAGTCGATCGCCAACTGCCTTCGCCGTCCGACGATGAATTCCCACAGTGCGTCCATGAAGTTCGTTGTCCTCTGTTCGCCCTTAGCGGATACAGGTCTTTACCCCGCGTATCAACTATCAAACTCCGACCGTCTCGAATTCTGTTGCCGTTTGCCGAAATCTGCGCCCAATGGAAACAATCGAGAACGCAAAAACGCCCGGCCGAAGAGATTCGGCCGGGCGATTTCTGGGTGAAGTTATCGACTCACACGTCGTAGTACAGCGAGAACTCGTACGGGTGCGGACGCAAGTTGACCGGAGCGATCTCCTGCTCGCGCTTGAGTGAGATCCAGGTCTCGATCAGGTCGGTCGTGAACACGCCACCCTCGGTGAGGTAGTCGTGATCGGCCTCGAGACGGTCGATGACCGCATTGAGCGAGGTGGGTGCCTGAGGAATGTTCTTGGCTTCCTCGGGCGGCAACTCGTAGAGGTCCTTGTCGACCGGTGCCATCGGCTCGATCTTGTTCTTGATGCCGTCCAGGCCGGCCATCATCTGCGCGGCGAAGTTCAGGTACGGGTTGCCCGAGGAGTCGGGCGCACGGAACTCGAGGCGCTTGGCCTTCGGGTTGTTGCCGGTGATCGGGATACGAACCGCGGCGGAGCGGTTGCGCTGGCTGTAGACCAGGTTGATGGGGGCTTCGTAGCCCGGCACCAACCGGTGGTACGAGTTGATCGTCGGGTTGGTGAAAGCCAACAGCGACGGAGCGTGGTGCAGGATGCCGCCGATGTAGTGGCGCGCGAGATCCGACAGTCCGGCGTATCCGGCCTCGTCGTGGAAGAGAGGCTTGCCGTCCTTCCACAGCGACTGGTGCACGTGCATGCCCGAGCCGTTGTCACCGAACAGCGGCTTCGGCATGAACGTCGCCGACTTGCCGTTCTTCCAGGCGGTGTTCTTGACGATGTACTTGAACAGCTGCAGATCATCGGCAGCGCGAAGCAACGTGTTGAACTTGTAGTTGATCTCCTGCTGGCCGCCCGTGCCGACCTCGTGGTGTGCACGCTCGAGCTCGAAGCCCGCGTTCTGCAGGTTGGTGGAGATCTCGTCGCGCAGGTCGACGTAGTGGTCGTACGGAGCGACGGGGAAGTAGCCGCCCTTGTAGCGAACCTTGTAGCCGAGGTTCGGGCTGCCGTCGGCCTCGGTCTCGGCGCCGGTGTTCCACCAACCCGAGGACGAGTCGAGCTCGTAGAAAGCGCCGTTGGCCTGCGAGTCGAACCGCACGGAGTCGAAGATGTAGAACTCGGCCTCGGCACCGAAGTACGCGGTGTCGGCAATGCCGGTGCTCGCCAAGTACTCCTCGGCCTTGCGCGCGACGTTGCGAGGATCGCGGCTGTACGCCTCACGCGTGAACGGGTCGTGGACGAAGAAGTCGATGTTCAGCGTCTTCGCGTTCCGGAACGGGTCGATCTGAGCGGTGGCGTAGTCCGGAAGCAGGATCATGTCGGACTCGTGGATCGACTGGAAGCCGCGGACGGACGAGCCGTCGAACGCAAGACCGTCTTCCAGAGTGTCCGCCGTGAACGCCTTCGCGGCGATCGAGAAGTGCTGCTGTGCACCCGGCAAATCCGTGAATCGGATGTCGACGTATTCGATTCCTTCATCTGCGATGAACTTGATGACCTCTTGGGCCGTGGAAAACGCCACGCTTTTGCTCCTTTGTTGAGTCCGTAGAGCTGACGTTATGGACTTGGTGTTGCCTGCCCGTCAAGCTCGTGTTTCGCCCGTGTTACGCGTCCTGGTTCACGAGTGGCACGAACAACAGTACGTCCGCGTGTTCTTCCATGTGCCCAGCCGCGCCTATCCTGGAAATCATGGCACGAATGACAGGGTCCTGGTTGTCCGGTCCGGCGGCTGCGAACCCACGGAAACCACAGAACTTTCGCGGCGAAGAACTAGGCCTACCCCAACACGGCGTCGGCGCACTGGCAGGTGCCGGGCGCAGAATCCTGGCCCTACTGCTGGATTGGACGATGTCCACCGGCGTGGCCTCGCTGATTCTGGGCGGCTACACCACGAGCGGACTCATCTCGACGATCGTCCTCGCTGTGTGGTTCGTCGTCGGACTCGCGTCCGTTTCGCTGTTCTCGTTCACCCCGGGGCAGTTCATAGTCGGTATTCATGTGGGCCGCATCGACGCCCCTGCCCCGGTCGGGTTCGTTCGAGCGCTGGTACGCCAACTGATTCTGCTGTTCGTCGTACCGGCCGTCATCACCGACATGGATGGCCGCGGAATGCATGATCGCGCAACAGGAACAGCCCTGCTGCGGACCCGCTGACGGGTCGCGCACCAGGGCTGTTGTCGAACAGTCGACAGGTGTTCCGGGGTCTCTAGCGGCGTTTCATGGTCCGCTGAACGCCCTTCATCTTGGCACCGCCGGGCACCGGACCCTTCGGCATCGCCGGGCCACCCTTGGTGCCCAGAGCAGCCAAGCGTGACTCGATGGTGTCCATACGCTTGCCGTCGATGTTCTTGGGCAACTTCGACAGATACTTCTGCAGCCCCGAGAGCGGGATCTGATTCTCTTCGTTTCCGACGATGACGTCGTAGATCGGAGTGTCGCCCACCAGGCGGGCAGTTTTCTTCTTCTCTTGAGCCAGCAGTGCTTTGACGCGCTGCGGTGCACCTTCGGCAACGAGGATGACTCCGGGCTTACCGATCACACGATGAACAGCATCGAGATGGGTGGTGCCGGCGATCGCATTGGTCACCCGCCACGAACCCTGCAGGTTGTCCAGGGCCCAGGCAGCCGCACCGGCCTGGCCGTCGGCCTTCTTGTATACCGACTTCTGCACTCGGCGACCGAAGATGATGAACGCGACCAGCACACCGAGCAACAGGCCGATAGGGAGCAGGAACCACTGGAAGCCGAAGGCCAGCCCGATCAGGAAGCCTACGAGACCGAGCCCGACCACCGACCCGATCATCAGCGGAAGGAGAGCCTTGTCGTCCTTGCGCTGCATCTGGAACGCCTGCCACAGCTGACTGCGCCGTTCCTTCGATGCCTTCCTCCGGGCCGCCTTCGCAGCCGCTTTTACTTCCTTGCTGGGCTTGCCTGCTTTGCCAGCTTTACTGCCGTTCGCCATAACTCACAGGATACGTCCTGTGCCGACGCTCACGCGCACCGCTCCACGTTGGGAACGGGCTTCAGCGAGCCGCCAGTCGTGCCATCAACGAACTGGCTTCCTGCGAGGCCTCGCCGCCGTCGGTCAGGTGGCTCATGCTCTCGGGCAGCTCGCGTCCGTGATGGGCCATGGCCTGCGCGTACAGCCGTCCGGCGCGGTAGGAGGAGCGGACCAACGGACCGGCCAGCACGCCGGCGAAGCCGATCTCGGTGGCGTAGTCGGAGTGCTCGACGAACTCTTCCGGCTTGACCCACCGCTCGACCGGATGGTGGCGCGGCGACGGGCGGAGGTACTGGGTGATGGTCAAGATGTCGCAACCGGCCTCGTGCAGGTCGCGAATGGCTTCCTGGACTTCCTCGGGGGTCTCGCCCATGCCGAGGATGAGGTTGGACTTGGTGACCAGACCGTCGTCTCGCGCCGCGGTGATGACGTCCATCGACCGCTGGTAACGGAAAGCCGGACGAATGCGCTTGAAAATGCGCGGCACGGTCTCCACATTGTGGGCGAGAACCTCCGGGCGCGAGGAGAAGACCTCGGCCAGCTGATCGGGCCTGGCGTTGAAATCGGGGATCAGCAGCTCGACGCCGGTGTTGGGGTTCAGCTTCTTGATGAAGCGGACCGTCTCGGCGTACAGCCACGCACCGCCGTCTTCCAGATCGTCGCGGGCCACTCCGGTGATGGTGGAGTAGCGCAGACCCATGGCCTGCACGCTCTCGGCCACTCTGCGCGGCTCGTCACGATCGAGATCCTCCGGCTTACCGGTGTCGATCTGACAAAAATCGCATCGGCGGGTGCATTGTTCTCCGCCGATCAGGAAGGTCGCTTCGCGATCTTCCCAGCATTCGTAGATGTTGGGGCAGCCGGCTTCCTCGCACACCGTGTGCAGACCTTCGCGCTTCACAAGACCCTTGAGCTCGGTGTATTCCGGGCCCATCTTTGCCTTCGTCTTGATCCAGCTGGGTTTGCGTTCGATGGGGGTCTCCGCGTTTCGGATCTCGAGGCGGAGCAGCTTGCGTCCTTCTGGGGCCACAGTCACATAAACGATGCTACGCGCCGAACCGAACCGTGGTGAACGGCGGGTTGATCGACGCGTCGGTGCTCGTCCGATGCTCGATGTCATGGTCCTGGACCTGCATCGACCCGTCCAGCGCTGCCAATACCGCTGCGGTGACGGCCGGGGTGACGTCACCGATCGTGACCTCTCGGCCGAGCTCGAGTGACAGAGAAGTCACGCCGGCGTCGGCGATGCCGCAGGGGACGATGGCATCGAATCCGGTCATGGCGGCATTGCAGTTCAAGGAGAAACCGTGCAGCGTCACCCCACGCTGAACCCGCACCCCGATAGCGGCAATCTTGCGTTCGGGGAGCCATGCGCCCTCGCGCATCTCTCCGGCAAGCCACACGCCGGATCTACCATCGACGCGCCCGCAGACGATGCCGTATCCGGACACCACCGAAATCAACGCCTCCTCGATGCGCCGCACGTACTTCACGACGTCGATCGGCTGTGCGAGCTTGACGATGGGATAGCCGACCAACTGTCCGGGGCCGTGCCAGGTGATCTTGCCCCCGCGATCGACCTCGACGACGGGAGTGCCGTCCCGTGGCATGTCTTCTTCGGCAGTGCGTCGTCCGGCCGTGTAGACGGACGGATGCTCGAGCAGCAGCAGTGTGTCGGAGCCGATACCGTCGGCCCGGGCCCCGGCCAGGTCGCGCTGCAGAGCCCACGCCTCGGTGTACTCGACGGTGCCCAATTCGCGCACCTCGACAGCGTCGGTGCTCGCGCGCGCCGATGCTCGGACCGACGAAGAGTTCGCGTCACTCATAATTCGGAACGGTACGCCGCGTCAGCTGCCCACAGCTACTCGCAGTGCCTCTCCCACGGTGTTGTGCTCGAACGTGTACCCCGCGTCCTCCAGAGCCTTGGGAATGGCACGCGGCCCGGTGAGAATGGCTTCCTCGGCGAACTCGCCGATCACTGCCTTGAGGGCGAAGCCGGGGACAACCCACGGCGCTGGGCGGTGCACCGCCCGCGACATCGCACTGTTGAACTGCGCATTCGTCACCGGGGTCGGACCCACCATGTTGACCGGTCCGCGCAAGGAATCGCTCTCGATGCCGTGGACGATGGCACCGATCTCGTCTTCCAAGGAAATCCACGGGAAGTACTGACGTCCGCTACCGAGCCTGCCGCCGAGTGCGAACAAGTACAGCGGGCGAAGCTTGCCCAGCATGCCGCCGCGTTGCGAGAGCACCACACCGCTGCGCAGCATGATCGTGCGGACGCCCGCCACCGACGCCGCAGACGTGGCGTGCTCCCAATCGCGGCAGACCTCGGCCAGGAATCCCTCACCGACCGGCGCGGTCTCGTCGACCACCCGATCTCCGGTATCGCCGTAGAAGTTGACGCCGCTGGCATTGATCAGAGTGGGTACGCCGGCGTCAGCGGCAGCTCCGGCGAGTACCTCGGTCGGGGCGATGCGACTGTCCCGGATCAACTGCTTGTACGCGCCGGACCATCTCTTGTCGCCGATCCCGACGCCGCAGAGGTTGACGACCGCGTCGGCACCGTCGAGCGTTGCCGCGTCGATGCTCCCGCGCGCCGGATCCCACTGCGACTCGTCCGGCCCTGCCGGTGACCGCCGTACGAGCCGGGTGACGTCGTGGCTTCGACCCCGCAGTGCTGCGACCAGGGCTGTGCCGATCAAACCCGATGAACCTGCAATGACTACGCGCATGTGAACGAAAGCCTCCTTGACGCAGATCGGGGCATCATTCGCGAACGAATGATGCCCCGATCTGCACGGTTCGTGCCCCTGTGTTCGAGACCGACGATGCGAATGTTTCACGCTCTCACGAGAATACGTGAGAGGCGCGATTCGCCGGTTGCCTACAGGCCGAGATCGGCCTCGAAGGACGCTACTTCGAGACGCTGCTTGATCGTCGTCAGGAAGCGTCCTGCATCGGCCCCGTCCACCAACCGGTGGTCGTAGGTGAGCGGCAGGTAGCACATCGAGCGAACACCGATCGACTCGTTGCCCGTGTCGTCCTTGACGACGACCGGACGCTTGACGATCGCGCCCGTGCCCAACATGGCCGCCTGCGGCGGAACCAGGATCGGCGTGTCGAACAACGCGCCCTGGCTACCGATGTTGGTGATCGTGAACGTGCCGCCGGACAATTCGTCCGGCTTCAGTCCACCCGAGCGGGCCCGAGTTGCGATGTCGTTGATCGCCCGCGCCAAACCGGCCAGTGACAGGTCGCCCGCATTGTGGATGACGGGGGAGAGCAGCCCCTGCTCGGTGTCCACGGCGATACCGAGGTGGACATCGGCGTGGTACGTGATCTCCTTGGCGTCTTCGTTGATGCTCGCGTTGACATTCGGGTGTGCCTTGAGGGCCTCCACCACCGCCTTCGCGAAGAACGGCAGGTACGTCAGGTTGACGCCCTCGTTCTCGGCGAACTTCGCCTTGGCCTTGGTGCGCAGACCGGCAATCTTCGTCACGTCGACCTCGAAGGTCTGCGTCAGCTGAGCAGATGTCTGCAGCGACTCACGCGTCTTCTTCGCGGTGATCTGGCGAATCCGGTTGATCTTCTGCGTGGTTCCGCGAAGATGCGCCAGCTCCGGGCGCACGCCTGCGGTGGCCGGGGCGGCAGGCTTCGACGCTGCAGCCGGTGCCGCGTCGGCGGCCGGGGTGGCCGGAGCCTTCTTGGCCTCGGCTGCAGCGAGCACGTCCTGCTTGCGGATGCGTCCACCGACACCGGTGCCCTTGACCGTCGACAGGTCTACATCGTTGTCGGTCGCCAGCTTGCGCACCAGCGGTGTGACGTACGGGCTGGAATCACCCGACGGTGCAGATTCCTTGGCCGGAGCGGCCTTGGGGGCCTCCTGCTTGGGCTCGGGCTTCGCCTCGGCCTTCGGTGCCTCCTGCTTCGGGGCCTCCTGCTTCGGCTCTTCCTTGGGAGCCTCCTGCTTGGGCTCTTCCTTCTTCGGCTCTTCCGCCTTCGGTGCCTCGGGCTCCGGAGTGGGCTCGGGTGCCTTCTCGGCCGGCGATCCGGATCCGATGACAGCGAGCTGGCCACCGACGGCCACTGTGTCGTCTTCTTCCGCGGAGATCTCGAGCAATGTTCCGGCGACCGGAGACGGGATCTCGGTATCGACCTTGTCGGTGGACACCTCGAGCAGCGGCTCGTCGACGGCGACCTCGTCACCGACTGCCTTTAGCCACCGAGTTACGGTGCCTTCGGTGACGGACTCGCCCAACTCGGGCATCGTCACAGAAGTGCCGGATCCGGACGAGTCGGACGATGCACTCGACGCGGGTGCCTCCTCCTCGGCCTGCGGCTCGGGCTCGGCTGCGGGAGTGGGCTCCTCGGCAGCGTCCTCGGGTGCCGAGTCCTCGGGTGCCGAGTCCTCGGGTGCCGACTCTTCGGCGGGCGCGGCGTCCTCGGCCGGTGCGTCGGACGAGGACGACTCGTCTGCGTCACCGATCTGCGCGAGCTCGCCACCGATGTCGACGGTGTCGTCTTCCTGAGCGACGATCTTGATGAGAACACCGGCAGCAGGCGACGGGATCTCGGTATCGACCTTGTCCGTGGAGACTTCGAGCAATGGCTCGTCGACTTCGACGGTGTCGCCTTCTTGTTTGAGCCACCTCGTGACAGTTCCCTCGGTGACGCTCTCACCAAGAGCTGGCATCTGGACGGAGAAGGCCATGTCTGTTGACTCCTCGACAGTTGTATGCGGGTGATTAGTTCTTACGACTTGTGGTCGCAGACCATTGTGCTGGCGGAACAGGGTTCATGGACGAGAGTTGCATGATTCGGTTCGACGGAGCCACCGGTGCACCGGACACCGACCGAGCATGTTCGGCTCGACACAGCGCCCACGTCGTCACTCCCTCTCGGCAATTCACTTACTCACTTCACGAGCCTTGGTTCATTATCAAGAGAGTTGAACCCTCTACTCTCATCCTTCCATTGATATCGCGTCCCCGTTCCCCTAGGGCGCACAACACGCCTGGCAAACTGGCGGGTAACAACATTCCGGCATCGGAACCGGTGCCGCACACGACGAACGAAAAGGATGTTTTCGTGGGATTGTTCGATCGACTCACGCGACGCGGCGGGCCTGCCAAACGTGGTCCGGAGGGTTCGGTCGCCCAGTACCTGGCCGATTGGACCGCCGAACGAATCGGTGTCGAGGCCTACGTCGAACCGAAGACGACGGTCACCCCGCTGACCGTGGTGCTCGTTGCGAACGACGGCGAATGGACCCGTCGGCCGCTCGATGAAAAATATGTACGAAAGATCGGATCCGACCTGAAGATCCCGGTGTACGACGTTCGCAAGACCGGCTATCCGCAACGAATGCGCGATCACGACGCCCGGCAGAAGATCGTCAGAAAGCGTGAACAGCAGCAGCGCGACCGGTGAGCCCGTGCGTGCGGAAGACGTTCCGCACGCACGGGATGAATCAGCCGTTCTCGACGATGTCCTCGAGAACCGCGAACATCGTCCGCACGGGAACTCCGGTGCCGCCCTTGCCGGTATATCCGAACGGTCCGCTGGTGTTGTATGCCGGGCCCGCGACATCGATGTGAGCCCATTCGACGCCATCGGCAACGAATTCCTTCAGGAAGAGCGCTGCCGCCAACATTCCGCCTGCTCGTCCGTTGGTGACGTTCGCCAGATCTGCCACCTTGGAGTCGAGTTCGCGTCGAATCTCCTTCGGTAGCGGCATCGCCCAGCCGTTCTCACCGATGGCTCGGGAGATCGCGGCTACCCGGTCACGGAAGTCGTCGGTTCCCATCACGCCCGGGGTTCTGTTACCCAGAGCGACGACCTGAGCCCCGGTGAGCGTCGCGGTGTCGATGAGGTAATCCGGATCGTCCTCGCAGGCACGCACGATCGCATCGGCCAGCACCAAGCGGCCTTCTGCATCGGTGTTGATGACTTCGACGGTGATGCCGCCGTACTGCGTCAGCACATCGCCGGGACGTTGCGCGGTGCCCGACGGCATGTTCTCCGCCATGGGCACCGTCGCGATCACGTCGAGTGGCAGACCGACCTTGGCGGCCAGCACGACCGTGGCGATGACCGCCGCGGCACCGCCCATGTCCGAGGTCATGTTCTCCATTCCCGCAGCGGGTTTGATGGAGATACCGCCGGTGTCGAAGGTGATTCCCTTGCCCACCAGTGCGACCTTCTTCGCTCCGCGTTTGCCGCCCGCATGTGTCAGGCGAACCAGCCGCGGCAACCGCGACGATCCCTTACCGACTCCATGGATGCCGCCGTAGCCGTCCTTCTCCAACGCTTTGTCGTCGAGGATCTCGACTTTCAAGCCTGCCGCGGTGCCCACTGCCTTGGCCTGAGCTGCGAACTCCTCCGGGTACAGGTGGCTCGGCGGGGTGTTCACGAAATCGCGGGCCACAGCGACCGATTCCGCGATGGCGATCGATCGCGCCAGCTCGTTCTTCGCATCCTTGGAGCGGGTGTCGGGGACCAGTAGCTCGACATGGGCGAGGGGGAGAGCGTCGGACTTGGGTGCCGAGAGCGCGGACTTGAATTCGGTGAACTGATACGCGCCGAGAAAGAATCCCTCCGCCGCCGCACCGAGATCGAGTGCGGACAATGTGGTCGCTACCGTGTCGACCCCCTTCAGCGAGCGAGCCGCGGTACCGGCCGACTGTCGGATGCGCTCGCTGTCGATGTCGGCCGCGCTACCGAGACCGACCGCCAGGACACTCGATACGGCCAGGCCTACCGGAGCCGGGATACGAACGAGCTCGTCGGCCTTGCCGGTGGCACCGACGGCTTCGAAGGCGTCCAGCAACGCGTCGGCGATGGAATCGTCGGAAATGTCGTCGGTGATGGCGAGCTCGAGACCGTCGTCACTGGTACTGAGAGCGACGACGAGAACGTCGACTTTCTTGCCGAGCTTGCCCGCGAGAACCAGATCGGGTCCGAGAGTGCGGGATAGCGTCGAGGGGGTAGGCACGTGGCTGCTCCTGTAGGGGTTGACGTGTACGTACCTCGATCCTAGTGACGATCGATCGCGTCGACGATCGAGGGACGCTGTCGGTCACCGGGCCCGTCCGAGTGGCCGAGTGAGCTAGCGTGACCGCCATGACCGACACCGAGCTGATCGAGGGACCACTGCACGCCGTACACACCGAATTGGGTGCGACATTCGCGCCTTTCGGCGGCTGGACCATGCCGGTGTCGTACGCCGGTGTGGTCGTGGAGCACGCCGCGGTGCGGGAGAGCGTCGGCCTGTTCGACGTCGGCCATCTGGGCAAAGCGTCGGTCACCGGACCCGGCGCTGCCGCGTTCGTGAACTCGGTACTGACCAACGACCTCAATCGAATCGAACCGGGCAAAGCGCAGTACACCCTGTGCTGCACCGAATCCGGTGGCGTCGTCGACGACCTGATCGCGTACTACGTCTCCGACGACGACGTCTTCTTGGTACCGAATGCAGCCAACACGGCTGCGGTCGTCGCGGCGATGGCCGCTCAGGCCCCCGACGGTGTCTCGGTGGTGAACCAGCATCGAGAGTTCGGGGTGTTGGCGGTGCAGGGACCGAAATCGACCGAGGTACTGCAGGAATTGGGTCTGCCGACCGACATGGATTACATGGCGTTCGAGGACGCAACGTGGAACTCGGTGGCGGTGCGCGTGTGCCGAACCGGGTACACCGGCGAGCACGGATACGAACTTCTCCCTCCGGCGGGAGACGTCGAACCGCTGTTCCGGGCGCTCATGGCTGCAGTACGGTCTCGCGGCGGGCAGGTGTGCGGACTGGGAGCTCGCGACACTCTGCGTACCGAGATGGGATACCCGTTGCACGGACACGAACTGGCGCTGGACATTTCGCCACTGCAGGCCCGCTGCGGCTGGGCGATCGGCTGGAAGAAGGATGCATTCTGGGGCAAAGCGGCACTGACCGAGGAGAAGGCGAGCGGACCGACGCGAATACTGCGCGGATTGAAGGCTCTCGACCGCGGCGTTCTCCGACCGGGCCTCGTCGTGCGGGTATCGGGGCAGGACATCGGAACGACGACGTCCGGCACTTTTTCGCCGTCCCTCAAGGTGGGTATTGCTCTCGCCCTGCTCGATTCCGAGGCGGCTCCGGCGGTCGGGTCGGAGGTCGAGGTGGACGTTCGTGGTCGAGCTTTGCGTTGCGAAGTGGTCGCGCCGCCGTTCGTCGCTGCGAAGACCAGGTGACTGCGCGAGCGCGTGTAACCGCCACGATAGGATCTCGGGCATGACAGGTGTTTCCGAGTTCAGGTACGTGCAGCATCCCTCGCCCGCTACACCGGTGGAGCGCGACGCGGTGCTCGCCGCACCCGGATTCGGAAAACACTTCACCGACCACATGGTGTACATCGACTACACCCGCGGCGGTGGCTGGCACGATGCGACGATCGCGCCGTACGGCCCCATCGAACTCGACCCGGCCGCGATGGTGCTGCACTACGGACAGGCCATTTTCGAGGGCCTCAAGATCTACCGTCAGCCGGGCGGTGAGCTCTCGACTTTCCGGGTGCAGTCCAATGCCGAGCGCTTCCGGAATTCTGCTCGACGGCTCGCCATGCCGGAACTGCCGGACGAGCTCTTCATCGGATCGATCGAAAAGCTGCTCGAACTCGACCACGACTGGGTGCCCGCGGCAGGCGGCGAAGACGCGTTGTACGTCCGGCCCTACATGTTCTCCACCGAAGCCGGCCTCGGCGTGCGCCCCGCCGACTCCTACCGCTACATGCTGATCGCCTCGCCCGCAGGCGCGTACTTCCCCAGGGGAGTCAAGCCGGTGAGCGTCTGGCTGTCGACCGAGTACGTCCGAGCAGCACCGGGCGGCACCGGGGACGCCAAATTCGCCGGCAACTACGCCGCGTCCCTCCTCGCGCAGGCGCAGGCCAGTGACGAAGGGTGCGACCAGGTGGTGTGGCTCGACGCCATCGAGCGCCGCTACGTCGAGGAGATGGGCGGCATGAACCTGTTCTTCGTCCTGGGCTCGGGCTCCGATGCACGACTGGTGACGCCTTCGTTGTCCGGATCGCTCCTTCCCGGAATCACCCGAGACTCACTGCTGGCACTGGCGACGGACGCAGGTATCGCGGTCGAGGAACGCCGAATCTCCACCGAGGAGTGGCGGAAGGGCGCCGCCTCGGGTGAGATCACCGAGGTGTTCGCGTGCGGAACAGCGGCCGTTATCACTCCGGTGGGCAGCGTCAAGTCCACCGAAGGAACATTCGAGATCGCCGGCGGCGAGCCAGGGGAGATCACGCTCGCACTGCGGGACACTCTCACCGGCATTCAGCGCGGCACTTTCGCCGACACGCACGGCTGGATGACCAAGCTCCGCTAATTGCCGACGAGCAATCCGATTGCAGCAAGTGCGGTGGTGGTCTCGATTCCTGCTCCGAGCACATCGCCGGAGAGGCCGCCGAAGCGTCGAACACAGTGGCGTGCGCCGACGACTGCGAGCACGAGGACAGCGACGACCACCAGCGGACCATGCCACGGGCGCTCGGGTCGCGCGAATACCGACATGGCTGCCGCCGCACCCACCCACAGCGCCACCGCAGCCTTCGATTGGGTGCCTGCCACGAGTGCTCCGAAACCGTTCGCTGCCGCCGCATCGATGCCCCTGCGGCAGCCGACGACCACCCACACGCGGCCGATCACCGAGATGAACACGATCGCCCACCACAGGTGCAGCTGGGCGAGCTGACCCACACTTGCGGCCTGGATCGCCAGAACCAGAGCCACAGCGGCAACTCCGAACGGGCCTGCGCTGCCGGACTTCATGACTTCGCGCGCCCGCTCGGGAGGGCCGTAGCAGCCGAGCCCGTCGGCCGTATCGGCCAACCCGTCGAGGTGCATGCCTCTGGTCAGCAGCGCCGCGGCGGCGACGCAGATCAGTCCCCCGAGAATCGGGGACAGCCCAGCGGCGACCGTCACCCACAGAAGTGCCGACGCCACGCCGCCGAGAACCAGTCCGACGAGTGGCGCGTGGGCAATCGCTCGCCCGGCCGAGGCGCGATCGACATCTGCCGGGCCTCGTACCGGCAGCACCGTCAGCCAGGAGAACGCGAGCAGCAGTCCATCGGCTCGCCCGCGCATCGTCAGTGGTCTTCGATGTGGCTGTGGTCTTCGAGGCTGCTGTGGGCTTCGCTCTCGCCGGTGCTGACCCCGGAATCGGCAAAGGTCGCCATCGAATTCAAAGTCCCGACACCCGCCTGAACCAGGGGGAGTGCCGCGAGTGCACCCGAGCCCTCGCCGAGCCGCATGTTCAGCTCCACGATCGGTTCGAGACGCAAATGGCGCAACGCAAGTGAGTGGGCAGGCTCGGCCGAGCGATGCCCGGCAACCCACCAATCCCGTGCCCCGGCCGCGCCGTCCTCGGCCACCAACGCGGCCGCGGTCACCACGAGACCGTCGAGGATCACCGGCGTCCGTCGATGGGCGGCCTGGGCGAGAAAGCCTGCCAGTGCCGCGATGTCCGCACCGCCCGCTACCCGGAGCAGATCCATGGGATTCTTGGCCACCGGACGCGCTCGGCGCATTGCATCTCGGACAGCTGCGGTCTTTCTGATCCATCCGGCGTCGTCGATCCCGGTACCGCGACCGACCGCGGCGACCGGTTCGGTATCGGTGAGGGTGGCGATCAATACCGTTGCGGGAGTTGTATTTCCGATACCCATGTCGCCCGCGATGAGCAGATCGGCACCGCCGTCGACTTCCTCGTCAGCAAGTGCGGCCCCCGCGGCGACGGCGGCTCGCACCTCGTCCTCACTCAGCGCATCCTCACGGTCGATCGACCCGCTGGACCGTCGAATCTTGAACGCGGACACCGATGGATCGGTCTCGGCGTCGACTGCGATGTCGACCACCCGTACGGTCGCACCGGCGATTGCCGACAGCACGTTGACTGCCGCACCGCCACCGCGGATGTTCTCGACCATCTGAGCCGTCACCTCGGCGGGATAGGCGGAGACACCGTGCGCCGCAACACCGTGATCGCCGGCGAAAACGACGACGCGAACCCGCCCGAGAGACCGCGGCGGACAGCTGTCCTGGCAGGACGCTATCCATTCCCCGAGTTCCTCGAGCCGGCCGAGGCTTCCGGCGGGCTTGGTCAGTTCGCGTTGCCGGTCTGCGGCGGCCGACCGAGCCGAGTCGGACGGTGCGGCTACCGGGCGAAACGGTGACGACGCCGAATTCACTTCCGAAGGAGTTGTCACACTGTGCCTTTCGCGGTGATGAGGTCAGCCGGTGGTTCCTTGAGGGTCAGAGCGAGCCCCGCGACGACGAGCAGAACACTGTCACACACCGCCGCGAGTCGAGAGTTGAGCAGGCCGAGCTCGTCTCGGAACAGGCGACCGGAACTGGATTCGGGCACCACGGACAGGCCCACCTCGGGGCTCACGAGTACGAGGGCCGAGCTGCACTGCGCAACCGCGGTGACCACGTCGTCGACGGCCGGTGCGATCGTGCCGCGGGGGCGCTCCCACGCCTGCGCATCGTCGAGCATTCCGGTCAGCCAGGTGCCGAGATCGTCCACGATTGTGGTGCCCTCCCACGGCTGCGAAACGACGGTGGCCAACGAGGTGACCGTTTCCACCGTGATCCAGTGGGTCGGTCTCGACGCACGATGACCGGCTATGCGACGCTGCCAATCCTCGTCGGTGGGGTTGCGTCTGCCGGTGGCGATATAGCGGACCGGCTCGGCGGTGGCACGAGACTCCGCGTGTGCGGACTTACCTGACCTGGCACCACCGAGCACGAGGGTTCGAGTCGGTTCACCCACCGACGTCAGACAGCCGCGCCGGCGCTGACTCGAGGTTTGGGAGCACGCATCTTCCGGATCTGGGACGCGCGAACGAAGGCGTACCACCCGATCTTGAAACCGCCGTCAGGGGTCTCGGGGAAGCGCGCTCGAATCTTGTTGTTGATCATCTTGCCGAGGTAGATCCCCTCGCCCACCATGAACAGCATCATCACGAACATGCCGAGGGTGACGTATGCCTGCACCGCGGGCTGCAGGAACAACGCGAAGATGAGGATCAGGGCGAGCGGCATGAACAGACCCACCAGATTGCGCCGCGCGTCGACGATGTCGCGAACGTACGCACGCACCGGGCCCTTGTCTCGGGGGAGCAGGTACTTGTCGTCGCCGGCGAGCATGCGTGCGCGACGTTCTGCGGCCGCTGCGCGGCGCTCGTTCGAAGCGGCTTTGCGATCTTCTTTGCTGCCCTTGTTCGCCTTGCGACGCTCGCGCGCCTCTTTGCTCGTCAGCGGAGCTGGCGCAACCGGACCGCGTCGTCGGGACTCCGCGTCCCGGCGCTTGGGAGTCGGCCGGCCCTTGCCGAGAGACACCGGCGACGCGGCCTCGCTCTCGGACGCAGTCGACTCGGATCGGTTCGAGTTCTGTTCGTCCGAATTGTCGGAGTTTCCACGGCGTAGCAGCTTCACGCTTCCAGAGTATGGGATGGCGTCTCGATATCGAACACCGGCCAGGTCAGCTTGCGGATCAGCAGATGCCGTCCTGGTGCCGCGCCCCTAGACTTTCCACGATGCGAGTGATGATTGCGCCGGATTCCTTCGGAGACACCCTGACCGCGGCGGACGCGGCCGACGCCATCGCCAGGGGATGGTCGTCCGTTCGAGAGCAAGACGAACTCGAACTCGCACCACAATCGGACGGCGGCCCGGGATTCGTCGAGGTACTGGCCGCACGTATCGGCACCGTCCAGTTCGCCGACGTCGACGGTCCCCTCGGTAACCCGGTGCAGGCGCGGTGGCTGCTCGACGGCACCTCTGCATACATCGAATCGGCGCAAGCGTGCGGGCTGCATCTGCTCGACGGTCCGCCGAGCCCACTGTCGGCTCTCAAAGCGAGCAGCTACGGCGTCGGCCAACTTCTCGATGCGGCTCTGGTCAGTGGGGCAACAACGATCTTCGTCGGGCTCGGCGGAAGCAGTTGCACCGACGGCGGTCGAGCGCTCGTTCGCGCACTGGGCGGCCTGGGATCCGCGGTGGCCCGATTGTCGGGAATCGACCTCGTCGCCGCGTCGGATGTGGAGAATCCGCTCTTGGGCGCAACGGGCGCGGCTCGGGTGTTCGGCCCGCAGAAGGGTGCCGACGCCGAGACGGTCGAACGATTGGAAGAGCTGAACGCCGACTGGGCTGCCGTGCTGTCTGCAGCGGGCCACGACGTCGCGGATCGGACGGGTGCCGGTGCCGCGGGTGGTCTCGGCGGTGCCCTGTTCGCTCTCGGCGCCAGACAGCAGCCCGGGGCCGCCGTGGTGGCCGAGCGGACCGGTCAGCAGGAACTGCTCGACACCGTCGACCTGGTGTTGACCGGGGAAGGGAAGTTCGATTCTCAATCTCTCCGCGGCAAGCTGGTGACCAGAATCGCTGCCGCCGGCGGTGCGACCGGCGTCGAGACCATCGTGGTCGCGGGCCAGGTGACGTTGACCGGGGACGAACTTGCGTCGGCGGGTATCTCGGCAGCGCACTCGATCAGCGAGTTCGCCGGATCGGTCGACGTGGCGATGTCCGATGCAGCGAATCAGCTCGAACGGCTCGCCGCGCGCGTCGCGACCGACGTTGCGGACTCTGCCGCGAATCCGAGGCGGCGAGCGTGAGGAATAGCGCCACCGGGAGTACGGTTGTGTAGTTCACGGGTTTTGTACGACTGATAGGGAGAGCCCATGACCGTTTCGAGTGAGACCACAACTGAGACCACAACGACCGAAACCACGGCGCACAAGGTCACCATGACCGAGACCGCGTCGTCCAAGGCGAAGGCGTTGCTGGACCAAGAAGGCCGCGACGACCTCGCGCTGCGCATCGCCGTGCAGCCAGGTGGTTGCGCAGGACTGCGTTATCAGCTCTTCTTCGACGACCGAAGCCTCGATGGCGACCTTGCGGTCGACTTCAACGGCGTCACCCTCGCTGTGGATCGGATGAGCGCCCCCTATGTGGAGGGTGCATCCATCGACTTCGTGGACACGATCGAGAAGCAGGGTTTCACGATCGACAATCCGAACGCCACGGGATCGTGCGCGTGCGGCGACTCGTTCAACTGAGCTGACTCGTCTTCGACTGTGACCGATACACGCATGCGTGTATCGGTCACAGTTGTGTCTGCCGACAGCACTTCATCAGCCCAGCCCTCCAGCAATCCGAATCGAAAGGCCCTTCTTCGTGACTCTCGCGGTATCCGGCTCGATAGCCACCGACCATCTGATGCGATTCTCGGGACGGTTCGCCGAGCAGATCGTCGCCGACCAGCTCGCGAACATCTCGTTGAGCTTCTTGGTCGACGACCTGGTCATTCGTAAGGGGGGAGTCGGCGGAAACATTGCGTACGCACTCGGAGTCCTCGGCGGCTCGCCGCTGCTCGTGGGTGCCGTCGGACCGGACTTTTCCGATTACCGCGCCTGGCTCGAAGAGCACGGCGTCGACTGCAGCGGCGTGAGTGTCTCCGCCACCGCGCATACCGCGCGTTTCGTCTGCACAACGGACGAGGACATGGCGCAGATCGCGTCGTTCTACCCCGGGGCAATGAGCGAGGCCCGCGACATTTCGATCGACACACTGGCCGACCAACACGAGTTGGACCTGGTTCTGATCGGTGCCAACGACCCGGATGCGATGACGGCGCACACCGCTCAGTGCCGCGCGGCAGGCATCCCATTCGCGGCCGACCCGTCCCAGCAGCTCGCCCGGCTCGACGCCGAGCAGGCAATCGAGTTGATCGACGGTGCCGCGTATCTGTTCACCAACGAGTACGAATGGGCGCTGCTCAAGCAGAAGACCGGCATGTCCGACGCCGATATCGCAGACAAGGTGAATCTGCGTGTCACCACGCTGGGCAAGCGCGGCGTCGACATCGTCGCCAAGGGTGGGCAGCACACCCACATCGGTGTCGTGCCCGAGACGAGCAAGGTCGACCCGACCGGAGTGGGCGACGGCTTCCGGGCCGGTTTCCTCACCGCGCACCTCGCGGGCGCAAGCATCGAGCGCGCGGCGCAACTCGGTTCGCTCGTCGCCGTGCTGATTCTGGAAACCACCGGCACACAGGAGTGGAGCCTGAACCGCGACGACGCGATCAAACGTCTGAGTGCGGCGTACGGCACCGAGGCAGCCGAGGACATCGGCGCGCTTCTGCCGGCCTGAGATCGGTCTTCCCGCCGAGGCCTCGGCGGGAAGACAAGGTCAGATGTTGACCGGGTACTCCGGTTCGGCGATCTGCGGCACGATGCGCTTCTCGACGAAAATTCCGTGCCACACCATGAAAATCAACAGGGTCCACAGCCGTCGGCTGTGATCGGACTTACCGGCGCGGTGATCGTCGAGCATGGCTACGATCGCGGGCTTGTTCAGCAAGTGATCTGTTTGTGATTCTGCGATCTGCTGGTGCGCCCAGTCGAAGAGTTCGGGGCCGCGGAGCCAGTGGCGAAGCGGTACCGGAAATCCCAGCTTGGCGCGATGGAGCACATGACCGGGAACAATTCCCTCCAGCGCTTGGCGCAGGGCGTACTTGGTGGTCTCCTTGGTGATCTTCTGCTCGAGTGGCAGCTTCTCGGCAACCTTGTATACCTCCGAGTCCAAAAACGGAACTCGCAGCTCGAGCGAATTCGCCATGGTGATCTTGTCGGCCTTGACCAGAATGTCGCCGCGCAACCACGTGAAGAGGTCCAGGTGCTGCATGCGGGCTACCGGATCCCATCCCTGCGACTGCGCATAGATCGGTGCGGTGACGTCCTGGTGCGTCCACTCCGGCCGGAACTCGCGCAAAACCGATCGCAACTGCGCGTCGTTGAAACTGCGCGCGTTGCCGTAGTACCGCTCCTCGAGAGTCATGGACCCGCGATTGAGCAGGCTCTTGCCCCGAGTGCCCTCCGGGATTCTTTCGCTCAACGAACCGGCTGCGCGGCGTAGGAACGCGGGCAGCGACTCGAACGGCTTCAGCGACAGCGGTTCGCGATAGATGGTGTAGCCCCCGAACAACTCGTCCGCACCCTCGCCGGAAAGCACGACTTTCACGTGCTTGCGCGCTTCCTTGGCGACGAAGTACAGCGGTACGAGCGCTGGATCGGCTACCGGATCGTCCAAATACCAGACGATCTCGGGGATGGATGCCGCGAACTCCTCCGGCCCGACGACCTTCACGATGTGGCGGGCCCCGATGGCGGCCGCCGACTCCGCTGCCACGTCGACTTCGGAGTAGCCCTCGCGCTCGAACCCGGTGGTGAAGGTGATCAGATCGGGATTGTGGCGGATCGCGAGAGCCGCGATGGCAGTCGAATCGATGCCGCCGGAGAGGAACGCGCCGACGGTGACGTCGGCTCGCATGTGCTTGGCGACCGAATCCTCCAGAGCTTCGGCGATTTCCTGGTAGCGAGCTTTCTCGCTGCCGGGTGCGAAGGGCTGGACCGGAAACTTCGGGGTGAAGTATCGAGTGACCTTCGGCGGAGCCCCGGGGGAGAGGGTGGCGTAGCAACCGGATTCGAGCCTGCGTATCCCTGCGTGGAGTGTCTCGGGCTCGGGCACGTACTGCAGCACCGTGTAGTGCTCGATGGCGCGCGGATCGAGATCGGCGTCGACCCCCACCAGATCCATCAACTCGAGCACGCTCTTCTTCTCACTGCCGAAGGCAGTGCCTCCGGGGCCGGTAGCCAGGAACAGCGGCTTGATGCCGAAGGGATCACGCGCGATGAACATCTGGCGGGTCTCGGTGTCCCAGACAGCGAATGCGAACATGCCCCGCAGTCGCTGTACTGCGGCAGGGCCCCAATAGTGGAAGGCCGCGACGATCGACTCGCTGTCTCCCTCGGTGACGAATTCTGCGCCGTGGTCGCGCGTGAGCTCGGCGCGCAGCTCGAGGTAGTTGTAGATCTCGCCGTTGAAGACCAACGCGTACCGGTCCGGGGACTCCGGTGGACCCCAGCGCATCGGCTGATGGGAATGTTCGATGTCGATGAAGGAGAGCCGATTGAAGCCGTAGACGACGTCGTCGTCGTGCCAGGTGCCACCCGGCTCGTCCGGTCCCCGGTGGCGCATGCAATGGGTTGCCGAATTCACGAGCTCGACTCCGGCGGCGGTCGTTCCGTGAGACGTCAGTACTCCGAGCAGTCCACACACAGCGTCTGCTACCTCTTCTCGCAGTTGGGGACAATCCAGTCTGGGGCGACGGGGGTTCTGGTCTCCGCGAGCGTCGTCAGCGGGACGGTAGGTCAGGATCCGAGTATGCCGCAGACACGCTCGAACGTGGGTAACGACCCAAGGGTGGTCCCCGGCGGGCTTTGGTCTACGCTGCGTAGTACTCGGGCATCTCCATGTGGAAGCCCTTACTCTTCAGTGGTGGGCAATCAGGAAGGCGTGAACGTGGCGCAGAGTCGGATCCTTCGGCGAGCGGGGCTGACAGCATTTCTCGGTGTAGCCGCGTTGATGCTGTCGGGCTGTTCCATCAGCAGTGACAACGTACTCAATTTCGGTTTCGCCTCGGGCGTCACCCCGCAGGGGCAACGTATCGGGGACCTGTGGACGTGGTCGGTCATCGCGGCCCTGGTCATGGGCATCATCGTGTGGGTGTTGATCTTCTGGGTGGTGCTTTTCCATCGTAAGAAGAAGAGCTCACCGGAGTTCCCCCGCCAGACGGCGTACAACGTTCCGCTCGAGCTGTTCTACACGGCAGTTCCGTTCGTGATCATCGCCGTCCTGTTCTACTTCACCGTCGTGGTGCAGAACTACGTCGACGAGAAGCAGGCCGATCCCGACGTACAGGTCGACGTCACTGCCTACCAGTGGAACTGGAAGTTCGGATACCGGACCATCGACCTCAAGGACGGTGCCGCCAAGTACGAGGGCACCGACGAAGAGGAGCAGGCGGCAGCCGAGGCTGCAGCGACCCCCGGCGAGGGTGCCGAGGGAAGCGAGGACGGCGAGTTCGTTCCCGGTCCGATCAACGGAGCGAGCACTCAGGACCTGTCGTACCTGCACTACAACAAGATCGAAACCGTGGGTTCGAGCGAAGAGATCCCGGTGCTGGTACTGCCGACCGGTAAGCGCATCGAGTTCGTGCTCGCGTCCTCGGACGTCATTCACGGTTTCTGGGTTCCAGAGTTCCTGTTCAAACGTGACGTTCTCCCGAATCCCGAAGAGAACCACTCGGACAACGTCTTCCAGATCAGCGAAATCGAGCGCGAAGGATCCTTCGTCGGTCGGTGCACCGAAATGTGCGGCACCTTCCACTCGATGATGAACTTCGAGGTTCGTGCGGTAACTCCGGACAAGTTCGAGCAGTACATCGAGCTCCGCAAGCCGCTGTCCGACGGTGGCGAAGCGCTGACCAATGCGCAAGCACTCGAGGCCATCGGCGAGAGTCCGCTCGCTACGAGCACATCTCCGTTCGATACCGATCGCACCGTTCGTTCCGCCGCCGTCGCCGAAGGCAACTGACCAAGGAAGCATGCTGATATGAAAATCGAAGCCAAGATCTTCGAGATCCTCACCGTCTTCTTCCTCCTGGTCGGCATCGTGTACGCGTTGTTCACGGGATTGAGTCGCACCGGAGTGGAGTGGGCAGGCGTCACCGCGATCTTCCTGTCGGTAGGCCTGACTCTGATTGTCGGTACCTACTTCCGGTTCGTCGCCCGACGTCTCGATACCCGCCCCGAGGACTTCGACGACGCAGAGGTCAGCGACGGTGCCGGCGATCTGGGCTTCTTCAGCCCCGGTAGCTTTTGGCCGATCGTGCTCGCAGCCGCCGCGTCCGTCACGGCCCTCGGATTCGCCTTCTTCCAGCCGTGGTTGATCGCGTTGGGTGTCGTCTGCGTCATCGGAGCGGCCGCTGGACTGGTCTTCGAGTACCACATCGGTGCCGAGCGGCACTGACCCTATACGTCCGAAAAGGGCCCCACTCGTTCTCACGAACGACTGGGGCCCTTTTCTGTACCCGAGAGAGCAGGGGCCCGCACTCGAGCGTGGCACAGGAACGATGTGACGGAACGAGGAGCGGTGGGCGACGGTGTCGCCAGGAGGCGTCGGCCTCGGTGTGGTCAGGAGGCGTCGGCCTCGGTGTGTTTCGATGTCGAGTCCGAGGCGGAGTCGGCTACAGCGTCCAACGAGATGTCGAGTGCGTCGCACAATGATGCAACGGTGAAGAACGCAGGAGTCGGTATTCGTCCGGTCTCGATCTTCCTGAGCGTTTCGACCGAGATGCCGGCAGCATCGGCAACATCGGTCATGGTCCGACTGCCTCTGTATTTACGCAGAGCAGTACCGAGCCTGGCACCACGAGCGAGTTCGCCTGGGGTGAGGGGAATGCGGACCATACCCCGATAGTAATACCGGTAAATCGAACGGCCGGAGCGGCGTCCTCGAGACCGAGAGATGAATACCGGAAGTCAACGGCCCGGTGCGGGGATTCATAACCGAGCCGGGGGAGGGGAGGGGCATCGAAACCCCGCAGCTGTGATGTGGGACTGCGTCGCCATAGCGGGGCCGGGCAAGGTCGGTGTGGACATCGAAAAGGGCGGCACCGTCACCGGTACCGCCCTTGTCGATGTTCTAGCGAATGTCAGCGATCGCTGTCGCTGTCCTGTCGACCGGAACTGAGTGCAGCGTCCTCGTGGCCGTTGCCGTTGGAATGGCCGTTGCCGTTCGAGTGACCGTTGCCGTTGGAATGGCCGTTGCCGTTCGAGTGACCGTTGCCATTGGAATGGCCGTTGCCGTTCGAATGACCGTTGCCGTTCGAGCCGTTGCCGAGAGTTCCCGCCTGGTAGTTGCGGAGCATCGCGAGCTGTTGGTGCTCACCCTCGTGCAGAGCGTCTTCGAGAGCCCTGCTCTGTGCAGCCGGGTCCGGAGTGAACAACGATCCCGAGCCGGGCTTTCCGGCCGAGCCGAGCTTGTTCATCTTCTTGGGTACGGGTGCGCCCTGGTAGTCGAGAGGAATCGGGTGACCGTGATCGTCGACCGGTCCGAGCGGCTGGTGGATTTCCACGTACTGGCCGTGCGGGAGACGCTTGATGATTCCGGTTTCGATTCCGTGCTCGAGCACCGCCCGATCGCTGCGCTGCAGGCCGATGCAGAACCGGTAGGCAACGAAGTAGGCGATCGGCGGCAGAATCAGTACGCCGATACGACCGATCCAGGTCATGGCGTTGAGCGAGATGTCGAACTTGTACGCAATCAGGTCGTTGACGCAGGAGAGCGTCAGAACAACGTAGAACGCAATGGACATCGCGCCGATGGCCGTACGAACCGGTACATCGCGGGGGCGCTGCAGCAGGTTGTGGTGTGCAGTGTCTCCGGTGAGGCGCTTCTCGATCCACGGGTAGGCGATCATGACCGTGAACACCAGACCCATGATCACTGCCACCCAGAACACGGCCGGGATGGTGTAGCGACCGGCGATGTAGATATCCCATGCCGGCCAGAGCCGAGCCAGACCGTCGGTCCACATCATGTAGAAGTCGGGCTGCGATCCTGCCGAGACCTGGGCCGGGTTGTACGGTCCCAGGTTCCAGATCGGGTTGATCTGAAGCAGACCGGCCATTGCGGCAATAACACCGAATGTCACGGCGAAGAAGGCACCGGACTTGACCGCGAACACCGGGAGAATGCGGACGCCGACAACGTTCGTCTCGGTGCGTCCCGGTCCGGGGAACTGGGTGTGCTTCTGGTACCAGACCAAAGCAAGGTGGGCCGCGATCAGAGCAAGGATGATCGCGGGCAGCAGCAGCACATGGGCCACGTACAGGCGCGGAATGATGATGGTGCCCGGGAAGTCGCCGTCGAAGATGAGCCAATGCATCCAGGTTCCGACGATCGGGATGCTCATCGTGATGCCCGAGAACGCTGCACGAAGACCCGTGCCCGAGAGCAGGTCATCGGGGAGGGAGTATCCGAAGAAGCCCTCGAACATGGCGAGGATCAGCAGCAAGCAGCCGATGACCCAGTTGGCCTCACGGGGGCGACGGAACGCACCGGTGAAGAAGATGCGCGCCATGTGCACGATGATGGATGCGGCGAAGATCAGGGCCGCCCAGTGGTGGATCTGTCGCATGAACAAACCGCCGCGAACCTCGAACGAGATGTCGAGGGCGGTGGCATATGCACGCGACATAGTCACACCGTTGAGGGGGGTGTACGCGCCCTGGTAGACGACCTCGCTCAGTGACGGGTCGAAGAACAGCGTGAGGAACACGCCGGAGAGCAGCAGGATCACGAAGCTGTAGAGCGCGATCTCACCGAGCAGGAACGACCAGTGGGTGGGGAACACCTTGTTGATCTGGCGGCGCAGCCCCGGTGCCAGATGGTAACGACTGTCTACGTCGTTGGCCTGCTTGGCTGCGAGGGTTTGCAGTGAAGGACTCATGAATCACGCTCCGGTCGACGTTCCCAGAAGGCGGGACCCAGAGCTTCGTTGAAATCGGATCGTGCCACTAGGTATCCCTCCTCGTTGACTGTGATGGGAAGCTGGGGCAGCGCGCGCGCGGCCGGTCCGAAGATCGGCTTGGCGTACTCGAGCGCGTTGAACTGCGACTGATGGCAAGGGCAGAGAATGCGGTTGGTCTGCTGCTCGTACAACGATGTAGGGCAACCCAGGTGCGTGCAGATCTTCGAGTAGGCGTAGTAGTCGCCGTAGTTGAAACTCTCCTGGCCCTTGCGCTTGATGACCGTGCTGGCGGCCTCGGGGCGCAGGCGGATGAGCATGACGGCATTGCGGATACCGCGCAGGGACACGAGCAGTTCGTGCTCGCTTTCGCGGTCCGCTTCGCGGAACGGGAAGACAGTCTCCATAGCACCAGCGTCCAAGTCCTCGGGCCGAACGAGAACGACATCTTCCGGTCGCCCGGTGTCTCGTCGGAGGTAGATGGTTTCTCCATCGTACCGAGGAGTCCAGCCGGATACCCACAACGGAGAATCTTCGCCCTTGGCCCACGGGTTCTTGATCAGACCACCGAGGGGGAGTAGTGCCATGACACCGAGTGCTCCACCACCGAACAGCAGTGAGCGCTTGATCACCTTGCGTCGACCGATGGTCGACGTGTCCAGGGAGTCGCCCAGTTCTGCCACCAGAGTCCTACGGTCCGTCTCCGAGGAATTTCCATCGTGGCGGTCCTGGATGGAGACCTCTTCGGGGATGAACTTCTTGGTGAACTGCACTGCACCGACACCGACGGCGAGGATCGCCAGGCCCATCGTGCCGCCGATCAACGGCGTGTACAGCGAGTAGAGGTGGTAGTTCTCGTCGCCGATGCCGGCGTACTGCCATGGCCAGAACAGGTAGACACCGATGAACGCGACGGCCGACAGGCCGGCGATGGCAAACCAGATCGCTACGCTGCGCTCGGCGCGCTTCTCGGCGCGAGTTCCCTCGACGGCCCAGCGGTTGCGACGGAAGGCGACATCGACGCCATCGAGGTTGGTGCCGAGTTCGACGAGCTGGTCGCGACTGAGCGAACCCAACTCCTCATCGGTGTACTTCTTGTCGGCATCCACACCGCTGGTGTCTGCCGTATCTTTGCGGCCGGAATCACCGTCGCTCATGACCTCGCTCCGATCCACAGTGTTGCGCCGACGACTGCGGCGATTCCGACAACCCACAGGGCGATGGCCTCGGTGCCCGGACCGAAGCCAGCGAGCCCCCAGCCGCCCGCGGCCTTCGTCTCCTGAGCCGACCTGACGTAGGCGATGATGTCCGACTTCTCCTCGATCGTCAGCTGACGATCGGAGAACTTCGGCATGTTCTGCGGTCCGGTAACCATCGCGGTGTAGATTTCCTGCTCGTTTGCAGGTCCGAGATCCGGCGCGAACTTGCCGGACGACAGGGCACCGCCCTGACCGGTGAAGTTGTGGCAGGACGCGCAGTTCAGCCGGAACAGCTCACTGCCTCGTGCTACGTCGTTGCCGCGCAGCGATTCCTGAGCAACGTCACCGTTCTCGTCGAGGATGACCGTGGGTCCGCCGCCGTTGGCCTGAACGTACGCACCGAGCGCGTCGATCTGCTTGTCGTTGAACTTCGGCGGCTTGCGCAGCGCCTGAGCCTCGTTACGCACAGCAGGCATGCGGCCGGTGGAAACCTGGAAGTAGACAGCCGCCTCACCGACGCCGATGAGGCTGGGGCCGCGGTTCTCGACGCCCTGCAGGTTGGCACCATGACACGTCACGCAGGAAGTGTCGTAGAGCTGCTTACCCTCGCGGATCAGTGCCGCCGAGTCGGCGTCTGCAGTGGCGACCTGCGGGGTTGGGGTCAGGGCCGAAGCGAGGAATCCCGCGCTCAGAAGGCCCATCATCAGAACGAGAGCGCCCGTGATACGTCGGCGACCCTTACGCTGCCGTCGTGTCTTGGAGGCGGCTTTGTCGACGGATGCTGCTGGGGGAGATGTACTCATCTTCTATCCCTTGTCGTGTCGGGACGGACCGAACGTCGGGGGCTGAATCCGTTCGTTCGTTATCTTTGGCGTGCTGACTGTCACTAGCGGATGAAGTAGATCGTCGCGAAGAGGGCAATCCAGACGATGTCGACGAAGTGCCAGTAATACGAGACGACGATGGCAGCGGTGGCCTGCGCGGGCGTGAACTTACTGACCAAGGTCCTGGTGATCAGAAACACGAACGCGATGAGCCCGCCGATCACGTGCAGGCCGTGGAAGCCTGTCGTGATGTAGAAGACCGAGCCGTAGACGCTGCTGGACAGCGTCGTGCCTTCTTCGACCAGGTGGTAGTACTCGTACGCCTGACCGGATACGAAGAACGCACCCATGATCAGCGTTATCGTGTACCACCGACGCAGCCCGAACACATCTCCGCGCTCGGCTGCGAAAACGCCGAGTTGGCAGGTGAACGAAGAAGCGATCAGCACGGCAGTCACCGGCACGGCCAGACCGAGGTTCAACTCGGTCGGTTCCGGCGGCCAAATTCCGTTCGCCTGGGCTCGCGCGACGAAATACATCGCGAACAGCCCAGCGAAGAACATGAGTTCACTCGACAACCACACGATCGTGCCGACGCTGACCATATTGGGACGGTTCAGCGAGTGCACGCGTTGGGTGATTGCCGATCCTTGAGTCCCTACAGCGCTCGTCACAGAAAGAAGTATGACCCGTCGTAGTACGGGAGGCATATCCGGGTCCGGTCTTGGCGCGTCGCAGCACAACGAATCCGGGTGGCCCGTTGTTCCCGGCCTGGTAGAAGCCCCCGTACGGGCCGGTAGGGTCCAGTCGTGCAAGGCTGGCCTCATGGCAAAGGGCAGCGAAGGTGGGTGGTTTCGACGACTGTTCTCGCGTTCGAGCGCAGAACGTCTGGACCCCACTCGTGAGGATCTGGTGATTGTGGCGCGTTGCTTCGACGACGCGCGGGCATGCTCGGCTGTGCTCGATGAGGCAGCCACCGAGCCGCCGGTCTGGAACGACACAGCGGACGTACTACTTCGACATCACCTGTTGTTGCCGGCCGGCGAAGTGGGGGACGCCGCAGCTGTCGCCGCTCAGGACGGATACGAGATCGGTCCCGATGCCGAACTGCCGCACACGCCCGGCTATCGCCCTGACGTCGAGGACGGCGTCGCACTGGTGCTGCAGCGTGTGCAGGTTCTCGATGCGCTGCACTGCTCGCAGGAACGTTCTCGGATGGCCGGCCTCGCCCAACGCCGAGGCGGAGTCGTCGTCGGGTGGGATGCGCTGCAGCCGACACCGGCCGACGGCGCATCTGGCTAAGCTTCCACCGCACCGAGCACCGACCGCAGAAGGGCACGGCAGAACCACCATGACCGCAGCGACCAGCGACGAACAGCCCCGAACCTGGCGTCGAATTCTCGGCGCGTTGACTACCCACACCGACCTCTCCAGCGCCGACACCGGCTGGGCCATGGACGAGATCATGGCCGACAACGCGACAGCCGCGCAGATCGCTGCGTTCGGAGTCGCGCTCAGAATGAAGGGTCCGACGCCGGCAGAGGTCAACGGTCTCGCCGAGTCGATGCTCGCCCACGCAGTTCTGGTGGACACCGATTCCGACGCCGTCGACGTGGTGGGCACCGGAGGTGACGGAGCGGACACCGTGAACATCTCCACCATGGCCGCGATCGTCGTAGCGGCCGGCGGAATCCGAGTGGTCAAGCACGGCAACCGAGCTGCGTCCTCGAAGAGCGGCACGACCGATGTGCTAGAGGCATTGGGCGTCCGGGTGACCCTGAGTGCCGACGCGGTCGCGTCGAGCGTCGAACAGGTCGGTATCGGGTTCTGCTTCGCGCCGATCCATCACCCGGCCTTGCGTTTCGCCGCGGCACCTCGCAAAGAGATCGGCATCCCGACGGTGTTCAACGTGCTGGGGCCGCTGACCAACCCGGGCCGCCCGCGGGCCGGTTTGATCGGTTGCGCCTTCGGAAGTCTGGCCCCGGTGGTCGCCGACGTGTTCGCCGCACGCGGCAGCTCGGTACTCGTCGTGCGTGGTGACGACGGACTGGACGAGATCACGCTCTCGACCACCACGACCGTGCACGTGGTGGCCGGTGGCTCGGTGACAGTCGAGACGATCGATCCCCTCGACTACGGAATCGACCGAGCTCCGATCGAAGCACTCCGGGGCGGTGACGCCGAATTCAATGCGGCGGTGGCGCACCGTGTGTTCGCCGGAGAACGGGGACCTGTCCGCGACGCCGTCCTACTCAACGCAGCCGCTGCAATCGCGGCCCATCACGGGGTATCGGGTGATCTCACCGCTCGCATCGAAGCCGGGTTGTCCACTGCTGCAACGGCTGTCGACTCAGGGGCAGCTGCGCAACTGCTCGCGGACTGGGCGCGTTGCACCACCGCGCTCGTCGACTGACCGAGCGGTCCTACTCGCCGATCGAGAACCCTGCATCGACGTCGGCACTCGAATAGGACTGAAACGCAATGTGAGTGGTGGTGTTCCGCACACCCCGCACCCGATTGATGTGCTTGGTGATGACCTCGGCGATCGAGGCGTGATCGCGAACCTTGACGATGGCGATCAGATCGACATCCCCGGCACACGAATAAACCTCCGACACACCATCGACATCGGCTACAGCCTGCGCCGCCTCCGGAATCAAATCGGCCTCGGCGTCGATCAAGACGATGGCATTGATCATCTGTGCTCCTCATGCGTCTCGAGCTCGATGTACGACGAGCTCCACCCAACTCCACCAACCCTAGTTCCTCGAGCGGGCCTACCGGTCGTTCCGCGGGCTCCACTCCTGCTCCCGATGGTCGTTCCGCGGGCTCCACTCCTGCCTTACCGGTCATTCCGCGGGCTCCACTCCTGCTCCCGATGGTCGTTCCGCGGGCTCCACTCCTGCTCCCGATGGTCGTTCCGCGGGCTCCACTCCTGCCTTACCGGTCGTTCCGCGGGCTCCACTCCTGCTCC
>NZ_CAPS01000070.1 GCF_000333955.1 Rhodococcus sp. AW25M09
GAGATCGCGCGGGCAGCCGGGACGGACGAGGGCCTCCTGGACCGGTTGCGGCTCACCGCGTCGCGCATCGAGGGCATCGCCGCGGGGCTGCGACAGGTGGCTGGTCTGCCTGATCCGATCGGCGAGATCATCCGCGGCTCGACGCTTGCCAACGGGCTCGAGATCAGGCAGGTGCGGGTCCCGCTCGGCGTGGTGGGCATGGTCTACGAGGCTCGGCCCAACGTCACCGTCGACGCATTCGGGCTTGCGTTCAAGTCCGGAAACGCGGTGCTGCTACGGGGGTCCTCCTCGGCCGCACAGTCCAACGCCGCACTGGTCGACGCCCTGCAGGGGGCATTGCGCAGCCACGGTCTGCCCGAGGCCGCCGTGCAACTGCTCGGTAGCGCGGATCGAACGACGGTCACCCACCTCATTCAAGCGCGTGGCCTGGTGGACGTCGTGATTCCGCGTGGTGGCGCAGGACTGATCGCGGCGGTCGTGCGCGATGCCACGGTCCCGACCATCGAGACCGGCGTCGGAAACTGCCACGTCTACGTTCACTCTTCCGCCGATGCGGAGACAGCAGAAAAGATCGTGCTCAACGCCAAGACCCGCCGCGTCAGCGTCTGCAACGCTGCCGAAACCGTGTTGGTCGATTCCGAGATTGCCGAGACCATGGTGCCGCGGCTGCTGCAGGCCTTTCGGATGCACAGCGTCACGGTGCACGGCGACCTGCCCGGGCTGGTTCCGGCTCACGACGAAGACTGGTCGCAGGAGTACCTCTCACTCGACATCGCGCTGAAGGTCGTGGACGGCATCGACGAGGCGATCGCGCACATAGACCGCTACGGCACCGGCCACACCGAGGCAATCGTCGCTGCCGATCTCGGGGCTGCCCGCGAGTTCACCCGGCGAGTCGACGCGGCCGCCGTGATGGTCAATGCCTCTACCGCGTTCACCGATGGTGAGCAATTCGGCTTCGGAGCCGAAATCGGCATCTCCACCCAGAAACTGCACGCCCGTGGACCCATGGGCTTGCCAGAATTGACCTCGACCAAATGGACCGTGTGGGGCGATGGGCACATCCGAGAAGCCTGACGCCCCGCAGTACCGGCCAGACCCGATCTTGTTAGGAGTTATGACGTGGACCGTGCTCTACCGACCACACCGCCGTTGTTCGCCAGCGTGGGAGACGTCCTCGAGCGTCTGGCCGAGACGGGCTACCTGGCAGACAAGGCGACGGCCACCTCGGTGTTTCTCGCCGATCGCCTCGGCAAGCCACTGCTGATCGAAGGTCCAGCGGGCGTCGGCAAGACCGAACTCGCCCGAGCGGTCGCGCAGACGACCGGTGCCGAACTGGTGCGGTTGCAGTGTTACGAGGGCGTCGACGAGGCCCGAGCCCTGTACGAGTGGAACCACGCCAAGCAGATCCTGCGCATCCAGTCGGGTACCGGTGCCGATTGGGACTCGACCAAGCTGGACGTCTTCTCCGAGGAGTTTCTGCTGGCGCGGCCGTTGCTGCAGGCGATTCGACGGACCGAGCCCACGGTCCTGCTCATCGACGAGACCGACAAGGCCGATGTCGAGATCGAAGGTCTGCTGCTCGAGGTGCTCAGCGACTTCGCGATCACCATTCCCGAGCTCGGCACGATCACCGCGGAGCGCACGCCGTTCGTGGTGCTCACCTCCAACGCGACACGCGAGCTGTCCGAGGCCCTCAAACGTCGCTGCCTGTTCCTGCACCTCGACTTTCCCGACGCGGATCTCGAGCGCCGCATTCTCGCCAGCCGCGTCCCCGAGCTGCCCGAGGCAATAGCAGAGCAGATGATCAAGACCGTGCGGGTTCTGCGTGCAATGCAGCTTAAGAAGTTGCCGTCGGTGGCGGAGACGATCGACTGGGGGCGCACGCTGTTGGCGCTGGGCATGGACACGCTCGACGACGAAGCGGTTCGCGCCACGCTCGGTGTAGTGCTGAAGCATCAGTCGGACCAGGTCCGAGCGGCAGCCGAACTTCGGCTCAACTGACATGCAGGCGCCGCACGGAATGCCCGGACACCTCGTCGGCTTCGTCGATGCCCTGCGTCGGCGTGGGATTTCGGTCGGTCCGTCCGAGACCGTCGACGCCGGCCGGGTCCTGTCGGTGCTGAACCTGCTCGATCGGGAGGCGGTGCGCGAGGGACTGGCCTGCTCGCTGCTGCGACGGCCGACGCACCGCGCCGTGTTCGACGCCCTGTTCGACCTGTGGTTTCCGGTGGCTGCGGGCACCAGGGACTCGGGGCAGATCGACACTGCTCTGCCTCGCACCGAGGCCGGTGATGTCGACATCGATGCGCTTCGAGAGCTGTTGGTCGAACTGCTGTCCGACGATTCGGCCGAGGCCGCCGAGCTGACCCAGATGTTGGCGGCACAGATGGTAGAAGAGCTCGGTCAGTACAAGTCCTCGAACGGACCGTCGTTCTCGGCCTATCAGGCCCTGCGCGATGTCGCGCCCGATACATTACTCCGCAAGATTCTCGACGGGTTGCTCGGTCGCAGCGACGACGCACCGAATCGGCCCACCGACGACTACGAATCGGAGGTGGCCAAACGTACTGCAGCGCAACGTATTTCAGATCTCCGCAAGATGGTCGAAAGCGAAACGAGGCGGCGATCGGCCGAGAAGCTGGGGCGCGAGCGGGTGGCGAGCTACGGTGTGCCCAAGCTCGCGGAGGAAGTCGATTTCCTGCGCGCCTCGGACACGGAGATGGCGGCGCTGCGACGAAACGTCACCCCGCTGGCTCGGCTGTTGGCATCGCGACTTGCGGTGCGGCGCAGTCGAAGCAGGCACGGCTCGATCGATCTGCGCCGCACGTTGCGCAAGTCGATGTCCACCGGCGGCATTCCGATCGATCTGGTCGAGCGCAAGCCGCGTCGAGCACGCCCGGAACTGGTTGTGCTGTGCGATGTCTCGGGTTCGGTGGCGGGGTTCAGCAACTTCACCCTGCTGTTGGTGCACGCATTGCGTGAACAGTTCTCGCGGGTGCGGATCTTCGCGTTCATCGACTCCACCGACGAGGTGACGCGGTTCTTCGACTCCGGTTCCGACCTCGGTGCTGCGATGAGCCGCATCGTTCGGGAGTCCGATCTGGTGACGTACGACGGGCACTCCGACTACGGCCACGCGCTGACGACCTTCGACGAGAAATACGCGCACGCGGTCACCAGTCGTAGTTCGGTGCTGATTCTCGGCGACGCCCGCACCAACTACCGCGAACCGAAGCTACCCGCGTTGGCGCACATCGTCTCGGTGGCCAAGCATGCGTACTGGCTCAATCCCGAGCCGAAATCGCAGTGGGGTTCCGGCGATTCGGCGGCCAAGGTCTACGCCGATGTGATCGCGATGCACGAGTGCCGATCCGCCCAGCAACTCGCCACCGTGGTCTCACGGCTGCTGCCGGTGTGAGGCGTGTGACGACCGGCAGCGCCGCGGACGTAGAATCAGCGGTTGTGCAGCGCGAATCCGACTCCGGCGACGACACAGGTAGGCAGTCCGTTCGCCGTTTGGGCGTGATGGGCGGCACTTTCGACCCCATTCACCACGGGCACCTCGTCGCAGCCAGCGAAGTGGCGAACAAGTTCGGTCTGGACGAGGTCATCTTCGTCCCCACCGGAAGCCCGTGGCAGAAGGAAGGTAAAACGGTCAGCCCGGCCGAGGATCGCTACCTGATGACCGTGATCGCCACCGCGTCCAATCCGCGATTCTCGGTCAGCCGCGTGGACGTCGATCGGGAGAAGTCGACCTACACCGTCGACACTCTGCGCGATCTGCGAGCGCAGCATCCCAATGCCGAGTTGTTCTTCATCACCGGCGCGGACGCCCTCGGGTCGATCCTGACGTGGCAGAGCTGGGAGGAGCTGTTCGAGCTCGCCAAGTTCGTGGGAGTCTCGCGTCCAGGGTTCGAGCTCGGCGTCGAACATCTGGCCAACCATCTTCGATCGTTGCCTGCCGACATACTCACATTGATGGAAATCCCGGCACTCGCGATATCGTCGACGGACTGTCGACTTCGAGCCGGTGAGAATCGGCCCGTCTGGTATCTCGTACCGGACGGCGTCGTGCAATACATCTCGAAGAGAAATCTCTACCGACCACGAGGCGCTCAGCGCCTCGACGGATCCGTCACCATGTCGGAACCGGCACCCCAGAAAAAGCAACCGGAAGGGCCGGTCACCAGCGCAATGGCCGCGAACCCGAACCATACGAGTGGGAGTACACCCAAGTGACTGCAACAGCCGAAGCCGCCGAGATGGCGCGTATCGCCGCGCTCGCAGCCGACGACAAACTGGCCAGCGACGTGGTGATTCTCGACGTCTCCGACCAGCTCTACATCACCGATTGCTTCGTGATCGCGTCTGCGCCCAACGAGCGTCAGGTCAACTCGATCGTGGAGAACATCGAAGATCAGCTCCGTGAGGCCGGACACAAGCCCGTTCGCCGCGAGGGCACCAGGGAAGGCCGCTGGGCGCTGCTGGACTACTCCGACATCGTCGTGCACGTGCAGCACAACGAGGAGCGCAACTTCTATGCGCTCGAGCGGCTGTGGAAGGACTGCCCGACCATCGAGGTTCCCGGTCTCGGACAGCATCCGGCTCCGGAATCGGAGCAATGATCAGACGGCTCATCCTGCTTCGGCACGGTCAGACGGAATACAACGCCACCGACCGCATGCAGGGTCAGCTCGACACCGATCTCTCCGAACTCGGCCGCACTCAGGCGACGACGGCCGCTGCCGAGCTGTCGACGCGGGATCCGATTCGGATAGTCTCGTCCGATCTCCGGCGAGCCCTCGATACCGCAGTGGCACTCGGGGATTCTGCCGGTGTGTCGGTCTCGGTGGACGAGCGTCTGCGCGAAACCCATCTCGGTGAATGGCAGGGACTGACCCACACCGAGGTCGACGGGATCGCACCCGGTGCACGCCCGGCCTGGCGCGCCGATGCCACCATCGCCCCACCGGGCGGGGAGAGCCGCATCGACGTCGCCCGTCGCAGTGTTCCCCTGGTTCGCGAGCTCCTGAGCAGTGTCACCGAATGGGGTGCCGACGGCAGCGAGCGGCCGTTGGTGCTCGTCGCACACGGGGGCTTGATCGCGGCACTGACCGCAGCGCTGCTGGATCTGCCGACCGATCGCTGGCCGGTGCTCGGTGGCCTCGCCAACACCAGCTGGGTGCAGCTCGGTGCGCACGGAGCCGGGGACGCACCGTCGTGGCGGCTGGACGTGTGGAATGCGTCGGCGCGAGTAGCCAGTGACGTCCTCTGACGAGCCTGCGGCGCGTCCCGCGCTGGTAGTACTCGCGGACTCGCTGAGCTACTACGGGCCCGAGGGCGGGCTGCCGGTCGACGATCCGCGGCTGTGGCCCAATCTCGTTGCCGCCGAACTGGGTTGGACGGTGGAATTGGTTGCGCGAATCGGGTGGACGAGCCGTGACGCGTGGTGGGCGCTGACCCAGGATCCGCGGGTGTGGGCAGCCATCCCTCGGGCCGGTGCCGTCGTGCTCGCAATCGGCGGGATGGACTCACTTCCCTCGCCGTTGCCCACCGCACTGCGCGAGCAGATCAGGTACATCAGACCTCCTGCTCTCCGACGCGTAGTTCGCGCGGGATACCAAGCGGTGCAGCCAGTTCTCTCGCATCTGGGGTGGCCGGTGGCACTGCCGCCGCGGCTCAGCGTCGACTACCTCGAGCAGACCCGCTCAGCTTTGGCCTACGTGCGTCCCGAACTTCCCGTCATCGGCACGTATCCCTCGGTGCACCGCTGCGACGCCTACGGAAAGGTGCACTCGGGCCGCGAGCCGGCCGTGCGTGCACTGCGCGCGTGGAGCAAGGACAAGGGCGTTCCGATGGTCGATCTGGCGGACGCGGTGCGCCCGAACATCGAGTCCGAGAACGCGAACCCGGACGGTATCCATTGGGGGTGGGACGCGCACGTTGCAGTGGCGGACATGATGCTCGAGGCCCTGCGACCGGTAGCGGCCGCTGCGATGATTCCGAAGCGATGACCGTCGCCGTCGTCACCGACTCCTCGTCCTGCCTGCCGCCGGCACTCGCCGCCGAGCGCGGCATCTCGGTGGTGCCACTGCATGTGCTGGTCGACGGCATCGACCATCGCGAGGGTGTCGACGACATCCCCGCGAATTCCATCTCGGGTAAGCCGGTGACCACCGCGGGCGCGTCACCGGGCGAGCTGGCCGAGGTGTACGCCGCGGCGCTCGAACGCAGTCGGGGAGCCGGTGTGGTGGCGTTGCACATCTCCCGTGGGCTGTCGAGCACATGGGAAGCAGCTCGTCAGGCTGCAGATCAGGTCGGCTCTGCCATCCGAGTGGTCGATTCCGCCTCGGCCGGAATGGGATTGGGTTTTGCCGTACTGACCGCTGCCGATTCGGCCACCGGGGGAGCGGACCTGGACGGGGTTTACCACGACGCAGTGTCAGCGGCGAAAAATTCGAGGTGTTTCATCGTGGTCGATCGCCTCGATCATCTGCGACGTGGAGGCCGAATCGGTGCGGCCGCGGCACTGCTGGGGACGGCTCTGGCCATGAAGCCGGTGCTGCACATCAGTGACGGCACGCTCGTATTGCGGGAGAAGGCGCGAACCTCCTCCAAGGCGCTGAGCAAGCTGGTCGATGCAGTCGTCGCAGCCGCGGCCGAGGTGGGCGACGATTCGGGGGTTGTGCTCGCGGTGCACCATATGCAGTGCGCAGAGCGCGCCGAGAACGTCGCCGCGATGTTGGCCTCCCGAATTCCTCTGTTCACCAGCATCGACGTGTATCCCTTCGGGGCTGTGCTGGGAGCCCATGTCGGCCCGGGTGCGGTCGGCGTCGTGGTGGCACCGGGACGCCCGTAGCCGCGCCGATCGGACGGTTCATCCACAGGCGGCGGGTTGTGCACAGGGCAGTTCGCGACCAGCGTCGGGATACGGGTGAGCCGGGGCGCGAACACTAGCGTCCTCGTACATGGGCGGTGACGACGATCGGGCGCACACGGTGGCGCGATTGAATGCCGTGCGCAGACAACCTGATTCCGCACGCGATCGCGTCGAGGTGGAGCACCCGACCCCCGACGCCCCGGCCCCGGACTGGCTGTTGCCGGATTCGCACCGACTGGGCTCCCCATGGTCGTCCGCACTCCCGCAGCGATGGCGCTCGGCCCGCGTGGACCCGGGGAGGAAGGGTGCGGTCGCATTGGCGGCCGCCGGGATCTTCGTCGTACTCGTCGCCGCAGGTGCAGTGTTTCGAGATTCGCCGACGCCGGCACCTGTGCCGCCGCTTGCTGTGGTGACCGCCGACACGACCGTCTCCGAGGTCATGCCTGCTCCGGCAGCGGTACCCGACGTCGAGTCAGAACTGGTCGTCAGCGTCGTCGGACTGGTAGCGCAGCCCGGACTGGTTCGGCTGCAACCGGGTTCGCGGGTGGCCGACGCGGTGGCCGCCGTCGGAGGTCCTGCGGAGGGCGGCGATCTGCTGGCGCTGAACATGGCCGCGCGAGTGTCCGACGGTGATCAGATCGTCGTCGGAGTGGTGCCACCGGAAGCAGGCCCGCCGGTAAGCAGTACGACATCGGCGCAGAGTCTGACAACGGACAGCAGTGGGTCGTCGATCGATCTCCCGGCGGGTTCCGCCTCCGGTGGGACGGTGGACCTCAACGCCGCCACTGTCGCCGAACTGGATGCGTTGCCGGGGGTGGGGCCGGTGACCGCGACATCGATCGTCAGTTGGCGAGAGACCAACGGCCGCTTTCTCACTGTGGATCAGCTCGCCGAAGTGGACGGTATCGGGCCCGGCAGGCTGGCGAAGATCCGGGACCTGGTGCACGTCGGATGAGGACTGATGCCGCGTCGGAAAGTACTGCGGTGCCCAGCACTGCTCAGGCCAGCGCTGCGCCGACCGAGGAGTTCCTACCGTTCGATGTGCGCCTGGTTCCGGCCGCCGTGGTGTGCTGGTCGATCACCGCGGTGGGAATCCTCGGCGGCCCCGGCGGCGCGCTGGTCGCCACCGCGTCGACGGGCACAGTGGTTCTTTTCGGTTCGTGGGCGCTTCATCTGGTCGCGGCGCGCCGTACCGCGACCGGGCCCAGTTGGGCGGGAGTGGCCACCGTCGTCATGCTTGCCCTGTGCTTCGGTGCGGCGATCTGGCTTCAGATGCGCGCGGTGGCAGAGCATCCCGTGGCGGCGGCCGCGGAGAACCGCGCGTGGATCACGGCGTCGGTGCGACTGGAGGAGGATCCACGGCGACTGTCGTCCGCAGGGCCCTCGATGGTGCTGGTGAAGGCTGAGCTCGATCGCGTCGACCTGGTCGGTACCGCACTGTTCGTCGGCGGACGGGTGTCGATCATCGCACCGGAGTCGAGCTGGTCGGCACTGCTGCCCGGCCAGGAAATAACCGTTCGGGGCAGACTCGGTGAGCCGAGTCGCCCGGATATGACCGTGGCGGTGATCCGCACATCGGCACCGCCCGTCACCGTCGCAGAGCCCGGGACGATCTCCGCTGCAGCAGGTACATTCAGGACCGATCTCACTGCAGTGGCGCAGAATTCGATGCCACCCGATCGCGCAGGTCTGCTTCCCGGTCTCGTGGTCGGAGACATCTCACGGATGGACGAGACGGTGGCCGAGAACTTCCGGGCGGCCGGTCTGACCCATCTGACCGCGGTGTCGGGTGCGAATTTCTCCATCCTGATCGGTGCGGTGCTGTTGGTGTTGCGCGGCGTCGGCATCGGTCCGCGAGCCACGGTGGTAGTCGCGTTCGTCGTGCTGGTCGCCTTCGTGATCGTGGCGCGGCCGTCGCCGAGTGTGCTGCGTGCGGCAGTGATGGGGTCGATCGGGCTGTTGGCGCTCGTGACCGGTAGGCGCAGGCAAGCAGTTCCCGCGCTGTGCGGAGCGGTGCTGGCATTGCTCGCCTGGTGGCCGAGGCTGGCAGTGGACGTCGGATTCGTCCTGTCGGTGTTCGCCACAGCCGGACTGGTACTCGTCGCACCGATCTGGGTCGACTGGCTCCGGGGCCACGGCTGGCCCAGGACGGCCGCCGAGGTGGTCGCGGTCGCCGCAGCGGCGCACGCGGTAACTGCCCCGGTGGTCGCGGCAATGGCAGGAACCTTCAGTGTGGTGGGCGTCGCTGCGAACGTGTTGGTGGCACCGGTCGTCGCGCCGATCACGGTGGTGGGCATCGTGACCGCCGTGATCGCAACCGTGAGCACCTCTCTCGCCGAGTTGACGGCGCAGCTGGCGTCGGCTCCGCTGTGGTGGTTGATCGCGGTGGCCGAGCGGGCCGCGTCGGTACCGGCAGCGGGCATCGTCACCCCGGGCGGTCTGTGGGGCGCGGTACTGACACTGTGCGGGACCGCCGCACTGCTGGCGTCGTTGCGGTTGAAGGTGATTCGGTGGATTGCCGCGGCAGTGTCGCTGGCGGCGTTGGCGCTGTGGACGGCAGATGTGTTGTGGTGAGTGACAAGCACGCAGCGGATGTTCGAGCTGTCGGCCACCCATGGCACGATCACTGGTGTGACTTCGAGTGTGGCTCCTCTGCATCTGGTTCTCGGCGACGAGGAACTCTTGATGGACCGTGCGGTGGCGGCGATCGTGGCCCAGGTGCGTGCCAATGCCGCGATTCCGGGGGAGGACCTACCGGTGACGCGGCTGCGCACCGGTGATGCCAGTGCCCCGGAACTTGCCGAACTGCTGAGCCCGTCGCTGTTCGCCGAGGATCGCGTCGTCGTGCTCGAAGCCGCGGCCGAGGCCGGCAAGGACGCCGTTGCGCTGGTTCTCGACGCTGCAACCGACCCGCCCGAGGGCGCTGTCGTGGTGGTCATGCACTCCGGCGGCGGTCGGGCCAAGGCCATGGTGGGAGCCCTGCAGAAGTGTGGCGCGCAGGTGCACGAGTGCGCCAAGCTCACCAAACCTGCCGAACGCATCGACTTCGTGCGCGGGGAGTTCCGTGCAGCCGACGTTCGAGTGAGCGGCGAGGTGATCGAAGCCGTCGTCGAGTCCGTCGGCAACGAGCTCCGCGAATTGGCCTCGGCCTGTTCGCAGTTGGTCTCCGATACCGGCGGCAAGGTAGATCTTGCCGCGGTGCGCCGGTACTACTCGGGCAAGGCCGAGGTCTCCGGTTTCGACGTCGCCGACAAAGCGGTGATCGGCGACAGGGCCGGCGCTCTCGAGGCGGTTCGGTGGGCGATGCACCGGGGAGTCGCGCATGTGCTGCTCGCCGACGCTCTGGCCGATGCCGTGCGCACCATCGCACTCGTGGGCTCGGCCGGTCGTGGCGACCCGTTCCGGATGGCCGGCGAACTGGGCATGCCGCCGTGGAAGATCAAGAAGGCGCAGGGTCAGGCCCGCGGCTGGAACGGTCGATCGATCGCACAAGCACTGCGCGTGGTGGCGCAACTCAATGCCGACGTCAAAGGTCAGGCAGCGGATGCAGACTACGCAGTGGAGAAAGCCGTTGCGGAGGTGGCGGGGTTGGGCCGGTAACAAGCAGGCTCGGTGTAGGGGGAGTCCGCGGCACGACAAAACCCGCTGCATCCTTGCGGAATGCAGCGGGCTCGGTCGAGCTCAGTGAAGAATCAGAGCTTGTTGACTGCGAGAGCCAGTGCCGACTTCTTGTTGGCAGCCTGGTTCTTGTGGATGACGCCCTTGCTGGCGGCTTTGTCGAGCTTGCGGCCTGCGTCGGCGAGGATCTCGGAAGCCTTGTCCTTGTCGCCCGCAGCCTGCGCCTCGCGGAACGAGCGGATGACGGTGCGAAGGGAAGACTTCACCGACTGGTTGCGCAGGCGTGCACGCTCGTTGGTGAGAATTCGCTTCTTCTGGGACTTGATATTGGCCACGCGTAAAATCCTTGTCGTCTTCGTCGGTATTCCGGTCAGGGCGATCCATGCTGGAATGCCCGAAGTCTGCTGCTGAGCGTTGGAGCCCTGCGCCGAAGATCGAGAATACCAGCACGGTGGACCAGAACCCAATTCGGATCGGCCATCGAGATGCGTTTCAAGAAATTAACGCTTCTACCGCGCCTAACTCCAGTCGCTGTAGCAACATGACCAGAATGAGTCCGCGATCGGCAACGCATGCCACCACAAAGGCCAAAGCGACCAAGACCAAGTCAGCGGATCGTGTCGAACCCGATGTCGACGGGGTGTTCGGCGGGTATTCCGACGTCGGGAAATACGGCCTCGCCTTCGATGAGATGTTCGACGCCGACGGTCGTACCCGAACTCCGTACAAGGGCATCCACACTGCCCTGGCTCCGGCGAACGCGTCCGACCTGGATGCCAGATCGGACGCGCTGGGGCGAGCGTTCATCGACCAGGGCATCACGTTTTCGCTGTCCGGTCAGGAGCGCCCGTTCCCACTCGATCAGGTTCCCCGCGTCATCGCGGCAGGGGAGTGGTCCCGTCTCGAACGTGGCATCAAACAGCGCGTCAAGGCGCTCGAGATGTTCCTCGCCGACATCTACGGCGACCAGGAGATTCTGCGCGACGGCGTGGTACCGAAGCGGCTGATCACCTCGTGTGAGCATTTCCACCGTGAGGCCGTGGGCATCACTCCACCCAACGGCGTCCGCATTCACGTGGCCGGAATCGACCTGGTGCGCGACGCCCAGGGCACGTTCCGAGTGCTCGAGGACAATCTGCGCTCGCCCTCGGGTGTGTCCTACGTGATGGAGAACCGGCGCACCATGGCGCGGGTGTTTCCGGATCTGTTCGCCAGCCACCGGGTCCGCGCCGTCGGTGATTACGCCTCACATCTGCTGCGCGCCCTACGCTCCGCTGCCGCCCTCAACGAGGCCGACCCGACAGTGGTGGTGCTGACGCCCGGCGTGGCCAACTCCGCCTATTTCGAGCACTCGCTGCTTGCCCGGCTGATGGGCGTCGAACTCGTCGAAGGACGCGACCTGTTCTGTCGGGACAACATCGTCTACATGCGCACCACCGAGGGCGAGCGTCAGGTCGACGTCATCTACCGCCGCATCGACGACGACTACCTCGACCCCATGCAATTCCGGCCCGACTCGGTGCTGGGAGTGGCCGGTCTCGTCAACGCCGCCCGCGCCGGCAACGTCGTCATCTCGAGTGCCGTCGGAAACGGGGTTGGAGACGACAAGCTGGTCTACACCTACATGCCCACGATCATCGACTACTACATGGGTGAGAAGCCGTTGCTCGCCAACGTCGACACGTTCCGGTGCTGGCTCGACGACGAGTGCGAGGAAGTGCTCGACCGCATCGACGAATTGGTCATCAAGCCGGTGGAAGGGTCCGGTGGCTACGGCATCGTCTTCGGCCCCGACGCCTCACCGAAGGAACTGGCGACCATCAGCAAGAAGGTTCGCGCAGATCCGCGCGGCTGGATCGCTCAGCCCGTCGTACAGCTCTCGACGGTGCCGACCAAGATCGGTGACCAGTTGCTTCCTCGGCACGTCGACCTGCGGCCGTTCGCCGTCAACGACGGTGACGACGTCTGGGTCCTGCCCGGCGGGTTGACCCGGGTCGCGCTGCCGGAGGGGTCGCTGGTGGTCAACTCGAGCCAGGGCGGCGGCAGTAAGGACACGTGGGTGCTCGCCACCCGAACCTCTCAGGAGGAGCAGGAACTGGCGGGCGAGGAAATCGTCAGTGTTCCGCCGGAGTCGCCGATGGTCGAACAGGGCCCGGAGCTGACGATGGACCAGCAGCAGCAGCAACAACAGCAACAGCAACAGCAAGCAATGAACTCGAACGGCGGTGGACAGTAAATGCTCGCGCGCAACGCAGAGTCGCTGTATTGGATCGGACGGTACGTCGAGCGAGCGGACGACACTGCTCGCATCCTCGACGTCACCGTCCACCAGCTTCTCGAAGATGCCACGGTAGATCCAGATCACATCTCGCGAGTGCTGTTGCGGGTGCTCGGGTTCAAACACGAGCCCGACGTTTCGCTCGACGTGTGGTCGCTCACCGAGTTGGTGGCGTTCAGTCGTGACGGGCTCGGGTCCATCGTGGACTCGCTGTCGAGTGCCCGCGAAAATGCCCGCGGCGCACGCGAAGTGACGTCAAGCGAAATGTGGGAGTGTCTCAACACCACGTACAACGGGCTGAACGAAAGCATCAGGGCGTCCAAGCGCACCGGCCCGGCCGAGTTCTTCAGCTACATCGAGGAACGGGCCGCAATGTTCGCCGGTCTTGCGGACTCCACCCTCAGTCACGACGACGGTTACCGCTTTCTGCTGCTCGGCCGCTCGGTGGAGCGCATCGACATGATCGTTCGGCTGTTGCTCTCACGTGCAGGTGACCGCCCGTCCTCGCCGGCCTGGGTGACGGTGCTTCGCTCGGCAGGTGCCCACGACACCTACCTGCGGACCTATCGAGGAGCTCTCGACGCGCAACGCGTGCTCGAGTTCATGTTGCTGGACAGGCTCTTTCCGCGTTCGGTGTTCTACGCACTCAACGAAGCGGAACGTTCGCTCGATCAGCTCGACCACCAGCCCAACAGTCGCGTCGGTGCTCGCGCCGAAGCGCAGCGGCTACTCGGTCGCGCGCGCAGCGAACTCGAATTCCTGCGTCCCGGTGAGATTCTCGACGACCTGCAGGAGCGTTTGCTGGCGCTGCAGGAAACGTGCCGCGAGCTCGGCGAGGCGATCTCCAAGCAGTACTTCCACGCCGCGCCGTGGGTTGCGTGGACCGACGCCGGCTCTGGAACATTCGAAGATCAATTGGAAGGTGAACTGTGAGCTGGCGTATGCGTGTGGTGCACACTACGGGCTATCAGTACGACGCACCGGTGACGTCGTCGTACAACGAAGCTCGGTTGACGCCGCGAAGTGACAACCGGCAGAACGTCATTCTGAACCGAGTCGAGACAAACCCGGTCACGCGGTCCTACCGCTACACCGACTACTGGGGAACCGCGGTGACGGCATTCGACTTGCACGCACCGCACACCGAACTCGAAGTCACCGGGTCGTCGGTCGTCGAGACCGATCCCTTCGTCTATCCCGACGAGACTGCTTCCTGGGAGGAACTGGCCAGCGACCCGATCACCGACCGCTTCAACGAGGTGCTCGACAACACCGAGTACGTGCCCAAGAACAGGCAACTCGCTTCGGTGGCGAAGAAGCTCTCCAAGGGACTCCCGCCCCAGGAATCGGTGGTCGAGATCTGCAACTGGGTCAACCAGGAGATGTCGTACGTGCCGGGAACGACCGGCGTGCACACCTCGGCAGTCGAGGCGTGGTCGGAGAAGAAGGGCGTCTGCCAGGACTACGCGCACTTGACGCTGCTGATGCTGCGCAGCATCGGTATCCCCAGCCGATACGTCTCGGGCTACCTGCACCCGAAGAAGGAGGCTGCGATCGGTGCGACGGTCGAAGGCGAGAGCCACGCCTGGATCGAGGCGTGGACCGGTGCGTGGTGGGGCTACGACCCGACCAACGCCATCGCCGTGAACGAGCAGCACGTCTCGGTGGGACTCGGGCGTGACTACGCCGACGTACCACCGCTCAAGGGCATCTTCTCCGGCGGCGGTTCGACGGCTCTCGACGTGGTCGTGGAGATCACCCGACTGGCCTAGCTTCGTGCGCCTTTTGCACCCCTGCAGGAGTGCAAAAGGCGCACGACGTCAGTTCCAGCCGAAGTCGCGGCGCAATCGGTTTGCCACGGAATCGAATTGGGGCTTGCTCAGAATCGCACCCTCGCGGCGGATCCCGTCCTCGGGCACGTCGAGAACCCGGTCGAGGCGAATCCAGCTCGGTCGACCCTTGGCGTCCCAGGAACCGGACCCGATCGACTGCCAGTCGCGGTCGCCGTCGCGGCTGCTCTGGCTCGACAGCATCAGGCCGAGCAGGTCGTTGCCCTCACGCCCGACCACCAATACCGGGCGGTCTTTGCCCTGGTTGGCGTCTTCCTCGTAGGTGACCCACGTCCAGACGATCTCGCCCGGGTCCGCCTTGCCATCCAGGTCGGGGGAGTACTCGATGGTGCGGGCGCGCTGGGCGGTCGGTCTGGTCTGCGACGCCACCGGCCGACCGGGGCGCGGTCCTGGAGCGGACGCATTCGTCGTCGTTCCGCTGATCGCGTCCTTGCCCTTCTGCAGAGCGCCGGACTTCTGCAATTGACGGAAGAGGCGCGGGCCCTCGCGCATCGCGATCTTGCCCAGTTCCTTGCCGAATCTGCTCCAGTTGCCAGCCATGCGGCGAGTGTAGCGATCCCGCCGCTGCTGCTCACAGCGCGAACCGCAGCAGGAGAGCACCCGAGTCGGACAGCCGGGGACGGCGCACCGTTGTCGGCGTGGGACCATGGACATACCCGTTCGCTCATTTCGAACACGCCAGCCGAAGGATACGAGTGCCCAGCTTCGCCGACACGACGTTCACCGATCCGTCCAGGATCAGGAACTTCTGCATCATCGCCCACATCGACCACGGTAAGTCGACGTTGGCAGACCGGATGTTGCAGCTGACGGGCGTCGTCGACGATCGGTCGATGCGCGCGCAGTACCTGGACCGGATGGATATCGAGCGTGAGCGCGGAATCACCATCAAGGCGCAGAACGTACGGTTGCCCTGGGTTGTCGACGGTGAGGAATTCGTTCTGCACCTCATCGACACGCCCGGACACGTCGACTTCACCTACGAGGTCTCCCGCGCGCTGGAAGCCTGCGAAGGAGCAGTGCTGCTCGTCGACGCTGCACAGGGCATCGAGGCGCAGACGCTCGCCAATCTGTACCTGGCTCTCGACAAAGAGCTCACCATCATTCCGGTGCTCAACAAGATCGACCTACCCGCAGCCGATCCCGACCGCTACGCCGCCGAGATCGCGCACATCATCGGGTGCGAGGCCGACGAAGTATTGCGCGTATCCGGTAAGACCGGTGTGGGCGTCGAGGAATTGCTCAACGAGGTCGTCAAGCTGGTTCCGGCTCCGGTCGGCAACCCCGACGGCCCGGCTCGCGCCATGATCTTCGACTCGGTGTACGACACCTACCGCGGCGTCGTTACCTACGTCCGCGTCGTCGACGGGGCGCTCAACCCGCGCGAGAAGGTCACGATGATGTCGACCGGCTCGACGCACGAGCTGCTCGAGGTCGGGATCGTCTCGCCCGACCCGAAAGCCACCAAGGGCCTCGGCGTCGGCGAGGTGGGCTACCTCATCACCGGTGTGAAGGACGTTCGTCAGTCCAAGGTCGGCGATACCGTCACCACCTTCCGCAAGGGCGCGACCGAGCCCTTGACCGGCTACCGCGAGCCTCGGCCGATGGTGTATTCGGGTCTTTACCCACTCGACGGTTCGGATTATCCCGACCTGCGTGACGCGCTCGAGAAACTGCAACTCAATGACGCGGCCCTCACCTACGAGCCGGAGACCTCCGTTGCTCTCGGCTTCGGCTTCCGCTGTGGGTTCCTCGGACTGCTGCACATGGAGATCACCCGCGAGCGGCTCGAGCGTGAGTTCAATCTGGATCTGATCTCGACCTCGCCGAACGTGGTCTACCGAGTCGAGATGGAAGACGGTGCCGAGCACATCGTCACCAACCCCTCGTACTGGCCCGACGGCAAGGCGCGGGAAGTGTTCGAGCCGATGGTCAAGTGCACGATCATCTCGCCCAGCGAATTCATCGGCTCCATCATGGAGCTCTGTCAGGGACGCCGTGGCGAGCTCGGTGGGATGGACTACCTGTCCGAGACCCGCGTGGAGCTGCGCTACACGATTCCGATGGCCGAGATCATCTTCGACTTCTTCGACATCCTGAAATCCCGCACGCGTGGATACGCCAGCCTCGACTACGAGGAGATCGGTGAGCAGAGCGGTGCGTTGGTGAAGGTCGACATCCTGCTGCAGGGCGAGGCCGTCGACGCGTTCTCGGCGATCGTGCACAAGGATGCTGCTGCCGCCTACGGAAACAAGATGACGACCAAGCTGAAGGAACTGATTCCGCGTCAGCAGTTCGAGGTGCCGATCCAGGCCGCCATCGGATCGCGCATCATTGCTCGCGAGAACATCCGCGCAATCCGTAAGGACGTGTTGGCCAAGTGCTACGGCGGCGACATCAGCCGTAAGCGCAAACTGCTCGAGAAGCAGAAGGAAGGCAAGAAGCGGATGAAGACGATCGGTCGCGTCGAAGTGCCGCAGGAAGCCTTCGTCGCCGCGCTGTCTTCGGAGTCCTCCTCCGACAAGCCCAAGAAGTAAGCCGGCACAAGCGCTGGTGCCCTCGGGTGGCCCGCATCGAAGCACTGCATGCTCGCTGCCCTGGCCCCACTGGCGGCCGTTCCAGCTGCATGCTGATCGGTCCTTCCGTTTGCCGAAGTAGCTGCAACACAATCTTTTCCGGCCCCGCACCGTGTTCTCGGTGCGGGGCTGGAATTGTTTAGGGGTTTCAGGCGATGTGGGGGCCTGCTCGGGCGTGGGATTGTCGGGGTTGCCGGTGGGGGTCGACGGTGGCCGGTGGGATGAACCAGGGGTGGTTGTCGGCGGCGATGAACACTTCCCAGTCACTGTGGTGGATCAGTCGGTGGTGGAATCCGCAGAGGAGAACGAGGTTGTTCATGTCGGTGGGGCCGCCGTCGGCCCAGTGCCAGATGTGGTGGCCTTCGGTCCAGGCGGCGGGTTTGCCGCAGCCGGGGAAGGCGCAGCCGTGATCGCGCGCTGTCAATGCTCGTTTCTGTTTGGCGGTGACGGTGCGGGCGGTGCGGGCGAGGTTGAGTGGGTTGCCTGTGTCGTCCATGACGATGGCGGTGAGGATGCAGTCGCAGGCGAGTTGTCTGGAGGTGTTGCGCGAGAGTGGTCCCATCCAGGGCAGCCAGCCGACAGAGGTACCGTCGCCGAACATGTCCCGATACGCGCCGCGATCAGGGGTCGGCACGGTATCACCGTCACAACGATCGCGGCTGCCGCTGGCGCAATGATGGCCGCTGCCGCTGGCATCATCGTCGCGGCTGCCGCTGCTTCCGCAGTCCGGTCCGGTGGCGTTGTCGCAATCATCGCCGCTGCCGCTGCCGCTGCCGCTGCCACTGCCACTGCCGCTGTCGCTGCCTGCTGCGCTTGCTGCGGTGCCGCGGAGGTCGGTGAGGTCTTTCAGTCGGATGTGCAGGTTGACGTGGGGTTTGTCGCCGCCTTCGGTGGGGCGGTCGCTGGAGGCGAGGTAGTGGTCGAGGATCTGCCCGAACGCATCCGCCCTGCGCTTGGCGGGACTGCGGGGGTCTTGGGTGCCGTCGACGGCAGGGCGGGGTTCGGTGAGGGGTGAGAGTGCGGTGAGCAGTTTTTCTCCGGTGACGGCATCGAAATCCCCTTTGAGTGCCAGGCGCCCGTTCAGGGTTTTCGAGGCGAAGAGTTCGTTGCGGTCGGTGTCCTCGGCGGGTGGCTTGTTGCCGCCGTAGAGGTCGTTCAAGCGGGTGATCGCCGCGCGCAGTGGGCCGGTGCGGGCGTCGGGTCCGGTCGCGGCTTTGATCAGCGCTGCCCGGGCCATATCTCGCCCGACCTGCGGTAGGTGTTCGGGTGGGGTTTCGGCGAAGTCGAGGATCAGGGCGGCGTGGTCGAGGGACATGACACCGGTGTTCACGGCGTCGGCGATGTCGGGGAAGGCAGCCATTCCACGGCCGAGGGCGAGAATCTTGTTGGCTTTTCCTGCCGAGAGCAGGGTGGTGGAGGTGAGCCAGCCGGCGGGGCCGGGGAAGCCGAGTTTCTCGCGGGAGACGCGGGTGTCGATTTCGGCGACGAGGGCGATCCGCCGGGCTTCCAACAATTGGATCTGGTGGGAGACCTCGGCGGCGGCAGCGAGGAGTTGGTCCTCGCTCAGTTGCCAGATCGCTGTGGTCATGCCATGAAGTGTATCGAACGTGCGTTCGACTGGCAATGATGATCGAATCCAAAACTATTGCTGTGCTTAACTATTCGCAAACCTAAACCTGTCGGTGGCGCGTGGTAGAGATCGGGTATCGCTTTCGAGGGCGGGGAGCGAGTAGATTTCGAACCTGTGACTACGCCGATACTGAAGCAGTTGCGTGTTCCGGTTGTCAGTGCGCCCATGGCCGGCGGCCCCAGTACTCCCGAACTTGCACGCGCGGTCTCGGAGGCCGGTGGGCTCGGCATGATCGCCGGGGCACTACTCACGCCCGAAGGATTTGCGGCGCAGGTCGATTCGATTCGCGGCGTGACATTCGGCGTCAATCTCTTTCTTCCGGAAGAACCGTCCGGTGCCGATGTGCAGTCCTACGCCCAGCATCTGGCGCCCTGGTTCGAGCGGTTCGATATCGAACCAGGGGAACTGGTGCGCCGAGACGACTACTACGCCGAAAAGTTCGCCTGGCTGCTGGCGCATCCGGTGCCGATGGTGTCGAGTACATTCGCGACGTTCGATGCGGACGAAGTCGCTCGGCTGCATGCAGTCGGGACGGAGGTGTGGGCCACCGTCGCCACCGCGTCCGATGCGTCGGTGGCCACCGCGAACGGAGTCGATGCGCTCGTGGTGCAGGGACCCGAAGCGGGCGGGCATCGAGGTACGTTCGACGGCTCGGCGCCGGAGCAGCCCTTGACGGAACTACTGGCCGCGGTGCGCGAGATCTCCGAACTACCCCGAGTCGCGGCCGGCGGACTCATGGACGGAAACGACATCGTCCCGCTGCTCGATTCGGGTGCAGCACACGCCGCACAGTTCGGCACGGCGTTCCTGAACACGCCGGAGGCCGGTACCAAACCGATACATCGCCAGCAGCTGACACTTGCGTCCGACACTGCAGTGACGAGGGCCTTCTCCGGTCGTCCAGCGCGAGGTCTGGTGAACGACTTCATGCGAGAGAACTCGGCGGTTGCGCCGGCGGCGTTTCCCGACCTGCACTACTTGACCGCGCCCTTGCGTGCGAAGGCAGCAGCGATCGGCGACCCGTCTGCACTGTCGATGTGGGCGGGCACTGGTCATCGCCGAGTGCAGGCCATGCCCGCGGCCGAGCTGATCGCCGAATGGGCGAGGCAACTCGGCCGCTGAGCTCTGGACACTGCGGGCCCTGACTACTGCGGGCCCTGGCTGATCAGGGGTTGGCGTGGGCCGGCTGGAAGTGTCCCGATACCTGAGCCTCCTCGGCGCGGATGACGTGCACCACCGCATTGATGAGTGCGAGGTGAGTGAATGCCTGCGGGAAGTTGCCGAGGTGACGGCCGGTGCGGTGGTCGATCTCCTCGGCGTAGAGCTTGAGCGGGCTCGCGTAGCCGAGGAGCCGTTCGCAGAGGTGCTTCGCGCGCGGGAGTTCGCCGATCTCCACCAGTGCCGACACCAACCAGAACGAGCAGATCGTGAACGTTCCCTCCTCGCCCGCCAGACCGTCGTCGGTGGTGTCTGTTCGATAGCGGAGAACCAGGCCGTCCTCGGTCAACTCGTCGGCAATGGCGAGCACCGTCGAGCGAATGCGTTCGTCCTCGGCCGGTAGGAACCGCAGTAGCGGCGCGAGGAGCAGTGAGGCATCGAGCGAGTCGTCGCCGTATCGCTGGGTGAGCACACCGCGGGAGTCGGTGCCGTTCTCGAGAATGTCTTCCTTGATCTCGTCGGCGATCTTGCTCCACTTGGCGGCGTACTCGTTCTCACCGTGGATCTCGGCGAGCTTGGCACCGCGATCGAGCGCGACCCAGCACATCAGCTTCGAGGACGTGAAGTGCTGCGGCTCACCGCGTACCTCCCAGATCCCACGATCTGGTTTGCGCCAGTTGGCTATCGCCTCCTCGACCTGGCGCTTGAGCAGGGGCCACAGGAACTCCGGAACATGTTCGCGCGATTTGACGTGCAGGTACACCGAGTCGAGCATGGTGCCCCAGATGTCGTGCTGCTCTTGGTCGTAGGCACCGTTGCCGATGCGGACCGGGCGCGCACCGTCGTAGCCGGACAGATGTGGCAGCTCCATCTCGTCGAGGGTCTTCTCGCCGCCGATGCCGTACATGACCTGCAGCGGATTGACCCCGCCGTCGGCCGTCGTTGCGACGTCGGACATGAACGCGAAGAAGTCGTTGGCTTCCCGGTCGAGTCCCAGGGTGTACAGGCCCCACAAAGCGAATGTGGAGTCGCGTACCCACGTGTAACGGTAGTCCCAGTTACGTTCTCCACCAGGAGTTTCCGGAAGCGAAGTGGTCGACGCGGCCAACAGTGCCCCGGTCGGCGCATAGGTCAGGCCCTTGAGCGTCAGGGCGCTGCGCTGAAGGTAGCCGCGCCACGGGTGATCTGGGAATCGGCCGATCGTGATCCATTGCCGCCAGCATTCCGAGGTCTTCCACATCTTGTCCGAGGCCTCCTCGAACGTCTGCGGCGCAGGCAGGTCGGACCATGACAGGGCCACGAACACGTTGTCGCCCTCGGTCAAGCGGGTGCGTGCTCGTGCCTCCCGCCCCTCGATCCCGATCCGCAGATTGGTGGTCAATTTCAGGGTGGGCTGATCGCCGTCAGCGCTCGCGGCGCAGGTTGCGGTCGTCTCCTCGTACACCTTTCCGGTGTACTCCCACGTGGCCGGAGCTCGGTGGTAGTCGAAGGCGGGCTCGCAGCTCATCTCCAATTCGACTGTGCCGCTGACGCATTTGATGGTCCTGAGCAAGATGTGCTCGGCATCCCAGTCGCTCGGTGCGCGCTTGTGGGTGCGCGAGCGTTGATCGGTGTTGTGCCATGGGCCCATCACCAGGGCATCTCGCACCGTGATCCAGCCGGTCTCGGTCTGCCAGGTGGTCTCCACGATCAGGCCACCGGGCAGGTAGCGGCGAGCGGCCGGGACCGATTGGCCGTACGGCCCGACGCGAAAGTGGCCAGCACTGCGATCGAGAACCGCTCCGAAGACACTGGGGGAGTCCGGCCGGGGCACACACATCCACTCGACGGACCCGTTGCGCGCGATCAAGCAGGTCGTCTCGCAGTCCGAAAGGAACGCGTAATCGTCGATCGGAGGAAAGGCGCTGCGAGTGGACGTCAGGGTCGATATCGGCGCGTCGGTACTGCCCAACGCGCCCTGAACTTCGACTCCACCCAAATCTGGATGCCCCGATCCCATCGCGGGTTCATCGGCCACCGGGGGCACGGGCGAAAGATTTTCGAATGCCGTCATCGACCAATCATCGACGTATCGATTTCATTCGTCCACTGCTGGTCGTCGATCGGCGTGGCGTGGGCGCGGAGCCGGCTGGTTTAAACTGCGAGGGTGGAACCTGTTGCACGGTGGTGGGACGGCGTCGAACTGTGGATCACCGGCTTGCCGTTCGTCCCGCAGTCGATCGTCGTTCTGCTGGTCATCGTGCCATCGGCGTTCCTGTTGGCACGGGTGTTCGATCGCCTGCTCGCTGTGGTTCTGCGCCTGCTCGGGCGCGATGCCCGTGCTGCTCGGGAGGCGGAGTCGACGGCCTCCATCACGACGAAGGATGGACAGTAATGCCACGGTCTCGGGTCACGTTGGCGCTCATCGCGCTGCTGGTGCTGGTTGTCATCGCCTGGCTGCTCACTCGGTAGCCTCTCGGTGGCGGGCGGCTCCGCTGAATTAGAGTCCGTCCTGTACCTCTGCTAGATTTCTGACCGTGTCTTCTGCCGCCGAGTACTGCGTCCGCCACGAGTTGGCGTTGATTGCTGTCGGCATGCTGGCAGTCGCCGATATCGACTGTTGTTGATTCTTCCTTCGTCGAATCGGCTGTCTCGGTCCGCTCGCGTTCTGCGCTGGGCCGGTCACGTTCTCTCTACTGCCTCAGGTGATCGCGGGCGCAGTCGTGGTGGCCTGATTCGCCTGGGGATTGTTCACTTCCGCCGGCTCGCTCTCAATTCAGACCATCATGAAAGGCCCTCTCCCGATGAGGCATCGCTCTCGTTACCTGCTGACCACGTTCGCTGCCGTGGGAGCGCTTGTGCTCACTGCGTGCAACGGCGGGTCGAGTGACGTCGTCGGCGGCGAGCCGGACACCGCCAGCGGTCCTTCCTTGACGCTCGTCGGCTATGCGGTACCCAAGAATGGTTGGGACGCAATCGGTTCGGCATTCGCGGCGACCGAGGACGGTGACGGTACGGCGATCAATGCCGACTACGGCCCGTCGGGTAACCAGTCTCGCAAGGTGGCCGACGGAGCGCCCGCCGATATCGTCAATTTCTCGGTGGAGCCGGATATCACGCGACTGGTCACGGCGGGCAAGGTCGACGAGAACTGGAACCAAAACGCCTACGGCGGAGTGCCGTTCGGGTCGGTGGTGACGATCGTCGTGCGCGAGGGCAATCCAAAGAACATTCGTACCTGGGATGACCTGATCAAACCCGACGTTCAAGTCATCAGTCCCAGTCCACTCAGCTCTGGTTCTGCCAAGTGGAACCTGCTCGCTCCCTATGCGGCAAAGAGCAACGGCGGTCAGGACAAGCAGGCCGGTCTCGACTTCGTGCGCACTCTCGTCTCCGATCACTTCCCGGTGCAGCCCGAATCGGGCCGCGCCGCCACCGAAGCGTTCCTGCAGGGGCAGGGGGATGCGTTGCTGAGTTACGAGAACGAGGCGCTCCTCATCGAAGAGCAGGGGCAGAAGGTAGAGCACGTCGACGTTCCCGCTACGTTCCGGATCGACAACCCGGTTGCAGTGATCAACAGCAGCGCGAAACTCGACCGCGCGAACGCTCTGAACGATTTCGTGTACTCCGACGAGGGACAGAAGATTTGGGCGGAGGCCGGCTTCCGGCCGGTGAACCCGGAGATCGCCTCGCAATACTCCGACAAGTTCTTCACCCCCGACAAGCTTTACACCATAAATGATCTCGGCGGCTGGACGCAGGTGGACGCAGATCTGTTCGGCGACAACGGGGCGATCGCGACGATCTATCAGGAAAGTACTCGGTAGCGATCGATGTCATCTTCGAGCACCGAAGCCGCAACAGTGGGTTCGATCGTCCCTCCCGACACGAGCCCTCGGTTCCGTGCCGGCCGAGAAGGACGGAAGTTCCGGGGTCCTGGATCGGTGGGGCCACTCGGTCTCGGCGTCGCCGTGCTGTGGCTCAGCGTCATCGTGCTACTTCCGTTGGCCGCATTGACGGTTCAGTCGTTCGACGACGGTATGGCCGGATTCTGGGATGCGGTCACCGAGCAGAGAGCAGTGGCCACCTTCAAGGTGACACTTCAGGTGTCGATCGCGGCAGCAGTGCTCAATCTGTTCCTCGGCACGCTCATCGCCTGGGTGCTGGTGCGGGACGAGTTCCCCGGAAAGCGCTTCGTCAATGCGCTGATCGATCTGCCGTTTGCGCTGCCGACCATCGTCGCCAGCCTGGTACTTCTCTCGCTCTACGGGCCGGCGAGCCCGATCGGGCTGGTGTTCAACGCAACCAAGCCGGCAGTCGTCGTCGCGCTGTTGTTCGTCACGTTGCCGTTCGTGGTGCGTGCGGTGCAGCCCGTGCTGATCGAACTCGACAAGGATGTCGAGGAGGCAGCGGCCTCGCTCGGCGCGAACAACTGGACCATCTTCCGCCGTATCGTCCTGCCGGTGCTGTTGCCCGCGGTGCTGTCGGGCGGGGGCCTTGCGTTTGCCCGCGCCATCGGCGAGTTCGGGTCGGTGGTGCTCATCGGTGGCAACATCCCCAACGACACTCAGGTCGCCTCGCAGTACATTCGTGAGCTGATCGAGTACGACCGCGCTACCGACGCCGCAGCAATCTCGGTGGTGTTGCTGGCGATCGCCTTCGCGGTGTTGTTCGTCCTGCGTGTGGTGGGCAATCGTCTGGCCCGACGTGAGGAACAGATCTCGTGAAAATCGGCCTGCCGGTCAAGCTGACCCTGCGCACCGTCGCACTGCTGTATCTCGCCGTCCTGGTGCTCCTTCCGCTCGGAACCATTCTGTACCGCACGTTCGAGGACGGGATCGTCACGTTCTGGGAGCAGATAACGACTCCGGCCGCGCAGTCGGCCCTGCAGCTGTCGTTGTTGATCGTGGCCATCGTTGTTCCGATCAACATCGTGTTCGGTGTGGTCACTGCTCTCGCGCTCGTGCGGGGACGGTTCCGCGGCAAGGGGGCGCTCGAGGCGATCGTAGATCTGCCGTTCGCGGTGTCCCCGATCATCACCGGCGTTGCGCTGATCCTGCTGTGGGGTGCCAACGGATGGTTCGGCGGCGTCGAAAGTCTGGGCTTCAAAGTTATTTTCGCGCTTCCGGGCATGGTCATCGCCACAATCTTCGTCACCCTGCCGTTCGTCGTCCGTGAGGTCGAACCGGTGCTCTACGAAATCGGAGAAGAGCAGGAAGAGGCCGCCTCTACGCTGGGCGCGTCGTCCTGGCAGACGTTCTGGCGCATCACCCTGCCGGCGATCCGGTGGGGTCTGACCTACGGCGTCGTGCTCACCGTCGCGCGATCTCTCGGCGAGTTCGGTGCCGTCATCATGGTCTCTACCAACCTGCCCGGAATCTCGCAAACACTGACGCTGCTGGTCAATTCACGGTACGAGGACTTCAATCAACAGGGCGCATACGCGGCGTCCACGCTGCTGATGGCGATCGCCGTCATCGTGCTGCTGTTGATGACTGCCCTCGACAAGAAGAGGACGAACAAATGACCGAGAGATCCCCGGAGATCGAGATCTCCGTCGTCGGCGCCAACAAGCGCTACGGCGACTTCGCAGCGCTGGACAATGTCGGCATCGACATTCCCAAGGGGTCGTTGACGGCGCTGCTGGGCCCCAGTGGCTCGGGCAAGTCCACTCTGCTGCGCTCCATCGCCGGCCTCGAGCAGCTCGACTCCGGCCGCGTTGTGCTCGCCGGCCAGGACGTGACCTGGGTGAGTCCGCAGCGCCGTGAGATCGGCTTCGTCTTCCAGCACTACGCAGCGTTCAAACACCTCACCGTGCGAGACAACGTCGCGTTCGGTCTGCAGATTCGCAAGCGGCCCAAGGCCGAGATCGCCAAAAAGGTCGACGAGTTGCTCGAGATCGTCGGGCTCGCGGGCTTCCAGAGTCGCTACCCGGCGCAGCTGTCGGGCGGACAGCGCCAGCGGATGGCGTTGGCCCGTGCCCTTGCCGTCGACCCACAGGTGCTCCTTCTCGACGAACCGTTCGGCGCACTCGACGCCAAGGTGCGGGCCGACCTCCGGACATGGCTGCGGCGACTGCACGACGAAGTGCACGTGACCACTGTGCTGGTGACCCACGATCAGGAAGAGGCGCTCGACGTCGCGGATCGAATCGCAGTGCTCAACAAGGGAAGAATCGAACAGATCGGTACCCCGGAAGATCTCTACGACCGTCCGGCCAACAACTTCGTGATGTCGTTCCTCGGCCAGGTCGCGAAGTTGAACGGAGTTCTCGTGCGCCCGCACGATATTCGCGTCGGGCGCGATCCGTCGTTGGCACAGGCCCAGGCCAGCGGAACGGCTGAATCGGCCGGAGTGACGCGTGCAATCGTCGAGCGTGTGGTGCGTCTCGGTTTCGAGGTGAAGGTCGAGCTGAAGAACGCCGCCACCGGGGAACCGTTTGCCGCCCAGATCACCCGCGGCGACAGTGAGGCCCTCGGACTTCGCGAGGGCGACACCGTCTACGCGCGAGCGACTCGGGTACCGAAGATCGCCGACGCCACCGATCCGATTGCTAGTGCCCCAGTTCGCTGAACCGGTGCGGCAGAGCGTCGGCCGCAGGCACCGAAGCGGCACGAGCGACTGCGGTGTCGTAGCGGCGCGAGGCCAGTTCGGCGACCGCGGGATGGGATCCGATGACGTCGGCGAACACCACGTTCGGCTCCTCCGTGAGAAGCCGCGACACTCGGTCGGTCAGTTTGCCAGGTGCCAGAAACCAGGGCGCCACCACGATGCGAGTGGCACCCATGGCGCGTAATTGGACGACGGCCTCGGTGGGGGACGGCGAGGCCGATGTCGCGAAGCACGTGAGGGCCCCGGCCCAGCCGGTGCCGGCGAGTAGCGTCTCGGCCACCGCCCGGGTGCGCTGATTGGCCGTCGACACCGATGAACCGACTGCGGACAGGGCAACCCCGACCGTCGAATCACCCTGTGCAACGCCGGTTTCGAGGATCCGATCCCGAACGGCGTCGATCAACACCGGGTCGTCGCCCAACACATCGGACTGTTCGATCGACACCCCGGGATGACGAGTCCGCGCTGCGCCGAGTAACTCGGGAAGGTCGACTCTCGCGTGAAATGCGCTGCCGAGCAACAGTGGGACCGCGACCATGCGAGTGTGCCCTGCCGCGGCAAGATCGTCCACGACCGTGTCGACGTCGGGTTCGGTGAGGTCGAGAAACGCGACGCGCACGTCCAGATCCGGTCGCCGCCGACGCAGAACGTCGACGGCGAGGTGGATGGTGGCACCAGAACGAGTGTCGCGGCTGCCGTGAGCAACCGCGATCAGTGCAGTCATGCCGGAACTGCCGACCCCAGCTCGACTGCAGCCAGCGCGTTGCCGACGAGCCCGGCTGCCAGCGTGTTGCCACCGGCCGGATCGATCAGCAAGAAGCTGCCCGTGTGCCGGTTGACGGCATAATCGTCGGCCACGATCGGTTCGGCAACCCGAACGGAGATTCGGCCGATCTCGTTGAGTTCCAACGACTCGGGGCTCTCCTGCGCAGTGAGCTCCTGCTCGTCGAACCGCTCGACGAGAGTTCCGACGATGGCCTGTGTCGTGCGGGTTCCGTGCTTGAGGAGCAGCCGAGCCCCTGGCCGGAGCGGCTTCTCGGCGAGCCAGCACACGGTGGCCTCGAAGTCGCCGATCGGCTCGGGTGCGTCGTGCGGGGAGGCGATGGTGTCGCCGCGCGAGACATCGACGTCGTCGGCGAGGACCAGAGTGACGCTGCGGCCGGCGTGAGCCGTCTGCAATTCGCCGTCCGCAGTATCGATACGCTCGACCGTCGTTCGGGTACCGGAAGGCAGAATGACAACCTCGTCTCCGACGTCGACGGTGCCTGCTGCGACCTGCCCGGCGTAACCGCGATAGTCCGGGAATTCTGCTGTGCGCGGACGGATCACGTATTGCACGGGGAATCGAAGACCGACACGGTGTGGCTCGGCGTCGACCGGTACCGACTCGAGGTGCTCGATGAGGGTGGGCCCGTCGTAGTACGGGGTCTTGTCGGATTTCACCGCCACGTTGTCGCCGTGCAACGCGGACACGGGGATCTCGATGACGTCCTCGCTCGACCAGCCCAGCGATGAGGTCAGCGAGGTGAACTCGGCGGAGATTTCCGCGAACACCGTTGCGGGGTCCTCGACCAGATCGATCTTGTTGACGGCGAGTACCAGGCGCGGAACGCCGAGCAGCGCCAGAACGGCTGCGTGCCTGCGGGTCTGAGTGATCACGCCTTTGCGGGCATCGACGAGCAGGATGACCAGCTGAGCCGTCGACGCGCCTGAGACGGTGTTGCGGGTGTACTGCACGTGGCCGGGAGTATCGGCCAGTACGAAGGAGCGCTGCGGCGTCGCGAAGTAGCGGTAGGCGACGTCGATGGTGATGCCCTGTTCACGCTCGGCGCGCAACCCGTCGACCAGGAGCGACAGGTCCGGTGTGGCCAGACCCTTGTCCACCGAAGCCCGGGTGACCGCGTCGATCTGGTCTGCGAGAACTGATTTGGTGTCGTACAACAGTCGTCCGACGAGGGTGGACTTGCCGTCGTCGACGCTACCCGCGGTGGCGAGGCGAAGAAGTTGCGTGCTCATCAGAAGTATCCCTCACGTTTGCGGTCTTCCATCGCCGCTTCGGACACGCGGTCGTCGCCGCGAGTGGCTCCTCGTTCGGTCAGCCGTGACGCTGCGACCTCGGCGAGGATTGCTTGGTTGTCGGCGGCCTCGGACAACACGGCACCGGTGGTGGATCCGTCGCCGACGGTGCGGTAACGCACCGACAGGGTCTGTAGCTCCTCGCCCTCGGCCGGTCCGCCCCACACTCCCGGGGTCATCCACATGCCGTCGCGTTGGTACACGGGCCGTTGGTGGGCGTAGTAGATGCTTGCCAGTTCCACGTCGTCGCGGGCGATGTAGCGCCAGATGTCGAGCTCGGTGAAGTTGCTGAGCGGGAACACCCGTACCTGCTCACCCGGGGAATGTTTGCCGTTGTACAGGTTCCACAGCTCGGGACGCTGCTTCTTGGGCTCCCATTGGCCGAAGGCGTTGCGCAGCGAGAAGATCCGCTCCTTGGCGCGAGCGCGTTCCTCGTCGCGTCGCGCACCGCCGAAGACGGCGTCGAAACGATTCTCGGAAATCGCGTCGAGGAGAGGCACGGTCTGCAGCGGATTGCGGATGCCGTCGGGACGCTCGCTGAGACGACCGTCGGCGAGGTACTCCTCGACGCTGGCCACGTGCAGTCGCAGGTTGTACTTGGCGACCACGTGATCGCGGAAGTCCAGTACCTCCTGCAGGTTGTGGCCGGTGTCCACGTGCAGCAATGCGAAGGGTAGGGGAGCAGGCCAGAACGCCTTGATTGCCAAGTGCAGCAGGACGGTCGAGTCCTTGCCACCGGAGAACAGGATGACAGGGCGCTCGAACTCGCCCGCAACCTCACGGAAGATGTGAATCGCTTCGGATTCCAGTGCGTCGAGGGTGTCGAACCGATCGGCGTCGAGATGGGCTCGACCGACAGTGGCCGAGGTGAGGTCGAGTGTCATGAGGCGTGCAACCCACATTCGGTCTTGGCCTTGCCGGCCCAACGACCACTGCGCGGGTCGGCGCCGGGGGCAGGTTTGACGGTGCACGGTGCGCACCCTATGGACGGATATCCCTCGTCGACGAGGGGGTTGACCAGAATCGAATGTTCGTCGATATAGGCCTGCATCTGCTCGTCCGACCACGGTGCGATCGGGTTGATCTTCACCAGACCGAAGGCGTCGTCGAACGAGATGAGGGGAGCGTTGGCCCGGGTAGGGGCTTCGACCCGCCGGATGCCGGTGACCCACGCGCTGTAGTTCGCCAGTTCCTTCTTCAGTGGCGCAACCTTGCGCATAGCGCAGCAGCGGTTCGGCTCGCGGGCGAACAGGTCCTTGCCGTCGATCGAATCCTGTTCTGCAACAGTCTTCTCGGCGCGCGCATTGACGACTCGCACCCCGTAGACGGACTCGACGGCGTCGCGCGTGCCGATGGTCTCGGCGAAGTGGTAGCCGGTGTCGAGGAAGAGCACGTCCACACCCGGGTGCACCTGTGCGGCGAGGTGGACGAGAACGCCGTCCTGCATGTTGGAGGCGACGATGAAGTCGTTACCGAAGTTCTCTTCGGTCCACTGCAGCAGCTCCAGTGGGCTCGCACCGTCGAGGTCGCGGGCACCGCGATCGGCGATGTCCTTCAACTCGTCGACCGTCAAGTTCATCCTGGTACTCATCGCAAATCCGCCTCGTCTGCTCGCACGGCCCATTGAGCGAACCGTTCGCCGTTGTCGCGGTGCTTGTCGAAATTGCGCACCACTCTGTCGATGTAATCTCCCAGATCGGAGCTGTTGACCTTGTGCTGGCGCAACTTTCGGCCGAACGCACTGTCGAGTCCGAGGCTGCCTCCGAGATGAACCTGGAAACCCTCTATCTGATTCCCGGCACCGTCGTCGACCAACATGCCCTTGAAGCCGATGTCGGCGATCTGCGATCGAGCGCACGAGTTGGGGCAGCCGTTGATGTTGATCGTGATCGGCACGTCGAGTCGACTGTTGATATCGGCCAGGCGCTCTTCGAGCTCGGGCACCAGAACCTGTGAGCGCTTGCGGGTTTCGGCGAACGACAGCTTGCAGAACTCGATGCCGCTGCACGCCATCAGGTTCTTGCGCCAGTGCGAGGGCCTGGCCGGCAGACCCAACGCATCGAGGTCGGAGATCAGCTGCTCGAGCGTCTCGTCCGGAACATCGAGGACGATCAGCTTCTGATAGGGGGTGAAGCGAACCCGATCCGACCCGGCCTTCTCGGCGGCATCGGCGACGGCGGCCAGGATCGTGCCCGAAACGCGTCCGGCGATGGGCGCGACTCCGACCGCGTTGAGGCCGTTCTTGAGCTTCTGGATGCCGACGTGATCACGAGGCCGCGCCGGCTTCTCGGGCGCAGGACCGTCGATGAGCTTGCGGTGCAGGTATTCGTCCTCGAGGACCTGACGGAACTTCTCGATGCCCCAGTCCTTGATGAGGAACTTCAAGCGCGCTTTGGTGCGGAGCCGGCGATAGCCGTAGTCACGGAAGATCGAGACAACGCCCTCCCAGACATCGGGGACCTCCGCGAGGGGAATCCAGACGCCGACGCGTTGCGCGAGCATCGGATTCGTGGACAGGCCGCCGCCGACCCACAGGTCGAGTCCGGGACCGTGCTCGGGATGGTTAACGCCGATGAATGCGCAGTCGTTGACCTCGTGCACCACGTCCTGCAGGCCGGAGATCGCCGTCTTGAACTTGCGCGGCAGATTCGAGTACTCGGGCTTGCCGATGTAGCGCTCGACTATCTCGTCGATGGCCGACGTGGGGTCGAGAATCTCGTCCACGGCCTCACCCGCGAGCGGGGAACCGAGCACCACGCGTGGGCAATCTCCGCACGCCTCGGTGGTCTTCAGACCGACCGCTTCGATCCGACGCCAGATCTCGGGGACGTTCTCGACCTCGACCCAGTGGAACTGCACGTTCTCGCGATCGGAGAGATCCGCGGTATCGCGGCCGAACTCCTGCGAGATCTGCGCGAGAGTACGAAGCTGCGCCAGATTCAACGCGCCGGCGTCACACCGGATACGCATCATGAAGTACTTCGCCTCGAGCAGGTCGATGTTGTCGTCACCGGTGAAGGTGCCGTCGTAGCCTTGTTCGCGCTGCGTGTACAGACCCCACCAGCGGAAGCGGCCACGAAGATCGCCCCTGTCGATGCTGTCGAAACCCTGCTTGGAGTAGATGTTCTCGATGCGGGCCCGCACGTTGAGGGGATTGTCGTCCTTCTTGGACTGCTCGTTGGCGTTCAGTGGCTCCCGGTAACCCAGTGCCCACTGTCCCTCGGCTCGACGCTTGGTCGGCCGCGGCGTGCGCTCCCGTGGTGTGACGGAGACAGCGTCGGTGGTCGCGTCGCTGGTCGACGACATGCAATGCTCCTGCATCTTCTGTGCTGGCCGGCTCCTGCGTGCGCAGGCTTCCGCGGCGTTGCGGGGAGAACTGCGTTCACGACGGAAGGTGAAGAGCCGGTGGATCGAATGGACGTGCTCGAAGGAGGCTGGTCAGCAGCCGGTCGTGTATCGACACGACGCGCTGCAGACACGGCCGAGATCGACGTGGCGGCGGGCCACGAGTCGAATTCCTGAGTCGGTCACGGGTGCCATTGTGCCACGTCATCGGGCCGATGCCGACCGCGGCGGCTATTTACCCAGATTTCGAGGTAAATAGGCTGGCAGAGCCTCCGGGCGGCGGGTGGGGTGAGTCGGCCGTGGCCTCTGGGAGACTGGAGAGCGTGAATACCGTCGTACCCGCCCCGTCCACCTTCGAGCTGCCGATCGAGGCATTCGACGGAGTGGGGGACCGAGCGTTCGGGATCTACGTGCACGTTCCGTTCTGTGCCACGCGCTGCGGGTACTGCGACTTCAACACCTACACAGCGGGCGAACTGGGCACGTCGGCGTCGCCGCAGTCCTGGTTGGAAGGACTGCGGCGCGAGCTCGACGTCGCCGCGGCCATGATCGAGGCGGGGACGGGCCGCGTTCCGACGGCAGACACCGTCTTCGTCGGCGGTGGCACACCGTCCCTGCTCGGCGGCGACGGTCTGGCCGACGTCCTCGGTGCGGTCCGGTCGAGCTTCGGCCTCACCGACGGCAGTGAGGTGACCACGGAATCCAACCCGGAATCGACGTCTCCGGAATTCTTCGATCGTCTCCGCGACGCAGGCTTCACCCGGGTCTCGCTGGGAATGCAGTCCGCCGCACCACATGTGCTCGCTGTCCTCGATCGCACCCACACGCCGGGTCGGGCCGTTGCCGCGGCCGGGGAAGCCCGCGCGGCAGGCTTCGATCACGTCAATCTCGACCTCATCTACGGCACCCCCGGCGAACGAGACAGCGACCTCGATCAGTCCCTCGCCGCGGTACTCGAGGCAGGCGTCGACCACGTTTCGGCCTACGCGTTGATCGTCGAGGACGGTACCGCCATGGCACGCAAGGTCCGCCGCGGTGAGCTGCCCGCCCCCGCCGACGATGTGCTGGCGAGTCGATACGAGCGCATCGATACGGCCATGAACTCCGCGGGTCTGTCCTGGTACGAGGTATCGAACTGGGCCACCGACGCCGACGCGCAGTGCCGCCACAACATCGGCTACTGGGATGGCGGCGACTGGTGGGGTGCCGGCCCGGGAGCGCACAGTCATATCGGCGGTACCCGGTTCTGGAACGTCAAGCACCCGGCTGCGTATGCCGATCGCCTCGCTACCGGGCAGCTGCCGGTGATGGGCAGTGAGTTGCTCAGTGCCGAAGACCGACACCTGGAGGAATTGATGTTGACCGTCCGGCTTCGCTCCGGACTGCCGATGAGCCTGCTCGGTCCGGCCGAGCGTGCCGCGGCCGAGCAGACCGTCGCGGACGGGTTGATGCTCCGGCGCGGCGACCGGCTGGTACTCACCGACCGAGGTCGGTTGCTCGCGGACGCAGTGGTCCGCAGCATCGCTGCGGCCTGAAGGCCAAATTCCGGACGTGACTGTTTTTCAGGGCCTTCGTACCCTCAGGCACCCAGTGTTTTCAGGGCCTTCGTACCCTCAGGCACCCAGGGCGTCGTAGTCGAACACTCTGGCGTGCAACACCGTTCGATTTCGTAGTGCAGCACGCACTGCGCGGTGCAAACCGTCTTCCAGGTAGATGACCCCGCGGAACTGCACAGCGTGGGGGAAGAGATCGCCGTAAAAGGTGGAGTCCTCGGAGAGCAACCGATCGAGTTCGAGCACCTTCGTCGTGGTCACGATCTCGTCCAAACGCAGCTGACGTGGCGGAATTCTCGACCAGTCCCTGATGGAGAGCCCGTGCTCGGGGTACGGCTTTCCGTCACGAACACCTTTGAAGATCATCGCGCGCCCGGAGCCGCTGGACCGAATCGAAAGTCTGTTTCCACTCGGACCACAGTAAGGCCTTGCACGAGCGGGCGTCGGTCGGCTACTAGACTCGAGCGGCGATTGAAAACGAGAACGGAGGTGGGCACCGATGTCGAGCACCGACGACAGGCGGTTCGAGGTTCTACGAGCGATCGTGGCGGACTACGTGTCCACCCAGGAACCCGTCGGGTCACGGGCTTTGGTCGAGCGGCACAGCCTGGGCGTGTCGAGTGCAACCGTGCGCAACGACATGGCCGTCCTCGAGGCGGAGGGGTACATCGCCCAGCCACACACCAGCTCCGGTCGCGTACCTACCGACAAGGGCTATCGCCAGTTCGTCGATCGGATCGCCGACGTCAAGCCGCTGTCGGCGGCCGAACGCCGCGCCATCCTGGAATTTCTCGAGAACGGTGTGGACCTGGACGACGTACTGCGACGCGGCGTCCGACTGCTGGCTCAGTTGACCCGGCAGGTCGCCGTGGTGCAGTACCCCACTCTGTCGGCGTCCTCGGTCAGGCACCTCGAGGTGGTCGCGCTCACTCCGGCCCGGTTGCTGTTGGTGCTGATCACCGACTCGGGTCGAGTCGATCAACGCATCGTCGAACTCGGTGACGTCCTCGACGACGAGAATCTGTCGCAGCTGCGCCGGCTTCTCGGTAGCGCCCTGGAGGGTAAGCGTCTGGCTGCTGCATCTGCCGCCGTGGCCGAACTGGCCGAGAATTCCCCGCCCGGGCTGCGCGACGCCATGATTCGTTCGGCCACGGTGCTGGTGGAATCGCTGGTCGAGCATCCAGAAGAACGCCTGGTTCTCGGCGGCACAGCCAACCTGACTCGCAACGCCGCGGACTTCGCGGGAGACGCGGGGTTTCCCGGATCGCTCCGAGCGGTACTCGAGGCACTGGAAGAGCAAGTGGTGGTGCTCAAGCTGCTCGCCGTGACACAGGACACCCGCACCGTGACGGTGCGTATCGGCGAGGAGACGCAGGTCGAGGAGATGCGTGGAACGTCGGTGATTTCCACCGGATACGGCTCTGCTGGCATGGTCCTCGGAGGAATGGGTGTTCTCGGGCCTACCCGAATGGACTACCCAGGAACAATCGCGTCGGTCGCCGCGGTTGCCAGATACATCGGCGAGGTCCTGGCCGAGCGCTGAGACCAGCACGAACTGATCGAACACCGGCAGCGGGGGCAGGGCCGCCGGCACGCAGCATCAACGGACGAGATTTATTTTCTAGGACGAAAGAGACGACGTGGCACGGGATTATTACGGGAGTTTGGGTGTCGGCCAGCAGGCGACGGACCAGGAGATCAAGCGCGCGTACCGCAAGCTGGCGCGAGAGTTGCACCCGGACGTCAACCCGGACGAGGCTGCGCAAGCCCGATTCAAGGAAATTTCCACCGCATACGAGGTGCTCTCCGATCCGGAGAAGCGACGCATCGTCGACCTGGGCGGCGACCCGCTGCAGCAGGGCGGCGGAGGCGGCGGCGGAGGATTCGGTGGAGCCGGATTCGGCGGCGGCCTGGGAGATGTGTTCGAGGCCTTCTTCGGCGGCGGTGCAGGCGGGGCGCAGCGCGGCCCCAAGGGACGCGTACAGCCGGGAGCGGACTCGCTGCTACGCACCAAGCTCACCCTCGACGAGTGCGCCACCGGCGTGACCAAGCACATCACCGTCGACACCGCCATCCTGTGCGACCTGTGCACCGGATCGGGCACCAACGGTGACTCCAAGCCGGTTCGTTGCGAGACCTGCGGCGGTGCCGGTGAGGTGCAGTCGGTGCAGCGCTCGTTCCTCGGGCAGGTCATGACCAGCCGTCCGTGCCCCACCTGCCGCGGTGCAGGCGAGACCATCCCCGACCCCTGCCGCAAGTGTGGTGGCGACGGTCGCGTGCGCTCGCGTCGCGACATTTCGGTCAAAGTTCCGGTGGGCGTGAGCAACGGCATGCGGATCCGGCTCGCGTCGCAGGGCGAGGTCGGCCCCGGCGGCGGCCCAGCAGGTGATCTCTACGTGGAAATAGTCGAGCAGCAGCACGAGGTGTTCGTTCGTGACGGTGACGATCTGCACTGCACCGTGCGGGTTCCGATGGTCGACGCCGCGCTCGGCACGTCGGTGAACATCGACGCGATCATCGACGGTCCCACCGAGATCTCGATAGAGCAAGGCACACAACCCAACTCGACGACGGTTCTGCGCGGGCACGGAATGCCGAAGCTGCGGTCCGGTATTCGCGGCGATCTGCACGCGCACCTCGAGGTCATCGTGCCGACCAAGTTGGACAGCAAGCAGACCCAGCTGCTCGAACAGCTCAAGTCGATTCGAGATCGAGACTCGGCGGAGGTTGTCACCACCGGTTCGGCGCACAGCGGTGGACTGTTCTCGCGGTTGCGGGAAGCCTTCAGTGGTCGCTGATCCATGGCCCCCACGGTCTTCTACCTCTCGCCGCTTCCGAAGGTCGGCGAGCTCGCCGTGCTCGACGGCAAAGAGGGTCATCATGCCGCAACGGTTCGACGCATTCGCGTCGGTGAGCGAGTGCTGCTCGGTGACGGAGCCGGCGGATTGGCCGATACGGTCGTCGCCGCTGCGGAGAAGAACCGACTGGAACTGACCGTCCAGTCGCGCAGCGACATGCCGCCGCCGACACCATCGGTGACACTCGTGCAGGCACTGCCGAAGGCCGACCGGTCGGAACTGGCCGTGGAACTGGCAACGGAGGCAGGCATCGACGCTGTCGTGCCCTGGCAGTCCTCGCGCTGCGTGGCGCGATGGGAAGGGCCCAAGGCGACCAAGGGCGTTGCGCGGTGGCGCAGTACTGCGTCCGAGGCGGCCAAGCAGTCGCGTCGGGCATACATTCCCGAGATTGCCGAGTTGCACGATTCACGGGCGGTGTACGCCCTGGTGGGTGCCATTGTGGCGCGTGGCGGAATTGTTGCCGTGCTGCACGAAGAGGCCACCTCGGCATTTCGGGACCTGCCCTTCGGCGAGGTGCCCGAGGTCGCGATCGTCGTCGGACCCGAGGGTGGCCTCGACGACCGCGAAGTAGCGGCTCTGACCGAGGCAGGGGCGACCCCGGTGGTGCTCGGCCCGACGGTGCTGCGGACGTCGACAGCAGGAGCTGTGGCACTCGGCGCGCTGGGCGTACTGACCTCCCGGTGGACCCAACTGCCACCCGATTTCCAGACCGCATGAGCGCGCGAATCAAGATCGCGTACGGCGAACACTCGGAGCAATTCGGCCATCTCTACTTGCCGGCCGAGCCGGTCGACGCCACGACGCCGGTGGTGGTGATCGTGCACGGCGGATTCTGGAGCGGGCAGTACGGATCGAACCTGGGAACTCAATTCGCGCGAGCTGTCGCGGGAGCCGGTGCGGTGGCGTGGAACATCGAGTACCGACGCGTCGGTGCAGGTGGGCACTGGCCGCAGATGCAGCAGGACGTGCGCGCGGCGCTCGACGTCGTTGCCGGCGATCTGCAGCGTCACGCGCCGGTCGGTATCGACGACGTACGCGTCATCGGCCACTCCGCCGGCGGTCACCTCGCCGTGTGGCTCGGTGGTGAGACCGGTACCGAGGTGCGGCCGTCGCGCATCGTCTCGCAGGCCGGTGTTCTCGATCTGGAGCCGCGCGGTGCGTCGCGGAAAACCAACCCGGCGGTCGAAGCGTTGCTGCAGGTCAGCTACCAGGACGACCCAGAGCGGTACCGGTCGGCCTCGCCTGCGGCCCGTGCGCCCATCGGTATCCCGACGATCTGTCTGCACGGATTCGATGACGTCCAGGTCCCGTCGGCGCACAGCGAGCGGTACGTCGCGGCCGCGAGAGCGGCCGGCGACGATGCACGGCTGACGATCGTGCCCGGCGAGGACCACTTCGCCTTTCTCGATCCTGCTTCGCAGTGCTGGAGGCTCTCGCTCGCCGCCGTGCTGGACCGGAGCGGCGAACAATAGGAATGCGCATCGATCCTGCGGCGTTAAACTTCATCCGAACACCAGTACACGTCTCCACAGCCGAAACAAGAGAGCAGGCCATAGCCACCACGTGAGTGAACACAGCGAATTTCCCGCCGAGCGCGACGTTCGGTCCAGCTTGGAGCTCGCCCCCGAAGCAGTGATGCCACTGCTGGGACAGTCCGACGAGAACCTGCGGGCGCTCGAACAGATGCTGACGGCAGACATCCACGTACGAGGAAACGCCGTGACGCTCACCGGAAAAGTGGCCGACGTGGCACTGGCCGAACGCGTGATCTCCGAATTGGCAGCGCTGGCCAAGAGGGCCCAGCCGCTGACTCCCGATGCGGTACGCCGCACGATCGCGATGCTCACCGAGGGCGTCTCGGATTCACCCGCCGAGGTCCTGAGCTTGGATATCCTGTCGCGCCGCGGCAAGACGATCCGGCCCAAGACGCTGAACCAGAAGCGGTACGTGGATGCGATCGACTCCAACACCATCGTGTTCGGCATCGGGCCCGCCGGCACCGGCAAGACGTACCTCGCGATGGCCAAGGCCGTACAGGCACTGCAGACCAAGCAGGTCAGCCGGATCATCCTGACGCGTCCGGCCGTGGAAGCAGGGGAGCGCCTCGGGTTTCTACCCGGAACGTTGCACGAGAAGATCGACCCGTACCTGCGCCCGTTGCACGACGCGTTGCACGACATGATGGACGACGAAGCGATCCCCAAGCTGATGCAGGCGGGCGTGATCGAGGTCGCTCCGCTTGCCTACATGCGCGGCCGCACGCTCAACGACGCCTTCATCATTCTCGACGAGGCGCAGAACACCACCGCCGAGCAGATGAAGATGTTTCTGACGCGTCTGGGATTCGGCTCGAAGATCGTCGTCACCGGCGACGTCACCCAGGTCGACCTTCCCGGTGGCGCAAAATCGGGATTGCGCGCGGCATCCGAGATTCTCACCGATCTCGACGACATCCACTTCGCGCAGCTCACCAGCAGCGATGTGGTGCGGCACCGATTGGTCTCGGAGATCGTCGACGCGTACGAGCGCTTCGAATCGGTAGGTCAGAGTGCGGTTTCCAACCGCGAGCAACGCCGCACCGGCGGACCACGTTCGGCGAGAAGATGATTCAGTTACGCAGAGCAGGCAACGAGAGCGTGGGTAGTGGCTAGATGAGTATCGAAGTGTCCAACGAGTCGGGGATGGACATCTCCGAGCCCGAGCTGGTCTCGGTCGCACGATTTGCGATCGCCGGCATGGACGTGCATCCCGCAGCGGAACTGTCGATGGTGCTGGTGGATTCGGCGACGATGGCAGATCTGCATATGCGGTGGATGGATCTGCCCGGCCCCACCGACGTCATGTCGTTCCCGATGGACGAGCTCGAGCCGGGCGGTCGTCCCGATGCTCCCGAGCCCGGACCGGCGATGCTCGGCGACATCGTGCTGTGTCCGTCGTTCGCGGCGGATCAGGCTGCCGCGGCAGGGCATTCACTCGAACACGAACTCGCGCTGTTGACGGTGCACGGAGTGTTGCATCTGCTCGGCTACGACCATGCCGAGCCGGACGAAGAAAAAGAAATGTTCGAGCTGCAGAATCGTCTGCTGGCCGAATGGTACGAGGACGCAAGGCGGGCGGAGCGCGATGCCGAACAGGCCGCGCGCGATGCCCGGCTTCTCGGTAAGACCGGTTTTTCCGACGGTGCGGATCGGTGATGCGCGTGATTTCCACGGCCGAAGCCTGTGATTCGGCAACACGACGGGGTAGTCGCGCGTGAGCAGTGCGGTTGTGCTCATTGTTTTCGCTGTCCTACTCGTGCCCCTCGGAGGTTTGTTCGCCGCCGTCGATTCTGCGCTGAACACGGTGTCGCGGGCGCGTATCGACGACATGGTCAAGGACGAACGCCCCGGAGCCACCGGCCTGGTCGTCGTGGTCGGCGATCGTCCCAGATACGTCAACTTGATGGTGCTGCTGCGCATTCTGTGCGAAATCGGCGGCACCGTCCTGCTTGCGGGCGGCCTGACCCAATTGATCGATTCGACGACGGCGCTGGTGATCACCGCGGTTGCCATGGTGCTGGTCAGCTACGTCGTGATCGGGGTCGGTCCGCGAACCCTGGGCCGACAGAACGCCTACTCGATCGCGTTGGCGGCCGCTTTTCCGCTGCGGGCGCTCGGGTGGCTGCTCGGTCCGATCAGCAGACTGCTCATTGTCATCGGTAATGCGATCACCCCGGGTAAGGGATTTCGTAACGGACCGTTCGCTTCCGAGATCGAACTTCGGGAGTTGGTGGACATGGCACGAGAGCGCGGAGTCGTGGCCGACGACGAACGGCGGATGATCCAATCGGTCTTCGAGTTGGGCGACACCTCCGCCCGCGAGGTCATGGTTCCGCGGCCCGAGATGGTCTGGATCGAGTCCGACAAATCGGCCGGCCAGGCCACGTCTCTTGCCGTGCGCAGCGGCCATTCGCGGATCCCGGTGATCGGCGAGAACGTGGATGACGTCGTCGGCGTCGTGTACCTCAAAGATCTTGTGCAGCGGACGTACTACTCGACCGACGGTGGTCGTGGAGTGCAGGTGTCCGAGCTGATGCGTCCGGCCGTGTTCGTGCCCGATTCCAAGCCGCTCGACAGCCTGCTCGCCGAGATGCAGCGAGATCGCAACCACATGGCCCTGCTCGTCGACGAGTACGGCGGTATCGCGGGCCTGGTGACCATCGAGGACGTGATCGAGGAAATCGTCGGTGAGATCGCCGACGAATACGATGCAGACGAAGTTGCGCCCATCGAGGAACTCGACGACGGACGCTATCGAGTGTCCTCCCGAGTGCCACTCGAAGACCTCGGCGAGATCTTCGACATCGACATCGAGTCCGAGGAAGTCGATACCGTCGGCGGACTGCTCGGATACGAGCTCGGCCGCGTGCCGCTGCCCGGTTCGCAAGTGATCACCCACGGGCTGCTGCTGCGCGGCGAAGGTGGAGCCGACCCCAAGGGGCGTGTCCGCATCACCACGGTGCTGGTCGAAAAGCTCGAACCCGACGAAGAATCCACCGAGGACGACGACTCGTCGGACGTCACTCACCAACACTGAAATCTGGAGGTGCTCGATGTCCGAGCAGCACAACGAAGAGTTCCGATCCGGATTCGTCTGTTTCGTGGGCCGACCCAACACCGGCAAGTCCACCCTGACCAACGCGTTGGTCGGTACCAAGATCGCCATCACGTCCTCGCGTCCACAGACCACCCGGCACACCATCCGCGGCATCGTTCATCGTGACCATGCGCAATTGATCCTCGTGGATACTCCCGGACTGCACCGCCCCAGAACGCTTCTGGGGCAACGGCTCAACGATCTGGTGCAAGACACCTACTCCGAGGTCGACGTCATCGGCCTGTGCATCCCGGCCGACGAGAAGATCGGGCCCGGCGACCGGTGGATCCTCGAACAGGTACGTCACATCGCGCCGAAGACGACGCTGATCGGCATCGTGACCAAGATCGACAAGGTCAAGAAGGAACGCGTCGTACAGCAGTTGATGTCGTTGTCCAAGCTCCTCGGCGACTCCAGTCACGTGATACCGGTGTCGGCCGAATCCGGTGAGCAGGTGGAGAAACTGGTCGATCTGCTGGCCTCCGAACTGCCACCCGGGCCGGCGTTCTACCCGGACGGAGAGCTCACGGACGAGCCCGAGGAAATCCTCATGGCCGAGCTCATTCGTGAGGCAGCGCTCGAAGGCGTCCGCGACGAGTTGCCCCACTCCCTGGCCGTCGTCATCGAGGAAATCGTGCCCCGCGAGGGCCACGACAACATGCTCGACGTGCACGCGATTCTCTATGTCGAGCGATCCAGTCAGAAGGCCATCATCATCGGCAAGGGCGGCTCGCGACTCAAAGAGGTCGGCACGGCGTCGCGATTGCAGATCGAGAAACTGCTCGGCACCCGGATCTACTTGGACCTGCACGTCAAGATTGCGAAAGATTGGCAGACCGACCCGAAGCAGATGGGCAAGCTCGGCTTCTGACCTGCCCAGGTCGGCTGACTACGAAGTTCCGTTCACATCGGACCACCAGGGTTCAGGGCGCTTGCGGTGCCACTGCAGCACGTTCTCGAGTTGAGCCGCAACCGACACCAGTAGTGGCTCCGAGGACTCGTGCCCCATCAATTGCAGGCCGATGGGTAGCCCGTGTTTCGTCAGGCCTGCGGGGACGTTGACGCTCGGCCAGCCCAGGACGTTCCACGGCCATGTGTACGGGCAGTGCTCGGTGATCACCCGATCGGTGTCTGCATTGGAGATGCCGTCGATGGCGTCGACCCGCGGCGGGGGAGTTGCCGTCGTCGGGGCGAGGACGATGTCGTAGTCGTCGAAGAACCGGCCGATGCGGCGTCCGATTCGAGGTTCGGCCGCGCGGGCGGCGCGCAACGGCGCTCCGGCGAGTGCGCGGCCGCTCTTGGCATTGGCTCGGGTGCGCGGATCCGCGAGCGATGGATCGGGAAGTCGGTCGAGCCACGCGGCGACACCTGCCAGTGAGCGCGGTAAGAAATTGAGCCCCAACAACATTCCGTACGCGGGATCGTCGACGACTACTTTGTGACCGAGTAATCGCAGCACCGCGGCCATCTCGTACGCCGCAGCGGCGATCTCCGGGTCCAGCGCGGCCGGAGTCGGGATGAACGGCTTACGAAGGCTCAGCGCTATTCGGAGTGAGCCAGGGTTGCGGCCGACGGCATCGGAGACGGTGAGTGCGGCCGGCCGATGGGTGTCGCCGTCGTGGCTACCCGAGACCACGTCGAGAAGAAGTGCGGCATCGGCTACGGTGCGTGCGAGTGGGCCGATGACGGTGATGCCGTTGAATGCCTCGGGGTCCGGCCAGGTCGATATCCGCCCCCGTTGCGGCTTGATGCCTACGAGGTTGGTCCACGACGCCGGGATGCGCACCGAGCCGGCACCGTCGGAACCCAGTGCAGCCGAAACCAATTCGGCAGCTACCGCCGCCGAGCTGCCGCCGGATGAGCCGCCGGGGGTGCGCTCACGGTTCCACGGATTGCGGGTGTGTCCGAAGGTGCCGCCGGTGAAGGGCCATTGGCCGAGCTCGGGGCTGTTCGTCTTTCCCACGATGACCGCTCCGGCCACACGTAGTCTGCGCACCACCTCCGAGTCGGCGGTGGCAGCCGGAAAACTACCGGCGCAGCCGAAGGCGGTCGGCTCCCCGGCGATGTTCACATCGTCCTTGACGGCAATCGGAACGCCGAGCAGCTGAGCGCTGGTGCCGGCGGCGCGCAGTCGATCCGCCTCTGCGGCCTCGGCCAGGGCTGCGGCGCGGCGCACGATGCGAAACGCGTTGAGCGTGGGTTGGCTCGTCTCGATTCGATCGAGTGATGCCGTGACCGCCTGCACCGAGGTGATGCGACCCGACGCGAGTTCGGCGGCCTGGGAAACGAGAGTCGACCGATGAAAATCCACGTCTGCACAGTATCGACTTCCCCTCAGCGCGGGAAACGGTCACCGACACCGCGCCCGTGGGACACTGGAGTGCGTGAGGCCATACCGTGACAACGCAGTCGTCCTGCGCCAGCACAAGCTGGGTGAGGCCGACCGTATCGTCACGCTGTTGACCAGAGAGAACGGCATCGTGCGGGCCGTCGCCAAAGGGGTACGCCGCACCAAATCGAAGTTCGGCGCGCGGCTCGAACCGTTTGCGCACATCGATGTCCTGCTCTATCCGGGGCGCAACCTCGACATCGTCACTCAGGTGCACACGGTCGACGCGTTCGGCGGAGATATCGTCGCCGATTACGGCCGCTACACCACCGGTTGCGCCGTTCTCGAAACCGCCGAACGACTGGCAGGCGAGGAGCATGCACCCGCACAGCGTTTGCATCAGCTGACCGTCGGTGCCCTGCGTGCTCTCGCGCAACACGTCCGGCCTCCGGAGTTGGTGCTCGACGCCTATCTGCTGCGAGCGATGGGCTTCGCGGGCTGGGCTCCTGCACTGACCGATTGCGCGCGGTGCGCGGCGGTCGGGCCGCACCGGGCATTCCATGTCGCCGCCGGTGGGGCGGTGTGTGTGCACTGCCGACCGCCGGGATCGGCGACGCCGTCGACCGGTGTCCTGGACCTGATGGTGGCGCTCGAGCGGGGTGAGTGGGACTACACCGTCACCACCTCCGATGCCGTCCGCAAGCAGGCCAGCGGACTGGTGGCCGCGCATCTGCAATGGCATCTGGAAAGGCAGCTCCGCACACTTCCGCTCATCGAACGCTCACACCCGCATCAGGTGCCGCTGGCGCAACCTGACTCCGTGTTCGCCGACACCGTCGGGCAGGATGGGGACCGTGATTCGACGACGAGAGCCGCAACCCCGGCCTGACGGACAGTCGGTGGTGCGCCCTCCGGATCCGCATCCCTCGGGTGCTCGGCCGCCGATTCTGCAGCCGGAATTGATACCGCGCCACGTCGCCCTGGTGATGGACGGTAACGGTCGGTGGGCACAGGATCGCGGTCTGCCGCGTACTGCGGGGCACGAGCAGGGCGAAGCGGTACTCATGGACACCGTCTGCGGGTGCATCGAGATCGGTGTGCAATGGTTGTCGGCATACGCCTTCTCGACGGAGAACTGGAAGCGCAGTCCCGACGAGGTCAAGTTTCTGATGGGCTTCAACCGCGATGTCATTCGTCGTCGACGGGACGAGATGAACGAGATGGGCGTGCGAGTCCGCTGGGCCGGCCGTCGACCCAGGTTGTGGGGCAGCGTCATCAAGGAACTCGAAGTTGCCGAGAAGTTGACCGAGCGCAACACGGTGATGACGTTGACGATGTGCGTCAATTACGGTGGGCGCGCCGAGATCGCCGATGCCACAAGGGAAATCGCCCGGCAGGTGGCCGCAGGGAAGCTGAATCCGGAGAAGATCACCGAGGCGACCGTCGCCAAGTACCTCGACGAGGCGGATATGCCGGACGTGGATCTGTTTCTGCGTCCGTCGGGGGAGCAGCGAACGTCGAACTTCTTGATCTGGCAATCGGCGTACGCGGAGTTCGTGTTTCAGAAGAAGCTGTTCCCGGATTTCGACCGCAGGGACCTATGGGAGGCGTGTATCGAATTCGCTTCGCGCGATAGACGATTCGGGGGAGTGAAATATGAGTGACGACGTACAGGGTATCGACGAAGCCGGCGAATTGACTCTGCAGACTCGTGCCCGGCTGGCACTCTCTCAGTTCGCCACCGTGACCGTCGGGGACGAGGGGTCTCTCGGTTTCGATTACGCCGGTGCGCTCTGCTCGCTACGGGCCGTTCGGCTCTCACCCGAACTCGAGGTGTTCTCGCTCACCGCGGTGTTGGCGTGGGATCGTCCGCTCAAGGCGGCTCTGCACAAGAAGGTCGCCGATCGCAATGCCGATTCGCAGTTCGGCGCGATCTCGGTCAACACCCACGACAAGCTTGCAGATGTCTTGCTGCGCTACACCTTTCCGGCGAGCGGCCTGGACGACGAGGCGATGCTGACGATGCTGATCCTGGTACTCGCCGGGGTGGAGAAAGCGCGCGAGGGCCTGCTGCCCTGAATCAGTTCGCGGTGGCGCACTGACTGCAGGTGCCGAATATCTCGATCGTATGGCTCACGTCGGTGAAACCGTTGGTCTCGGCGACGCTCTTCGACCACTTCTCGACGGTGGGGCCCTCGACCTCGACGGTGTAACCGCACGAGCGGCATACCAGGTGGTGGTGATGGCCGGAGGAGCAGCGCCGGTAGACCGACTCACCGTTGTCGGTGCGAAGCATATCGACGGTACCGGCGTCGGTCAGGGTCTGGAGTGTCCGATAGACAGTCGTGAGGCCGATTCCCTCACCGCGTTTGCGTAATTCGTCGTGCAGATCCTGTGCGGACTTGAATTCCTCGATGGTGTCGAGCAAGTCCGAAATCGCACTGCGCTGTTTGGTGGCCCGCACTCCGACGACGACGGGTCGTCTCGGGGTCGTGGTGTCGGTGGACTTCTCGGTCACAGGTTACGGCCTTCCTCGGCGTGGGCCACGGCGTCGACGACGATGTGGGAGAGGTGATCGTCGACCAGTCGGTACAGGACTTCGCGGCCGTTGCGTTCTCCACGCACCACGCCCGCCGCCTTGAGTACCCGAAGGTGTTGGCTGATCAACGGTTGGGTGACGCCGAGCGCGACGACCAGTTCGTGGACGCACCGCTCGGACTCACGCAGCTGCAGCACGATGGCGATCCGCACCGGGGCTGCGAGCGCGCGGAGGATGTCCCCGGCCGCGGCCAGGGTCTCCCTGGGTGGAATCGCAGCCGGGGGAGCAGCAGCGAACGGGTCGTCGGCATGCAACGGATGTTCGGGGTCTTGTTGATGGGTCGAGTCGGTCTCCACGAATCGAGCGGACATGGTTGCGGCCCCTTCGGTCACCGGCTGACTCCCGGCGAATTCTCTCTGCGCGATCGACTTCATGGCACCAGGTTAGTGCAGTTATCGTTATTGCAAATCGTATTCATTGTGATATGCACAGGTGCGCATGTCAATTTCCCCACCAGACCGCTGTTCGGTTTCACCCGCTGGGCCAGATAGTCTGATCAGGGCGAAAACCGCCCGCTTCACCCGCCATACGATGTGACCGACAGTCACGATGTAACCGAAGATGGAGAGCTCCGCCAGTGGCACCCAAGTCCAAAGTCGAAACCGTCGCCAACCTCGCCAAGCGCAGAGGCCTCGTCTACCAGTGCGGCGAGATCTACGGCGGTACCAAGTCGGCCTGGGATTACGGCCCGCTCGGCGTCGAGCTCAAGGACAACATCAAGAAGCAGTGGTGGCGCAACATGATCACCAGCCGCGACGACACCGTCGGACTGGACTCCTCGGTGATCCTGCCTCGTGAGGTGTGGGAGGCCTCGGGCCACGTCGAGACGTTCTCCGACCCGCTCGTCGAGTCGCTGCACACGCACAAGCGCTACCGCGCCGATCACCTCATCGAGGCCTACGAGGACAAGCACGGTCACCCGCCGGAGAACGGCCTGGCCGACATCCGTGACCCCGAGACCGGTGAGCCCGGATCGTGGACCGAGCCGCGTGCGTTCTCGGGTCTGCTCAAGACCTTCCTCGGCCCGGTCGACAACGAGGAGGGCCTGCACTACCTGCGTCCCGAGACCGCACAGGGCATCTTCGTCAACTTCGCCAATGTACTGACCACCTCGCGAAAGAAGCCGCCGTTCGGCATCGGCCAGATCGGCAAGAGCTTCCGCAACGAGATCACTCCCGGAAACTTCATCTTCCGTACCCGTGAGTTCGAGCAGATGGAGATGGAATTCTTCGTCAAGCCGGGCGAGGACGAGCAGTGGCACGAGTACTGGATCGACTACCGCATGAAGTGGTACACCGATCTGGGCATCGATCCGGAAAACCTGCGCCTCTACGAGCACGCCAAAGAGAAGCTGTCGCACTACTCCAAGCGCACGGTCGACATCGAGTACAAGTTCGGCTTCCAAGGAGGTGCCTGGGGAGAGCTCGAGGGCGTCGCGAACCGCACCGACTACGACCTGTCGGTGCACTCGAAGGCGTCGGGCCAGGATCTGAGCTACTACGAGCAGGCCACCGATACTCGTTACACCCCGTACGTCATCGAGCCGGCCGCCGGTTTGACGCGTTCACTGATGGCCTTCCTCGTCGACGCGTACAGCGAGGACGAGGCTCCCAATGCCAAGGGCGGTGTCGACAAGCGGGTGGTGCTCAAGCTCGACCGCCGGCTGGCCCCGGTGAAGGTTGCGGTGCTCCCGCTCTCGCGTAACGCCGATCTGACGCCGAAGGCGAAGGATCTTGCACAGCAACTGCGTCAGTACTGGAACGTCGAATTCGACGATGCCGGAGCGATCGGCCGGCGTTACCGTCGCCAGGACGAGATCGGTACCCCGTTCTGCATCACCGTCGATTTCGACACCCTCGACGACCATGCCGTCACCATCCGTGAACGCGACACGATGGCGCAGGAGCGAGTTGCTCTCGATCAGGTCGAGGGCTACATCGCGTCTCGTCTGATCGGCGCGTAGAGGACCTTCGGCAAACAGACAGGCCCCGATCTCGAGACGAGATCGGGGCCTGTCGTATGTCGGTCGACGCGTCAGAAGCGGCCGCCGCCACCGCCGAAGCCGCCGCCACCACCTCCACCGCCGAAGCCCCCGCCGCCGCCGCCGAATCCTCCTCCGCCGCCGCGTAGCACGCTGTTGATCAGGATTCCGCCGAGCACGGCTCCGGCAACGTTGCCGCCGCTACCACCGCCGCGCCGCCCGTGACGGTTCTCCCAGTTCTGCACGTCCGACTGGGCGATCTTCGACGCGCGCGAGGCCAATTGGCTGGCGGCATGCGCATGCTTGAGGGCCTCCTCCGGGTTCTCGGATTCGAGCTGACGAGCCGCAGCGAGATGCCGTTCGGCCTCGGACAATCGCGTTCGAGCATCGGCACCCACGCCGCCGCGGCGCGTCGAGATGTAATCCGCAGCAGCAGTGATCTGCGCCTGAGCGGCCGCGATATCGCGATCCAGACGAGCTCGCAGCTGGTCCTCGGCGGCCTTCTCCGCCGACGCCTCGTCGACGATCTTCTCGAGTTCGGAATCGGCCTCGGAGAGGGCGGTGTAGCTGCCGAGCGGATCCGAGGACTGCGCCGTCTGCGCGTTCTTCAACGCCGCCTGCGCTGCAGTGATGGCCGACTGCAACTCGGCACCGCCGTGCTCGGCCAGGCCTCGGGCTTGCTCGATGTCGCGGCGGACGTCCTCGATGGCGTCGGGCAGCGTGGCGATGGCGTGCCGGATGTCGTCGCGAGCATGGTCGACGCCATCGAGCAGCGTCCTGGCCTGCTCGACGGCCCGTTCGGCAGTACGAATCGCGGACACTGCCGGACCCTGCTTTCCGGGCGGTAGCGCCGCAGCTGCGCGACCTGCTTCGATGTTCTCTTCGGCCAGCGCGACGCGATCCTCGGCCATCGTGACGTTGTCTGCGATGGAGTTCAACGCCGTCTGGGAGAATTCCGAATGCAGTTGCTCGAGGAGCTCTTTCGACCGAGGGATTCGCACGGTGAGGCCGACGATCGTCTGGGTGAGTTCGTCGAGGTGTGATCCGGCGTTCATCACCAGGTCTCGGAAGCCGTCGAATTCCTCGACGCGCGAATCGAGTTCGTTGTCGGCCTGACCGCACGAGCTGATGATCTCGACGAGCATCGCCCGTCGCTGATCCGGGGTTTCGGGAATGGCGTCGTCGAGGCGTTGCCGGATCTCGAAGGCGGATGCGAGTGCTTTCTTGGCGTTGTCGTGGGCGGCGATGAACGGTGCGGCGGCCGAGTCTCCGAATTCGCCTCGGGCGAGCGTCAGTTCTTCTTCGCTTGCTCGGACTGCGTTGTCGGTCTCGATCAGGATTTCCTTGGCACGGGTGTCGAGAACGTCGACCGGGAATCGGGCCAAGGCGGCCGGGTCACTCGGGTCGATCTCGGCAATCGCCTCGACCTCGGCGGCGACGCGGGCCTTCTTGCGCCGCGACGAGTAGACAACGGCTCCGCCGCCCGCCACTGCCAAGGCTCCGACGCCGATCAGCAGCGGTGCGGACGATCCACCGCTGCCGCTCGAGGCGTAGGCATCGCCCAGTGCACCGGCCGCCGCGATCGCGGCACCGGACCAATCCTCCTCGCGCAGTGCGGGTTCGAGATCGTTGACTCGAATGTCGTCCTGCTCGGCTGTGGTGACCTGCGACAGCCCGGTGTTCACGGCAAGGTAGTACGAACTGTCGACTGTCGCCACCGCGAGGAGGACGTCACGCTGACCGAGGTCGCTTCGCTGGTAGGTCTGCTCGGCCCAGTTCGCGGCCGACATGTTGTCAAAATCCGCAACATAGGTGACCCACAAGCGAAGCTGGCTGCTGCCGTAGAGGTCGTCGATGGAGGTTTGCACCTCGGCCGTCGAGTCGGAGTCGAGTGCCTGGACGTTGTCGGTGATCTGCGTGGCCAGGCGCGAGGGTGCCTCGGCCGAGGCAATTCCGGGAGCCAGGAGTACCGCAAAGAACAAGGTCAGGGCACCTGTTGCGGTGAGGCGACGGAATCGATGAACCGACCTACGGACAACTGTGGCGCTGGAATGCCGCCGGTGCTGGACTGCCATGCGTTGAAATCTACCGGCTGGGTGGTGTCCGAATCGAGCAGGTCGATCCATGACAGTTGTCATCGTGCAATCGTGACGCTCGGACGAGGTCGACGCTGTTCGCTCGGAGCAGAGTGATTCCCATGACCACAACGAAGGCAGTCGAACTGCGAGACGTCACCAAGACCTACGGCTCGGTCCGGGCGGTGGACGGGCTCAGCCTGTCCATCGAACCGGGCGAAGTCGTCGCGTTCCTCGGACCCAACGGTGCGGGAAAGACGACGACCATCGACATGATGCTCGGGCTCGCGGCACCGACGACCGGTTCGGTGTCGGTGTTCGGGGGAACCCCCGCCGATGCCATCGCCCAGGGCCGTATCTCGGCCGTGATGCAGACCGGTGGCTTGCTCCGTGATCTCACAGTCCGCGAAACCGTCGAGCTGACCGCGGCGCTCTTTGCCCACACCCGGTCGGTGAAGGAAGTACTGACCCGGGCGGGTATCGCCGACATCGGAGACCGCCGAGTCGCGAAATGCTCCGGCGGTCAGCAGCAACGACTGCGGTTTGCGCTCGCACTGCTGCCCGATCCTGATCTGCTGGTGCTGGACGAGCCGACCACCGGCATGGACGTCGAGGGGCGCCGCGACTTCTGGAACGCTATTCGCCAGGACGCCAGCACCGGTCGAACGGTCCTCTTCGCCACCCACTACCTCGACGAAGCCGATGCCTACGCCGACCGCATCGTGCTGGTGCGGCACGGCAAGATCGTCGCCGACGGCAGCGCCACCGAGGTGAAGAACCTGGCCGCAGGACGCACCGTCACTGCTACGTTGCCCGGCGTTGACCAGTCGATGTTGCTCGCGCTGCCCGGGGTGGACCGCGTCGAAACTCGTGGTGATCGGGTCATCGTGCACGGACGCGACTCCGATGCCGTGGCCCGATACCTGCTGAACGACGCGCAGGCGACGGACCTCGAGATCGTCTCGAGAAACCTCGAAGACGCGTTCCTTGCCCTGACCACCGATTCTGAAAACGACCCAGCCGAAAACGACCTCGCCGGGAGCATCCGATGACCACTACCACTGCGTCCACAACCACCCGCACTCCTGCCAGAGCCGTTGCCTGGGGCGGATTTTCGCCGACGTTCCTCGGACTGGAAATTCGCAGACTGTTCCGCAACAAGCGGACTCTGATCTTCACCTTGGTGATGCCGCCGGTGTTCTTCGTCATCTTCGGTACGCAGTCCGACTTCAAGTCCGACTACTCCTTCGCCCATGGCAATGTCACCGGCTACATCGCCATCAGCATGGCGGTCTACGGAGCTATGCTCGCCACCACCAGCGGGGGAGCGATGGTCTCGGTCGAACGCGCGCAGGGGTGGAGCCGGCAACTTCGGCTGACTCCGCTCGAGCCCGTCGCGTACATCATCACCAAGGTCCTCGTGGCCATGACGATGGGTGCCGCCGCGATCGTCGTGGTGTTCGTCGTCGCGAAGTTCTTCGGAGCCGACATGCCGATCTGGGTGTGGCTCGCCTGCGGAGTGATCGCGTGGCTCGGATCTGCGGTGTTCGCCGCGTTCGGGCTGTTCATGGGGTATCTGTTGCCCTCGGAGAACGTCATGCAGATCCTCGGACCGGTGCTGGCACTCCTGGCGCTGGCCGGTGGCCTGTTCGTCCCCCTCGGGGACGGTGGCTGGTTCCCGATGCTCGCCCAGTTCACCCCGCTCTACGGCCTGGCGACGGTGGCCCGGGCACCGTTCACCTCGGCGGAGCTCGGAACCCTCGCTATCGCCGTGGTCAATCTGGTGGTGTGGGCGGCAGTGTTCATCGCCGGAGCTGCCCTGCTGTTCCGGAAAGACACCAAGCGTGCCTGACGCGCAAACCTCTGATCGTGTCGCCCACGGGGATACCGTGGGCGACATGACCACGTTCACCGCCGACCTGCCCGAGGGGCGGGTCTGGCGATTCGGCTGGATGTTCGGGGCCATCTGGCTGATCTACCTGATCTATCCGCTGAACGAGATCCTTGCGTTGGGGTCGATGGCAGCGCGCGTGACCGGAATAGCTGCGATCATCGGCTTCGCCGTCGTGTTCACGACCACCTTCTGGCGCTTCCGCAACGGCCACCGCCGAGGACATCCGCTGCCGACGTCGCAGGCATGGATTGCGCTCGCGGAGATGGCTGTGCTGACCGCGGCGATGTGTGCCCTCATCGGAACCACCGGGTTCGGGGCGACGGTGTACATCGCGGTTCTGGCGATGATGACTCTTCCGGTACGGCACGCGTGGGCGTTGGTCGCGGCGATGGCGGTAGTTGTCGAATTCACACCCCGCGCCGTCTCGTCCTGGGTGCCCGACAACTTCTTCGCCTTCCAGTTGCTGATCAGCGCCGCCGCGGCGTGGGGCATCACCCAGGTATTTCAACGCAACCACGAACTGGCGGTAGCGCGGCAACAACTGGCAGATCTGGCCATCGTCGCCGAACGCGAGCGCATGAGCCGCGACGTCCACGACATTCTCGGCCACTCCCTGACCGTCATCACCGTCAAGAGCGAACTGGCCGGGCGTCTGATCGATCTCGACCCCGCCCGCGCAGCCGTCGAGATCGCCGAACTGGAAACTCTTGCGCGGCAAGCGCTTGCCGATGTTCGCAGCACCGTCGGCGGCATGCGGCAGATCGATGTCGGTACCGAATTGGCGAGTGCGCGTACGGCTCTGACCGCAGCGGGGATCGCGGCCGATCTTCCCGCCGACGCCGATCTGGTGCCGCTGCGGCACCGCGAACTCTTCGGTTGGGTGCTCCGGGAAGCGGTGACCAACGTGGTGCGACATTCCAGCGCACGGCGCTGCCGGGTGACGCTGACGTCGTCGAGCATCTCGATCGTGGACGACGGAGTAGGACCTGCCGGCGACGGCTGCGATACCGGGGGCAACGGTCTACGAGGCATCGGTGAACGAGTGACGGCCGCGGGTGGTTCACTGACGATCGCCCGGGTGTCGACAGGCGGATTCAAGGTGGAGGTCTCGGCAGAATGAGCATCAGGCTGTTGTTGGCCGACGACCAGGCGCTGGTGCGGGGTGCACTTGCAGCTCTGCTGGGGCTCGAGCACGATCTCGACGTCGTCGCCGAGGTGGGTCGCGGCGACGAAGTGGTCGCGGCGGTCCTCGAACACCGGCCCGATGTCGTGCTGCTCGACGTGGAGATGCCGGGAAAGAACGGTATCGACGTCGCCGGCGAGCTGGCGCTGGTTGCGCCCGAGTCCAGGGTGCTGATCGTCACCACCTTCGGTCGGCCCGGCTATCTGCGTCGTGCGATCGACGCGGGGGCATCGGGATTCGTGGTCAAGGACACCCCTGCCAAGCAGCTGGCCGACGCCGTTCGGCGCGTGCACATGGGACTGCGCGTGGTCGATCCGACGCTGGCGACCGAGACCCTCACCGACGGTATTTCGCCGCTGACGGCCCGTGAGCAGGAAGTTCTTCGCGCAGCTGCGCAGGGCGGGACGGCCGGCTCGATCGCTGCCACGGTGCACCTGTCGGAGGGGACGGTGCGCAATCACCTGTCCTCGGCGATCGGTAAGACCGGCACCAGCACCCGTGCCGAAGCGGTCCGGGTGGCCGAGGCCCGCGGGTGGCTGTAGATCCCACGAACGATCCCACGAGGCGCGCCGTGACCGTCTCGATGCTCGGGCCTGGCAAACTCGAGGTGTGAATTCAACTCTCGACCGAGATTCGTACGGCGATCCGTACGACGATCGGTATGCCTCGGACCCCGGTCCCGAGCGCCTGGGCTTCTTCGGAACGCTCGGACGCTGGACCGGTCGCCTGGTCGCGGGAGTGATCCTGATGGCGGTGGTGCTGGTCGCCGGAACAGCAGTCCGCGTATGGCAGGTTGCTCGCATCGACGACTACTCCAAGGCGGACGCCATCGTCGTACTCGGCGCGGCCCAGTACAGCGGTACCCCTTCCACGGTGTTCGAGGCCCGTCTGTCGCAGGCCGCATCACTGTACGAGCGGGGCATCGCACCGGAAATCGTCACCGTCGGCGGCAAACAGGAAGGCGACCTCTTCACCGAGGCCGCGTCGGGCCGCAACTATCTGATCGACCAGGGCGTACCCGCGGACGCGATCGTGGCCGTCGAGACCGGCTCGGACACCCTGCAAAGCATCGAGGCAGTGAGCGACACACTCCGTGAGCAGGGCAAGTCGTCGGTGGTGCTGGTCAGTGATCCGTGGCATTCGCTGCGCACTCGAACCATGGCACGCGATGCCGGACTCGACGCGTGGACCTCACCGACCCGCACCGGCCCGGCGGTCTATACCAGGGAATCGCAGGCACACGGGATCGCCAGGGAAACGGGCGCTTTGCTGTGGTACCAGCTGACTCACTTCACCGCAGACTTCTCCTACACGGCAGGCCAGTGACATGACCGGCACCTACTCGGCGCACGACGTCGAACGATTCGTCCCCGAACCCCCGAAGACGGCGGGACTGAAACCGGGCACAGACAACGCCTCGCATCGAAGTGCGTTCGCACGCGACCGGGCGCGGGTGCTGCACTGCGCTGCACTGCGCCGGCTCGCCGACAAGACTCAGGTGACCGGGCCGCGGGACGGAGACACCCCGCGCACTCGGTTGACGCACTCGCTCGAAGTGGCGCAGATCGGCCGCAGCATCGCCGAAGGCATCGGTAGTGACCCCGATCTGGTCGACCTCGCGGGGTTGGCACACGACATCGGTCATCCGCCGTACGGCCACAACGGCGAACGCGCCCTCGACGAAGTGGCCGAGGACTGTGGTGGATTCGAGGGCAACGCGCAGAACCTGCGCATTCTCACCGGACTCGAGCCGAAGATCCTCGACGCCGAGGGTCGCAGCGCGGGATTGAACCTGACCCGAGCCTCCCTCGATGCCGCGACCAAGTATCCGTGGATCCGGCCGGCCCCCGGCGCGAAATTCGGTGCCTACGACGACGACTCCGCCATTCTGACCTGGGTTCGCAGCGGTGCACCGGACAGGCACAAGTGCCTCGAAGCGCAGAGCATGGACTGGTCCGATGACGTCGCCTACTCGGTACACGACGTCGAGGACGGTGTGATCGACGCCCGAATCGACCTTCGTGCGCTGTCCGATCCGATCGAGCAACGCGCCCTCGCCGAACTCGGCGTCTCGGAATTCCGGGGACTCGACGTCGAGGAGTTGATCGAAGCTGCGAACCGGTTGTCGAGGATGCCCGTCGTGGTTGCGGTCGGACGCTACGACGGCACCCTCGCCGCGTCGGTCGCGCTCAAGCACATGACCAGTGAACTCGTCGGGCGCTTCGCCACCGCGGCCATCGAGGGCACCCGTGAGAAGTACGGCACCGCGCCGCTGAGCCGATACGACGCCGACCTCGTGGTGCCGTCGATCGTCGGTTCGGAAGTGGCGCTGCTCAAGACCATGGCGCTGCGGTACGTGATGTCCGATGCCGGCCACAAGATCCGCCAGGAGCGCCAACGCGACCGTATCCACCGCGTCGCCGAATGGTTGCTGCGCTCGGCTCCGGGAGAGCTGGATCCCATCCTGGTTCCCGCCTGGCAGCGCGCTGCCAGCGACGCCGAGCGAACCCGAGTGGTCGTCGACCAGATCGCCTCGTACACCGAAAGCCGACTCGAACTGATCGACAAGCGCTCACTGGGAGCTCAGGCCAGCTGGGGCTGATCGCGCCGCGGACCGAATATGGGTAGGTCCGGAACGGGACTAGACTGCCCTCGTGGCCGGCCGAATACCTGAACGCGACATCGCCGCCATTCGTGAACGCACACGGATCGAAGACATAGTCGGGGACTACGTCTCGCTCAAGCGTGCCGGCGGCGACTCCATGAAGGGTTTGTGTCCCTTCCACGACGAGAAGTCCCCGTCGTTTCACGTCCGTCCCAATCATGGTCACTATCACTGCTTCGGTTGTGGCGAGGGAGGTGACGCCTACTCCTTCCTGCAGAAGATCGAGCACATTTCCTTCGTCGAGGCCGTCGAGCAACTTGCCGACCGGCTGAACTATTCGATTTCCTACGAGGGTGGAGGGCCATCGGTCCAACGTGACCGTGGCACCCGTGCTCGCCTGATCGCCGCCAACGCAGCTGCGCAGGAGTTCTATGCGGGCAGGCTCAGTGGTCCCGACGCCCAGACCGCACGCGATTACCTCACCGAACGAAACTTCGACGGTCATGCCGCGTTGGCATACGGCTGTGGGTACGCACCCGACGGCTGGGACACCCTCACCAAATATTTGCTGGGCAAAGGCTTCGAGGCCAAGGAGATCGTCGACGCGGGGCTGGCGACACCCGGCAAGCGCGGTACGCCGATCGACCGTTTTCGGCGCCGGTTGGTGTGGCCCATTCGCAGTCAGAGCGGCGACGTCATCGGCTTCGGAGCCCGCAAACTGTTCGACGACGACACTATGCCGGGTAAGTACATCAACACACCGGAAACGATGTTGTACAAGAAGTCTCAGGTGCTGTTCGGCCTCGATCTGGCGCGCAAGGAGATCGCGAAGTCCCATCAGGCCGTCATCGTCGAGGGCTACACCGACGTGATGGCGATGCATCTGGCCGGAGTCAAGACGGCGGTGGCGTCCTGCGGTACCGCGTTCGGTGAGGATCACCTGGCGATGCTGCGCCGACTGATGATGGACGACAGCTACTTTCGCGGCGAAGTGATCTATACGTTCGACGGCGACGACGCCGGTCAGGCCGCCGCCATGAAGGCATTCGAAGGTGATCAGAAAATAGCCGGTCAGACGTTCGTCGCCGTCGCACCCGACGGTATGGACCCGTGCGACCTGCGATTGAAGTCCGGTGACAACGCCGTTCGCGATCTGGTGGCCAGACGTACCCCCATGTTCGCCTTCGTCGTCAAATCGCTACTGCGAGAGCACGATCTGGATACACCGGAGGGCCGCGTCGAAGCGTTGAAGCGAACCGTTCCGGTGGTCGCGCGGATCAAGGACGCATCACTGCGAGACGAGTACGCGAGGCAGTTGGCCGGCTGGACCGGCTGGGACGACACCGCGATGGTGCTCGCGCGCGTGCGCGACGAGGCGAAGAAGGGCGCCCGGGGCGATACCAGCGGCAAACGCGTGCCCTTCGCCAAGCGTCAGCAGGAGCCGACGGAGGCACCCGCGGGACCGCCGCGACCCAATCCCACCGATCCGACGCTGTGGCCGCAGCGAGAAGCCCTCAAGGCGGTACTGCAGATGCCTGCGGTCGCGGGGACCGTGTTCGATTCACTTCCGCCGGAAAGCTTCCATCACCCGGCGTACTCGGCCGTGCGTGACGCGGTGGCCGCGGCCGGGGGCACTGTCGCAGGCTTGGGTGGAGGGGAGTGGGTGGATGCCGTGGCCAAACAGGCCAAGGACCCCGTGGTGGTGTCGTTGGTGACCGAGCTGGCCGTAGATCCGATGAGGGTGGCCGACGATGCCCTCACGCGCTACATCTCGGGCGTCCTGGCCCGACTGCAGGAAGTGTGGGTCGGCCAGCAGGTGGCCGAACTGAAGTCGAAGTTGCAGCGGATGTCGCCGGCCGAGAAGCCCGACGATTACAACGCGTTGTTCGGCGACCTCATCGCACTCGAGCAGTACCGCCGAAGTCTGCTCGAGCTCGCAGTCGGCAGTGTCGCCGAGGTCGGTTAGCGTCGGAGCTGATCGCGGGGAACGTAGACCTGGGTCTCGTCGTCGATCGGCTGCATCGGCTCCAGCCGCGGCTGGGTGTTGAGGGAGTCGGAGAGTTTCTGACGGCCGACGTCGATCGCCTTCTTGGTGGCCGGAGACGACGCGACGGCGCTGGCCGTCTTACGAATCTGCTCGTACCGGCCCCGGCCCGCCTTGGCACCGAGCACATATGCAGCTCCAGCCGCCAGTACCAAACGAATCATCAGTGGGTCCTTCCGTAGAGCGTGCGGCTGTTCGTCCATCTTGCCCGACGACGCTCGAGCAGGGCGATTTGGTAGTCACTAGGGGGTGTGCGCTATTGTTTCCAACGGCTCGCACGAGAGTGTGATGCCGCGAGGTAATCCCCCATAGCTCAATTGGCAGAGCATTCGACTGTTAATCGAAGGGTTCCTGGTTCGAGTCCAGGTGGGGGAGCGCAATCCCCGTCCGGTACGCCGGACGGGGATTTTTGTCTTTCGAGGGTGCGCTATCAGGCGTCCTGGTCGGTTATCAGTTCGCGACCGAGCTGGCTGTATATCGATTGAATGAATCCCTTCGGTGGATGCCAGTTTTGTCGGGGGTCCCCGGGATACTGAGCAAGCGATCCGGGTGGCTCAACAGTGCTATAAAAAACCGGTTCGGTCGGTTTTAAGGGGCTTCATGAGTTTGAGTTACGCAGCAACCGTGCCACGTCACCTCGTCCATCGGCGTTTGCCGGCAGACGTGTTGCTGACCGATTACGAAACCGTCGACGGTACTCACCGGGCGGCCGTGCAGTTGCAGACTTCGCATCGCATGTTCGCGCCGGTGCGCCGAACCCACGATTCGTTGATGGTGGCCGAGGCGCTGCGACAAGCAGTCAGTCTCTTCTGTCACGTCACCCACGGTGTGCCACTCGACCACGTCGTCTTCATCGAGCACTTTCGCTTCGAGATCCTGGAACCGTTGTCGGTCGACAACATCGACGATTCGCTTGTTGCCGAGTCGATCACGACCGATGTGACGTTCGACGACGCGTCGACGGACAACGTGAAGTTGTCGGCTCGGCTGCTCAACGGCACGCAACTCGTCGCGTTCGGTACGGCGTCCGTCCGGTCCATCGGTCCCGAGGTGTACTCGGCGTTTCGCACTGCGTCGATGGCCGACCCGCACTTCCGTTACCTGCCGGCCGGCACGGAAGTGGTCGAGGCCGCCGCCGTGGGACGTTTCGATCCGTCCGACGTCGTGCTGGCACGCCACACCTCGGATGGAACCCTCGTCGTCGCGCCCGATCCTCGCAACCTGGCGATGTTCGATCACTCGGTCGAGTACCTGCCGGGGGTGACGATGCTCGAAGCCGCCCGCCAGGCGTTGCGGCTGTCGACCGGAGTGCCGGAGCTGGATTTCACCTCGCTCGAGGTGAGGTTCATGGGTTTCGCCGAGTGGAGCAACCCATGCTCGGTGATAGTCGACACCGCGTCGAGGGACGGCGTGCACCGCATTCAATTCGAGCACAACGGAGCGGTGCTGTCGGCGATGTCGGTGACCGCGACATCGGAGCCGTGGCTGGCACCTACGGAGCGGTCCAGTCGATAAGTGGTCCCTCGACCAACGCCAGGACCCGAGGGAGCCGTCGGCGCGGTACCACCGACGGCAGCAGCAGCTGCCAGGTCTCGGCCATTCGCTGCTGTAGATCGGCCCGACCGGTGAGCATCTCGGACACGGTCTGCACACCGGTGAACGACGCCACGATCAGCCTCGCGAGCGCTGTGACGTCAACGCTGCCGGCGATGTCGCCTTCGCTCTGAGCGCGAGCGGTCAACTCCGCGATCATGTGGATCCAGAGGTCGAACGACTCAGCGTTCGGATTGTGCGCGGTGGTCGATTCCAGTGTCAGTCGCATACCGCCACGCGCGATCGATTCCGTTTGCAGCTGACGCGCCAGCTCCTTGGTGACGAGGACCAACGCGTCCAATGCCTTGGGGGTGCGCTCGATGATGACGGCAGTAGCCGTGGCCGCCATCGTCAACTGCGCATCGATCACCGCTTGCGCGAGCTCTTCCTTGGACGAAAAATGGAAGTACATCGCGCCCTTGCTGACCTTGGCGTGCTTGATGATGGTGCTCAAACTTGCTGTACCGTAACCGAACTTGTCGAAACTGGCCGCTGCTCCTTCGAGTACGGCCTGTCTGGTCGACGCTGCACGCTCTTGCATCGGTCGACCATAGCTGCTGGCTGGGTGCGTGGCACGGCGGCAGAAGGATGTTGGCGCTGAAAAATAGTCCTCGCCGGGTGCGTACTATCGGCGCAGTGTCTACAGCAAGATTCAAGGATCTGTGTATCGATGCAACGAATCTGGAGGCAATGGTGAGCTTCTGGTCGGCAACCATCGGACTCGATGTCGAGTCGTACGGGCTCGCCCGACATCGTGAAGCTCAGCGGGGTGGAGCCCACGCAGACCATCTGGATCAATCGGGTACCGGAGTTCAAGGCAGTCAAGAATCGTATCCGTCTGGACGTGCACGTGGCAATGACCGAACTTCCCGGTGCCACACCTGTTTCTGCCCCGGGCGAATTCGGTTGGCGCGTGATGGCCGATCCTGATGGAGGGGAGTTCTGCGCATTCGTCCGGCGGGAAGTCGGCCCCTACAGGATGTACGAACTAGTGGTCGACGCTCTCGACGCGAAGACTCTGGCCAGCTGGTGGGCACAGGTGCTCGGCGGAGCGACAGAGGTCAGCGAGGAAGGCTGGCACGCGATCGAGGGCGCTTCCGGAGTACCGTTCGAGTCGATAGTCTTCGCCCCGGTTCCCGAAGGCAAGACCGGCAAGAACCGTGTCCACTGGGATGTCGAGGTCGACTTCGTCGGCGCTGTCGCCGAACTGGAATCACTCGGCGCGCGGGTGCTACGGCGACCGGACTCGGACGTCGAGTGGACAGTCATGGCGGACCCGGAGGGAAACGAGTTCTGTGTGTTCGTGACTGTATGAGTCACCTGTAGTCGGTGTCGGAACCTACGGGGTGGACGTCGCGAACCTGATCAATTCGAGCCTGAAGATAGCTCTCGATCCACTCGAAGGACATCGAGCCCAGCGGTAGGCGCAGTGGGGGAGAGCCCGAGGAAATCGCCGCCAGGACGGCATCGGCTCCGCGGCGCGGGTCGCCCAGCTGCGTTCCATGAGTGGCCTCGAATACCGCTCTGGCCGGCCCGATCAGCGCGGCGTAGTCGTCCAACGGTGTTCCCCACTGCATCGACCGGCCACTGGCCTCGGTGCGAAACGGGCCCGGTTCAACGATCGTGACGCCGATACCGAGATGGCGCACCTCTGCGGCAAGGGCCTCGGAAAACCCTTCGAGCGCGAATTTGCTTCCAGCATATGCAGTTCCGCCTGGACCAGGTACCACTCCGATGACCGAAGACATCTGCACGATATGGCCGCTGCGGCGCGCCCGCATCGAGGGCAGCACTGCCCGAGTGACGGCCAACGCGCCGAAGAAGTTGACGTCGACGTTGTGGCGGAACCTGCGCTCGTCAATCTCCTCGAATGCGCCGAGCAGACCGTAACCGGCATTGTTGACCAGGACATCGATGCGTCCGAACCGGTCGAGAGCGTTAGCCACGGCAGAATCGATCGATTCCTGATCGGTCACGTCCAGCCGTGCGTGCAGCAACCGATCGCTCTCCGGACCTCCGAGATCGGTAGCGGTGCGGGCGGTGGCCACCACTCGATCACCCTGGTCGAGTGCTGCACGAACGAATTCGCGTCCGAATCCCGAGCTCGCTCCGGTAATCAACCAGACCCTGTCTGATCCCGTCCTGTTCATCACGGTCTCCTTCGAGAGGTGAAATCGGTTGTGAGGCGCGTTCACGTTAGTAATGACGAACCGCCACGAGCAAGCGATTTGATGGCACGCTGAAGGCCATGGTCGACACGAGTGCAGGAATTCTGTTGTATCGCGTCGGTGCCGACGGCCTCGATGTCCTGATCGCTCATCCCGGCGGACCGTTCTGGGCGCGCAAGGACGACGGCGCGTGGTCGATCGTCAAGGGGCTCTTCACCGACGGCGAGGATGCGTGGACGGCAGCCCGGCGGGAGTTTCGAGAAGAAACCGGTGCCGACGTGCCTGCCGGACCACGCGTGGAGCTCGGCTCGGTCACTCAGCGCGGTGGAAAGATCGTCACCGCGTTCGGCGTCGAAGCCGATCTCGATGTTTCGAATGCGGTGAGCAACACATTCGAGATCGAATGGCCGCCGAAATCCGGCCTCATGAAGTCGTTTCCCGAGGTAGACCGCATCGAGTGGTTTCCGTTGCAGCAGGCGAGAGAGAAGCTGCTGCCCTCGCAACTTCCGTTTCTCGACGCTGTGGAGGCGGTTGTCGATGCGAACTAGTTTCGTTGTGGCTTCCCGGGGTACCCAGCGGCAGGAAATTATGAGAGTCGCAGATGCAGGGTGGGAATCAAGCAATGACGCAAACGGACGCAACCGGCGCGAAGGCTGTAGCGGAGACGCCTCTTGTGGAGACACAGTGGGGCGGCCGCGTCGTCGCATCGTCGTTCGTGGTGCTGGCCACTGGGCTGTCGTGGGTGTTCGCCGCGACCGCGATGATCAACTAGTACCAGCAGACCGATTGGTCGGTACTGTTCAGCGACTACGACGAAGGGCCGCGCAGTGACCGACGGCATTGCCTCTACAACTCAGCCTGCGACCGAAGTACCCAAGCGTGCATGGCAGGCGCTCGTGGTTCTGCTGCTCGGCATGTTCATGGCGCTCCTCGACACCACGATCGTCAACGTGGCCTTGCCGACGATCCGCACCACCCTGGACGCGTCTGAGTCGGTTCTGTCGTGGATCATCTCGGGATACGCATTGGCGTTCGGGCTCGCCTTGATCCCGGCGGGCAAAGTGGGCGACCGCATAGGGCACAAGTGGGTGTTCTTCGCCGGGCTCGCGCTGTTCACCGTGGCGAGCTTTGCGTGTGGCCTGGCGCAGAACGATCTGCAGCTGGTTGTTGCCAGGGTGGTTCAGGGCCTGGCCGGCGGGATGTTCGTACCCGCAGTCACGGCGTTCATCCAGTTGCTGTTCCCGGGACCTGTGCGAGGTAAGGCCTTTGCCATCCTGGGTTCCGTCATCGGTGTGTCGACGGCGCTGGGCCCCATCATCGGAGGCTTGATCATTCAGGCATTCGGAGACGAGAACGGATGGCGTTTGGTCTTCTGGGTCAATCTGCCCATCGGAATAATCGGTCTCGTTGCAGCCGCAGTGCTCCTGCCGAAGAAAGACGAGTCTGCGCCGGCGGCTGTCCCCGGAATCGACTGGCTCGGACTGGTTCTCATATCGGGGGGCCTGATCGCTCTGCTCGTTCCGCTGATCGAAGGCCAGGAACTGGGCTGGCCGCTCTGGACCTACTTGACGATCGTGGCCGGACTGGGTCTGATTGCGCTGTTCGGCTGGTGGGAAGTGATCCATACCGGCCGTGGACACAATCCGCTCGTGCCACCTCGATTGTTCACCCACCCTGCATTCACCGGGGGCGTGATTCTCGCGCTCGTCTACTTCGCAGCCTTCACCAGCATCTTCTTCACCATTTCGTTGTTGTGGCAGACCGGACTCGGCAACACGGCACTATCGGCGGGACTGGTGTCGATACCGTTCGCGATCGGCAGCATCATCGCCTCCTCGCAGAGCAACAAGTTGACGGTCCGCCTCGGTCGCACCGTCCTGATCCTCGGCGCGGCACTTGTCGCCATCGGGCTGATCTGGCTGTGGATCATCCTGGCGACCAGCTCCGCCGAGACGATTTCGCATTGGACACTGCTGGTGCCACTGTTCGTGGCGGGCCTGGGCAACGGTGCGTTCATCGCACCCAACGCGCAGTTCATCGTCGCGACGGTGGACCCGAGCGACGCCGGCGCGGCAAGTGGGGTCATCTCGACCATGCAGCGCGTCGGTTCGGCGATCGGGATCGCCGTCATCGGCAGCGTGCTGTTCGGGTCTCTGAACATCACCGGCCCCGACACCGTCGGATCAGGCTTTCTGCACGGCGCGGCCATGGCGATGGCCGTCAGTGCTGCATTCAGTGTGGTGGCGCTGGCGTTGGTCTTCGCCCTCCCCAAGAAGGTTCAGGGCGCACACTGAGCCCTGTTGCCCAGCTCTTCAAGTGTTCAGCTCTTCAGGCCCTTGCTGTGTCGCTCGACGACGGTAGCCGCGAGGTCGGCAATCTTCACGTTCAAGTCCTGGGAGGACTTACGCAGCAACGCGAACGCCTCGTCGCCGGACACGTCGTGCAGCGCCATGATCAACCCGATCGCCTTGCCGATCTCCCGGTTGCTTTCGAGGCCGTCACGCAGCGTCGACGCTTCCTGTCCGTTCATCATCGCTGCGACCGCGACCGCTGTGAAGGCTGTCAGGATGATTGCTTTTTCGGCACTGTCGGAATCGAAGACGCCGGGAGTATCGGTGAACAGATTGAGCGCGCCCACCTTCTGCTCGTCGACCTTGAGCCGAAATCCCATTGCGCCGCGGACCGGAGTTCTGTTCAGCACGCCGCGAGCCATCGCAGGCCACTGAGTGGGCGTCCGTAAGTCTGCTTCGAGTTGCGCTGCTTCGTCGGTGATGGCGTCGAGACACGGACCTTCGCCGGTGGCGCGCTCGATGTCGTCGACGACTCGGGCAATGTCGTCCGAGGCCGCGACGGTGACGGCCTTGCCGTGCCGCATCAGCATCAAGCTCGCATGATCGCAGTGCGGCACCAGCAGGGTGGCCGCATTGCAGATGGCCGTGTAGACCTGCTCGGCGCTACTGCCGCCGTACACGATGTCGGCCAATGCGGCGAACACGGTGGCCGGGTCGGTCGTTGGGACAGGGTTTATGTCTGCGGGAACGACCGGAGTGGCGTCGAACTGCGAATCGTCGTTCATGTGCTGCTCCCGTCCAGGGTTTCGTCGTTCGAGTGACCGGGACTCGAGGTGTACCAACCGTACCGGTTGCCAGGTGGGGCGCTCGGACGGGCGGGTACCGGCAGTAGCCTCGACTCGTGAGCGATGCGCAGGAGTCCACCGGTTTCGAGTACGGACACGACGGGCCGAAGTCGATCGTGGTGGGGGTCGACGGTTCCGATTCGTCCTGGCGCGCTGCCGCCTACGCCGCAGGACTCGCCCGCAGACAACGATCGCTGCTGGTGCTCGTGTACGTGCAACCCATTGCGACGGCGTCCTGGGGCCAGGCCGGTATCTCGATGGTGGAAACCGGCAAGCAGATCGCCGACGAGCTACTCGACTACATCAGAACCTCGGCCGCCCGGTTCGGGGATCGGGAACAGGTGCGCTGGCAGTTCCGCACCGCGCAGGGCGATCCGTACAACGGTCTGATCGCCGTGGCTGAACAGTTGCGCACCGACGCCGTCGTCGTGGGAGCGTCCGAAAATGCTGGGCATCGAATCGCCGGCTCGGTGGCGGTGCGGTTGGTCAAAGCAGGACGCTGGCCGGTGACCGTCGTGCCCTGAGTGAGGCGGAACCGGGCTTTCAGGAGGTCGGGTCCGAAACAGCCGAGCGACGATAGTTGTCCGGCGAGACGCCGATGACACGTTTGAATGCCACCGAAAGGGCGCTGTCGGATCCGTACCCGACCTCGCGGGCAATCCTTGTCAGTGGTTCGTTGCCGACTCGCAGCTTGTGAGCGACCAGTTCCATGCGCCACGCCGTGCGGTAGGTCGACGGACCCATGCCGACGACGTCATTGCGCAGCTTTACTCGAAGACCCTCGCCGAAGGTGCCGCGCCGAGCGTGCTGCTCGCCGCATCGCCGCTCACCGAGGGAGTGACCGGTCGGTACTTCGAGGACAATCAGCCGGCCCCGACTGTCCGCTCCGGGCAGCGCGGAGTGGCGCAACACGCCGTTGATCCGGTTGCTGCACAACGACTGTGGGGAATGGCCGAAGCCGCGACAAGAAAGTAGAGGCCGACGACTTCTCGGTGGGGCGGGCGGGGCTCGAACCCGCGACCAATGGATTATGAGTCCACGGCTCTAACCGACTGAGCTACCGCCCCAATCCCGTACCAGGCACGGGCCAGCAGAATCGTACAGAATCCCGGCTTCGACGCGGTGCATCGGGGCGGCTATTTGGCCCGGACCTGCACCGGGACGCCGTTGAGGATCGCGTTGGCCGAGACGGCGTCGACGCGGCCGGGGTCGGTGATGTCGTTGACACTCGGCCCCGGGACCGTCGTCGCCACCGACAACTGCACACCGGGGCGTTGATGTCCGAAACCGTGCGGCATGCTCACCACGCCCGGCATCATCTTCTCGGACGCCGCTACCTCGATATCGACGGTTCCGGCGGCGGAGGTGACCGACACCAACGATCCGTCCTCGATCCCGCGCTGGGCAAGATCGTCCGGATGGGCCAGAAGCTGATGTCGCGCTTTGCCTTTGGTGAGCCTGGCGGTGTTGTGCATCCAGGAGTTGTTGCTGCGCAGGTGTCGCCGACCGATCAGCAGCAACTCGTCACCGCTCGGAACAGCACTGGAATTCATCAGATCCACCAACGCGGGAAGTTCGGAAACCACGACATCCTGGATCAACTGGACGCGCTTGTCGCGCGTCTTCAGCTTCTGCGGAAAGCCCGGACGCAACGGACCGAGATCGATCCCGTGCGGATTGGCGCGAAGCCGCCTCAGCGAGAGCCCTTTTCGCCGACTACGGAGCAGGATGTCCAGGGTACGTGCGGGGGACAGGCGCAGGCGGGCCTCGCCGATGATGTTCTTCGGGCTCAGGCGAGATTTCAGCCGATCGACCGTCGAACCGGCCAGTGCACTCTTGTAGCGCAGTGACAGGTCTCGGAAGATCTCCCAATCATGCTTGGCGTGAGCCTTCTTGGGTAGAACCGCGGGCGAGTATTTCGCGGTGTTGTGTACTGCGAAGGAACTGAAGATCAGGTCGTAGTGGTCGCGTTCGAGTGACATCGTCGGCGGCAGAATCACGTGCGCGTGACGCGAGGTCTCGTTGATGTAGAAATCGAAGGACACCATGAAATCCAGGTTCGCGAACGCGTCGTTCAGGGTGCTGCCGCCGGGCATCGACAACACCGGGTTGCCGGACAGCACCGCCATCGCACGAATCTGGTCCTTGCCCTCGGTGGTGATCTCGTCGACCAGCGTCGAACAGGGGTATTCGCCAGCGAACTCGGGCAGGTCGCGAACGCGACTGCGCCACTTGTCGAAATGGCCACGGCTGACGATGCCCTGTGAGATCAGATCGACAGCAGGATCGGTCACCATGGCACCACCCGGGCGATCGAGATTGCCCGTCACGATGTTCAATATCTGAATTGCCCACTGGCAGACCGTGCCGAACTGCTGGGTGGAGACCCCCATTCGCCCGTACGCCACCGCTGATTTCGCTGCGGCGAAATCATGGGCCAGGGTGGAGATCTCGTCCGCCGAGATACCCACGACAGGGGCCACGGACTCCGGGGTGAAATCGGCAACGAGATCTGCGAGTCGATCGGCCCCGTCGATGTAGTCGGCCACCCGAGAAGTGCCGTCGGCGACGATCGTGTGAATCATCGCGAGCAACAACAGCGCGTCGCTGCCGGGACGAACGAAGAAGTGGGTGTCGGCAATATCTGCGGTCTCCGTCTTGCGTGGATCGACCACGACCAGCCGGCCGCCCCGTTTACGCAGTGCCCGCGCTCTTTTGGCGAAATCGGGCACGGTCATCATGCTGCCGTTGGAGGCCATCGGGTTGCCGCCGAGAACGAGAAAGAAGTCGGTTCGATCGATATCGGGAATCGGCAGCAACAGCTGATGGCCGTAGAGGAGATGGTCGACGAGCTGATGCGGCAACTGATCCAGTGAGGTGGCCGAGTAGCGATTGCGCGTCCTGAGCAACGACGTGAACGGAATGCCGTGAGTCATCGCGCCCATCGAGTGAACGTTCGGATTTCCCTGGTAGAGACCGACTGCATTGCGGCCGTACTTCTTGCGCGTCGAGATCAGACCGTCGACGACGAGGTCGTACGCCTCGTCCCAGCCGATCTCGAGCCACTTCTCACCCACCCGCTTGACCGGCCTTGTGAGCCGATCGGTATCGGCGTGCAGATCGATCAGCGACAGTGCCTTGGGGCAGATGTGCCCGCGCGAAAGCGGGTCCTTCTCGTCGCCGCGGATCGACACCACCGCGTCGTTCTCCACGGTGAACTCGAGCCCACATATTGCCTCGCACAGATTGCACGATCCGAACACAACCGACATCGCATGTCTCCCATCCCTGTGGACCGAGAGTAGCCCGGCGGGGGACCGGGCCACGCCGTTCGAGCGACAATTAGGCTCTGCAGTCGTGCCTACCCTCGATCTCACCGCCTCGTGGCCCGTCGACCATGTCAGTGCCGCCGTCGTCACCGACTCCGGCGTTCGTGAGCAAGTCGGCGACACCGAGCGCGTCTACGAACTCGCATCGGTCACCAAGCTACTGAGCGCATACGCGGTGCTCGTTGCCCTCGAGGAGGGTGCGGTGGAGCTCGATCAGCCTGCAGGGCCGGAAGGGTCGACGGTGCGTCATCTGCTGGCACACGCGTCGGGATTGGCGTTCGCGGATCGGACGGTGCAAGCGCCGGCCGGCACCAAGCGAATTTATTCGAGCGCCGGGTTCGAGGTGTTGGCGGAGTTGATCGAAGCCGAAGCGGGAATTGCCTTTCCCGATTACCTCGACGAGGCCGTGTGCCGCCCGCTGCAGATGACGAACACCTCGCTCCCGGGATCGGCAGGGCATGGCGCGAGCTCGACGCTCGCAGACTTGCAGCGGTTCGCCTCGGAGTTGCTCGCGCCGACGCTTGTCGCGCCGCAAACGTCGGCGTCGGCGACAGCTGTTCAGTTTCCAGGTCTCAACGGAATCGTGCCCGGGTACGGATCCCACAAGCCCTGCGACTGGGGACTCGGGTTCGAGCTGCGTGGTGAGAAGACCCCGCACTGGACCGGAAGCAAGAACTCCTCGGCAACTTTCGGCCACTTCGGGCAGGCCGGAACGTTCCTCTGGGTGGATCCCACCGTGCAGACGGCGTGCGTGGTGTTGACCGATCGGGCGTTCGGAGACTGGGCGAAACCGCTGTGGCCCGAACTGTCCGACGCAGTGCTCGCAGAGTAAATCCCATCTGTCTACAGATTGCACTGGCGCAACAGGGGCAACTCGGGGCACACTAGTACACATACGCATTGATTCACTGCAGCCAGTCGAAGCATGTCGAGGTCGTTGGGGAAGACGTCCCTCGTCGAAGCTGGAGGTAGTGCAATGCGTGGATCGAATCAATTCGCAGAAGCGACGTCGGGTGTTGTGTACATCCACTCGTCGCCCGCTGCGCTGTGTCCGCATGTCGAATGGGCGTTGACCGACGCTCTCGACTGCCGGGCGAACTTGAAGTGGTCTGCGCAGCCCGCCTCCGATGGGCAGCTGCGCGCCACCACCGACTGGGTCGGCCCGGTCGGAACCGGAGCGAACCTCGCCGGCATTCTGCGCTCGTGGCAGATGCTGCGGTTCGAGGTGACCGAGGACGCCAGTGAAGGCGTCGACGGCGAACGGTTCTCACACGTGCCCGGGTTGGGCCTGTGGCGCGGAACGACGAGCGCCAACGGAGACGTGGTGCTCGGCGAGATGCGACTGCGCGCCCTGATGGAGAACAACCAGGGCAACTTCACCGCGGCCGTGGAGCACGCTCTCGGCTCGGACTGGGATGCGGCCCTCGAGCCGTACCGAACCGGCGGTGCCGGCGCAGAAGTGACGTGGCTGAGCCGTAACGTCGGCTAGACGTAGGGGTTGCTGGGGGTTGTCCATCGCGGTAGTTTCGCGAGCGTGCCTGGGTAGGCATGTGGGAACGACCGTGGAGTGGTGAGTTCGATGTTGTCGACCGGAAAAGTGATTCGATTCGACGAGTTCAAGGGGTACGGATTCGTAGCGCCGGACGAGGGCGGCGAGGACGTGTTCATTCACGTCAACGATCTGGACTTCGACAAACGTCTGTTGGCACCGGGGGTTCGAGTCGAATACGTCGCCGTCGAAGGCGATCGAGGCCTCAAGGCCACCCAGGTGCAAATCATCGACGGTCCGGCATCGACCGAACTGGTCACCCGGCACAAGCCGGACGTGCCGTATCGCAACACCGTTCCGGTCACCGAGCACCAGCAGTTCGAGGACGTCCTCTGTGACGTGCTGTCCGAAACGGACTTCACCGCCGAGCTGACCGACGCTCTCCTGACGTCCAACGGCAGCTTGACTGCGACGCAGATCCTCGACGTCCGATCAACGATGCTGCGACTGGCTCACGAACACAAGTGGATCGAGACCTGACCGGACTACTGTCGCCCGCCCCGGTCCGGATGAATGTGGCTTTGTTGCACTCTGAGCGCCTGAAAGCCACATTGATCCCAACGGGGGCGGGCGGTCGGAGCTCGACGATCAGAGCGGGATGTTCTTGTGGTTTCCGCGTGCCGCGGGAGCCGCTGCGAGAGCCTTCGCAACGGTGCTGCGAGTCTTGCTCGGCTCGATGACCTCGTCGACGACACCGATGGCCACGGCGCGCTCGACGCCGCCGGCGATGCTTTCGTGCTCGACGGTGAGGCGATCGTGCAAGGCCTCACGATCTTCCTCGGGCGCGGCTGCCAGAGCTTTCTTGTGCAGGATGCCGACGGCTGCCTTCGCGCCCATCACGGCGACCTCGGAACCGGGCCAGGCGTACACGGCGGTGGCACCGAGTGCGCGCGCATTCATGGCGATGTACGCACCGCCGTAGATCTTGCGCGTCACCAGCGTGACCCGGGGGACGGTGGCTTCGGCGAAGGCGTGCAGCAGTTTTGCTCCGCGACGGACGACGCCTTCCCATTCCATGCTGACGCCGGGCAGATATCCGGGCACATCGACGACCACGATGAGCGGGATTCCGAACGCGTCGCACAGCCGCACGAACCGCGCTGCCTTCTCGGCACTTTCGGAGTTGAGGCAGCCGCCGAGGCGGATCGGGTTGTTGGCGATGACGCCGACGGTGCGGCCGCTGATGCGTCCGAGACCGATGACGATGCTGCGGGCCCAGCCGCCCTGGAACTCCTCGAACGTCGATTCTCCTTCGACGTTGTCGAGCAGTTCGTGCACGATCGGGTGGACGTCGTATGCGCGACGGTTCGATTCGGGCATCAACGCTCGCAGGTCGGTATCGCCGTGCTCGGCGGCGGCGATGTCGAATTCGCCTTGCTCGCAGAACATGGACACCAGACGGCGGGCGCGGGTGAAGGCGTCCATTTCACTGTCGGCGACGATGTGGCACACGCCGGACTTCTTGTGGTGAGTGTCGGGGCCGCCGAGCGAGGCCATGTCGACCTGCTCACCGGTGACGCTGCGGACGACGTCGGGGCCGGTGACGAACACGCGACCCTCGGGAGCCATGATGACGACGTCGGTCAACGCAGGACCGTAGGCGGCGCCGCCGGCTGCGAAGCCGAGGACGACGGAAATTTGGGGGACGAGGCCGGACGCTCGGACCATGGCCTCGAAGACGAGTCCGACGGCATGGAGAGCTTCGACGCCCTCGGCGAGGCGAGCGCCACCGGAATGCCAGACGCCGACGATCGGAGCGCGCTGCTCGATTGCGGTGTCGATGGCGGCGACGATGTGCTTGCATCCGTCGACACCCATGGCACCGCCCATGACGGTGGCGTCGGAACAGTAGGCGATGGTGTGGACGCCGTCGATCTCACCGGAGGCCGCGAGGATTCCGGATTTGTCCCGAGTATGGAGGGGAACAGTGGTTCCGGTATCGAAGAGATTCTCGAGACGGGCGAGAGGATCGCGGGGATCGGTGGAGGTACCGGATCGTGTGACGGGGGCCAGAATTGTCATCGCTTGTCCTTCTTCAGGGCCCCTGTTGGGGGCGAGGCCCGAGCCGGGGCCGTTCCCTGGCGAACGGCCCCAACTCGGATCATGCACTGCGAGAGCGAGATTCGCTGAGTCGAAAGATCGACTCAGTGCATCACGCCTTTCCGAAGGCGAGCGCTACGTTGTGCCCACCGAATCCGAACGAGTTGTTGATCGCGTAATCGATCTGTCCGACGCGGGGCTCGCCCTTGACGACGTCGAGATCGATTTCGGGATCCTGATTCTCCAAATTCAGTGTGGGAGGGATGATTCCCTCACGCACTGCCAGCACCGTCAGTACCGACTCGAGGGCACCGACGGCACCGATCGAGTGGCCCAGAGCGGATTTCGGTGCGTACACCGCTGCGTGATTTCCGACGGCCTGGTTGATCGCCAGCGCCTCGGCGGTGTCTCCGATAGGAGTTGCCGTTGCGTGAGCGTTCACGTGGGTGATGTCGGACTTCTGCAGGCCTGCGGTCTCGATCGCACGCTTCATGGCGCGAGCGGCACCCTTGCCCTCCGGATCGGGAGCCACGAGGTGGAAACCGTCGGAGGTGATTCCAGCACCGAGCAGTCGGGCGTGAATCGTTGCGCCGCGTGCCTTGGCATGCTCTTCGGTCTCGATGACCATGAGCGCGCCCGCTTCACCGAAGACGAAACCGTCACGGTCCTTGTCGAACGGACGTGACGCACCCTTCGGGTCGTCGTTGTTGGTGCTCATCGCCCGCATCATGGAGAAGCTGGCGATCGGAACCGCATCGATGTATCCCTCGACGCCGCCGGTGACGACCATGTCCGCGTCGCCCATCACGATCATCCGCCATGCGTGTGCGATGGCTTCCGATCCCGAGGAGCAGGCGGAGACGGGGGTGATGACGCCGGCCTGTGCTTTGAGCTCGAGTCCGACGACCGCTGCTGGGCCGTTCGGCATGACCATCTGAACGGCGAGCGGGGACACCTTGCGGTAACCGCCGGCCTTCATCTTGTCGTTGGCATCGATCAGCGCGTCGCCGCCACCGAGCCCGGTGCCGATCGACACGCCGAGGCGAAGCGGATCGACGTCGGGCGTGCCGGCGTTCTTCCATACCTCACGACCGAGCACGGTGGCCAGCTGCTCCACGTAGCTCAGGCGACGGATCTCGACCCGTGAGAGCAGGCTCTGCGGCTTCACCGCGAGGTGCCCGCCGATCCGCACGGGCAGACCGAACTCGGAGACGAAATCGTCTTCCAGAGTGTGGATACCGCTGTCGCCGTTCAGCAGACCCTTCCACGTGGCATCGACGTCACCCGCAAGTGACGTGGTCGCAGCGAGGCTGGTGACGACGACACTGGGGAAGCGTCCGTTGGCGGTGGATGGGTTGGTCATGGGTCGATTCACTCGCTCGCGGAGTCGTCGAGCTTGGCCTTGATAGCTTCTGCGGCTTCGGGGTTCTCCGCTTCGAGCTTCTGGATGTAGTTGACGGCGTCGCCGACGGTGCGCAGACCTGCGAGGTCCTCGTCGGGGATCTTCACGCCGTACTTGTCCTCGGTCTGCACTGCGATCTCGACCATGGAGAGCGAGTCGATATCGAGGTCGTCCACGAAGGACTTCTCGACGGTCACCTCGGACGGTTCGATGCCCGTGACCTCTTCGATGATCTCTGCAAGTCCGGCGATGAGGTCTTCCTGGCTGGCCACTGTTGTGGGTCCCTTCTCTTCTGTGTCGAACGCCGAAGTCATGTGCTTCGAGACGCGGTTGTGCATTTCTGCCACTCGGGGAGTGGAAGCTGAGCCCGCAGTGCCGAGACTGCGGGGTTGGTGTTACCGAGCTAACCGAGCTCGGCCAGTGCGGAAATGTCCGCCGGTGTCTTCAGGCCGAGGTTGGCGACGCCGCGCAGTTCACGCTTGGCGATGCCGACCAGTGCACCTGCCGGGGGCAGTTCCACAAGTCCGGTGACCTGGGCGGTGCGCAGGTAGGCAGTGCACAGATCCCATCGCACGGGGCGAGTGACCTGAGCGGCAAGCTTTGTCAGTGCGTCGGCACCCGAGGTGACCGGCTGGCCGTCCGAGTTGGACAGCAGAGTCCGCGTCGGCTCCGACGCAGTGATGGCGGCGGCGGCGGCGGAAACGCTGTCGCCTGCGGACGCCATGTACTTGGTGTGGAACGCTCCGGCTACCGGCAGGGCGCGAACGCGTGCCTTCTCGGGCGCGCTCTCGGCCAGTTCGGCAAGCTTGGTCAGTAGGCCGGCTGCGACGATCTGGCCTGCGGCGTTGACGTTCGCCGGGGTGAGATCGAGCTCTTCGAGCCGGGCGAGAACTGCGGCCTCGTCGCCGCCCAACACCGCAGACATGCCGGTCGGCTCGAGCGCGCAGGCTTTGGCCATCGCGGCACCGCGCACCGCGGCGAGCGACACTGCCTCGTCGGACGAGATGACGCCGGCAATCGCGGCTGCGGCGAGTTCGCCGACGGAGTGGCCGGCGACGACGGCGTCCTCGGGGAACAGGCCACGCGTTGCGATCTCCTCGAAGGCGAGCAACGCCGAAGCCACGACCAGCGGCTGGGTCACCGCAGTGTCGGTGATTTCTTCGGCGGTGGCAGTGGTGCCGAGGCGGACGAGGTCCAGGCCGGAAGCCTTCGACCACAGCGCCAGCCGATCTGCCGCGCCGGGCAGTTCGAGCCATGGCAGCAGCATGCCGGGAGTCTGGGAGCCCTGTCCGGGCGCAAGCAACGCAATCACAGGACTAAGGGAACACCGTCGGACCCGGTATCAGTGATGTCGCGCCCGATGAACTCTCGACAAGCAATTTGTGGGAACCCTACAAATTGCCTCGTGGAGATCCGCTATCGCCGCACGGTGGCTCAGCGTTACGTAACGACTTCGCCGAAAGTGACCTGTGTGACATATGGGGCAGAATGGGACGGTTCGTGATGTGTTCGAGCCAACCTACCTACCGTTGCCGCGACCCGGAGCACGTACGCATCGCGTGGGTTGGTGGGATCGCGACCGGTAACTTCAGCAATGCGCTTGAGGCGATAACGGACCGTATTTGGATGAACAAACAGCTGCCTCGAGCAGGTTTCCACTGCACCGCCGCAATCCAGATATGCGTCGAGTGTCTCGGCCAAACTGGACCCCGCCGCAGCCAACGGAACGACCACGTGATCGTTGAGCGCGGCGATCGCCGCACCGTCGTTCAACAGCGCACGCTCGGGTAGCAACTCGCCCGCGTGCACTGGACGCGGCGCACCTCGCCAACCGGCCACGGCCTGCATCCCCGCGAACGCCTCGACGGCACTGGAGTGCGCTGCGCCGAGAGTGCGGGTGGTCGGGCCGATGACGACCGGTCCGTCGGAGAAGTTCTGCAGCATGTCGTCGACGAATGCGTGGTGCGCAGTCGAATCGGTGAGCTGGCCGCTGACCACCATGACCAGTCTCGTTCCCTGAACCACCGCAAGCGCGGCGCGGCCGTGCTTCTGCGCTACGGCATGCACGGTGCCGACGACCGACACGCCCCGGTCGTCCGGGGGAGTACCGACCAACACCGTTGCCGGCGCGGTGGCGTCCCAGTTCAACGTGGCGGCGCGCGAGAGCATGTCCGAGCCGGTGTCGCCGCGCACCACGGCGTCGACCACGAGGGCCTCGAGGCGGGTGTCCCAGGCTCCGCGGGATTCGGCGGCGCTGGCGTAGACGGACGCGGCCGCGAAACCGAGCTCGCGCCCGTACCGCAACACGGCCTCGGTCAGGGCCACCAACTGCTGATCGTTACGTGCCAGCGCCGGGAGCCATTGCTCGAAGAACTCCATCGCGACCCGGACCATGTCGACCGTCTGGCGCAGTGTGAGGCGTCGGGCAAGGTCTTGTGGGATGACCTGGAATGCATCGAGAGAGAAGCGAATGTCGCTGTTGGGGTTCTTCAACCACTCGAGGAAGTTGTCGACGGCGGTCTGAATCAACAGTTGGACACTGGCACGTTGGGCCGCATCCAGATCACCGAAGAAGGGCAGCTGACCCTGCATCGTCGTAACGGCCTCGGTCGAGAGTCGGCCGGAGAACTGTTTGACGCGTCGCAGCAGGGCGTCGGGCAGGGGATCGCGCTTCTGGCGAGAGGGTGCAAGCGAGGCGACCGGAAGGTGTACTTCGTTGTCCGAGGTCAGTGAATCGCGCGTCGAGGAATCGCGGGTCAACGAATCTCGCAACGCTTCACGGTAGGCGTCGCGTCGGGACACATCACGCGCAGACGCGCTGCCCGGTGAATCGGGTTTCGCATCGGACATAAGGAGAACCTACGCCCGACCCCCGCCCACATCGCGACGGACGTGCTTCGCGACATGGGACGGGGGTCGGCCGAACAGGGGTGGAACCTACGCCGAACCGGTATCGGCGAACGACGTCGGTGCTGCGGTGACGTCGTCGATCTTGTACTTCTCCGCGGCCTCGACGGCCTTGGACTTGTCGATCTCACCGGATGCCGCGAGAGCGGACAACGTGGCGACGACGATCGACTCGGCGTCGACGTTGAACACTCGGCGAGCGGCCGGACGGGTATCGGAGAACCCGAAGCCGTCGGTGCCGAGGGTGACGTAATCGCCCGGAACCCACTGACGGATCTGGTCCGGAACGGCGCGCATCCAATCCGAGGACGCGATGACGGGCCCGTTGGCCTCGGCCAGAGCCGAGGTGACGAACGGCACGCGCTTGTCGGCACCGGGGTTGCGCAGAGAATCGCGCTCGGCGTCGACGCCGTCGCGGCGCAGCTCGCCCCAGGACGTCACCGACCAGACAGCGGCGCGCACGCCCCACTCCTCGAACAGCAGCTCCCGGGCCTTGCGGGCCGAGACCATACCGACGCCCGACGCGAGCAGCTGCGCCTCGGGTCCGTCACCCTCCTGCGGAGCGAGGAACCGGTAGATGCCCTTGAGGAGACCCTCGATGTCGAGGTTCTCCGGCTCCGCCGGCTGTACGTACGGCTCGTTGTACAGGGTGATGTAGTAGTAAATGTTCTCGCCGCCGAAGCCCTCGACTCCTTCGGTGCCGCCGTACATGCGACGCAGGCCGTCCTTGACGATGTGCGCGATCTCGTACGAGAACGCCGGGTCGTAGGCGACAGCCGCCGGGTTGGTCGACGCGAGAAGCAGCGAGTGCCCGTCGGCGTGCTGCAGGCCCTCACCGGTCAGCGTGGTGCGGCCTGCGGTGGCACCGAGGACGAATCCACGAGCCATCTGGTCGGCCGCAGCCCACAGTCCGTCGCCGGTGCGCTGGAAACCGAACATCGAGTAGAAGATGTACAGCGGGATCATGACCTCGCCGTGCGTGGCGTACGAGGTGCCGACCGCGGTGAACGACGCCGTCGAACCGGCCTCGTTGATGCCCTCGTGCAAGATCTGGCCGACCGAGCTCTCCTTGTAGGCGAGCATCAGCTCCGAGTCCACCGAGGTGTACAGCTGGCCGTTGCGGTTGTAGATCTTCAGCGACGGGAACCACGAGTCCATCCCGAACGTGCGGGCCTCGTCGGGAATGATCGGCACGATTCGATGGCCGATCTCCTTGTCTCGCAGCAGCTCCTTCATCACGCGCACGAGCGCCATTGTGGTGGCGACTTCCTGCTTGCCGGAGCCCTTACGGAGCGTCTTGTACGTGTCGTCGCCCGGCTGCGGCAGCGGCTTGACGTCGACGCGCCGCTCGGGGACGAATCCGCCGAGTTTCTGACGCCGATCGAGCATGTACTGGATCTCGGGAGCGTCCGCACCGGGGTGGTAGTACGGCGGCATGTACGGATCCTTCTCGAGCTCCTCGTCGGAGATCGGGATGTGCTGCAGGTCTCGGAAGGTCTTGAGATCGTCGAGCGTCAGCTTCTTCATCTGGTGCGTGGCATTGCGGCCCTCGAAGTGCTTTCCGAGGGTGTAGCCCTTGATGGTGTGCGCCAGGATGACCGTCGGCTGGCCCTTGTGGGACATCGCCGCCGCGTAGGCCGCGTGCACCTTGCGGTAGTCGTGGCCACCACGCTTGAGGTTCCAGATCTCACCGTCGGAGAGATCCTTGACCAGCTCCTTGGTGCGCGGGTCGCGGCCGAAGAAGTGATCGCGGACGTAGCTTCCGTCGTTGGCCTTGTACGTCTGGAAGTCGCCGTCGGGGGTGGTGTTCATCAGGTTGACCAGCGCGCCGTCGCGGTCCTTGTGCAGCAGTGAATCCCACTCGCGGCCCCACACGACCTTGATGACGTTCCAACCGGCACCACGGAAGAACGACTCCAGTTCCTGGATGATCTTGCCGTTGCCGCGGACCGGGCCGTCGAGACGCTGCAGGTTGCAGTTGACGACGAAAGTCAGATTGTCCAGACCCTCGGTAGCGGCCACATGAGCGAGTCCGCGCGATTCCGGCTCGTCCATCTCGCCGTCACCCAAATATGCCCAGACGTGCTGATCGGTGGTGTCCTTGATGCCGCGGTCGTTGAGGTAGTGATTGAAGCGAGCCTGGTAGATGGCGTTCATCGGGCCCAAGCCCATCGACACCGTCGGGAACTCCCAGAAATCCTGCATCAGACGCGGGTGCGGGTACGACGGCAGTCCGCCGCCCTCGCTCTCGTGGCTCGCTTCCTGGCGGAAGCCGTCCATGCGCTCGGCCGGAATGCGGCCCTCGAGGAAGGCGCGGGCATAGATGCCGGGGGAGGCGTGACCCTGGATGAAGATGTGGTCGCCGCCGCCGGGGTGGTCCTTGCCGCGGAAGAAGTGGTTGAAGCCCACCTCGTAGAGAGCTGCCGAGGACGCGTACGTGGAGATGTGGCCGCCGACGCCGACGCCGGGACGCTGCGCGCGATGCACCATGATGGCCGCGTTCCAGCGGATCCAGGCGCGGTAGCGGCGTTCCATCGACTCGTCGCCGGGGAACCACGGCTCGTTCTCGGTGGGGATTGTGTTGACGTAGTCCGTCGATGTCAGCGACGGCAGCGCAACGCGGCGCTCACCGGCGCGCTCGAGCAACCTGAGCATCAGGTAGCGAGCGCGGTTGGGTCCGGATCTCTCCAACAAGCCGTCGAACGATTCGATCCATTCGTTGGTCTCGTCGTTGTCGATATCGGGCAGGTACGACGCGACACCCTCACGGATGACGCGGACCCGGCCGTCCGAACTTGCTGTTTTACCTGCAGACGATGTGTTCTGCCGTTCGCCGCTGTTCTCTTCGGACAACGTGTGCACTCCTCAATGTGGAGGACGCTCGGTGTGGCGCCCAATCCCGGTAGGCCCGCCCCTGTGACGGCGGTCTACTTTCCTCGTTCTCGTGATTCCTCCCCAATCCTGCCGCATCTCGTGGGTTCTGGTAGTACAGAGGTCCAATACCCACCAGTAGAAATTTATGTACGCAATTTCGGCGCGGTCAGCTTGCGCGAATGGCTTCGACCCTGTTCGCTTTGACTACTGCACCCACAATTCAAGGAGGTCACCACCGTGGTCGCCGCGGCGGACGCTCAGAACTACGCTCAGAAACTTGGCATCACTCGCGACACTGTCGTTCAAGAGCTGGGCTGGGACGAGGACACCGACGATGATCTGCGCGCCGACGTAGAAGATGCGATCGGTGGGGAGACCCTCGACGAGGATTCCGACGAGGTGATCGACGTTGTGCTGCTGTGGTGGCGCGACGGAGACGGTGACCTGGTCGATGCACTCATGGATGCCATCGGTCCGCTCTCGGACGACGGCATCGTGTGGGTCCTCAGCCCCAAGACCGGCATGTCCGGTCATGTGGAGCCCAGCGAGATCGCCGAATCCGCTCCGACCGCAGGATTGACGCAGACCTCTGCGGCAAACCTCGGTGACTGGATCGGAAGTCGCCTGGTCCAACCCAAGACCCCTACCACCAAGCGGTAGGCCGTGCTCGACACAGGAAGACGGTTCTAGATGCCGATCGAGGTTGGCGCGATCGCGCCCGACTTCACCCTCAAAGACCAGAACAACCAACTGGTCACGCTGTCGTCGTACCGGGACGTGAAAAACGTTCTGCTCGTGTTCTATCCACTGGCCTTCACCGGCACGTGCCAGGGCGAGCTGTGCAAGGTACGCGACGAGTTGCCGACCTTCGAGAACGACGACACCGCGGTGTTGGCGATCTCGGTGGGCCCACCTCCGACCCACAAGATCTGGGCGGCAGAACAGGGCTACACCTTTCCGCTGCTGTCCGACTTCTGGCCACACGGTGAAGTAGCCCAGGCTTACGGCGTGTTCAACGACGATGCCGGCTTCGCCAATCGCGGCACGTTCGTGGTCGACAAATCCGGAATCATCAGATTCGCCGAAATGAACGGACCCGGCGAGGCACGTGACAGTTCGTCATGGGCCGAGGCACTGTCGCAAGTGTCCTGACCTGCGGAATTGTAGTTAGAGACGAGACAAGATAAATTTCTCCAAGCGTTCCGGTGGCCCGGGGTTGTACCCAGGCCACCGGTACTCGGGCGTATAGCTCAGCGGTAGAGCTCTGGTTTTACACACCAGCGGTCGGGGGTTCGAACCCCTCTGCGCCCACCACTACAACGATTGTCGAATCGAATGAAAACTCTTTCGGCGCGTGTCAGTACTGTGCTGCCGGCCACTCTTGCCCACGATATTGTGTCACTGTGCCCGCCAAAATCTTGGTGCGATGTGTACCTGTTCTGTGACTCGGCCGGACAGCCGACTGCTATCCGTCGAGCAGACGCGTGAGTGCTACGTTCGGTCGGACTTCGACATCGATGACGTGAGGCGGACGATGTGACCCGGTACGACGCACTGACAGAACTGCTCGACGAGAGGTATTCGTGTCGGCAGTTTCTGCCGAAGCAGGTCTCGCGCGAGGTACTCGAACAGCTACTGTCTGCTGCCCGCCGAACACCGTCGTGGTCCAACACCCAGTCCTGGCAGGTGATCATCACCGAAGGCGACGCCACCCGTAAGTTCTCCGACGCGCTCGTGGAGCACGTGGCGTCCGGCGTCCCGCAACCGGACTTTCCGTTCCCCGCCAACTACAACGCTCTGCACCGTGCGCGGCGACGCGAATGCGGTGGCTCTCTGTACGAGAGCATCGGGGTGGTCAAGTCCGACACCGAGGCCACGACGCGTCAGTTCATCCGCAACTATGAGCTGTTCGATGCCCCGCACGCAGCTATTATCACCACCGACGCCGATCTGGGCGTGTATGGCGCAGTCGATTGCGGGTTGTATCTGCAGACCTTCTTGCTCGCTGCTCAAAGTCTCGGACTCGGTGCGATTGCACAGGCCGCACTCGCTGCCTATTCACCGTTCATGCACGAGTGGTTCGACATTCCGGACGACCGGCGAGTGGTCGCCGGAATTTCTTTCGGCTACCCCGACGAGACACACCCGATCAACGGATTCCGCACCAACCGAGCGCCGCTCGACGAAACGGTGAGGTTCGTCAGCTGATCTATACGGTTCTCAGAGCGAGAGGCGCTGCACGAGTGCTGTGCCCAGGTCCGTCCCCGAACGCCATGCGCTCTCCACCCTGGGCACACCGGCGTCACACCACTGGTCGCCTGCCAACCCGACGAAACGCCCGTCGCGCTCGTCGAGGGCGAAGTTGGAATCGTGTTGCGCTGCAGGCTTTGCGAAGGTCCAGCGATGGGCGTGCGTCCATGCAGGCTGCGTTGTGATCACGGACAACTCGCGCAGAGCGTCGAGAACCGGTGCAATTGCGCCGTCCGGATCGTCGAGATGCTGCCGTGCTCGCTCGGACGTGGTGTGCACCACCAGAACGGGTGCACCGTCACCGCGTCGGGCACCGTCGTCGACGACGAAGTCGATATCGGGATGATCGTTGACGAAGGCCGCATCTCGGAAAGGGATGTCCAACCCGTCGAACCCGCATGCCACCGCGATGACCGCGTCGTAGTCGACGGCGTCGGGAACCGAAGTCAGTCGCGTCGCCTGCGGATCGGGCATCGCCACGACGACGTGGCCGTCGGGCAATTCGGTCAGCTCGGTGGAATCTTCGATCTCGAAGCCGTCCAACATGTTTCGTACCAATGAGCGAAGCCCGTTCGGGGTGGCCCAGCGGACCGGGCCGGTTGTGGTGCACGGCGCCGTCTCGGGCTTGAGGATGCCGAACGTGTTGGCCCACTGCCGCGCAAGGCCTTTCGACTCCCAGTCGGCCACGACCGTCGTGAAATCTTGATCTCGAACAGTGAAATAGCCGGCACCGAGATCGACGCGACGTCCGTGCAACTCGGGGGAGGACATCCGCCCACCGGGAGCACGTCCTCTGTCGACGATGCGGAACGGCACGTTCGCCTCGTGGAAAACCCGGGCACACGCTGCGCCGGCTATACCGGCACCGACGATGGTGACCGGCTCGATAGTGGAGTCCGCATCGGAGTTCATAGGTCCAGTATGCCGGGATTTGCGCGCCGAAAGTTCTGTATCACTGGTCGTCTGGACATTTCGGTCAACGACGGCGACGGCGTCTACTGTGTGATCGACTACAACGATGTCAATCACGGACAAGCCGGAAACCGGTGAACAAGGACTCGGCACCAGCCTCAAGCCACGGCACGTGACGATGATCTCGATAGCCGGCGTCATCGGGGCAGGGCTGTTCGTCGGCTCTGCCAACGCCATCGCCACCGCGGGCCCGGCGGTACTGATCGCGTACCTCCTCGCCGGAATTTTGGTGATCCTGGTGATGCGCATGCTGGGAGAGATGGCGACAGCCAACCCGGACACCGGATCGTTCTCCACGTATGCCACACGAGCACTGGGCCATTGGGCCGGATTCTCGGTGGGATGGCTCTACTGGTGGTTCTGGGTGCTGGTCATCCCCGTCGAGGCCACCGCCGCGGCAGCCATTCTCACCAACTGGCTGGGCGGAGCCCAGTGGATGTGGGCGCTGATCATCGTTGTTGCACTCACCGCGACCAATCTGATCAGTGTCGGCAACTACGGTGAGTTCGAGTTCTGGTTCGCGCTGGTGAAAGTGGTGGCCATCGTCGCCTTCATCGGCCTCGGCATCGCGGCCATCATGGGATGGCTGCCGAACTCCGAAGTCAGTGGTGTGGATCAACTCTGGGCCTCCGGCGGCTTCATGCCACTCGGCTTCGGAGCCGTCATCGCGGCGATGCTCACGACGATGTTCTCGTTCATGGGCGCGGAGATCGTCACGATCGCCGCGGCCGAATCCAAGGATCCTGCGAAAGGAATCACCCGCGCGACGAACTCGGTGATCTGGAGAATCTCGATCTTCTACTTCGGATCGATCTTCATCATCGTCGCGCTGGTGCCCTGGAACGAACTGGACCCCACGACCGGTTCTTATCAGTACGTGCTGTCGAAGATGGGGATTCCGCACGCCGAGACGATCATGGACATCGTCATCCTGACCGCCGTCGCGTCGTGCCTGAATTCGGCTCTCTACACGGCGTCGCGCATGCTGTACTCGCTCGGCGATCGTGGCGATGCGCCGCGCGCAGTCAAGAAGATCACCTCGAACGGAGTGCCGTGGGTTGCGGTGATCGCGTCGATGGTGCTCGGGTTCCTCGCCGTCATCGGCAACTACATCCTGCCCGAGAAGCTCTTCACCTACCTGCTCGCGACCACGGGTGCCGTGGCGCTGTTCGTCTACCTCGCCATTGCCAGCAGCCAACTGGTGCTGCGGCGTCAACTCGACCGAGACGGCGAACGCCCCGCCGTGCTGATGTGGCTGTACCCGTGGTTGACCTACCTGGCCATCGGCTTCATCGTCTTCGTGTTGGTGATGATGGTGGTGCGTCCGGAGCAGCGGTCTGCCATTGCACTGTCGGCCGTGCTGGCGGCGGTCACGGTGGTCGGCGGAATCCTGGTACAACGCCGAAATGCGCGGCGCGACACTGTTGCCGCCCGCGCATCCGGTGATTCCGACTAGCTACCCGCGTACACCTGCTGATACAGATCGACGATCTGCTCGGCTGTCGGCACGACGGGATTGTTGCCCGGGCTGCCCGAGGCGAGGGCCTGCTCTGCCATCAGCGGCAACAGGCCGTCCCACGTCGTCTTGTCGATACCGAAGGTCTCCGGCGTCGGAACTTCGACCTCACGGCACAGGGTGACGATCGCGTCCTGCAACTTACCGCCCGCAACCTGATCCGAATCGCTCTCCGACGCCGCACCGAGCGCACGGGCGCAGTCGGCGTAACGCGCCTGCGCCCCCACGATCGAGAACGCGGTGACGGCGGGCAACAACATCGCGTTGGACAGCCCGTGTGCCACATGGAAATGCGCACCGATCGGCCGACTCATCCCGTGCACCAAGCAGACGCTCGCATTGGAGAACGCCATTCCGGCCTGCGTCGAGGCGTGCATCATCGCCTCTCGAGCCTGCTGATCGTCGCCGTCCCGGTATGCCCGAAGCAACGACGTTCCGATCGTGCGAATCGCACTGAGCGCCAAACCGTCGGAAATGGGATTGGCCTTCTTGCTGACGTACGCCTCGATGGCGTGCGTCAGTGCATCGACACCGGTATCGGCGGTCAGGCGCGCCGGCATCGACCTTGTCAGCTCGAAGTCGATGATCGATGCGATCGGCAGAAAGGACAGGCCGGGGCACAGCATCTTCTCGTCCGAGTCCACATCGGTGATGATGGTGAACTGCGTTGCCTCCGAACCGCTCCCGGCGGTCGTGGGAATGGCGATGATCGGCAGGGCCGGACCGGTGGAGAGCACGGGAGCCTTGAAGTCCCGCATCGTGCCGCCCTGCACCGCGAGAATTGCCAGCGCCTTGGCCGTGTCCATCGGACTGCCACCGCCGAACCCGATGATCGAATCGGCCGAATGCTGCTGCACCGCTTCGAGACCGGCGACCAGCGAATCCGTAGTCGGATCCGGGACGGTGCCCGAGAACAGCGCGGGCGTTTTACCGGCCTCGGTCATGATCGTCATCAAACGATCGGCGGAGCCGTTTCCCGCCATGAACGCGTCGGTGACCAGCAACGGCCGCGAGACATTCAGGTCGGTCAGAACAGTCCCCAGCTCCTCGACTGCACCGCCGCCCAGCTTGAGGAACCGAGGAAACGAGATGTTGGCAACCATGGGGTGCTCCTAGCGGTGTCGATTGATGTGCACGGAACTTCGTAGTGGGCTACGAAGTTCCGTGCACATGGGTTAGTTGTTCTCAGGGAAGCCGAGGTTGATGCCGCCGTGGCTGGGGTCGAGCCAGCGGCTGGTGACGGCTTTGCCGCGGGTGAAGAATTGCACGCCCTCGGTGCCGTGGGCATGACTGTCGCCGAACAGGCTGCTCTTCCAGCCGCCGAAGCTGTAGTAGGCCATGGGGACCGGGATCGGTACGTTGATGCCGATCATGCCGACCTCGACTTCGTTCTGGAAGCGCCGGGCCGCACCGCCATCGTTGGTGAAGATGGCGGTCCCGTTGCCGTACGGGTTGTCGTTGATCAACCGCAGAGCGTCGTCGTAGGTGTCGACGCGGACGACCGAAAGCACGGGCCCGAAAATTTCGTCGGTGTAGATGCTCATGTCTGGGGTGACGTTGTCGATGAGGGTGGGGCCGAGCCAGAACCCGGCGGCACCTCCGTTGGGCTCGACAGTACGTCCGTCGACGACGAGGGTGGCTCCGGCGGCTTCGCCTGCATCGACGTAGGAGGCGACTTTGTCTCGGTGGGCCTTGGTGACCAGCGGGCCCATGTCCGCGCCTCTGGTGCCGTCGCCGGTGACCAACGGGGTGGTGCGTTCGGCGATCTTGGCGACGATTTCGTCGGCAATGTTTCCGACGGCAACGAGGGCGGAGATGGCCATGCATCGTTCGCCTGCCGAGCCGAAGCCGGCGTTCACCATGGCGTCGGCGGCCAGGTCCAGATCGGCGTCGGGGAGGACGACGGCGTGGTTCTTGGCCCCGCCGAGTGCTTGGACGCGCTTTCCGTTGGCGGTGCCGGTGGAGTACACGTACTGGGCGATGGGGGTCGAGCCGACGAAGGAGACCGATTTGATCTTCTTGTTCTCGAGGAGTTCGTCGACGGCGACCTTGTCACCCTGCAGGACGTTGAACACACCGTCGGGCAGGCCGGCCTCGGCCCACAGCTCGGCCAGCCAGATGCTGGCACTCGGGTCTTTCTCGGAGGGCTTGAGGACGACGGTGTTGCCGGCCGCGATGGCGACGGGGAAGAACCACATCGGGACCATGGCGGGGAAGTTGAAGGGGGAGATGATCGCTACCGGCCCGAGCGGCTGACGGATGGAGTAGGCGTCGACGCCGGTCGATGCGTTCTCGGTGTAGCCGCCTTTGAGTAGGTGGGCTATGCCGCAGGCGAACTCGACGACTTCCTGCCCGCGGGAGATTTCGCCGAGAGCGTCGGACAGCACCTTTCCGTGCTCGGCGGTGATGATCTCTGCCAGCTCGTTCTTCTTGGCGTTCAACAGCTCTCGGAATGCGAACAGGACGGAGGTGCGCTTGGCGAGGGAGGTGTCTCGCCAGGCCGGGAATGCGGCGGCGGCCGCGTCGATGACCGCGCGGGCGTCGTCGGTGTCGGCAAGTGCGAGGCTGCCGGTGATCTCACCGGTGGCGGGGTTGGTGACGGGGGAAGTCCGGTCGGACTTGCCGGAGTATCTCTTCCCATCGATCCAGTGCGCAATGACGTCGGTCAACGTTCGATCCCTTCCATCGGTGTGTCTCGAGTCTCACTGGTATGGATGCACATGTCAAAGGTCAAATCCGCAGATTGCCGTGCACAAATGCACAGGAGGATAGGCTGGGGGAGTGTTCAATCCAGACCACCTTCGCTACTTCCTCGAAGTGTCGCGGACGGGCCGTTTGACCGACGCGTCGCACACGCTCGGCGTGGACCACACCACCGTCGGCAGGCGCATCACGGCGCTCGAAAAGTCGGCTGGGCAACGTCTTTTCGATAGAACTCCGTCGGGTTGGCGCCTGACCGAGGCGGGCCGTCGACTCGTCGGGTACGCGGAAACTGTCGAGTCGACGCTCATCGCTGCCTTCGAGGATCAGACGTCCGACACCGGTTCTCTGCGCGGTACCGTCCGCATCGCGGCGCCGGACGGCTTCGGTGCTTTCGTCCTGACGCCCGAACTGGGGGTGCTCAGAGACAAGCACCCGGATCTCGACATCGAATTGGTTACCGCCACCGAACACAATTCGCTGGCCACCAGGGAGTTCGATATCGCGATCACACTGGAACGGCCGTCGCCGAGATTGGTGGTGACCCGCAGATTGGCGACATATTCGCTGGGGCTCTACGCGACCGAATCGTATCTCGCCGCGAGGCCTCCCATTCGGAGCGTCGAAGATCTGAGAGAACACACCCTCATTTCCTACGTCGACGCTCTGCTCGACGTCGCGCCGCTGCGAATCCTGGACTCCATCCTTCCCGATGGCCGCGCCCGGATACAGACCAACAACATCACCGGGCAGTGGATCGCTGCGAGATCCGGTGTGGGAATTGCGCCGTTGCCCGGTTATATCGGTGAACCGGACGACGCCCTCGTTCCGGTGCTGCCCGGCGTGGTCTCCGTCGAGAGGACGTACTGGACGGTGGTGCCGAGAGAGCTGACGGGTTTGGCGCGAGTGAAGACCATCGACGAATTCCTTCGATCGGTCGTGACCGACGGACAGCATCTGTTTCCTGTGGAGCAGTACGGACAGGAGGACCGCACAGAGCGAGATCGCCGGTGGCCGTTGAATTTTGGACGTTCGAATGAGACGGCCGTCTCGTGACGACGGACACACGTGACGGCGACCTCAAAAGTGTGGGAATCGGCCTACCCACGGGTAACAATCGTGCTAGCCAAGTTCCGCACTGCGGATCCACACGAGATTCTGGGGGAATCATGACAATGTTCGTAATGGCAGCCGTCGGCTTCGTAGGCATGGCAATTGCTCTGCTCAACGATGGCAGCGACATCGATTTCCGAAGCCGTCAGCTGGCCGGCGCATACCGCTACCGCACGGCCTGACACACCGCTGTCCGACCCTGGTTGTGCAGTTGGCAAGATTCGAGGAATGTGGACACACCCCCGAGCGATCGGCCTACTGGTCGGCTACAGCCTCGATCGCGTGTTCGCAGACCCTCGACACTGGCATCCGGTCGCAGGATTCGGTACCACGGCACTCCGTGTCGAACGAGCTCTCTACCGTGACAGCAAAGTTTTCGGTGTCGTTCATTCGTTGACGCTCATCGGCTCCGTCACTGCTCTCGGTATCGGCTCGAGCCGCGTGGCAACTCGTCTGGGTGGCCCAGCGGACGCTGCGCTTGTCGCAGCCGCCACGTGGGCTGCGCTGGGTGGAACATCGCTGTCCCGAGTGGGGCGGCAGATGGCGGATCACCTCGATGGCGACGACCTGGACAGCGCGCGCGCCCTGCTGCCATCGCTGTGTGGGCGAGATCCGGATTCACTCGATTCCGACGGGCTGGCGCGGGCTGCACTCGAGTCCATTGCCGAGAACACCTCCGACGCCACAGTGGGGGTGCTGGTGTGGGGAGCGCTGGCCGGGGCACCAGGAATTCTGGCCTACCGCGCGAGCAACACGCTCGACGCGATGGTCGGCTACCGGTCTCCGAAATACCAGCGCTTCGGTTGGGCCGCAGCTCGAATAGACGACGTCCTCAACCTGGTGCCGGCCCGTGTCACCGGTCTTGCGACAGTACTGGCAGCGCCGCTGGTGCAGGGGTCAGCAGGCCAAGCGTGGAAGATGTGGCGACGGGACGCCTCGCAGCACCCCAGCCCCAACGCGGGTGTCGCGGAAGCCGCAGCCGCAGGCGCGTTGGGCCTGCAGTTGGGAGGCCGGACTCAGTACCGGCACGGAATCGAGATCAGGCCGACCCTCGGCGATGGACCGGCACCGACGGCACGCGATCTTCGTCGTGCGGTCGGCCTGTCGACCCGGGTACAGGAACTGTCGGCGGTCGCGTCAGCGATTCTTGCCGTAGCGATCTGCCAAACGAGGGTCCGACGGCACCGTCGGGCGTGACGCCGCCCGCGCTCTGGCCCGCTTCTCGCGTCGAGTGGGGAGCGTGAACTCTTCCTCGTCCTCATCGTCAGGACCGGCCACGTCGTCGGGCATCGGTTCTGGTTCGCCGGACATCGCGTCGGCCAGTTCGGCGCGAGATGCGCGTCGTTCCCTCAACTCGGCGCGAACGAAGTACGCCAGGCCGAGTGGGGCCATGATGCCGAATGCCAGCCACTGCAGACCATAGGAGAGATACGGACCCGCATCCGTTTGCGGCAGATCGATCAAGCCGAGCCCGCCCGGCTGATTGTCGTCCAGCTGCAGGTAGCCGTCGATGGCGTCGACTCCGACTGCTGTGCCGATCTGCTCGGGGTTGATGTTGTACACCTGCAGTTGGCCGTCCTCCCGGATCGGCTCGCGCGAGGTGCCCTCGGCTTGGCGCACACGCGCGTTCAGCGTCACCTCGCCGGACGGTGCAGCCGCGAAATCGGGTGCGCTGGTTCCCTCCACCGGCAACACGTACCCGCGGTTGACGAGCACGGTGGGCCCGCCGTCGATGACGAACAAGGTGATCACCTCGTACGCCGGCTTTTCACGGATACTGCGCAGTCGGACCAGCGCGTCGGAATCGGCGACGTAGGAGCCGGTGGCGATGACCCGACGCCATTCGTCGTCGGCCGCAAAACCGTTGGCGGTGAGGACGTTGGCGATCGGTACCGGATCTGCGTCGACCGACCGGGTGATCAGATCGTTGCGTGCAGACGTCGTGGTGTTCTTGCCCAGCTGCCACGGAGCGAGCACGCTGAAACACAGAAATGCGAAGGCCAGCGCGACGGCGGCCAGCACCAACCACTTCGGACGCAGCAAGAACCCTAACTTCTCCACCCCACCACGGTAGCCGGGTCAGCTGGAGAGGCGGGACCGTGCCCAATCCAACAGACCAGGCACGGCACTTTCGATCTGCTCGCGCACCTCGGTGAATGCGGCATCGGACGAGTAGTACGGGTCGGCGACCGACGAGTCGTCGGCGTCGGGATCGAACGACCGCAGCAGCGCTACGCGCTCGGCCGGCGCACCGAGCTTCAGCAGGGCCCGTGCGTGACCGGAATCGAGAGCGACTATCAAATCAGCCGCCAGGTGATCCGCCCCGACCTGCGCCGCCTCGTGCTCGCTGTCGTAGCCGTGGGCTTCGAGCTCGGCGACTGTTCGGGGATCTGCGCCGTCGCCCACATGCCAGCCGCCGGTTCCCGCGCTCGATACCCGCACGGCATCGCCGAGACCCGCATCACGAAGATGCGCGGCGACGACCTTCTCGGCCATCGGCGAACGGCAGATGTTGCCGGTGCAGACGAATGTCACATGCACGGGGTTCGAGGCTCGAGCGCTCACTGCGCCGCCACCGTGTTCTGCTCCAACACCGAGGCCAGCTCGTCCATGCTCGATGCGGTGAACGCGGCGTCGGCGCTTTCGCCCTCGATTCCATACCCCCACTCGACGTAGACCGTCGGAATGCCGAATCGCGCAGCGCCGTGCACGTCGTGGTCACGATCGCCGATCATCAACACCCCACCGGTGCCGCCGTCCGCGTGTTCGACCGGCTCGATGCCGAGGTTGGTCAACGCGTGCGCTATGACATCCGATTTTGCCCGTCGGGTGCCGTCGTTGCTGGCACCACCGATGAAGTCGAAGTACCCCGACAGACCGAAGTGGTCCAGAATCCGAACCGCGAAGCGTTCGGACTTGGACGTCGCGACTCCCAGGCGTACGCCTCGATCCCGCAATCGCGTCAGCACAGTCTCGACGCCCTCGAATGCGGTGTTCTCGGCCCATCCCCGCTCGTCGTAGCGCTGGAAGTACGCCGCCAGTGCGCGCTGCGCCGCATCCTCGTCGAGGCCGAGACCCCGAAGAGTGTCGATCAACGGTGGCCCGACAACCAACGACAGCTGTTCTTCGGTCGGCTCGGGGGCCTGCACCGACGCCAACGCATGGCGAAAACCGGCGTGAATTCCCGGTGCGGAATCGGTCAACGTCCCATCGAGATCGAACAGGACAACGGACGCGGGGGGAACGGCAGACATGTCTCGAGCGTATCGGGAACGGCGGCGGCTACGCTCGTCGCGATGTCCGACACCGCTGCCGAACCCGACGCGCTCCTCCGTCACCATGGTGATGTAGAGGTGGATTCCGGTTTCGTCGACTTCGCCGTCAACGTGCGGGGCGACGGCCCGCCCGCATGGCTTCGTGAGCGGCTGGCCGCAGCACTGAGCTCACTGGGTTCCTACCCGAGCGCCGCGGCCGAGAGTGCGGCACGAGAGCAGGTGGCCGCACACCACGGCCGTTCCCCGAACGAGGTTCTCTTGCTCAGCGGTGGGGCCGAGGGGTTTTCGATGCTGCCGCGCCTGGAGCCACGCTTGGCGGCAACGATTCATCCGTCGTTCACCGAACCCGACTGGGTGCTGGAGCAGGCCGGTGTACCGGTCCACCGAGTGATCCTGCCGCCGCCGTTCGAGCTCGATCCGACGCTCGTGCCCGACGCTGCGGACATGGTGATCATCGGCAACCCGACCAATCCGACATCGGTACTGCACCCACGCGAGACGGTCCTGCGTCTACGACGCCCCGGCCGCACGGTGGTGATCGACGAGGCCTTCGCCGACGCCGTGCTCGGTGCCGGAGAATCGGCTGCGTCGCAGAGCCTCGACGACGTACTGGTCCTGAGGAGCCTGACGAAGACGTGGGCGTTGGCGGGATTGCGTTGTGGCTACGCGCTGGGTCACCCCGACGTTCTCGCGCGATTGCAGCACGGCCGCGCGCATTGGCCGCTGGGGAGCCTGCAACTCGAGGCGATCCGCGCCTGCACAGAACCGTTCGCGGTGCGGCAGGCGCGGTCCGAATCCGAGCGCATCGATCGCGAACGAACCGCGATGATCCCGAGACTGACCGACCTGGGCCTCGAGGTCACCGGCCAGGCCCGGGCACCGTTTCTGCTGCTGCGTGTCGACGATGCCGATCTGGTACGAGAACGTTTGCGCAGGATGGGTATTGCGATTCGGCGGGGCGACACGTTCCCGGGGCTGGACCGCCGCTATGTGCGCGTCGCGGTACGGGACTCGCAGCAGGTCGACATACTGGTGGATGCGTTGAACACCGTTCTGTGAGGAGAGCAGCGAACATGGCAGTGACACTGGCGGATGTCATCGAGGTTCTCGACGGCGCGTACCCACCGCGTCTGGCCGAGAGCTGGGACTCGGTGGGACTGGTGTGCGGAGATCCGAAAGCTGTTGTGCAGCAAGTTCTCTACACCGTCGATGTCACGGCGGCCGTCGTCGACGATGCCATCGCGTGGGGTGCGGACCTGATCGTTGCGCATCACCCCTTGCTGCTCAGGGGAGTGGATACGGTCGCCGCCGACACCGCCAAGGGCTCGGTGATTCATCGCCTCATCAAAGCCGACTGCGCACTGTTCACCGCCCACACCAACGCCGATTCTGCTGATCCGGGTGTCTCCGACGCACTCGCGTCCGCGCTGGGTGTGATCGACACCAAGCCGCTGGACCCCATCGACGCTCCTGCACACGACAAGTGGGTGGTCTTCGTGCCGGCCACCGATTCGTCCGCGGTGCGGCAGGCCCTGTTCGACGCCGGAGCCGGACAGATCGGCAACTACAGCGAAGCGAGCTGGCAGGCGGCTGGTCTGGGCCAGTTCCGTCCCGGCTCGGGTGCCCACCCGACTCTCGGTGTCCGCGGTGAGGTGCACACCGTGACGGAGGATCGTGTCGAAGTGGTTGCCCCCAAAGCCGAACGCGCTCGGATGCTTTCGGCCCTGCGCCACGCACACCCCTACGAGGAGCCCGCGTTCGACGTCTTCGAATCCGCGGCTCTACCGTCGTGCACCGGCTTGGGTCGGATCGGACGCCTGCCGAATCCCATGACGCTCGCCGAGTTCACCGACGTGGTGCGGGACGCGTTGCCGGCCACCAGCTGGGGCGTCCGAGCTGCGGGCGACCCCACCTCCACGATCTCGGTGGTCGCGATGTGCGGGGGAGCAGGAGACTCGTTCCTGTCGGCGGTAGCGCGCACCGACGCCGATGTCTACGTCACCTCGGATCTGCGGCACCACCCTGTCGACGAACACCTGCGCGCGGGCGGACCCGCGGTGATCGACACCGCGCACTGGGCCTCGGAGTTTCCGTGGTGCGCGCAGGCGCGCAGCATCGTCGACGCGGAGTTCGGGGACACGGACGGGTGGAGCAGCAAGGTCACCGAGGTGCGTACCGACCCGTGGACACTGTGACGATGAACCCCGCGACCGACGGGTGGTGCGGATCCGGCTCGCCCGCTTTCGCGCAGCCGGTAGGGTGATCTCCAATCAACTTCCATAGTCGCAGGAGTCATCAAGCGTGAACGTCGATCCCAAAGTCCAGGCCTCGCTGCTCGAATTGGCCGGTGTGGATACCGAACTCTCGCAGATCGCCCACCGCCGCAAGAGCCTCCCCGAGCAGCAGGAGGTGGACAAGCTCGAGACCGAGCGGACCACCCGCAAGGACGCCGCGGTGACGGTGCAGATATCGATGGACGACCTCGATCGCGACATTCGCAAACTGGAGGGCGAGGTCGACGCGGTCCGTCAGCGCGAGGCCCGCGACAAGAAGATGCTCGAGAGCGGCACCATCGCGCCGAAGCAGATGACCGAGTTGCAGCACGAACTCGGCAGCCTCGAGCGTCGTCAGGGCATCCTCGAGGAGGAATTGCTCGAGGTCATGGAGCAGCGTGAAGCCAGTGAGCGGGACTACGAGCACGCCGGTGCGCAGCTGACTCAGATCGAGGACGAACTCGTCGATGCCGGTCGCCGCCGAGACGACGCCGTCGCAGACCTCGACGCCGCCGAGAAGCGCAGCGCCGAGCGCCGCGATGCCCTGGCTTCCGGGCAGCCCGCGGACCTGCTGGCGCTCTACGAGAAGCAGCGAGCGCTCACCGGCCGCGGTGCAGCCCTGCTGCAGGCTCGCCGTTGTGGGGCATGCCGCATCGAACTCGATCGCAACGAGATCGCGAGTATCGCGAACCAGCCGGCCGATGCTTTGATCCGTTGCTCCGAGTGCAACGCAATCCTGGTGCGCACCAAGGAATCAGGGATTTGAGTCAGGTGACGAGGGTCGTCGCCGAGGCCGACGGGGGATCGCGTGGAAACCCGGGGCCGGCCGGCTACGGAGCAGTGGTGTTCTCTGCCGATCGCAGCGAGGTCCTCGCCGAGCGGCGAGCGGCACTGGGTATCGCGACCAACAACGTCGCCGAATACAACGGCCTGATCGCTGCACTGACGGCAGCCGCCGACGTCGGTGCCCGCGAGGTCGATGTTCGGATGGACTCGAAGCTCGTCGTCGAGCAGATGTCGGGGCGCTGGAAAGTCAAGCACCCCGACATGATTCCGCTGCAGCGAAAGGCGGCCGAACTGGCTCGCCGATTCGATTCCGTCACCTACGAGTGGATTCCGCGAGCGAAGAACTCGCACGCCGACGCATTGGCCAACGAAGCGATGGACGCCGCGGCCGAGGGCGTCGACCTGGAACCGAAGACCGATACGGTCGCGACTGCACCCGCTGCCGCCACGACGCAGACGGCGTCTCCGGGGTGGACCGGTGCGGTGGGGGAGCCAACGCGCCTGCTGCTGTTGCGTCACGGGCAGACCGCCATGTCGGTCGACCGGCGATACTCCGGCCGAGGCAATCCGGATCTGACCGAACTGGGACGGCGTCAAGCTCATTCTGCGGCCTCGGTTCTGGGCTCGCGCACCGATATCGATGCCATCGTGGCCTCGCCGCTCGCGCGCGCCCAGCAGACCGCCGCAGCGACTGCCGGCAGCCTCGGATTGCCCGTCACCACCGTGGACGGTCTCATCGAAACCGACTTCGGTGACTGGGAGGGCCTGACGTTCGGCGAGGCGAAAGAGCGATATCCAGAGCAGCATCAGGCCTGGCTCGGGAACACGTCGGTCGCGCCGCCGAAGGGTGAGAGCTTCGATGCGGTGCGCCTGCGTATCGAAGCGACTCGAGATCAGTTGCTCACCGAGTTCGCCGGTAAAACCGTTCTGGTGGTCACCCACGTCACCCCGATCAAGATGCTGCTGCAACTCGCACTCGACGTCGGCCCGTCGCTGCTGTACCGACTGCACCTCGACCTCGCGTCGCTGAGCATCGCCGAGTTCTACCCGGACGGCGGGGCATCGGTGAAATTGGTGAACGACACCTCGCACTTGGCGTCGCTGGCCTGAATCGACGCCCCTGTTTCGGTCTCGGATGTGATCGTGCCCGCGCGGTTTCAGTCGTGCTTCTGTGCACTGGATCCGGGCGACAACAGCGACAACAGTCTGGACTCATCTCGTGAGCCAGGTGCTGCGGTGTAGACGATCACCCGCACGTCGGAGCCGGCAGGCTGGAACACGTCCCCATCGAGGACCATCGACCCCACCAGGGGATGGTCGATGTTCTTGCGTGCTCCCCGGTAGGCGGCCGGTCGCGCACTGTGCCAACGGGCGGAGAATTCGTTGCTACGAGCTCGCAGGTCTCTGACCATGGCGTCGAGTTCCGCGTCGTCGGGATGCGAAATCTGTGCCACTCGGAGGTCGCCGACCAGGGCGTCCCGATACTGCTCGCGTTGTCGGGGGTCGATCCACATTGCCGAAGTGTCCTCGGTCATCTCGTACCAGACCTGGTTGCGTGAATGTCCGGACAAGTCCATCGGATCGCCCATCAGAGCGGACCATGCCGCGTTCCATCTCAGCAGCCACCAATCGGCCGCGTACACCGCAGTAGGCCAGTTGTCGGCTCGAGCCAGCAATCGATCGACGCTGCCCGGTACCGATCGATCGACGGCCGACGACGGTGCCGCGAGTCCGGCAGATCGATACAACACTTCGGCATCGGCGAGGTCGAGGCCCAAGGCCCGAACCAGAGCGGCGACCACCGCCGCCGACGGGTTCGACGCGCGCCCCTGCTCCAGTTGGACCAGATAGTCCACCGAGATTCCGGCGAGTGTGGCGAGTTCTTCGCGGCGTAGACCAGACGATCGTCTAGGCCTTGCGGCCGAGTCGGAAGGGACGGGTGCGCTGCGGTCACGCCAGCCACGGAGCACCGACGAGAAACCCGCCGGTCGGCGTCCCTGCTGTTCCAAGGTCATCTCACCACTGTGCCACCTGGGCCACGGGCGTCTTTTCGATGAAGGCGTGGGTGGTACCGGCAGACCTACCGACAATCGGCATCTTCTCCATTGGATCGCCGCGCCTTAGCGTCGACGTCATGAGCGATATCACGATGATCACCGGCGGCAACAAGGGAATCGGCCACGAGACAGCTCGGCGCTTACAGCGTGCCGGCCACACCGTCGTCATCGGTGCCCGCAACCGTGAGCTGGGTAGTGCTGCTGCCGCCGAACTCGGCGTCACCTTCGTCCAACTGGACGTCACCGATCAGAGCAGCGTCGACGCTGCTGCGTGCCAGGTGCGTGCGGACCATGGACGCCTCGACGTTCTGATCAACAACGCCGGCATAACCGGCGCGTTCGTTCCGCTCGAACAGGGATCGGCCGATGACGCACGAGATGTTTTCGACACCAACGTCTTCGGTGTCATTCGAGTGACCAACGCATTCGTGCCGTTGCTGAAGATCTCGAAGCATGCACGAATAGTCAACATCTCCTCGGGTGTCGGATCCATTCAGGACACCATCGAACACGACTACTTCGACTGGCAGGTGGTGCCGCCGATATACGCCTCGTCCAAGACCGCACTCAACATGCTCACGGTGAAGTACGCGCGCGCTCTCCCGACGATGCGAGTCAATGCTGCCGACCCCGGGTACACCCGCACCGATCTGAACGCCGGCAAGGGTGCACACGACGTCGCTCAGGGCACCGACGAAATCGTCCGACTCGCCACGATTGCCGACGACGGACCTACCGGCACCGTAGGAAACAGTCAGGGTCTCCTCCGCTGGTGAGTCATCTACCGACAAGGCACGGTGCCGCGGCTCGCCGCAATCGGTCGTCACCGCGGCAGGGCAAACGAGCGGCCGGGCGCGCTCACGTCGGCCCCACTCGTGGCGGGAAGCGCCGTAGGTGCGAGGGCAGCGTGGTGGACAAGGAACAGGCCTCCTGAAATTCGAGTCAGGAAGGTCGCGGAGCCACGGCCATTGTCGGAGGTGCCGGCAGCGATCGCAACAATGCTGTCCGAGTGACCGCCGCCAGAGCGCATCCCGAACTGCTGTCTGTGGAGCAGTGGTGCGCGCTGGGTGAAGACGGAGATTACGCATTGTTGGATTGTCGATCCGGATGCAGCCACGCTCACGACGCTGGACCTGAGTCCGCACGGATACGTCGAGAAGTTTCCTCGAGGGCGATGCGTCATCGAAGCTCCGGTACCAGTGACGACGATCTCGACGCCGCAATGAATTGGCACGACGGCCTCACCGGGCGGCTGTCGGGACTCGCCTGTTCGATTCACGAGCCGCACAGCGAGGGTCAGATCTGGAGCGCAAGCCACAGGCCTGCTACCGCACCGACGATCGTCAGCGGCGTCGTGATGACGCCCAGAACGGTGAAGGTGCGCAGGTCTGCCGGCTCGTCGTTGGCCGATGCGACGCGTCGCCACAGCATGATTGCCAGCGACCCGACATAGGTGAGGTTGGGGCCGAGATTCACCCCGATCACCATGGCCAACAACAGCGCCGGTGGAGCGTCGGTGCCGAACGCGGCCAGTAGCAGCAGCGTCGCCGGCAGGTTGTTGACGATGTTCGACGCCACCGCCGCGATGGCCGCCGCTGCCAGTAGTGACGCGAAGGTGGTGTCGGACGGCAGGATTCGCGTCAGCCAGTCGCCGATAGGGCCCGTCGTCACCCCGAGAACGACGATGCCGAGCAGGAAGACGAAGCCACAGAACGGCAGATCGGCACCGCGCAGAATGGCGCGGGGCGTCGTGCGCCGCGCTCGCAGTGCCGGGATCGCCAGCGCGACCGATCCCACGGCCGCTACCCAGAACGGTTCGATATCGAACAGACCCGCCACTGCGAAGCCGGCGAGTGTCACGCCGAGGATGACGAGCGTGGTCCGCGGTGCGGGTACGTCGTCGGCGCACTGTGCGGTCGAATTGCCCGGTGGTGTCGCCGTGCGGGTCAGATCCCTGCGGAAGAAGATCAGGAACACCGCCAGCTCGATGGCGACCGCGAAAATCCACGGCAGCGCCATCAAGGCGGTGAAGTGCAGAAAGGTCAGGCCCGTCGCGGCGAAGGCCAGCAGGTTGGTCAGATTCGAAACCGGGAGCAGCGTCGACGCCGAATTGGACAGGTGCGCAGTGGCGTAACTGTGCGGGCGCGCCGACATTCCCAGAATCCGAGCCGCGCCGATGATCGCCGGTGTCAACAGAACCACGGTGGCGTCGAGACTGAGCACCGCCGTGGTCGACGCGGCGGCCGCGAACACGAGGGTCAGCAGTCTGCGGGGGCTGCCCTTGGATCCACGGCGTAGTTTCGCCGCGATCCAGGTGAACACACCGAGGGCATCCGACAGATGCGCCAGGATCAGGATGAACGCCAGAAACACTACGGTAGGAGCGAGTTCGAGCACCTGCTCGCGCGCGGCGTCGAGACTCGCGAGGCCGACGAGCAGCACCAGCACTGCTGCTGGAAGTGCGGCGACGATCTCTGGTAGTCCGCGAGGGCGAACGATGGCGAAGACGAGAACCGCTGCGACCAAGGCCGCGGCGAGAACGGTCACGCGAGAACCTTCACGAGCGTCCGCAGATTGCGGGTGGTGGTCGTCGCCTTGTACTTGGCCTTCGCCGTGGCTTTCCCGAACACGCTGTCGGTGGTGCTGCCCTTGCGTACCTCCCAGTACAAGACGCTGTTCCCCTCGGCGACTCGTTCGAGATCGGGATCGAGCTCGGTGGCGAGAGCGGATAATTCGGTCAGATGCTCGTCGTTGCTCCCGAACACCACGTAGGGGTGCCAGCCTTCGCGTTCGGCATCGAACGGATAGGCATCGACGATCGAGTGGAGCGTCGCCACGTCCGACACGATCACCCAGGCCTGGTATCCGAATGCCTCGGCGAGCACGCTCTCGACCGTCGACTTCAGTGCGTCGGAACTCAGTGGCGATTCCAACACGACATTGCCGGTTGCCAGTATCGTGCGAACGTGTCCGAATCCGGAGGCCTGCAGGGCCTCCCGAAGATCGACCATCTTGATGTTGATGCCGCCGACATTGATGCCGCGCAGCAACACGACCCATTCACTCATGACGAGAACTGTAGTTCCATCTCTGGGCCTGATGTTCGGGGTAAACGCTCGGTAATCGCGCACCCATAGTCGGGGTTACCCAAGTCCCACGCTCGGCGCGAAATGCAGCGTTCGGTGTCACCGCGGCCGAGACCGCAACCCGAGCCGGGTAGAGTACGCAACCGCGAACGAGTTGGCCGGACGGCTGCGGCTCGGAGGACCGGCGGATCAGTTCCGTCGCGCTTCGGGCCGAGGAAAGTCCGGACTCCACAGAGCAGGGCGGTTGTTAACGGCAACCCGAGGTGACTCGCGGGACAGTGCCACAGAAAACAGACCGCCTGCGGATCGGTTTCTCGAAACCGAACTGCAGGTCAGGGTGAAACGGTGCGGTAAGAGCGCACCAGCACCCCAGGTGACTGGGGTGGCTAGGTAAACCCCGCCCGGAGCAAGGTCGAAGGCTGCACCGCGCAAGGGGTGCAGCTGCGCAGGTGCTCGAGGGCTGCTCGCCCGAGCCTGCGGGTGGACTGCTCGAGGTACCCGGCGACGGTGTGCCCAGATGGATGGTCGTCTATTCGAGCCTGCGCAAGCGGGCGAGATGGACAGGATCCGGCTTACAGGCCGACTCGTTCGCACATACAGTTCTCGCGCAGTTGTCCTGCGTTGTCGCTCCATGGGGCACACTGGAAGTCATGACCGAAGACGACAGCTCCTGGTACTACGACATCAGCACCAAGCAGGTTGTACAGGGCAAGGAGACCAACGCTCTCGACCGCA
>NZ_CAPS01000069.1 GCF_000333955.1 Rhodococcus sp. AW25M09
CGGTTACCGGCTACTCCGCGACAGCGGTACGCGGCATTCTCAATGTTCTGCAGTCGCACGAGGAGGCCACTCAGACCACCGACCGGACGCACAGCCTGACCGCCAAGGGCCTCGACGCGTTGGGGGTGAGGTAGGCCGTGGCGTGGAATGCGAAGTACAACGGGCATCTGGACTGCTCGAAGTGTGGGAAGCCGATCGTGGCCGGCCAACGGGTCGAGTTCGTGTGGATCGAGGGCAAACGCCGTATCGATCACGTCCACGAGGTCGGCGCATCGAAGAAAGCTCGGAAATGGAACAACGGCCACTGGGAGCACAAGACGGTGCAGGCCCGCATCGACCGCCGGAAGCGACAGAAACCCTCGATCGAGAGTGAGACACCATGACCGCTTCCCGCAAGCTCTACGAGCACCTGAGGGCCGGTCTCGACACACTGAGCGCCGAGCAACGCGAGCAGATCCGACTCGATCCCGGCACGAGCGCGCACGAGGTCGATGACCGAGTCGAATTCGTCGCTGCAGGGATCACGTACGCGACGGTGGACCGATCGTTCTTCGACGCCGAGGTCGAGTGGATCGAGTTCGTGGACGCTCACACCGAATAGGTCGACACCAGGGGTACCGAGATCCATGGCACGAGTCTGGACCCCGGTACCCCAGGGGGGTATTCTGCTCGGTAGCAAGGTTCGTTCGGTGCCCCGGCTAGTGGGTGTTCGATCCTCGCGAGCAAGAGTCCGCACTTCCGGTCCACGGGGATCCGCTGAGCGACGAAATGCGTTGTAGGACCAGCAGGCCCGGCATTCTACGCCCGGTCTATCCTCCGCATATCTAGGACAATCCCATGAGCAGCAACACCATTCAGCGTCACGGCTTTGCCGGTACCGAGATCCGATCTCAGAACGGCGACGGTCGCACTCTCGACATTCTCGCAGTTCGATTCGGCGTGGAAGACGAGATCGGCTCCGTTGCCGACGGTTACGGGTTCTACGAGACGTTCGATCGGAACTCGTTCGACGAAACGATCCGGCGCAACGGACCCTCGAAGATCCGGCTACTCGGACACCACGACATGAGATCCAACCCGGTCGGGGTGCTCACCGAAGCATGGACCGACGCCCAAGGTGTCCACGTCACGGCGAGGTTGTCCGACACCACCCAAGGGCGCGATATCGCCACTCTGGTGGCTGACGGCGCTCTCACGGACGTATCAATCGGCTTCCGAGATGTGAAGTCGAAGTGGACCGATCACAACCGGCGCGTGCTACGGCAAGAAGTGGCCTGGCGTGAACTTTCGATAGTGAATCTCGGTGCGCTGGCCGACGCCAAGATCCTGGCCTCACGCTCACAGGAAACTCGCACACTCTCAGCCGAAGCGGCACAACGTCGTTTACGGCTACTCGATCTCTAATTCCGAAGGAACACAATGAACATCAAAGACATGAACCGCGAGGCGCTGACCAAGTTCATCGCCGAATCGCGTACCGAACTGACCGAACTCGCAACACGGGGTGACGATCTCGTCGGAGAAGATGCCGAGCGTTTCGACACCCTCGAAGCTCAGCACAAGGAGGCCCGCGAGCACCTGGCCAAGATCGAAGGCCGCATGGAAGCGCTCAAGCAGTTCGGGGCCACCCCGGCACATACCGACGACGCTCCCGTCCGAGAGACCCAGGACACCAACGAACTTCGCGGCAAGCTCACTCTGGCCAAGGGTGAATCGCTCCGCGCCTGGGAGGCTCAGAACGGCCACATCGAAGGCCGCGCAACGAACCTCTCGCTCGACAAGCTCTTGCGGGGCATGGCTTCTGGCCGCTGGGAGGGTAGTGAGGCCGAGCGCGCTCTCGTGACCACCAACTCCACCGCGATCGTGCCGACACCCCTCGGTAGCGAAGTAATCGACCTGGCGCGTGCTCAGGCGGTCGTACTGAAGGCCGGCGCGACTGTTGTGCCGATGACCACGAAGACCCTCCGAGTCCCGCGTCTGACCGGTGAGGGTGCACCAGCTTTCTATGCCGAGGGTGCGCAGCGGACCGCTCAAGACCTGCAATTCGACAGTGTGACCCTCGACGCCAAGACGTTCGATCGGCTCATCCTGATCTCGAAGGAACTGCTCGAAGACTCCAATCCCGATATCGGGTCGGTCATCTCGGACGCCTTCGCCGCTCAGTACGCGGTAGGGATCGACAAATTCACCCTGTTCGGTGATGGCCAAGGCGCTAATCCGCTGGGGCTGGTGAACGTTCCCGAGGTGCCCAAGATAAACCACGGGGCCAACGGGACCGCGGTTACCAACTGGGACTGGCTGATCCAGGCTCAGGGAAATGTGCTCTCGGAGAACTTCAATCCGACCGCGCATATCGGATCACCGCGTACGGCAACGTCTCTGGCACTGCTGAAGAACAGCCAGGGGGACTACCTCGCACCGCCCGCGAATCTGTCACCGGGACTCGTATCCTCCGTCGTACCGAACAACGTGCTGCAGGGCACCAACTCGGATACGAGCTATCTGATCACGGGCGATTTCGCTCAGCTGTACATCGGTCTGCGGTCGGAGTTCACGATCAAGGTGCTCTCGGAGCGCTACGCAGATACCGGGCAGGTTGCATTCCTGGCCAGCTCGCGTTGGGACGTGGCAGTCGCTCAGCCGAAGGCATTCCAGGTCGATCTCGGGTTGCGCGCGTAATGATCATCGGCGGTAATGGCGGGGGTATCGACTGGCTCGCATCCGAGTGGAGTCGGGAACTTCAGTTGGTCGATGTCGAGCTGGGCGAAACTCTCCGTGAGGGTATTCCAGTCTCGCAATGGCGCTCACTGCCCGACAGCCCCACCGCCGAGCCGGACAAACTGCAGCAGTAGGTAGTACAATCGAGATACCCAGGGCGCAAGGGACTTACGGTCTACGCGGACTTTTGCCCTTGCGCCCTGGGACTCCGGATTTCTCTCAGTTCTATTGCGGGGCTGAGAGGTCGAGCTGCCCGCGTGGTGCTCGATAGGCCCCTGTCCGAGGATTCGGTTCACCACCGAGTTCGTGCCAAGGCGTCGGTAGCGCTGAAGCACCAGAGGGCCAACACTTCCCGTCGTTCGATGCGGATCCTCCGGCGGGATCAAGGACACCCCGTGTCGAGCGCATCAGGTTCAGTCTCCGGCCTTGATTTGCTCCGCGGGGTGTTCTTGTATCACCAGCGCTCGAAACGCTGCCACAGACCGACTGAGAGCCGAGAATCATGATCCACATCGTCACAGGCCCGCCAGCGAGCGGAAAGAGCACATGGGTTGCTGAGAACGCCAGGCCCGGTGTCGATCTGATCATCGACTTCGACGTACTCGCAGATGCATTCGGCGCGGGTGGATCTCGAACGTACGACCAAGGTTTTGCTCGAATGGTCCAAGCCTCACGACGCGCTGCGGTGGATTATGTACTCAAGTCCGATCACTGGCAGGGGATGAGCCTCGACGCTTACATCATCCACACACAGCCGAACGAGCAGCAGCGCCAACGGTATTCAGAAGCGCATGCTCAGATTCACATCATCGACCCTGGCGAAGAAACTGTGATGCAGAGGATCGAGGCCGAGAGGCCGGCGCATTTGAAAGACGTTGCCCTGGATTACTACTACCCCGAGCGCAGAGCAATCAGGCGGGCACAGAAGAAAGCCGAGGAGGCTACTCAGTGGGTCTACACCAGCGATGGGCGGCGTGTTCCATTGAGGCCCCGCACCTCACGCCGCTGGGGCTAGACCATCCAAGCGGTGCGGGGCCACACGCTCTGAAGGTTGGCCACGCTGCACCAGTCGACTGACCATCCTTCGATGTGCACCAACGTTGGCCTGCGCTTGCATGAGTAGTTGGCATTGAGTAGCTGGCACGCCACGAGTGTGACCAACGTGTATGTGTACCAACACATCACAACTGTGTTTAGTGTCAGTGTCAGCAGTCGTGGTGCCAGCCAGACGAGCAGCGCAGCCGTGAGAGCCACGCCAGCCACGACGTAGACCACCATCACCCTTGCTAGCCAACGTGATGTGAGCTGAAGAAGTCCTGTGTTCCACAGTCTCGCAACGATGTTCGTTGGTTCCTCTGTGTCGTTCGTGTCGGTGTCGTCGATGTCGTCGATGGTCGGTGCCGCTGGAGTGGTGGGTGCTGGCAGTAGTGGACTGCCCCCGAATCCGATGTCCGCGTACATATCTGGTGCCTGCCGATCCTGTGCTGTGAATGGGTTCGCTCGATCCCATAGCTCCACATTGACACAGCTCGAATCCCCTTGTCCAGCAAGGTGCCTCAGGAATGATCATGCATCATCCTGCAAGGGTATGCGGAGGCCGGCTGGGGTAGGGGGGATACCGTCCGACCGTTCAGGGGGCCCGGCTGACCCCGCCCACGGTCAGCCGGATCTCTCTCTGCGGAATTTTACCCCCTCTGACCAGGCGTTTTGTGGCTCTGACCAGGTGCGATATGGGTTTTTGAGATTTTTCTGTATCGGACCCCTCGATCTGAGGGCAAAACTGCGTCGAAGTCTACCTCGATTCGTCCCAAGCAGTACAGGCGTACTGCATAATCATGCACTGGAAATCTCGCCAGCGCGCACCGCAGATCTCCGGTATCCTGGCGCACGGAGATTGGTTTCTCCGGTTCTGTTGATGAATACACCGTGCGCCTCGCTCCCGCACAACGAAAGCCCCGACGCCGCTCGTTCCGGTGCCGGGGCTTTCGTGCGTCTGCACTCAGCAGAGAGTGAGGCCCTTGTCGATCATCGGGCCGAGGTCGACTTTGACGCCGGGAAAGTCCGAGTCTTTCCAGATCGGCGTCACGTCCTCGAATGCGCCTGCCGACTTGGCTGGTCCGTTGAGCGCGTACATCGTGCGGTCGGTAGTGAAGGTGACTCGGTCGGGCGCGGCGCACATCAGAACACCCTCTGTTGCCGTGAACGGCCAGTCACCGGTCCATGTGGACTCCGAGACCGATCCTGCAGGCTGGTTGCGCGCCGTGGGCTCTGCGGTGGTTGACGGCGCTACAGCTGGTGCCGTGGTCGATGTGATCGGCGCAGCGCGAACCGTGGTTTCCGGGGTCGGTGCCGCACTGTCTCCCGAGTCCGAACAACCCGCCAGTGCCAGCACCACCAGAGCCGATCCCGCTATCCACTTACCCCGCATTGCATACCCCCGTGCCGTTGCCGATGATCATCGGACCATACGGCAGAGCACCGCCGACCTGCTGCACGTACAGCAACCTCAAGGGAACGAGGAGGGAACGATCCTGGCAAACATGGACTCTGACCAGCGCAAACGTGGTGCCCCCGGCAGGATTCGAACCTGCGACCAAGGGATTAGAAGGCCCTTGCTCTATCCCCTGAGCTACGGAGGCTGGCACGTGCGGGCGGACCCGCTCGAGCACGGTTGACGAGTGTACCTTTCCGTATGAGTCGCCCGTGCAGGCATGGGTTGGACGACCACCGAGCGGCGTCGAAGGAGGGTTCTGTGGACGACATCTTCGACGAGGCGCTTCGCGTGTGGCAGTCCGGCGAGGTCGCAGCGGCGGCAACGGTGATCCGCACGTTCGATTCGGCACCGCGCCCGGTCGGTGCGGCCATGGTGGTCGGCTCGGACGGCGCAGTTGCCGGTTCGGTATCGGGCGGCTGCGTCGAAGGTGCGGTCTACGAACTTGCGCAGGACGTCATGCACACCGGGTCTCCGGTACTCACCCGATACGGGGTGTCCGACGACGATGCTTTCGCGGTCGGGCTCACCTGTGGTGGAACGCTGGACGTGTTCGTCCAAGCATTCTCGCGCCGCAGCTTCCCGGAATTCGAGGCCGTCGTCGAGAACATCAGAGACAACGTCCCGGTGGCGGTGGCGACCGTGGTTGCGCACGCCGATCCGAACCGGCTCGGTCGACGGATTGTCGTAGGAGAATCGGGCACCCGGGGTTCGCTCGGCAGCGCGCGTGCCGACGCTGCCGTCGCCGACGACGCGACAGGGCTTCTGGCAGCCGGTCGTTCGGCCGTTCTGGCGTACGGACCCGACGGTCAGCGCCGAGGCGAGGGAATGGAGGTGTTCGTCTCCAGCCACGCGCCGCCGCCCCGAATGTTGGTGTTCGGTGCGATCGATTTTGCGGCCGCGGTGGCGCAGCAGGGCACCTTCCTCGGCTACCGCGTCACGGTGTGCGATGCACGTGCGGTGTTCGCCACCCCGCAGCGGTTTCCCGCCGCCGAGCAAGTCGTCGTCGCGTGGCCGCACGACTACCTTTCCCAGCAGTGGTCAGCGGGCGAGCTGGACGAGCGCACCGTCGTCTGTGTGCTGACCCACGACCCCAAATTCGATGTGCCACTGCTCGAGGTGGCGTTGCGCATTCCGGTGCTGGCGTTCGTGGGTGCGATGGGCTCGCGCCGTACCCACGACGATCGAACGGCTCGGTTGCGGGCGGCGGGGTTGACCGAGATCGAACTCTCCAGGTTGGCCAGTCCGATCGGTCTCGACCTCGGCGCGCGGACACCGCAGGAGACGGCCGTGTCGATCGCGGCGGAGATCATCGCCCATCGCTGGGGCGGTAGCGGCGAACCCCTGCGTTCTCGACACGGTCGGATCCATCACGACTCGACCGAGGGTCCTCGCGAGGCCGAGTACGACGCTGTGTAGGACTCGCGTTTCGGGTACTGCCGATCACCTCTTACTCTGGTGGTATGGCAACACCGGATCTCGACAAGACCGACCCCTCGACCGCTGAACTCCCAGCGGACGATGTCGAGGCGAGTATGTCCGAGACGGACGCAGACGCGACGGACGGCGACGCGACGGCCGGAGATCCGCGTTCGGCCACGACGACCGTGTTCGTGACCGCCGCCGTCATCGCGGGGGTGGTCGCCGCTCTCATCGTCATGCTGTCCGCCTCCGATGCGCTGGTGCTGCTCGGAATCCCGGATCCGGGCCCCGCGACCACCTACGGTCTGCCCGCGTTGCGGGCGATCGGTGAGATCGCCGCCGTCATCGCCGTCGGATCGTTTCTGCTGGCAGCGTTTCTCGTACCGCCGCAGAAGAACGGGGTGCTCGACGTCGACGGTTACCGCGCGGTGCGTACCGGTTCGGTAGCGTCGATCGTCTGGGCCGTCTGTGCGCTGATCCTGGTGCCCCTGACGTTGTCCGATACATCCGGGCAGCCGTTTGCGGAAGCCATCAAGCCGGCGAATCTCTGGATCGCGCTCGACCAAGTGGAGATCGCCAGCGCGTGGCGCTGGACCGCCATCATGGCCGTCGTGCTGGCCATCGCCGCACGGACGGTATTGCGGTGGACCTGGACACCCGCACTGCTCGCATTCTCGTTGGCCACCCTGCTGCCCCTCGCGTTGAGCGGCCACTCCTCGGCAGGTGGGTCGCACGACGTCGCGACGAACAGCCTGATCCTGCACCTCGGGGCCGCGTCGTTGTGGGCGGGCGGACTGTTCGCGTTGCTGGCGCACGCCCGCAGGGGAGGTGCACACACGGACGTTGCAGCGCGCCGCTTCTCGACCATCGCCGGCGTCTGCTTCGTCGTCATGGGAATCAGCGGGGTTCTCAACGCGTTGGTCCGGGTGTCGATCGGCGATCTGTTCACCACCACTTACGGACTGCTGATCATCGGCAAGATCAGTGCGCTGATCGTGCTGGGCGGGTTCGGCTGGATGCAGCGTCGCCGGGCCCTGCCCGCGCTGATGGCAGACCCCACGGCGCGCGGGGCCTTGCTCCGGTTCGCCGGTGCCGAGGTACTCGTCCTCGCGGCGACCGTGGGCCTGGCGGTCGGACTGGGACGCACACCGCCGCCGGCCGAGATCGACCCCAATCTCACGCCGACCGAAGCGGCACTCGGCTACAACCTGAGCGGGCCGCCGACGTTCGCCCGAATAGCACTGGACTGGCGTTTCGATCTGATCTTCGGCACCGCGGCCATCGTCATGGCTGTGCTGTACGTGATCGGCGTGCGTCGGTTGCGTCGGCGCGGCGACGCGTGGCCGGTCGGCCGCACTGTCGCCTGGCTCGCCGGCTGCCTCACGCTGCTGATCAGCACGTCCTCGGGCATCGGCCGCTACTCCACGGCTGTGTTCAGCGTGCACATGAGCGGCCACATGCTGCTCTCGATGCTCGCACCCGTGCTCCTGGCTCTCGGCGGGGCACTGACGCTGGCACTGCGGGTTCTGCCCGCGGCGGGCAAGAACGGCGTCCCCGGTATGCGGGAGTGGTTGTTGATCGGACTGCACAGTCGACTCTCGCAGTTCCTGACGCATCCGCTCGTCGCCGCAGCGATCTTCGTCGGCGGCTTCTATGCGCTGTATCTCGGCGGGATCTTCGGGGCCGTGCTGGACAGCCACGGCGCGCACCTGCTGATGAATCTGCACTTCCTGCTCAGCGGCTACCTGTTCTACTGGACCGTCATCGGCGTCGATCCGTCTCCGCGCAAGATCGCGCCGGTCACGAAGTTGGCGGTGGTGTTCGGTTCGCTGCCGTTCCACGCGTTCTTCGGGGTGGCGTTGATGAGCATGAACACGGTCATGGGTGCCTGGTATTACCGGACGCTCGGGCTGGACTGGAACTCCGACCTGCTCGGAGATCAGAAGCTCGGCGGTGGAATCGCATGGGCCACCGGTGAAATTCCGTTGGTACTCGTCATGCTGTCGCTGCTGATCCAGTGGTCACGCAGCGATGATCGGGATGCCCGGCGCGGTGACCGCGCCGCAGACCTCGACCACGACGCTGACTTGGCCGCCCACAACGCGATGTTCGCTGAACTCGCTCGGCGCGATCGGCCAGGCGGGCAGTGATAGATCCGGGTCAGTCGCTGTCGGCGATCTTGCCGAGCAGTCGGTTCAGCTCGACGCGTTCGTGCGGCTCGAGGTCGTCGAACATCTCGGAGGACACCTGACGACGCGCCTCGTCGATTCGGTCCAGTAACGCGCGGCCGGTATCGGTCAGCTCCACCAGGACCGCTCGGCGATCGTTCGGATCCTGCTGCCGCGTCACCAGATGTGCTGCCTCGAGCGAGTCGACGATGTCGGTGGCAGATCGCGCAACTATGCGTAGGTGCTCGGCGAGATCTCGCAGCCGCACCGAATCGTGTTCGCGTGCCAGAACGTGCAGGGCTCGGCTCTGGGAAGGATTGAGTCCGAACGGTTCCAATGCAGTCATGTGGCTGCGTCGGATTTTTCGGGCGACGGCCATGAACTTCTCGCTCAGGTTGGGCGAGTGTCCGGTATCCATGTCACGGATCATAGCGAGCCTTGCTGACAACCTCATAGTGAGGTAACCTCTGCATATTACTTCAGCTAGCACGGAGGTCTACTTGGAAAGCCGACCCGAACGTTCTCTCATCGTGTCCGATCCAGCACCCGCACGTCGCGTCCTCGCTCTCTTCACGCCCTATCGACGCAAGATCGCTGTCGTCAGCGCGATCATCGTTGCGAGCGCGATCATCGCGCTCGCGTCTCCTTTGCTTCTTCGCGAACTTCTCGACCATGCGATCCCCGATCGCGACGTCACGCTCGTCAGCCTCATCGCACTCGGCATGATCGCAGTTGCAGTGGTCACCAGCGCTCTCGGCGTCGTACAGACCTGGATGTCCAACGGCGTCGGCCAGCAACTCATGCACGATCTGCGCGTACAGGTCTACTCGCACCTGCAGCGGCAGTCGCTCGGATTCTTCGCCCGCACGCGCACCGGTGAAGTCCAATCGCGCATCGCCAACGACATCGGCGGCATGCAATCCGTCGTCACCAACACCGCGACGTCCATCGCGCAGAACGCGACGACGGTCGCCGCGACGGTCGTGGCCCTCTTCCTGCTCGACTGGAAGCTCGCCACGTTCTCGTTGGTCATCCTGCCCGTCTTCGTCAGAGTCGCACGCCGCATCGGTGACGAGCGTCGCAAGATTTCGACCAAACGGCAGAAGTTGCTCAGCGACCTGTCGGTGCAGATCGAGGAATCTCTTTCTGTCAGCGGCATTCTGCTGGGCAAGACCACCGGCTCGACTCACGCATTGACCGAGAAGTTCGCCGACCGATCCCACGAAGTCGCCGGTGTCGAACTCGCGGCGATGATGGCAGGCAAGTGGCGAATGGCCACGATCCAGATGAGCTTCGCCGTGATGCCTGCTTTGGTGTACTGGTTCGCCGGCATCACGATCGGTCAGGGGAGCGCACTGACGATCGGTACCTTGGTCGCGTTCACCGCACTGCAGACCCAATTGTTCCGGCCCACCATGCAATTGCTCAATACCGGTGTAGAGGTGCAGGCCTCGCTCGCCTTGTTCGGCCGAGTCTTCGAGTACCTCGATCTGCCCATCGACGTAGCCGAGCCCGCCCATCCGGTGCCGCTGCTCCGCGAGGCCGTCCACGGCGACGTCGCCTTCCGAGGCGTCGATTTCACCTACGCCGCAGCCACCGTGCCGACGCTGAGCGCGATCGATCTCGAGGTGCCGGCAGGCAGCACTCTCGCACTCGTCGGCGCTACCGGATCCGGTAAAACGACACTGGGCTACCTCGCTGCGCGGCTGCATGATCCGACATCCGGGTCGGTGACCATCGACGGCATCGACCTGCGCGAGATGTCCTCCGAGAACATCGCCGACCTGGTCGGGGTCGTCTCCCAAGAGACATATCTCTTCCACGCGACCATCAGGGAAAATTTGCGATTCGCCAAGCCCGATGCCACCGACGACGAGATCGTCGCGGCGGCGCGGACGGCGCAGATCCACGATTTCATCGACGGCCTCGACGACGGATACGACACGATGGTCGGCGAGCGTGGCTACCGGTTCTCCGGCGGTGAGAAGCAGCGGATCGCGATCGCCAGAACCGTACTGCGCAACCCTCCGATTCTGGTACTCGACGAAGCGACCAGTGCGCTCGACAACCGCACCGAACGTGCAGTTCAAACTGCGCTCGACGGTTTGATGGAAGGGCGAACGACCATCCTCATCGCGCATCGGCTGTCCACAGTGCGCGCCGCGGACCGTATCGCCGTACTGGACCACGGGGTCGTGCGTGAGGTCGGAAGTCACGAGTCCCTGTTGGAAAGTGACGGCATGTACGCCCAATTGGTCCGAGCCGCAGACGATGTCGTGGACGCTGTTGCAGTGTGAGTAGGGTCGCTGTATGACGAAGGTCCGATGATCCCGTTGCGCACCATCGCGGGCCGCATCGAGTGCGAGACCGAGATCAAGAAGTCGAGGTTTGTCGCGGTCGTCGATCGCGCGGCCACCGAAGCAGAGGCGAGGGCGGTGATCGAGTCCGCGCGCAAGGCCGATCCTGCTGCCGGGCATCACTGTTCGGCGTTCATCGTCGATTCCTCAGGGGACGATCCTTTCACCGACCGCGCCGGCGAGGCCCAGGAGTGGAGCCTGCGGCACGACCATCTGGATCCGGCGAAGCGGGAGTGGAGCCTGCGGAACGATCGTCTGGATCCGGCGAAGCAGGAGTGGAGCCTGCGGAACGACGCGACGAACCGCATCGAGCGATCCAATGACGACGGCGAACCCAGTGGCACTGCGGGCATGCCGATGTTGGAGGTGCTGCGCGGACATCACATCACCAACGTCGTGGCAGTGGTCAGTCGATACTTCGGTGGCACCAAGCTCGGTACCGGAGGGCTGGCTCGCGCGTACGGCGGCGCGGTGAACGAGGCGCTCTCGCAGTCGACGTTCCTCACTCGAGAGCGGCGCGACATCATGACGGTCGAACTGGACCACGTCGACGCAGGTCGCGTGGAATCGGAGTTGCGCGGTCGCGGAGTCGTCGTCTTGGACGCCTCCTACCTGTCGTGCGCGGTTCTGACTGTCGCGGTCGCAGACGCCGATTCGACTGTGGCGCTGGTTGCTTCGCTCACTGCCGGGCGTGTGGTGCCGGTGCACACCGGACATATGTACGCCGAAGTTCCCGAGTAGCACACCCGTCCGACATTCTCGGTGCCAACAGGCCCCGATTCGGGTCCTTCGTCCACAGGGCGAGCGGTTGTCCACATTTTCCGAACCCGGACACCACGGACGTTCTCGGTGTAGCAGTGTCGATCTCGATCGCAATCACGCGACAGAAATCGAGGGGGAAGACATCATGTACGAAGCACAATGCGCCGTCGTCGGCACGGTCATCACCAACCCGGTCAAGCGCTCCACACCCACCGGCGACGAGGTTCTCAGCTTCCGGATGGCCAGCAACGCGCGACGCCAGGACCGCGCCACCGGCGAGTGGACCGACGGCGGCACCCTGTACCTGACGGTCACGTGTTGGCGTCGGCTGGTTCGCGGCGTCGGAGCATCGCTGATGAAGGGCGACCCGATCATCGCCTACGGGCAACTGCGCACCAACGAGTACACCAACCGTGACGGTATCGAACGCGCCGATCTGGAAATGCGGGCCAGTGCCGTCGGACCGGACCTCTCGCGTTGCAACGTCTCGATCCATCGGACGAAAGCGGCGACATCGGAGGCGGCACCCGAGATGGACTCGGACGGCGACACGGGCGTGACAGAGCTTCCCGACAGTGGCGAGGAGTCGATCGAGGACGGCGATCGGATCGACGGCGACGGCGACGTCCGCGAGTCGATCCTCGCCTGACCGGCTGCCTGCATCGGCCGTCTGTGCTGCATCGGAACCCGTAACCGAGCACGGACGGCGGATGTGGGCGCTGCGCCTTCTCGGGCGATGGTGTTCGGACGCGCTCGCACCGATAAGCTGGGCCGCATGGCTGAATTCATTTACACCATGAAGAAGGTGCGCAAGGCGCACGGCGACAAAGTCATCCTCGACGACGTGACGATGAGCTTCTATCCAGGAGCGAAGATCGGCGTCGTCGGCCCCAACGGCGCCGGCAAGTCCAGCATCCTCAAGATCATGGCGGGAATCGATCAGCCCGGAAACGGTGAGGCATTCCTCGCGCCCGGCGCATCGGTCGGCATCCTCATGCAGGAACCGGTTCTCGACGACGCCAAGACTGTGCGGGAGAACGTCGAGGACGGTCTCGGTGAAACGATGGTCCAGCTCAAGCGCTACAACGAGATTGCCGAGCTGATGGCCACCGATTACTCCGACGAGCTCATGGAGGAGATGGGCGAACTGCAGGAAAAGCTCGACCATGCCGACGCATGGGAGATCGACTCGCAGCTCGAGCAGGCGATGGACGCGCTCCGTTGCCCGCCGCCCGAGTCCTCCGTCACCAACCTCTCCGGTGGTGAGAAGCGTCGCGTGGCCCTGTGCAAGTTGCTGCTGAGCAAGCCTGACCTGCTGCTGCTCGACGAGCCCACCAACCACCTCGACGCCGAGAGTGTGCTGTGGCTCGAGCAGCACCTGGCCGCCTACGCCGGTGCAATTCTTGCCGTGACCCACGACCGGTACTTCCTCGACCACGTCGCGCAGTGGATCGCCGAAGTCGACCGCGGACACCTCTACCCGTACGAGGGCAACTACTCCACCTACTTGGAGAAGAAGGCCGAGCGCCTCGAGGTCTCGGGCAAGAAGGACCAGAAGCTGCAGAAGAGGCTCAAGGACGAGCTGGCCTGGGTGCGCTCCGGTGCCAAAGCGCGTCAGGCCAAGAGCAAGTCTCGTCTGGCTCGCTACGACGAGATGGTTGCCGAGGCCGAGAAGACCAGGAAGCTCGACTTCGACGAGATCCAGATCCCGAACCCGCCTCGGTTGGGCGATGTCGTGGTCGAGGTCAAGAGCCTGGACAAGGGCTTCGACGGCCGCGTATTGATCAAGGACCTGTCGTTCACGTTGCCCCGCAACGGCATCGTCGGCGTCATCGGCCCCAACGGTGTCGGTAAGACGACGCTCTTCAAGACCATCGTCGGACTCGAGGAGCCGGACGGCGGCGAGGTCAAGATCGGTCAGACCGTCAAGCTCAGCTACGTCGACCAGAACCGCTCGGGAATCGACTCGAAGAAAACGGTGTGGGAAACGGTTTCCGACGGACTCGATTTCATCACCGTCGGCAGTTCCGAGTTCCCGTCCCGTGCCTACATCAGCTCGTTCGGATTCAAGGGCCACGATCAGCAGAAGCCCGCCGGGGTGCTCTCCGGTGGTGAGCGGAACCGCCTGAACCTGGCGATGACGCTCAAGCAGGGTGGCAATCTGATCCTGCTCGACGAACCGACCAACGACCTCGACGTCGAAACGCTCGGATCGCTCGAGAATGCGCTCGAAGAATTCCCCGGTTGTGCCGTGGTCATCTCGCACGACCGGTGGTTCCTCGACCGCACCTGCACGCACATCCTGGCGTGGGAAGGCGGCTTCGGCGACAACGAGGCAGCCTGGTACTGGTACGAGGGCAACTTCGAGGGCTACGAGGCCAACAAGGTCGAGCGTCTCGGGCCCGACGCAGCACGTCCTCATCGCGTCACACACCGGAAGCTGACCAGAGACTGACATGTCGGGAAAAACCTTCACCTGCACACTCGGGGTGCGGTGGGGAGATTCCGACCGCCTCGGTCACGTCAACAACACCCGATTCGTCGAATACCTCCAGGAAGGTCGCGTTCAGTTCCTGGACGCGGTCCTCGGGGGTCCCGGAGTGGAGCCTGCGGAACGACCGTCTGGTTCCGGCGAAGCCGGAGTGGAGCCTGCGGAACGACCGTCTGGTTCCGGCGAAGCCGGAGCGCGTGGCGCAACTGTGGTCCGGAAACTCACCATCGAGTTTCTGCATCCGATTGTCGACGACTCGGGTCCGTTGACGATCGATCTGTGGATCACCTCGATCGGAAGCACCTCGTACGGTGTCCAGCACGTGGTCACCGACCGCGAAGGAACTGTCTGCGCGAGGGCCGAGGCGCTGATGGTCGCCTTCGATCTCGCAACCTCCTCGTCTCGCCCTCTGCTCGAGGACGAGCGTCGCCTCCTTTCCGAGTATCTCCACGGCGAGTAGTTCGGACGCGCTGGGTCGGCGAGGTCACTGCGGTAACCGGGTGTTCGACACTAAGGTCGAGGAGTCATCGACGGCCGGCGACAGGCGGGCGTCGGGAAATCCTCACGAGGGAGTACTCGAACACCATGCCGCGCTCGCTGGACCTGACCGACAACGACTGGGCCGACGGGCTCGACGACCGACTGCTGGCCGAGCTGGACACCTTGCGCGCGGAATACTTCGAGCACGTCGACACCACCGCGGCCGGGGCGTCTGCGCATGCTCCCGACATCACGTCCTTCCGTCGGCATGTCCGGCTGGCCGCACAGCGCAGTCCGGAGACGGCGAACGTGGCCGTTCATCGACCGAGCGAAACGGGTCCGGCCGCCGATCAGGCCGCGGGAAGCTATCTGCAGATCGTCACCGACGATATGCCGCTCCTCGTCGAGTCCATCATCTCGCTGCTCTCCCGAATCGGTATCGAGTACACCGATGTGGTTCACCCGATTCTGTCGGTCGGTCGCGACGCCGACGGCGTGCTGACGGGTCCGAGGACCGGCGGATCGGACGAATCATGGATTCACGTTCAGCTGCATCCCTCGACTACCGACGATGCCGCTGGACGTCTGCAGTCCGAGGCGAGTCGGGTCTTGGCCGACGTGCGTCAGGTCGTCGGCGACACCGATCGAATGCGTCGAGTACAGGCGGAGGTCGCCGATCGCCTCGACCAGTTCGCCCGGGGCACGAGCGACCCGGACTCGGACAGTGCCCGTGAGCATCGCGACGCAGCTGCGCTGCTGCGTTGGTTGGGAGACGGCCACTACACGTTGCTCGGCTACCGGAGATACAGCATCGACGGTATCGGCGGCGAGCAGAGGGTAACCGGTGAAAGATCGAGCAGCCTCGGGGTGTTGCGCGACTCGGGCCAGGCAGTGGACGGCTCGGAACCTGTCGGACAACGTGATCTGGTGGCCCTGACACAGGGATCGAGCCCGGCCACGGTGCACCGCGCCGTGTATCCGTACTTCGTGAGCGTGCTCGATGCCGCCGACTCGGCCGAACACCGTTTCGTCGGGGTGTTCACCGTGACCGCGCTGCACGAGAACGTTCTCGACATTCCAGTGATCGAGCGGCGAGTACGGTCGGTGCTTGCGCGTGCCGGCCACGATCTCGGATCGTTCTCGGGCCAGGCAATGCTCGAAGTTCTGCAATCGATGCCGCGCTCGGAACTGTTCGCCACTTCGGCATCGTGGCTGTTCGAGACAGCGAGTGCCGTTCTGGCACTGGGCCGTCGGCGAAAGGTCAAGCTGTTCGTCCGGCCCGACGCGAGTGGCTCGTTCGTCTCCGCGCTGGTGTACCTGCCGCGGGACAGGTACACCACCCGTGTTCGGCTCGCCATCCAGGATCGACTGCTCGGCGAACTCGGCGGAACTTCGCTCGATTACACCGCCCGCGTGACGGAATCGGACCTGGCACTGTTGCACGTCACCGTGCGTCGTACGCCCGGGACCGCTGCAACGGAACTGTCGGACGAGGACATCGCTCGGATCGAGGCGTCTCTTACCGAGACCACCAGAACCTGGGAGGACTCGCTCGGCGACGCAGTCTCCCTCGATCGAGCGGTAGATCCTGTACGAATTCAGCGATACACCGATGCGTTTCCGGAGGCGTACAAGCAGGACTTCGGTCCGGCTCGAGCTGTCACCGACATCGCCCGCCTCGAAGCGCTCGACGACGAGTCGATCGATATGCAGCTCTACCGCAACGAGCAGTCCGCAGTGGGTAGCTGGCGTTTCTCGCTGTACATCGGCGGCGCGGGTGTCTCGTTGTCACAGGTGCTGCCCATCCTGCAGAGCCTCGGCGTCGAGGTCGACGACGAACGGCCGTACCCGGTGGTGCGACCCGACGGAATGTCTTGCTGGATCTACGATTTCGGGCTTTCTGCTTCGAGGGAGATGCTGAGCTCGGCCATCGACGGCGATATCGATGCCGAGCTGTCCGAGGCGGGCACCGCCGATCGTGAGAGCCGGGTGCAGCAGCGATTCACCGATGCATTCGCGGCAGTGTGGAGCGGGCAGGCCGAGGCAGACCGATTCAACGAACTGGTGATGCGTGCCGGACTCCACTGGCGGCAAGCCGTGGTCTTGCGTGCGTACGCAAAGTACTTGCGCCAAGCTGGTTTTCCCTACAGTCAGTTCAACATCGAGGGTGTGCTGCTCACACATCCGCGTACTGCTCGGCTACTCGTCGGGCTTTTCGAGGCGCAGTTCGATCCCGAGGCGAGTTCCGAGGAGAACGCGCACGCGATCGGCACCGAGCTGGATGAGCTGATCGACCAGGTCGTCAGCCTCGACGCGGACCGCACTCTGCGCAGCATCTTCGAGCTGATCCGTGCGACGCTGCGTACCAACTTTTTCGTACTGGGACCTGACGGCGAGCGTCGCGAATACCTCTCGCTCAAGTTCGATCCGCAGTCGATCGCCGAATTGCCCAAACCGAAGCCGAAATTCGAGATCTTCGTGTACTCGCCCCGCGTGGAGGGCGTGCACCTGCGATTCGGTGCCGTGGCCCGCGGCGGACTGCGTTGGTCGGATCGCCGCGAGGATTTCCGCACCGAGATTCTCGGTCTCGCGAAAGCTCAGATGGTCAAGAACTCCGTCATCGTTCCGGTCGGAGCCAAGGGCGGATTCGTCGTCAAACGACCGCCGGTGGCTACCGGTGACGCCGATCGAGATCGCCAGGCATTCGCAGAGGAGGGCAAGGCCTGCTACCGGCTGTTCATCGCCGGACTGCTCGACATCACCGACAATCTCGATCGCGCGACCGGATCGGTATCGGTACCGGCGGGTGTCGTGCGCCGCGATGGAGACGACACCTACCTGGTGGTCGCTGCCGACAAGGGCACCGCGACATTTTCCGACATGGCCAACGATGTCGCCGCGCAGTACGGGTTCTGGCTCGGCGACGCCTTTGCCTCCGGCGGCTCGGCGGGCTACGACCACAAAGCCATGGGTATCACGGCCAAGGGTGCGTGGGAAAGCGTCAAGCGTCACTTTCGCGAGATCGGAATCGACACGCAGAGTGAAGATTTCACAGTAGTCGGTGTCGGAGACATGAGCGGCGACGTCTTCGGCAACGGCATGCTGTTGAGCCGGCACATTCGTCTGCTCGCGGCGTTCGATCACCGGCACATCTTTCTCGATCCCGACCCGGAGCGAGAATCCTCGTTCGCCGAGCGCGAGCGGCTGTTCGCACTGCCTCGGTCGTCGTGGGCGGACTACGACACCTCGCTCATCAGCGCGGGTGGCGGAGTGTGGGAGCGGACGCGCAAGTCGGTTCCGATCAGCGCGGCAGCACGGGCGGCGCTCGGGTTGGCGGACTCGGTGGAGGCGTTGTCTCCCCCCGAGCTGGTGAACGCTATCTTGAAGGCTCCAGCCGATCTGCTGTGGAACGGCGGAATCGGCACCTATATCAAGGCATCGACCGAGTCCAACGCCGAGGTCGGAGACAAGGCCAATGACGCGGTAAGGGTCGACGGCGGCGCGGTGCGCGCCGCGGTGGTGGGGGAGGGCGGCAACCTCGGTGCCACCGCACTGGGCCGTATCGAATACGCCACGGCCGGCGGCAAGATCAACACCGATGCCATCGACAACTCGGCGGGTGTGGACTGCTCCGACCACGAGGTCAACATCAAGATCCTGCTGGAAACGGCCATCACCAACGGCAACCTTGCACGCGAGGATCGAGACGAGCTGCTGGCGTCGATGACCGACGAGGTCGGTCGACTAGTGTTGTGGGACAACATCATGCAGAACGAGCTGCTCGGTACGTCCAGATTCGATGCGCCCAGTCTCGTCACCGTGCACAGTCGGGTGATCGAGGATCTGGAAGTGCGGCGAGGGCTCGACCGCGAACTCGAAGCCCTGCCGACCGAGGCAGATCTGCGACGACGCAAGCAGGACGGCCGAGGGCTGACCTCGCCGGAGCTGGCCACGTTGATGGCCCATGTGAAGCTGGCGTTGGAGGCGGAATTGTTGGGCAGTGAGCTTCCCGACAGTGATGTCTTCGCCCCGCGGTTGCCCAAGTACTTCCCCGAGCCACTACGAGAGCCGTACAAAGATGCGATCACCGCGCACCCGCTGCGGCGTCAACTGGTGGCCACCACGCTGGCGAACGAGGCCATCGACTGCGGCGGAATCACGTTCCCTTATCGACTGACCGAGGATTCGGGTGCCGCGGGCACCGATGCCATTCGTGTGTTCGCCGCTGCCACCGAGATATTCGGACTCGACGAAGTGTGGAATTCCATCAGAGCTGCGGATGTGTCCACTGCAGTGTCGGCCGAGTTGCTACTCGAATCGCGTCGGATGCTGGACCGCGTGTCGCGGTGGCTGCTCGCCAACCGGCCGCAGCCTTTGGCCGTCGGCGCAGAGATCAGCCGATACGCCGAGCAGGTGCGCGCGCTGCAACCGTCGGTGTCCACGTGGATCTCCGGGCATCAGGCCACCGATCTGGACACCCGATCGGCCGCCGCCATCGAACGGGGCGCACCGGTTGCGCTGGCCCGGCGCATCTATGGACTGCTCGACGTCTACTGCCTGCTCGACATCATCGATATCGCCGACATCGTCGATCGTGACGGTGCCGAGGTCGCCGAGCTCTATTTCGCTCTCGACGCGCATATCGGAATCGATTGGCTGCTCAGTGCGGTCTCGAAACTGGCCCGAGGAGACCGGTGGCATTCGTTGGCGCGCTTGGCTCTTCGCGACGACCTGTACTCCTCGCTGCGGGGAATCACGCAGGCCGTGTTGGCCGGCGGCGAACCGGACGAGTCGGTGGCGGAAAAGATCGCGGAATGGGAATCGACGAATTCCTCCCGCCTGGCCAGGGCGCGCGCCGCATTGACCGAGATCGCCGAGACAGGAAGTCTGGACTTGGCAACGTTGTCGGTTGCCGCCCGCCAGGTTCGCAACATGGTTCCCTGAACCCGCGTCAACGGACTTGGCAACATTCGATCGAGAAAAGGAAACGACTGCGTGAGTGTGCCCGACGACCATCTGTCCGACCATCGTGTGGAATCCGACCCCGTCGGTTTCCACGCCGCCGTCGATGTGCGGTGGTCGGATATGGACGTGTATCAGCACATCAACCATGCGCGGATGGTGACTCTTCTCGAAGAGGCTCGCATTCCGTGGCTGTTGGTGGACGGTAGGCCGACGGCAAATCTGCGCCACGGAGCCGTGATCGTGGATCTGCATGTGAAGTATCGAGGTCAGCTTCGGCACGAGGACGGACCGCTCGATGTCTTCATGTGGATCGACACCGTACGTGCAGTCGACTTCGTGGTCGGGTACGAGGTGCGGGCCCGCGGTGCAGCATTGGACACGCCTGCGGCCGTCGTGGCCTCGACGCAGATCGCGGCGTTCGACATAGATGCACAGCGGCTGCGCCGGCTCACCCGGGAAGAGCGTGAGTTTCTCGTGAGTTGGCAGCGTGTTTGAGCGTGTGTTGACCGTTCCCGATGTGGTCGAGCGAGAGAATCTGGCGACGTTCTGCAGCCGGGCGTTGCGCTTGGACGACGCTGCGGTGATCCGAATGCGTGCTCGCGCGGGCGGCGGTGTGTCCTGTTGGGCCACTACCGGTTTCGATGCCCTGGCGGCGCGAGTGGTCACCGGAACCGTTGTTCCCGATGACACGTGCGCGGGGGCGGACGTACTGGCTGCGGCAGTGCAGCACGCGCACGACGGTGTGATCGACCCGGGATTCTCGATGGATTCTGCCTGGCGCGGCGCACTGCCACCGGACGGGGGATTCGAGCACCTCGATGACGTGCCTGCCCGAGTACTGGTCGGACTTGCGCAGCGCGGCGCGGCACTTGCGAAGGAACATGGCAGCAGTCATGGCCCGCCGAGTTCGTTGCTCGAGCAGGAAGTGTTGCACGTCGCCGGTGAAGCAGGCGAGGTGCCCATCTCCATGCGAACCGTATTTGCCTTGACGGCAATGGGATTCGTGCCGCACAGCGGTAGTGACCCCATGACGATCGACGTCGATCCCGATCGGATCGCAGCCGACGAAGTCGTGCGGGTGCGCGTATCGGCGGTGTGGTTGCGCCTCGACGCCCGCTACGGCTCGGTGTTCGTTCGCCGCGCGGGTAACCCGCTGTCGCTGACGGTGGAGCGTTAGACGAGCCACGCCGCAGCGTTGGCAGCAAGCCTTCCGTTCACCAGAGGGGCACTGGCCAACAGCACTTCACCGGGAGGGAGCGGGATCGGTTCGTCCGACGCATTCAACGCGCAGATGAGACCTCCGGGTCGACGAAACGCGAGGCAGCCGGGAGGTGCTCCGTACCAATCGATTCCGACACCGGTGAATTCCGGACGTAGAGCCCGCAGTTCGAAAGCTGTGCGGTACAGGCTCAGCATCGAATCGACATCTTCGAGTTGCGCTTCGGCAGTATGCCCGTCCCACTCCGACGGCATCGGCAACCACGTGTCGGCGGCGGAGGAGAACCCGAACGGCGGCGTGTGACCCTCCCACGGCATCGGAACTCGGCAGCCGTCGCGACCTCGCTCGGCGTGCCCGGATCGCTCCCATACAGGATCCTGCAGCGCACTCTCGGGCAGCTGCACGTTGGGTAACCCCAGCTCGGCCCCGTTGTACACGAAGATGGTTCCGGGAAGAGCCAATTCGACGAGGATCATCGCGCGGGCGCGGGCATGGCCTGCAACCCCGCCGCCGTACCTGGTGACCTCGCGCTCGACGTCGTGATTCGACAACGTCCACGTGGGAGTACCGTCGACGAGTTCGACGGCAGCGAGTGAGTTCGAGATGGCGTCGCGGATGGTTTCGGCGTCGAAATCGACGCTGGCCAAACGGAAGTTGAAGCCCAGGTGCAATTCGTCGGGCCTGATGTACTCGGAGAACCGAATGTTGTCCTGAACCCAGATCTCGCCGACGGTGACCGTTCCGGGGAATTCGTCCATGACGGCTCTGATGCGTCGATGCAGGTCATGGACGTGGGGATTGTTGAACCGTGGATCGTCGTCGTCGTTCTTCATCAACGCATTGAGCTCGAGACTCATGTCGGCCAGCTCCGCCGGTTTGGCCATGCCATGGGCCACGTCGAGCCGGAATCCGTCGACGCCGCGGGAGAGCCAGAATCTCAGCGTGCGCGCGAAGTCGTCGAACACCTCGGGGTTGTCCCAGTTCAGATCCGGTTGCTCGGGCGCGAAGATGTGTAGGTACCACTGCCCGGGCGTGCCGTCGGGCTCGGTGATGCGGGTCCAGGCCGGGCCGCCGAAAATGCTGGGCCAATTGTTCGGTGGCTGCGATCCGTCGTCGCCGCGTCCGTCGCGAAAAATATATCGGGCGCGCTCGGCCCCGGCGGGTGGTGCGGTCAGGGCAGACCGAAACCACGGGTGCTCGACGCTGGTGTGATTGGGTACCAGATCCATCGTGACCTTGATGTCTCGCGCATGAGCTTCGTCGACCAGCGCGTCGAATATCTCGAGGCTTCCGAACATGGGGTCGATGTCGCGAGGATCGGACACGTCGTACCCGTGATCGGCCATGGGTGACCGAGTGATCGGGCCGATCCAGACCGCGTCGATACCCAGCAGCTCGAGATATCCGAGTTTGTCTCGAATGCCGTCGAGGTCACCGATACCGTCACCGTTGGAGTCCGCGAACGACCGGGGATAGATCTGATAGAAGACGGCGTTCTGCCACCACAACAACTCGGAGCTCTCGATCGGATCGGTCACAAGTGGCAATAGTGCCAAACGAACGGCTGCGGAACGATTCAGGGGCGCTGAGGCTCATGGGTCTGCGGCGCTACCGGTCGATGCCGAGTAAAGAATTGTTCTCATTCACATGACCGACACGTGCCTGTTCCTTTGGAAAGTGTTGTATGTTCTGCTTCTGTTACCAGCTGCGGCATGTGCCGCGCCCGAGGGTGAGGACTCGACGGAAGCCATGACCACTTCTCCCATCGAAGCCGTTCGGCTCGGCGATATCGCGCTCGACGACAGCCCCATCGAGCCGGCGTGGATCCTCGAAGGCAACCCCCAGGCGCGCGTCGCCGAGTGGTCGAAGAGCATCGACGGCACCACCACCACCAATGTCTGGGACTGCACTGCCGGACGCTTCCGCTGGTACTTCTCGGTGGACGAGATCGTGCACATCATGGACGGCTCGGTGACCGTCTCCAGCGACGACCACGCGCCGCACACGCTGGTTGCAGGCGACGCTGCACTGTTCCGTGCAGGCACCTGGTCGGAGTGGCACGTGGAGAACTATGTGCGCAAGCACGCCATTCTGCGCCAGCACCTGCCAGGGCCGCTGTCCTTCGCTCTCAAGGTCGCCGGGTCGCTCCGCAGCCGCAGCCGCATCGGCAAGCTCAAGACCGGCGGCGCACAGAGCCCGCAGCGCGCCGGGTCGCTGTAGCTTCTCGGCTGCTCAGACAGCCGAGTTCATCATCGAGTTCGCGGCCATCTCCATGTACTCGGTGAGCTGCGCACGGTGTGCCGAGTCCAGTACCGACGCGTCGATCGATCCGATTGCGATGTGCATGCATCGAAGCCATGCGTCTCTTTCCATCGGGCCGATCCGAAAAGGATTGTGACGCATCCTCAACCGCGGATGACCCCGTTCGTCCGAATACGTCCGGGGACCACCCCAGTACTGCTCGAGGAACATCCGCATCCGCCGTTCGGCCGGTCCGAGATCCTCCTCGGGGTACAGCGGACGCACAATCTCGTCCTTGGCGACTTCCTCGTAGAACTTCGCTGTGAGTGACCGGAACGTATCGGCACCGCCGACCGCGTCGTAGAAGGTCTGCTGCGGTTCGGTCATCACACTCTTTCTTCTGGGTCTGCGGCTCGCTCTGATCGGCGTCGCTCGCAATCATCGTCTCTTCAGTTGTCTTGGTCCGCCGCGACCCCTCTCGGGCGTCCCAATGCATACGGTGCCTTGATGCCGGCGTCGTCGAATGCTTCGAGGATGTCCTTGTGGAGGCGGCGCTGTACGGCCCATTGGCGTCCGGGGCGCGTTTTGATCGTGATTCGGATGGTGACGGTGTCCGAGCTGACTGCGTTGACTCCGAGCATCTGGGGCGGTTCGAGGATGTCGCTGTCGAAGTCGCCGGACTTCACCAACGACAGCGCGGTGCGATCGGCCACCGCGCAGGCCTCCTCGATGTTCGCGGTGTGCGAGACGGGCAGATCCAGAACGGCGACTGCGAAGCCCTGGCTCATGTTGCCCACCCTGAGCACTTCGCCGTTGCGGCAGTACCAGACGGTGCCGGGGATATCTCTGATCGTCGTGACCCGCAAACCGACGCTCTCGACGGTGCCGGTGGCCTCACCGAGGTCGACGACGTCGCCGACGCCGTATTGATCCTCGAGCAGCATGAAGATGCCGGACAGGAAATCTCGAACCAGGTTCTGCGCACCGAATCCGAGTGCCACACCCACGATTCCCGCCGATGCGATGAACGGTGCCACGTTGATGCCGACCACATCGAGAACCGAGAGGACGAACCAGGCGAGAATCATGACCGAGACGGCCGACTTGAGTACCGACCCGATCGTGTTCGCCCGTTGTTTGCGACGTTCGTTGAGAATGGCACCTTGCACGGTGCTCGAAGACCGGTCGCGCAGCGGACGGAGCAACATCGGGGACTTGCCGACCTCGTTGCGGGTGAAGCGGGCGATCATCCTGTGCAGGACGAGGCGCAGCACGATGGCGAGGGCCAGATAGCCGAGAATCTGCAGCGGACGATCGACCAACCAGTCGCGTCCGGTGTCCGTCAGCTCGAACGCTCGGGTGTCGAGGTCTCGAAGCAAAGACAGATCGGGAAGGGGCGATGCGGACAGAAAGGTTGATGCAGACACCCGAAGAGTCTACGGAGACGCAGAATTCTTGCCAGTCCCGCAGCGCAGGTGGCCACCTGTGGGCGCGAAGACGCGCAATGTTCACCGATCGGCAACAGAGAATGCCCGGAAAAAGGCTGTGCGCGGGCGGTGTATTCGTGTTCCACTGTGACTCGTGTTCCACGCAAGCCATGCGCGGGCGCCGACTGCTTCTGGAGTAACGCATGAAGAACTCGCAACACCGCCATCGACAACTCCCGCCCACTGAGGGCCGCACCACGCACGACCAGCGTGAGACGGCCTCGGGGGCTTCTCCGCTGCGCGTGGTGCCGACGGCCCACGATGCCACGGGCGACGACGCCGTACCGGCGTGGGTCAAACGCCGTGTGCTGCTCCTCAACGCCACATTCGAACCACTGACCGCGCTTCCGATGCGCCGGGCGGTGGTTCTTCTCGTTTGTGGGAAGGCCGACGTGGTGCACGACGATCCGGAGGGGCCGTTCATCAGATCGGCCGACTTCTCGGTGCAGGTGCCGTCGGTGATCAGGCTGCGGACGTTCGTCCGAGTGCCGTATCGAGCTCGAGTGCCCATGACGCGCGCCGCTCTGATGCATCGCGACCGATTCCGGTGCGCGTACTGCGGGAGCAAGGCCGAGACGGTCGACCACGTGGTGCCGCGCAGCCGAGGAGGCGGCCACTCGTGGGAGAACTGTGTCGCGTGTTGTGCCTCCTGCAACCATCGCAAGGCCGACAAACTGCTCAGCGAGATCGGCTGGACGCTCCGGGCGCAACTGGTGCCGCCGAAGGGGCCACATTGGCGTCTGCTGGCGACGACGAAGGAGTTGGACCCGAGTTGGCTGGCCTATCTCGGTGAAGGTGCTGCCTGAGGTCGACCTGTCTGCACATTTCGGTCACAACACCGGGCCCGACGTGGTCCGAAGCGCAATTGTCGACTAACGTCACACCCTGTGAGCATTTTCGAGACCACGCTGATATTCGTGGTGATTCCGGTTGCGGTGATCGGACTCATCGGCGCGTTGTCCTACCTGACCGACAAGCAGCCCGGTATGGATGTTCCTCCCTACCGACTGACGGACGAGTGGACGCGCGAGCCATTGCTGTGGAGCGCTACGGACGAGGTGACTCCCTTCGGAGGCCACGGATCGCACGACGCCGACGCAGCCGATTCGATCGGAGGTGCGGCAAGTGGCAAGTGGTGAACTCGTCCGCAGTGACATCAACGAAGAAGATCTGCCGTTCGGCGCTGCACTGACTTCGAGCGGTCGCGTCTCGGTTGCTCACGAGTTCGGGACGGCAAATCCCGAGCACCTGCCGTTCGCGACTGAGGAACTGGTCGCGCTCGATGACGCGCTGATCGAGGCGACGCGGCAGACCAAGATTCGGTTCAACATCTACATCGGTGATCTCGGCGACGATCCGGCCGCGGGTGCAGAATCGGTGTTTCCCAGCACGCCCGACGCCATTCGATCGGTTCTGATTGCCGTCGACCCCAATCGGCACGCTCTGGAGATCCGCAGTGGCAAGCGAGTGTCCAACCGGGCAACCGATCGTGTTGCGCAGTTGGGCGTGACGGCCGCGCTCGGCCCGTTCCGCGACGGTAACCTCATCGACGGTCTCGTCACGTCCATACGGGTGATGGCGGCGTCCATCCTCAGTCCCTAGCTGTTTCGGTACCTGAGCACTTCGGTACCTGAACAACTGGCTCCGTCGGAGCGCATGCAACGGCAAGGGCCGGTTGCTTCACCTGTCGGTGATGCAACCGGCCCTTGCTGTCGATACCGGGGAGATCAGCTCGCGTCGAACTCCCGCGCGGCGAGAGCCCGAACGATGCCGGCCCGACCCTCGATCACCAGGCGACGAAGTGCGGGAGGCAAGTCGCCGTCGAGGAACCGATCCGCTGCCGCCAGCGACTGCTCGTCGACCGACCAGGAGGGGTACAGCCCGATCACGACGGTCTGCGCGACCTCACTGGACCGACGAGACCAGACGCCTTGGATGGCGTCGAAGTACCGGGCGACGTACGGCTCGAGGAGCTCGCCCTGGCCGGGGCCTGCGAATGCTCCGATGATCGAGCGCGCGGTGATGTTCGGTACGGCGTCGTCGTCGACCACTGTCGTCCACGCCTGTTCCTTGACCTCCGCGCTCGGACGTGAGGCTCGTGCGGCCGCGGCCGCACGGGCACCGGCAGCGGTGTTGTCCTTGCCCGCTTCGGCATCGATCACCGGCGAGTCGAGTCCGTCGGCATCGATTGCTCCGGCCGCTGCCAGCGCCGTGACGATCCGCCAGCGCAGATCGGTATCGACGCCGAGCCCGGCCAGGGATTGGCCGTCCACATCGCCGTCCAGTAGTGCGCGCAGCACCTCTACGTGGCGATCACCGAGTTCTGAACCGGTGAGGGCGTTGACGAAGGCCAGCTGATGATCCGAGCCTGCCTCGGCGCCGCGGGCCAGTTCGAGCAGCGTGTCCGCGAACTCGGGTGACCCGTGCTCTGCTGCCCATGCAGGATCGGCGTAGCTGTCGATTGCCGTCTTGGCTTGCGCCAGCAGACGTTGCACCACACCCACTTCGGTCTCACCGCCGATTCCGCGTTGAACCAGGGCCACGAAGTCCCGGGCCTTCATCTCTGCGGAGCGGGTCATCTCCCAGGCCGCCGACCAGGCGAGGGTGCGGGGGAGCGGTTCGGCGATGTCGCCGATGCGAGCAAGGAGCGTGTCGAGTGAATCCGGATCCAGCCGCACTGCGCAGTACGTCAGATCGTCGTCGTTGACCAGCACCAACTTGCCGCGAGAGATACCGACCAGTGCGTCGACAGTCGTCGATTCGGCGGCCTCGAGATCGAGCTCGACGCGGTCGGTACGCACCAGCTTGCCATCGACGTCGTCGTAGATGCCGACAGCGATGCGGTGGACTCTATGCTCGCCCGCACCTGGTGCTGCGCCCGTCTGTCGGACGGCGAAGCGGCTGAACTTGCCGTCGGCGTCGACGTCGAAATCCGGACTCAGCGTGTTCAGGCCGGTGGTGCGCAGCCACTGTGTACCCCAGTCCGAGAGGTCTCTACCCGACGACTTCTCCAGCGCGGCAAGCAGATCCGAGAAGGTGGCGTTGCCGAAGGCGTGATCGACGAAGTACGCCCGCAACCCGGCCAGGAAGTCTTCCTTGCCGACATAGGCCACCAGCTGCTTGAGCACACTCGCGCCCTTGGCGTACGTGATGCCGTCGAAGTTGACCTCCACCGCGGCCAGGTCGGGGATGTCCGCCGCGATGGGGTGGGTCGAGGGCAGCTGGTCCTGCCGGTAGGCCCAGGCCTTCTCCACGTTGGCGAACGTGGTCCAAGCGTTGGTGTACTCGGTTGCCTCGGACTGACAGAGCACCGAGGCGAACGTGGCGAACGACTCGTTGAGCCACAGGTCGTTCCACCACGTCATCGTCACCAGATCGCCGAACCACATGTGCGCCATCTCGTGCAGCACGGTCTCGGCGCGACGTTCGTACGAGGCACGGGTCACCTTGGACCGAAAGACGTAATCCTCCAGGTACGTGACGGCACCGGCGTTCTCCATCGCGCCGGCATTGAACTCGGGTACGAACAGCTGGTCGTACTTGCCGAAGGCGTACGGGGTCCCGAAGTTCTCGTGGTAGAAACCGAAGCCCTGCTTGGTCTCGGTGAACAGTCGCTCCTCGTCCATGTGCTCGGCAAGCGATGCACGGCAGTAGATTCCGAGGGGAATCGTGCCGTGGTCGTCGGTGTACGAGTCGGTCCACTCTGCGTAAGGACCCGCGATCAGCGCGACGAGGTAGGTGCTCATCAGCGGTGTCGTATCGAACACGTGCTCGCCGGAGGCGGGCTCGGCCGCGTGCGCGGCATTGGAGATGATGGTCCAACTCTCCGGCGCGGTGACCTTCAGATCGAAGGTCGCCTTGATGTCCGGTTGATCGAAGCAAGCGAACATGCGCTTGGCATCGGCCGTCTCGAACTGGGAGTACAGATACACCGAATCGTCCGACGGGTCGACGAACCGGTGCAGGCCCTCGCCGGTGTGCGAGTAAATGCAGTCCGCATCGATGACGAGCTCGTTGTGCTCGGCCAGATCCTCGAGTGCAATGCCCGTCGACTCGTCGTAGCTCGCGGTATCGAGTTCGGTGCCGTTGAGAGTCGCGGAACGGATCGAACTCGCAACGATGTCCACGAAACTCGACGCTCCGGCAGTAGCCGCGAACGTGATGGTGGTGAGCGAGCGGAACGTCTTCTCGCCGGGATTGCCCTCGCCGTCGGTGAGATCGAGAACGATCGCGTACTTCGTGTCCCCGATTATCGCCGAGCGTTCGGAGGCTTGGTCACGCGTCAGGTTGGGAGCAACCACTTCAGTCGACACCTCTTCGTGTAGTTGTTGGGTAGTGCCGTCCATCCCATCACGTCACACGTAGCTCGCGCTGGCCGACGGGTAGCGCGGAATGTCTGCGCGGTGGGAGGTTGTTATGCACGAAGAGATGTTGACCTCGACTTCCAAGGAGTAGGACTGTGGCCGGTTCAGGACAGAAAGACACTGCGGATTTTTGGTTCGACCCACTGTGCCCGTGGTGCTGGATCACCTCGCGGTGGATTCTCGAAGTGCAGAAGGTACGAGATATCGACGTGAACCTGCACGTCATGAGCCTTGCCGTGCTCAACGAGGGCCGCGATCTGCCCGAGGAATACGCGGCGATGATGAAGAAGGCGTGGGGCCCGGTTCGCGTGGCGATCGCTGCAGCCAAGCTCGAGGGTGACGACATTCTCGCACCGCTGTACACGGCGATGGGAACGCGAATCCACAACGAGGGCAACAAGGATTTCGACGTCGTCATCGCAGAGTCCTTGGCCGAACTGGAGCTGCCGAGCGATCTCGCCGAGGCGGCGGACAGCACCGAGTACGACGAGGACCTGCGCACCAGCCATCACGCAGGGATGGACAAGGTGGGCCCCGACGTCGGTACCCCGACCATTCACGTCAACGGCGTCGCCTTCTTCGGCCCTGTCATCTCGCGGATCCCGCGGGGCGAAGAGGCAGGCAAGCTGTGGGACGCATCGGTGATCTTCGCGTCCTACCCGCACTTCTTCGAGCTCAAGCGCTCGCGGAACGAGGACCCGCAGTTCGACTGAGAGCGCTGCCCCTCGTGCGTGGAAATTCGTAGCAGGAGTCGAAGTTCCGCGCACGGGGATGTCAGGCGACGATTCGATCCGACGCGTCCTCGGTGCCGAAGACGAGGTGCTCGCCGACGTGAAAACGCCGAGCCGACCAGGCCGCCGCGGCCGCGTCGAGGAAGTCGTCGACGGCCGGCCCGAGTGGCAGGTCGGCCAGGTCGATGCGCTCGCTCCACCGTTCGAGTGCTGACAATCGTTGCCCGACGCCGCGACCGGTTTTCTTGGACGCATAGTGCGTCGTCGCTGACATTGCCCGAAACGAGCATTCGGGATGTACCTCGACATACGTGGCCGGATCGAAGTTCGCGTCCCGCCACGCCTGTACCGCGGGAAGTATGTGCCACGTCTGTTTGCTGATCGCCTTGCCGGTGATGCGGCGCGATACCGCACACGCCTGCTCGTACGTCGGTGCGCCGAGAACGTTGACGACAGGCGTGTGGAAGATCGAGCTACGGGCGGTGCCGAGAAACTTCTTCGCCTCGAGTTCACTGATGCGATAGCCGCTATCGGGTAGGGACAGCGGCATATCGACGCCCACCCGAGCGCAGTCTCGGGTCGCCTCCAGCACTTCTGGCACGGATGAACAGGCCCGCCATGTCAGGGTCGAGCCCTCGAAGAATGCGACGACCCACGCACCCTTCGCGCCGTCCACGCCGGCAAATTTCTCGGCTCCGGAGTTCACCTGTCAGACTCTATGCATGCGCGTATACCTGGGTGCCGACCACGCCGGCCTCGAGTTCAAGAATCAGATCATCGAACACCTGACGGCGACCGGGCACGAGCCCGTGGACTGCGGCGCTTTCGATTACGACCCCGTCGACGACTACCCGGCATTCTGTATCGACGCGGCACGCCGCGTCGTCGCCGACCCGGGCAGCCGCGGGCTGGTACTCGGCGGTTCCGGAAACGGCGAGCAGATCGCCGCGAACAAGGTGCCCGGCGCTCGCTGCGCTCTGGCATGGAGTGTCGAAACCGCCAAGTTGGCCCGTGAGCACAACGACGCGCAGCTCATCGGCCTCGGTGGCCGCATGCACACACTGCCCGAGGCGCTGGCCATCGTCGACGCATTTCTCGGTACCCCGTTCTCGGGCGAAGAGCGCCACCAGCGTCGCATCGACATTCTGTCCGAGTACGAACGCAGCGGCGAGGCCCCCGCGGTGCCGGGAAAGCCCGAGTAGGTGCCTGAGGGGCACACTCTGCACCGACTGGCTCGGTTGCATCAGCGTCGATTCGCCGGAGCGCCGGTGGAGGCGAGCAGTCCACAGGGGCGGTTCGTCTCCGGTGCTTCGCTGATCGACGGCCTCGTGTTCGAGAAGGCAGAGGCCTGGGGCAAACACCTGCTGCACCGATACGAGTCCGATCTGATCGTGCACATTCACCTCGGCCTTTACGGGAAGTTCACCGAACAGGCCGTGCCACTGAACGAGCCGGTGGGTGCAGTGCGTCTGCGCTTGGTGGGGGAGAAGTACGGTGTCGACCTTCGTGGGCCCACCGCCTGCGAGATCTACACCGAGCAGCAGGTCGACGCCCTCGTGGCCCGTCTCGGACCGGACCCGCTTCGCAAGGATGCAGATCCGAGTGCGGCGTGGGCGCGAATCTCCAAGTCGCGCACTGCGATCGGGACGCTGTTGATGGATCAGAAGGTGCTCGCCGGCGTCGGCAACGTCTACCGCGCCGAGATTCTTTTCCGCCACGAGATCAATCCGATGAGGCCGGGCAAAGACCTCGATCGGTCGGAGTGGGATGCGATCTGGTTCGACCTGGTCGAGTTGATGAAAATCGGAGTGCGGCGCGGCCGCATCATCACCATCCGGCCCGAGGACGATCACGGCGATACCTACGCCGCACGCCGGCCGCGGTCGTACGTCTACCGCAGGCAGGGCTTTCCGTGCCGAGTGTGCGGTGCAGAAATTCTGCACTCGACGATGCAGGCACGAAACTTGTTTTGGTGCCCGGTCTGTCAGGCAACGTAGTTACCGAAGCGGTGCGGAGTTGATCGTTTCGGATCGTTTCGAGTCGAATCCAGACTGAGCGGACACGAAAAAACCCCGCACCGGGAGTGCGGGGCTTTCGATGGAGCCGATGACGAGAATCGAACTCGCGTAGCCTGTTTGGAAGACAGGGGCTCTACCATTGAGCTACATCGGCATGCAAACAACAGTCGTGGGATCGCCATTTCCGTCGCCTGCGTTTCAAGACTGTACCCAACGCTGCCGCCGGATTCCAAACCGGCCCGCCGCGCCGCTTCCGGCCGAACGTCATCGGTGGGGTTCCCGGAACCTCATCGGTGGGGCGCCCATGAGGGGCTACTATCGGTTGCTGTTGAATGGTGACCGTACGACGGGGTGTGGCGCAGCTTGGTAGCGCATCCGCTTTGGGAGCGGAGGGTCGCAGGTTCAATTCCTGTCACCCCGACAAATGAGGGCCGCAGGCACGGCTCGCCGTGTTCGTGGCGAGCGAGGCAGAACCGCAAGCCAGCATCATCAGCAAGCAAGATCACCACAAAGGAGCATGTCCCGTGAAGAGCACCGTCGAGCAGCTGAGCCCGACGCGAGTCCGTATCAACGTTGAGGTGCCCTTCGAGGAGCTCAAGCCTGATTTCGACCGCGCGTACAAGGCTCTGGCTCAGCAGATCCGCCTCCCAGGATTCCGTCCGGGCAAGGCTCCGGCCAAGCTCCTCGAAGCACGCGTCGGCCGTGGTGCCGTACTGGAGCAGGTCGTCAACGACGCTCTTCCCTCCCGCTACTCCGAGGCCGTGACCAACGAGAAGGTCAAGGTCATCGGCCAGCCCGAGATCGAGATCACCAAGATCGAAGACGGCACCGAACTCACGTTCACCGCTGAGGTCGACGTGCGCCCCGAGATCGACCTGCCGGACTACTCGACCATCAGCGTCGTCGTCGACCCGCTCGAGATCACCGACGAGGCCGTGGACGAGCAGCTGCAGTCGCTGCGCCAGCGCTTCGGCACCCTCACCGGTGTCGACCGCGCGGTTCGGACCGGCGACTTCGTCTCGATCGATCTCTCGGCCACCGTCGACGGCGAGAACGTCGAAGAAGCCACCGCGAGCGGCCTGTCCCACGAGGTCGGTTCCGGTCAGCTCATCGATGGTCTGGACGACGCGATCATCGGCGTCTCGGCAAACGAGTCGAAGGAGTTCACCTCGACTCTGGTGGCCGGCGAGTACACGGGCAAGGAAGCCGTCGTCACGGTCAAGGTCGTGTCCGTCAAGGAACGCGAGCTGCCCGAGGCCGACGACGAGTTCGCCCAGCTGGCCAGTGAGTTCGACACGTTCGAGGAACTGCTCGAGGACCTGAAGGCGCGCGTCGAGCGGGTCAAGAAGGTCGAGCAGGCCGGCCAGATTCGTGACAAGGTCCTCGAGACGTTGCTCGACACGCTCGAGATCCCGGCCCCCGAGGCCGTCGTCAAGGCCGAGGTCGACTCCCAGGTGCACGAGGCCATCCACGGTCTCGATCACAACGAGGAGGCGCTCGCCGAGCTGCTCGAGTCGCAGGGTTCGAGCCGCGAGGAGTTCGACAAGGACGTCAAGGAGGGTGCCGAGAAGTCGGTGCGTACCCAGCTTCTCCTCGACGCGATCGCCGAAGCAGAGAACACTCAGGTCGGCCAGGAAGAGCTCACCGAGCGGATCATCTTCCAGGCGCAGCGCTACGGCATGCCGCCCGAGCAGTTCATCCAGCAGGTGCAGCAGGCCAACCAGCTCGGTGCCGTGTTCGCCGATGTCAAGCGCGGTAAGGCGTTGGCCTCGGTCGTCGAGCGCGTCACCGTGACCGACACCACCGGCGCGAGCGTCGATACGGCGGAACTGTTCGGCAGCCCCGCCGATGCTCCCGACGAGGTCGAAGCACTGGATTCATCCGAAGGCGAACAAGAGAAGTAACGCTGACAGCGAACGACGGCGGTTCCGGGACTCCGGAGCCGCCGTCTTTCGTTAGTGTCTGTGTCAGGAACCAACGATTTGTTATGGAAAAGGCAGGTACCGTGACTGTTCAGAATCCGGCGGCTTCGCACGAGCAGAGTCCCGTCATGACTTCGGCCGCAGCTGGGCTGAATCTCAGCGACTCCGTGTACGAGCGTCTGCTTCAAAACCGCATCATTTTCCTCGGTACCCAGGTCGATGACGACATCGCCAACAAGTTGTGCGCGCAGATCCTGCTGCTCTCGGCCGAGGATCCCACCCGCGACATCGCGCTGTACATCAACTCTCCCGGTGGCTCTGTCACCGCGGGTATGGCCATCTTCGACACCATGGAATTCGCCGAGTGCGACATCGCGACCTACGGCATGGGTCTGGCTGCCTCGATGGGTCAGTTCCTGCTGTCTGCCGGTGCCAAGGGCAAGCGCTACGCACTCCCGCACGCGCGCATCATGATGCACCAGCCCTCGGCCGGTATCGGCGGCAGCGCCTCCGACATCGCCATCATGGCCGAGCAGTTCGCGCACACCAAGCGCGAGATGGCCGAGCTCATCGCTTCGCACACGGGCCAGACAGTCGAGCAGATCACCGAGGACTCCGATCGCGACCGGTGGTTCACCGCTCAGGCAGCCAAGGAATACGGGTTCGTGGATCACGTCGTCAGTCGCGCGCGGCAGGCCGGCGGACTCGGCGAGTAATTCGGCCGGTACCGGCGACCTCGATCACTCACATCTTGGAGAAACGATGACAAACCTGTTCGATCCCAACCAGTTGCCGTCCTCGCGGTACATCCTCCCGTCCTTCGTCGAGCACTCCAGCTACGGCGTCAAGGAATCGAACCCGTACAACAAGCTGTTCGAGGAGCGCATCATCTTCCTCGGCGTTCAGGTCGACGATGCGTCCGCCAATGACGTCATGGCGCAGCTGTTGGTGCTCGAGGGACTCGATCCCGACCGGGACATCACGATGTACATCAACTCGCCCGGCGGCTCGTTCACCTCGCTGATGGCGATCTACGACACGATGCAGTACGTCCGCGCAGACGTCGCTACCGTCTGCCTCGGCCAGGCTGCCTCGGCAGCTGCGGTTCTGCTCGCCGCCGGCACCCCCGGTAAGCGCGCTGCACTCCCCAATGCGCGGGTGCTCATTCATCAGCCCTCCAGCGGCGGTATTCAGGGTCAGGTATCCGACCTCGAGATCCAGGCTGCCGAGATCGAGCGCATGCGGCGACTCATGGAGACCACCCTCGGTCGCCACACCGGCAAGGATCCCGACGTCATCCGCAAGGACACCGATCGCGACAAGATCCTCACGGCAGAGCAGGCCAAGGACTACGGCATCATCGACACCGTGTTCGAGTACCGCAAGCTGTCTGCACAGAAGTAGCAGAGCGAGTAACACCGGTCGGACCGGTACGGTCCGGCAGAAGGTTTTCGGCGCCGGGCGCGAGTGAGAAACTCCGCCCGGCGGCCGCGATCGTCGTCCCGAATACGGTAATCGGTGAAATCGGGTGGGCGAATCACCGGAAACAACCCGCCCATGTTCGGCGAACACGGGTAGCGTCGCACCCAACAACTCGGGCGATCGATCTCGGCGTGACGAACGGCCGAGAAACAGTTCCACGGCGGTTTCGGCACACTCCGACGGCGTGGGTCGTACGCGGACAAGGAAGTAGGAACCTCCGAATGGCACGCATCGGTGACGGTGGCGATCTGCTGAAGTGCTCGTTCTGCGGCAAGAGCCAGAAGCAGGTCAAGAAGCTCATTGCTGGACCAGGGGTGTACATCTGTGATGAGTGCATCGACCTCTGCAACGAGATCATCGAGGAGGAGTTGGCCGAGTCGAGCGAAGTGAAGCTCGACGACCTGCCCAAGCCCTCGGAGATCAAGGACTTTCTCGAGAACTACGTGATCGGCCAGGACGCGGCCAAGCGCACGCTGGCGGTCGCGGTCTACAACCACTACAAGCGCATCCAGGCAGGCGACAAGACTCGCGATGTGCGGGGCGAATCCGTCGAGCTGGCGAAGTCGAACATTCTGATGCTCGGGCCGACAGGGTGCGGAAAGACGTATCTCGCGCAGACGTTGGCCAAGATGCTCAACGTGCCGTTCGCCATCGCTGACGCGACCGCGCTCACCGAGGCCGGTTACGTGGGCGAGGATGTCGAGAACATCCTGCTCAAGCTGATCCAGGCTGCGGATTACGACGTCAAGCGCGCCGAGACCGGCATCATCTACATCGACGAGGTCGACAAGATCGCCCGCAAGAGCGAGAACCCGTCGATCACGCGTGATGTATCCGGTGAAGGTGTGCAGCAGGCGTTGCTGAAGATCCTGGAAGGAACCCAGGCAAGCGTGCCGCCGCAGGGCGGTCGCAAGCATCCGCATCAGGAGTTCATCCAGATCGACACCACCAATGTGCTGTTCATCGTCGCCGGTGCGTTCGCGGGTCTGGAGAAGATCGTCTCCGATCGCGTCGGCAAGCGCGGACTCGGCTTCGGTGCCGAGGTTCGCTCCAAGGCCGAGATCGACACGCAGGATCACTTCGCGGAGGTGATGCCGGAGGATCTGATCAAATTCGGTCTGATCCCCGAGTTCATCGGCCGTTTGCCGATGATCGCGTCGGTGACGAATCTGGACAAGGAATCGCTCGTGACGATTCTGTCCGAGCCGAAGAACGCGCTCGTCAAGCAGTACCGGCGACTGTTCGACATGGACGGTGTCGAGCTCGAGTTCACCGCCGAGGCCCTGGACGCGATTGCCGATCAGGCGATTCTTCGAGGCACCGGTGCTCGTGGTCTTCGCGCCATCATGGAAGAAGTTCTGCTGCCGGTGATGTACGACATCCCCAGCCGCGACGATGTCGAGAAGGTCGTCGTCACTGCGGAAACGGTCAACGACAACGTGCTGCCGACCATCGTGCCGCGCAAGCCCGAACGTCCCGAGCGCCGCGACAAGTCGGCCTGACGAACGAAGTGCTTCACGACCGAGCCCCGATCATCAAGACGACGATCGGGGCTCGCTTTCGTTGTGGGCAATGTTGTGCGAACAGATCAGCCGACCGTCAGGCGATTCGCTCGAACACCGCTGCCAGTCCTTGGCCGCCGCCGATGCACATCGTCTCCAGTCCGTAGCGGACTTCGCGGCGGGCCATCTCCCGGAGCAAGGTGGCGAGGATTCGGGCCCCGGTGGCACCGACGGGGTGGCCCAGCGAGATGCCGGAACCGTGTGGGTTCAGCCGAGGGTCATCGGACTCGATGCCCCAGGATCGGGTGACGGCGAGGGCCTGGGCCGCGAAGGCCTCGTTCAGTTCGATGATCCCCATGTCGTCGAGGCTCAGGCCGAGGCGTCCGAGCGCTTTGTCGCTGGCGGGAACCGGTCCGATGCCCATTGTGCGCGGGGCAACTCCGGCCACACCCCAGCCGGCCAGTCGAGCCAGTGGTCGAAGGCCCAGTGCAGCAGCTTTTTCCGGGGTGGTGACGATGGCGATCGCGGCACCGTCGTTTTGACCGCTGGCGTTTCCTGCGGTGACGGTCGACTCGGAGTCGATCGACGCACGAATCGCCTTCAGCTTCGCCAAGGACTCCATGGTGGTGTCGGCCCTCGGGTGCTCGTCGGTGGTGACGAGCATCGGATCCGCCTTACGTTGCGGGACGGATACTCCGACTATCTCCTCGGCGAACACGCCGCTGTTCTGTGCAGCGACCGCGCGCTGGTGGGATTGCACCGCGAGTGCATCCTGATCGGCGCGGCTGATGGAGAATTCCGCTCGCAAGTTCTCTGCGGTTTCGATCATGCCGCCGGGTACGGGAAAGTTCCTGCCTCCTGCGGTCACTCGCGCACGTGCAAGTCGGTCCGACAGAGCCACTGCCTCGGCCTTGACACCCCAGCGCATGCCGGTGGCGTAGAACTCGGTCTGGCTCATGCTCTCGACACCGCCCGCCAGGACGAGGTCGTTGCCGCCGGACTGCACCTGCATACACGCCTGGAGCACTGCCTGCAGTCCGGATCCGCAGCGGCGGTCGATCTGCATACCGGGTACGTCGATCCCCAGATCGGCATCGAGCGCGGCTACCCGGCCGATGGCCGGTGCATCGCCGTTGGGGGATGCCTGTCCCAGGATCACGTCGTCGATATCGGAACCGGAAATACCGGTTCGGGCCACGAGTTCGGCGATGACGGTGCCGGCCAACGCCTGGGCGGAGATGTCGCGGAACTGGCCACCGAAGCGGCCGACCGGTGTTCGCAGTGGCTCGCAGATCACGGCATCAGGCATGGTTGTTTCCTCGCTTGTCGTTGGTTCCTGCGCCGACCCGGATCAGGTCGGTCTCGATGGCGCGGGTGGCGTCGAGCAGGGCTGGGAGAAGTTCGGTGCGCACTGCGTCGGCGGAGTGCCGCGCAGCCTGGGTCGAAACGTTCGCCGCCGCGACGACTGCGCCGTTCCCGTCGTGGATCGGAGCCGCGATGGACCGCAAGCCCTCTTCGAGTTCTTGATCCACCAGGCAGAAGCCCTCGCTTCGGACGCGTTCGAGTTCGCGCCTCAGCGCGTCGGGGGTGGTGACGGTTTTGCCGGTGAGGGGAGTCAGCCGGACTCGATCGAGGTAGGTCGCGAGTTCGTCGGCGGGCAGCCCGGCCAGCAACACTCGACCCATCGAGGTGGCGAACGCGGGGAATCGAGTACCGATGTTGATGCCGACCGTCATGATGCGGCTGACGGGAACGCGCGCGACGTATACGACGTCGTCGCCGTCGAGAATCGAGACCGAGGATGATTCGCGCACCCGCTCGGCGAGCGCCTCCAAGTGCGGCCCCGAGACCTCCGGAAGCGACAGGCTCGACAGGTAGCTGTAGCCCAGTTCCAGAACCCGCGGAGTGAGCCAGAACAGGGAACCGTCGGTGCGGACGTAACCGAGTTCGACGAGCGTCAGCAGAAACCGTCGGGCGGTGGCGCGAGTGAGCTCGGTTGCCCGTGCGACGTCGGAGAGTGTTCGACGCGGATGCTCGGCGTCGAAGGCTCGAATCACGGCGAGGCCGCGGCCGAGCGACTGAACGTAGTCCGAGGACGGTGCCGGGTCGGCCGAGGTCACGAGTCGACCGATTCGGTGTCGTCCGCGGTGGAGGCCTCGGCAATTGCTGCGTTCGCCAGCGCAAAGGCGCTGTTGCTGTTCGGAACTCCCGCGTACACCGCGGTGTGCAGGAACACCTCGGCCAGTTCGTCCGGTTCCGATCCGGCGCGCAGAGCTGCCCGGATGTGCATATCGAGCTCGTGCTGATTGCCCACGGCCGTCAGAATCGCCAGAGTCAGCAGTCGGCGGGTCTTGTGATCGAGTCCGGGTCGGTTCCATATGTCGCCCCACGCGGTGCGGGTGATGAAATCCTGGAACGGCGCGGTGAAGTCGGTGCGGGCGGCGATGCTTCGGTCGACGTGCGCATCGCCGAGGACGCTGCGACGCACCGTCATACCGGTGTCGTGGGCGGCCGCGCGGCCGACGGAACATGCAGTCGATCCGATATGTGTGGCAATGGCCGCGGTGACCGGCCCGGCCTGTTCGACGTTGGCCAGGTGCGCGGCGGGGTCGAGAACTCGGTACGTCGATCCAGCGATGCCGTCGGCGATGACCAACAGATCCTCCGGTGTGGTCGCGGGATCTTGCAGACCGGCCAGGACGAGAGTCGGAGCGCTGATCCGTGTCAGGTCTGCACGAGAATCCCACTGGGACAACGCTTCGCAACATGCTGCATAGCCCTCGTCTGGAGTATCGGCGATCATCCGACGGTGGCGTTCGGCGAGATCGCTGTCGCGAGCGAGGAGCTCGGCGGTGAACCAGCGAGTGAGCGCGACATCGGCCAATGCGGACGTTCCCGACGCGCGGACGGTGGCAGCGCGGTCGGTCCACTGCGTCGGTTCCCCGAACTTGGCGGAGGTGCACAGCAAGGTCAGTGTCCGCACTCGCTCGGGACGATGAATGGCGATCCATTGTGCGATGGCTCCGCCGATCGAGAGGCCGACCACGTGCACCCGCACCAGAGCGAGGGAGTCCAGCAGGGTCAGAACATCCTGGGCGAGCTCGGCTATCGAGTACGGACCGGCCGGAACAGGAGACTGCCCGTGACCACGGATATCGACAGCGAGAACGTGAGCGGACGCCGACAGCGATCCGACCTGCGGGTTCCACATGGACCGGTCGGAGCCGAGGGAGCCGATCAGCACCACGGTGTCCGAATCGGGGTGCGGTCCTTCGGTGCGTTCGTGAGCGAGTGCAACGGTCATCGTGAACCCTTCGAATCTGTGATGTTCTCGGTGGCGACCTCGTGCGCGAGCAGCGCGTCGACGAGATCGGGCGCGTGGCCGAGGTACGCGGCTGGATCCAGTAGCTCGCGCACTCTCGACGGCGAGAGGAATTCGGTGATGGCGGGATCGCTGTCCAAGGGTGCGCCCAGCGCGCATCGAGCAGTCACGATCTCGCGGGCCCGCTCGGTGTGCGGTGCCAGAGCCGTGGTGACGCGTTCGGCCAGCAGCGCCCCACCCGTCGCGTCGAGATTGCGGGCCATGTTCTCCGGATGGACGTGCAATCCGTCGAGGCTTGCGGCGATGCGGTGTGCCGCCCCGCCGGTGAGGCGCAGCAGATCGGTGATCGTCTCCCACTCGGTGTGCCAGGCTCCGGCAGCGCGCTGGTGTTCGTGATCCATGTTCGACAGAACCGTCGACACTGCCCCGGGGACGCGGCGAGTCGCCGCGCGGGCCGTGATGGCAGCAACGGGATTGCGCTTGTGGGGCATCGCCGATGATCCCCCCGGCGCATCCTCGGACACCTCGCCCAGTTCGGTAGCGGCCATCGACACGATGTCCCCGGCGATCTTCCCGATCGAGCCGGCGGCCGTACCCAAGGCGCATGCGAGGTCAGCGACTACTGCGCGATCGGTGTGCCAGGGCGCTACCTGCGGAGCCAGGTCCAATTCGGCAGCGAGCGTGGCGGCGATGGCCGGCCCGTGCGGATGAACCGCAGCGAGAGTGCCTGCGGCTCCGCCGTATTGCACGAGACATGCTCGTCGAACCGCAGTCAGACGCGTGCGCGCACCGTACAGACCCGATGCCCAGTTCGCGGCAACGAGCCCGAACGTGGTGGGCAACGCCTGTTGGCCCAGAGTGCGGGCCGCCATGGGTGTGCTGCGATGCGTCTGCGCGAGCTCGCGTGCAGCGCGGCAGGCGTCGTCGAGCAAGGACTCGATCGCGGTGAGCGCTTCTCGCGAGACGAGCATCAGCGCAGTGTCCATGATGTCCTGGCTGGTGGCACCGGGATGCACGGCGCTGGCCGGCACTGCGGACGGGGACACCGCCTGGCGAAGTAGCTGCACCAAAGGTATTACCGGGTTTCCTCCGGCAGCCGCGTCGAGTCCGAGCCGTGCGATGTCCAGTGTCGACCCGAGTTCCGCTGCGGCAGCGGTGACAATGGCCGCGTGATCGAGGTCCACGAGCCCGGCCGCGGCGGCGGCTCGCGAGAGTGCCGCTTCGACGTCGAGCATCGCAGTGACCCAGGCACGGTCGCCGACGATCGGTGCGATGACATCGCTACCGAACGTCGGGTCGAACAGTGCACCTCGCTCGGATGCCATCGTCCTCCTTCGCGAATCGTTCTTCACAGCGCGAAGAACGGAGTCTCGTCGCCGTCGGGGTCGGTGTTCTGCACGACGATATCGAGGTGATAGCCGCCGTCGACCGCACGTGCGACGAGTCTGGCACGCTTGTGCTCCGGCAAGGCGGCCAACACAGGATCGACCTCGTTCGCCTCGATCTCGTCGGGGAAGTACATCCGCGTCACCAGACGCTCGAGCATCCCGCGGGCGAAGATCCCGACGTCGATGTGCGGAGCCTCGACGGTGCCGTTCTCGGCGGGTAGTGGACCCGGCTTGATCGTCGTGACGGACATCGTCCCGGTCTCGTCGGCGAACGCGCGCCCGAACCCGCGAAAACCCTCGGTACGCGGCGCAACCGCGCCTCGCGGATCGTCGGGGTGATCGAACCGTCCGTCGGCATCTGCCTGCCAGGTCTCGATCATGGCGTCGGTCACTGGGTTTCGAGATCCGTCGATCAGCGTGAACGTCAGGTCGACGGCTCCCTCGGATCCTGGCGGCACCACGTGCTCACCGTCGGGCCAGAGCAGGCCGATGTGGACGTACGGGCCCACCGTTTGAGACGGGGTCCGACCGAACGACGCGGTGGTGAAGTCGGCTCCGGTGACCACGGGGTAGCGCGGCGCGAACTCTGGTTCAGTCATCGTGGTCGTCTTCCTCGAAGGGGGTGGCACCCCGGCCGCGCAGCACGATGTCGAACCGGAAGCCCAGCGCCCAATTTTCCTGCGTTGCTTCGTAATCGAACACGCTGATCATTCGAGCACGGGCGTCTTCGGGCACGGCGTTGTAGATCGGGTCCTGGAAGAACATCGGGTCGTCCGGGAAGTACATCTGCGTTACCAGCCGTTGGGTGAACGCTTGGCCGAACAGCGAGAAGTGAATGTGAGCGGGGCGCCAGGCATTGTGGTGGTTGCCCCAGGGGTAAGCACCGGGCTTGATCGTGGTGAATCGGTAGTGGCCCTGTGCGTCGGTGAGCACTCGGCCGACTCCGTTGAAATGCGGATCGAGCGGTGCCGGCCAGCGGTCACCGGAGTGTCGGTACCGTCCGCCCGCGTTGGCCTGCCAGACCTCGACGAGAGTATTGGGGATTGCTTTGCCGTCGCTGTCGAGTACGCGGCCGTGCACGATGATCCGCTGACCCTGTGCCTCGCCGCTGTTCGCCAGGGTCAGGTCGGCGTCGGCGGCGGTGATCCGTCCCTCGCCCAGCACCGGGCCGGTGATTTCGGTCAGTCGCTGGGGGAGCAGGGTCAGCGGCTGCGCCGGGTGTCGGAGCGTGGTGGTGCGGTAGTCGCCGAAGTCTCGCGGGGCATCGGCACCCGGTCGATCCCGATAGTCGGGCGGGAGATGAAGCATCGAGGGGTCCTCACGATCCGTGGCGTGGTCGGGATGACGACATCTCGACGTCGGCTGAGATGTGCGCATTGCGGACGGTGCGCCGCTATGCGAACAACACTAGGTCGAGATGGGTCGACGGCGCAAGAGCGACCGTAGCAAATGTTCGCATGGTGGCTATGTGTTCACATATCGCACGAAGTCGGGTAGCGTCGCTCTCATGTTGGACAAAGTCGTGGCGAGCGCCACCGAAGCCGTAGCGGACGTCCCGGACGGATCCTCGATCGCCGTCGGGGGATTCGGTTTGGTCGGAGTGCCGGAGATCCTGATCGACGCGGTGCTCGCGCAAGGAGCCACCGATCTCGAAACCATCAGCAACAACTGTGGAACCGATGGATTCGGTCTGGGAGTTCTGCTGACGCAGCACCGGATTCGCAGAACGATCAGCTCCTACGTGGGTTCGAACAAGGAATTCGCGAGGCAGTATCTCTCCGGAGAACTCGAAGTCGAACTGACTCCGCAGGGCACTCTCGCCGAGCGACTTCGAGCGGGGGGTGCCGGCATTCCTGCCTTCTTCACACCCGCGGGAGTCGGGACACAGGTTGCGGATGGGGGACTTCCGTTGCGATACGACGGCAGCGGCGGCATTGCTCTGGTCAGCCCGCCGAAGGAGACCCGCGAATTCGACGGCGTCACCTACGTGCTCGAGCGCGGCATCGTTGCCGATTACGCGCTGGTGCACGCCTGGAAGGGCGACCGACACGGAAACCTGGTGTTCCACGCCAGCGCGAGAAACTTCAATCCGCCTGCGGCAGAGTCGGGGCGCATCACGATCGCTCAGGTCGAGCACTTGGTCGAACCCGGCGAGATCGGTCCGGACGAGGTGCACACGCCGGGCATTCACGTGCAGCGGGTGGTCCACGTCGGCCCGGTCGAGGTCGGCATCGAGCAGAGGACGGTACGAGCATGAGCGAGAAGATGACCCGCGAACAGATGGCTGCTCGGGTGGCACAGGAACTCGGCGACGGACAGTACGTGAACCTCGGCATCGGTATGCCGACGCTCGTGCCCAACTACATCCCCACCGACATTTCGGTGATCCTGCATTCGGAGAACGGAGTGCTCGGAGTCGGCCCGTATCCCACCGAGGACGAACTCGACGCCGAGATCATCAATGCGGGCAAGGAAACCATCACGGTGCTTCCCGGTGCCTCCTACTTCGACTCCGCGCAATCGTTCGGAATGATCCGTGGCGGCCAGGTCGATATCGCGGTGTTGGGCGCGATGCAGGTCAGCGCTACCGGTGATCTGGCCAACTGGATGATCCCCGGGCACATGGTCAAGGGCATGGGCGGCGCAATGGATCTCGTGCACGGAGCGCAGCGGGTGATCGTGATGATGGAGCACGTCTCGCGTAAGGGTGAGCCGAAAATTCTCCAGCAGTGCACGCTGCCACTGACCGGTAAGGGCTGTGTGCACAGGATCGTCTCCGACATGGCCGTGATCGACGTCACCGACAACGGCCTGCGCCTCGTCGAGACCGCACCGGGTGTGTCCGTCGACGACGTCGTGAACGCGACTGCAGCCGAGCTACTGATCGACGCCATCGTCTGATACTTCGACGCGGTCGGTTCGCGAGTAGATGTTCATCGACCGACCGCGAAGAAAGCCGATGACCGTCAGGCCCGATTCGGCTGCGAGGTCGACTGCGAGCGAGGACGGGGCCGACACCGCCGCGAGAATCGGAATCCCCGCCATCACGGCTTTCTGGGCCAACTCGAACGAGGCGCGGCCGCTGACCATCAGCACCGAGCCGCGAGCCGGAATCCGATCGTTGGTCACCGCCCAACCGACGACCTTGTCGACGGCGTTGTGGCGTCCGACATCCTCGCGCAGAACCAACATCTCGCCCTCGGCCGTGAACAGAGCGGCGGCGTGCAGGCCGCCGGTCGCATCGAACACCTTCTGCGCCGCGCGCAGCGTATCGGGTAGCCCGAAGAGAATCTCCGACGTGACGACGACGGCGTCTGACGCGGGGGAATGCTTGGTGCGCAGTCGAATCGCGTCCAAGGATCCCTTGCCGCACACCCCGCACGACGACGTGGTGTAGAAATTCCGTTCGACGCCCGTCTCCGGGGGAGCGACGCCGTCGGCCAGCGTGACATCGAGAACGTTGTAGGTGTTCGCGCCCTCGTCGTCGACCCCGTCACAGTATCGAGCGGCAGCGATGTCGGCACCCGAGGCGATCACGCCTTCGGTGAGCAGGAAGCCGTGCGCGAGCTCGACGTCGTGGCCCGGAGTTCGCATGGTGACGGCCAATGCCTTGCCGTCTACCCGCAACTCGAGCGGCTCTTCCACCACCAGGGTGTCCGGGCGTTCGACGCGGTGTTCGCCCCGCAACCGAACCACTGGTCTGCGAGCAGTGATGCGGCCCATCAGTACCGGCTGTCTACGGGACGATCTCGGTAGTTCATTCTTCGATTGTGGACCCCGGTGTGACCGGTCGGTCTACTCGGTAGCCATAGCCGCCGCCAACGAGACCATCCGGGGGTGGTCGACGAGATCCTCGACCAGCACACGCTTGCCGTCCGCGTCCGCCAACGGGACCTTCCAGTTCTGGTACTGGGTCTCGTCGGTACCCGGCTGGTTCTGGATGCGGTGTTCGCCGACTGCGTCGACGAGAGCCACACCGATCAGCAGTGACGGACTGCGCTGGACGAGACGGTGCAGGGCTTCGACCGTCTCACGACCGTCTGCATCGGCGGCCAGCAATCCTCGCTCGCGCGCCAGGTCGAGTACCGCCTCGCGCTGGACTGCGTCGACCTCTTTTTCGGCATCGATGTCACGTTCGAGCAGCCCGAGACGTGACCGCAGTTCGATGTGTTCGCCATCGAGGTACCCCGCCGTGGGCGGCAGATCGTGCGTGGTCACCGACGTCAGGCAGAGGCTGCGGTAGTCCTCGGGCGGAATCGGCCCCGACTTGTCGGCCTCGAACCACAGGATCGAAGTACCGAAGATGCCCCGTTCGGTGAGGTACGCCTGGACCATCGGCTCGAAGACACCGAGATCCTCTCCGACCACCACCGCACCCGCACGCTCGGCTTCGAGGGCCAGGATGCCGATCAGTGCCTCGTGGTCGTACTCGACATACGTTCCGCTACCGGCGTTTTCGGCCTGCTGCGGAATCCACCACAGACGGAACAGGCCCAGGATGTGGTCGACTCGGATACCGCCGGCATGGCGAAGGATCGTGCGCAGCATGTCGCGGTACGGGATGTATGCCATCTCCCGGAGGCGATCGGGATCCCAGGGTGGCTGATTCCAGTTCTGGCCCTGTTGATTGAAATTGTCCGGCGGGGCACCCACCGTGACCCCCGAGGTCAGCACGTCACCGAGCGCCCAGGCGTCGGCTCCGCCCCGGGCCACACCCACAGCGAGATCGTGCATGATGCCGATGTCCATCCCCGCATCGAGCGCAGCGCGTTGCGCGGTGGCCAGCTGCTCGTCGCAGATCCACTGCAGCCACATGTGGAAATCGATGCGCTCGGCCAGCTTGGTGCGTTGTTCGAGGACGAAGTCGGTTCTCGGATGCGCCGCTCGATCGGTCCACGCCGCATCGTGCGGACCGAACTTCTCCGCCAGGGCGCTCCAGACGGCGAAATCGCGCAGGCCGGACCCCTCGCGCTCGATGAACGCGCGGTACGACGATTCACGGGCCGGGCTACGTTCTACCTTGTGAACGCGTTCGAGAGCACGAAGTTTCGCCTCGAACGTCCGGTCGCGATCGAGTTTCTTGGTTCGCTTGTTCGCCTTCTCGAACCGGTTCGCCGCGCGGAGGACCTTGTCGAACTGTTTCTGCGAGAGCAGCGCGGTCTCACGGATGTTCTCCACTCGGATGTAGAGCGAATTGAAGAATCGGCGAGTGGTCGGCAGGTACGGCGACGCCTCCACCGGGGTGGTGGGTCGGTCGGCGTGCAGTGGATTGACCAGTAGGTAGTCGAATCCGTGCTTTCGACCGGCGATGTCGGCCATGTCCTCGAGGTCACCGAGATCGCCGATGCCCCACGATCGCTTCGACCGCACCGAGTACAGCTGCGTGAGCAGTCCGGTTCGCTGTCGATCTGCCAGTTCTGCATTGGGCGTCAACGACTTCGGCGTGACCACCACGGTTGCGTCCGACGTACGGATCGTGTCGTCCTCGCTGATCGTCGTCGCGGTCAGACTGTGCCACCCGAGCGGGGCGTCCGCGGGAACGACGAACGTGGCGCGGCCGATCAGGTGGCCGTCGACCTCACGCGGATCGAACCAGACGTCGGCTTGGGTCACGTCGATGGGCTCGCCGTCCTCGGAGACCATCGACACCTCCACTGGATTGCCGTGCGGCACATGCACCCACACCAGCGCCTCGGTACCCTGCGTGGCGACCACCACCGGGGGGAGGAGACGCCGCCACGGGGCGTCGTCGATATCGGCCAGCGCTCGCTCGACGTCCTCGGACGACTCGGTTGCGTAGCCCCGCGCGGCGAGCACCTGCTGCAATGTGTCGTCGCTCACCTCGTGTTCGGAGTCGTCCCAACCTCGATACGAGGTCGAAGTACCGAGTCGCCGGGCGAGCGAGCGAAGTGCGTGCGAGTAGTCCGCATCCGAGTGATCCACAGCGTCGATCGTGCCAGTTCGCCGCCCCCGCGTCATCCGGGCGTGCGGACGTTCATCGACCGTTCCTCTTTCTGGCTCCGCTCCCGAGCTGCCAGGATTGAAACGTGACTCGCTGGGTAGTCTGGGTCGGCAAACGGTAAACCACTGCGTGGCGACGATGGGAAGTGCGGATGGCTGGGGTCAGCAAGATCGAAGAACTGGAGCGAGGTTCCGGTGCCCCGGTCGAGCTGAGGGTGCGCGCCGAGGCCGACCAACTACCTGTGGTTCGTGCCGTTGCGGAAACTCTCGTCGTCCTCAGTGACTTCACACTCGACGACATCGCCGATGTGAAGCTGGTCGTCGACGAAGTGTGTTCGCAATTGATCAAGGGTTCGGTTGCCGACGCCGAGCTGTCGTGCACGTTCGCAGTGGGCGAGTCCGGAATCCGCATAGTCGTCACGTCCGTGATGTCTGCCGAGTCCGTGCCCAAGAAGGACAGCTTCGGCTGGCACGTGTTGCAAACGCTGACCGACACCATAGAGTTGCGCGCCGAGGACGCCGTCGAAGGCGATGCCGGTCGCACCGTCGCGATCGACGTGATCAAGCGGAGGAGCAAGGTCTAGTGCCGGTGCACGAACGAAGCACACGGCGAGAGTCCGACGATTACAGCGACGTCGTCGCGATGATTCAGCAGATGCAGGCGCTCGACGAGAATTCAGCGCAGCGTCGAGTATTGCGCGATCGCATCATCACCCGTTGCCTTCCGCTCGCCGAACACATCGCACGCCGCTTCGGAGGCCGCGGTGAAGCTCACGAGGACCTGCTGCAGGTGTCTCGCCTGGGTTTGGTCAACGCTGTGGATCGATTCGACATCGAGCGCGGATCGGACTTCGTCTCGTTCGCGGTGCCCACGATCATGGGCGAAGCGCGCCGATACTTCCGCGACGCGGGATGGTCTGTTCGGGTGCCGCGGCGCATGAAGGAACTGAACTCGATGATCTCTCAGGCGGTGGGATCGTTGTCGCAGAAGTTGGGTCGCGCTCCGACCGCCACCGAGATCGCCGCAGAACTCGGAATCGACGTCAAGGAGGCGTCTCAGGCCTTGCTTGCGCGTAGCGCGTATCAGACCGTCTCGGTCGATTCGGTGGTGAGCGAGGATCGGCTTCCACTGATGGACACCCTGGGTGCCGACGATCCCGAACTGGAGAAGATGGAAAGCTATCTCGCCGTGCGCCCCGCACTCGAGAAGCTGCCCGAGCGTGAGCGTCGAATAGTGGTTCTTCGATTCTTCGGGTCGATGACTCAGACTCAGATCGCCGAGAAGGTCGGAATCTCGCAGATGCACGTCTCTCGAATCCTGGCTCGTACCCTCGCCCAACTGCGCGAGGACCTCGGCGAGGACTGAACTCGTGAAGCTAGGCTCGGACGATGAGCATCTACCACGACGTCGACGAGTACATCGGAGCCCGGCGGGTGACGGATCTGGCCGTAGCCCGCGATTTTTCTCGCGCGGTGACAGTCGTTGCTGCACTCGATGATTCGCGTACCGAGTACCGGACGTCGTTGTGGGAGATCGATATCGACGGCAGGTCGCCTGCCCGACGCCTGACCCACGGCGAGTCGGGCGAGAGTGCACCGGTGTTCACAGCCGCCGGTGATCTGGTGTTTTCGCGTCGGTCCGACAAGGACGAGCCGGCGCGGCTGTGGGTCCTACCCGCGGCCGGTGGTGAGGCGCGAGTGCTCGAGACTCGATCCGGTGGTCTGAGTGGGATCCGCACCACACCCGTTGGAGAGGGGATGGTCGGATTCTCCCCGGTCTTCGGCTCCTCGAGCACCGGCGAGGACGACGACGCTCTGCGCACCGAACGCAAAGCGAACAAAGTGGATGCGATTCTGCACACAGGTGTTCCGGTGCGCTTCTGGGATCACGATCTCGGGCCCGCGACCCCACACCTGTTCGCGGGATCGACAGGGGATCCGACCGGGCTGCGTGATCTCACCGGTGATGCGGCCGGAGCTCTGCACGAGGCGACGTTCGATGTCAGCAGCGACGGTTCGTTCGTCGTATCGACCTGGGTGGTGCCGGGTGCCTTGGCGACCAATCGAACCGTGCTGGTGCGCATCGACACCGCAACGGGGGAGCGCACCACGATCGTCGACGATGTCGACGCCGACCTGGTTGCGCCGGCGATCTCGCCCGATGGCGCATATGTGGCGTTCGTGCGCGAGTCGATCTCGACGCCCGAGGATGCGCCGCGAATGACGTTGCACAGGTACGACTTCGAGGGTTCCTCGGTCTCCGATCTCGCGGCCGGTTGGGATCGATGGCCGATGGATCCGGTGTGGCTACCGGACGGATCGGGAGTGCTGGTCACTGCGGACGACGACGGCCGCTCGCCGATTTTCGTCGTCCGCGGCGGCGCGGAGCCGCGCCGGCTGACCAACACCGGCGATGCGTACACCCGCGTACATGTCTCCTCGGACGGCACCAGAGTGCTGGCGCTCGCCGCGTCGTATCTGGCCGCCCCGCATCCGGTGTCGATCGATTTGTCCGACGGGACCGTCACCCGACTCGATACCGCGATCGACCACGGCCCGCTACCCGGATTTCTCACCGAGGTCGACACGATCGTCGCCGACGGTGCCCGAGTCCGCGGTTGGCTCGCACTGCCCGACGGGGCGTCCGAACTCGCGCCCGCTCCGCTGCTGCTGTGGGTGCACGGTGGTCCGCTCAGTTCGTGGAACACGTGGTCGTGGCGATGGAATCCGTGGCTGATGGTCGCTCGGGGGTACGCGGTGCTGTTGCCGGACCCGGCGCTGTCCACCGGGTACGGCCAGGATTTCGTTCAGCGTGGTTGGGGAGCGTGGGGCAAGACGCCCTTCACCGATCTGATGGCGTTGACCGACGTCGCTGCCGAGCGGCCCGATATCGACGCCACCCGCACCGCCGCGATGGGTGGATCCTTCGGCGGGTACATGGCGAACTGGATCGCCGGACACACCGATCGATTCGACGCCATCGTCACCCATGCGAGCTTGTGGGCGCTCGATCAGTTCGGCCCTACGACCGATGCGCCATGGTACTGGGCGCGGGAGATGTCCCCGGAAATGGCAGTGGAGAACTCCCCGCATCTGTTCGTGGCGGACATCGCGACGCCGATGCTGGTGATCCACGGCGACAAGGACTATCGCGTACCGATCGGCGAGGGTCTGCGGCTGTGGTACGAACTGCTCAGCGAGTCGGGTCTGCCTGCCGACGACGACGGCAACACCGACCATCGCTTTCTCTATTTTCCGGGCGAGAACCACTGGATCCTGAGCCCCCAGCACGCGAAGGTCTGGTACGAGGTCGTGCTGGCATTCCTGGCGCAGCACGTGCTGGGCGAGAGCGCGTCGATGCCACGAATCCTCGGCCACTAGAATCGCCGGGTGACCAGTTCAGCGCCAGAGCCCTCAGCGAACCCTGCCGATTCGATCGACCTGCCCAAGAGCTGGGATCCCAGTGCGGTCGAGGCGGAGCTGTATCGGTCCTGGGTCGACGCCGGGTACTTCGAAGCCGACGCCACCAGTGGCAAGCCGCCGTACTCCATCGTGCTGCCTCCACCGAACGTCACCGGCAGCCTGCACATGGGGCACGCACTCGACCACACCTTGATGGATGCGTTGAGCCGTCGTAAGCGCATGCTCGGGTACGAGGTGCTGTGGCTGCCGGGCATGGACCACGCGGGTATCGCCACTCAGACCGTGGTGGAGAAGCAGCTCGCCGCCGACGGAAAGACCAAGGAAGAGTTCGGCCGCGAGGCGTTCATCGACAAGGTCTGGGACTGGAAGCGCGAATCGGGCGGAACCATCGGTGGCCAGATGCGACGCATCGGCGACGGTGTCGACTGGAGCCGAGAGCGTTTCACCATGGACGACGGGCTGTCCGAGGCCGTGCAGACGATGTTCAAGCGGATGTTCGACGACGGTTTGATCTACCGCGCCGAGCGGCTCGTCAACTGGTCGCCCGTGCTGCAGACCGCCATCTCCGACATCGAGGTCAAGTTCGAGGACGTCGAGGGCGAGCTCGTCTCGCTGCGATACGGGTCGCTCGACGATGCCGAGCCACACGTCATCGTTGCAACGACCCGAGTGGAAACGATGCTCGGAGACACCGCGGTCGCGGTGCACCCCGATGACGAGCGGTACAAGGCCCTGGTCGGCACCACTCTCGAGCATCCGTTCACCGGACGGCAGATCCCGATCATCGCCGACGACTACGTCGACCCCGAGTTCGGTACCGGCGCAGTGAAGATCACCCCGGCTCACGATCCCAACGACTTCGAGATGGGTGTGCGGCACTCGCTGCCGATGCCCTCGATCATGGACAAAGCCGGCCGAATCACCGATACCGGAACACGATTCGACGGCATGGACCGCTTCGAGGCGCGAGTCAAGGTTCGTGAAGCTCTGGCCGAGCAGGGCCGCGTCGTCGCCGAGAAACGCCCGTACCTGCACAGCGTCGGACACTCCGAGCGCAGCGGCGAGCCGATCGAGCCGCGCCTGTCGCTGCAGTGGTGGGTCAAGGTCGACACCCTCGCGCAGGCCGCCGGTGACGCAGTGCGTAACGGCGATACCGTCATTCACCCGAAGAGTCAGGAACCGCGCTGGTTCGCGTGGGTGGACAACATGCACGACTGGTGCATCTCGCGCCAGCTGTGGTGGGGCCACCGAATCCCGATCTGGTACGGACCCGATGGCGAAACCGTCTGCCTCGGACCGGGGGAGAGCGCACCCGAGGGCTGGACGCAGGATCCCGACGTTCTCGACACCTGGTTCTCGTCCGGCCTGTGGCCGTTCTCGACTATGGGATGGCCCGAGGCCACTGCCGATCTCGAGAAGTTCTATCCCACCGGCGTTCTCGTCACCGGTTACGACATCCTGTTCTTCTGGGTCGCCCGGATGATGATGTTCGGTACCTACGTCGGAGCCGACGACGCGATCACCGCGGGTAAGCAGGGGCCGCAGGTTCCGTTCCGAGATGTGTTCCTGCACGGGCTGATCCGTGATCAGTTCGGTAAGAAGATGTCCAAGTCTCGAGGCAACGGAATCGATCCGCTCGACTGGGTCGACCGGTTCGGGGCGGATGCGCTGCGCTTCACGCTCGCTCGCGGTGCCAATCCCGGTGCCGACATGTCCGTCGGAGAGGACCACGCGCAGTCCTCGCGCAACTTTGCCAACAAGTTGTTCAACGCGACCAAGTTCGCCCTCATGAACGGTGCCGCACCGGCGGAACTGCCCGCGCGAGGCGAGCTGACCGATGCCGACCGGTGGATCCTGGATCGGCTGGAACAGGTTCGGGCCGAGGTGGATTCGGCCTTCGATCGCTACGAGTTCAGCAAGGCCTGCGAGGCGCTGTACCACTTCGCCTGGGACGAGGTGTGTGACTGGTACCTCGAGATCGCCAAGGTGCAGTTTGCCGACGAGTCCATCGCCGCAGCTACGCGCGGAGTACTCGGCAATGTGCTCGATGCCCTGCTGCGCCTCCTGCATCCGGTCATCCCGTTCGTGACCGAAACGCTGTGGAAAGTACTCACCGGCGGTGAATCCCTGGTCATCGCGGAGTGGCCGACCGCCGCCTCGGAGCCTCTGGATCACGTTGCTGCGCAACGGATCGAGGACATGAAGCGACTCATCACCGAAGTCCGGCGGTTCCGCAGCGACCAGGGGCTCAAGCCCTCGCAGAAGGTCGCGGCCCGCATCGTCGGAGTGTCCGAAGCCGATCTCGACAGGCAGATTTCGGCCGTCACCTCGCTCGCTCGGCTCACCGAGCCCGGCGACGACTTCGACGCGACGGCATCGGTGGAGGTGCGGCTGAGCAAGGCCACCGTCGTCGTGGAGCTCGATACTTCGGGCACCGTCGACCTGGTTGCCGAACGAGCGCGACTGGTCAAGGATCTTGCGGCAGCGGAGAAGGAACTGGCGCAGACCTCCGGCAAGCTCGGCAACGAGGCGTTCCTGGCGAAGGCCCCGGATGCGGTGGTGGACAAGATCAGAACACGCCAGACGATCGCAGGAGAAGAGATCGCACGCATCTCCTCGCGGCTCGAATCGATGGGAACCTAAGTGACCGAACCCGACGACGCCCTGCCGACGCCGCCTCCGAGTCCGGTCGATCTGGCCGAACTCGCGCTGGTCGAGGCCGAACTCGACAAGCGCTGGGGAGAAACGAAGATCGAGCCGTCGACTGCTCGAATCTCGGCACTGATGGACCTTCTCGGCTCGCCGCAGAAGGCGTATCCGTCGATCCACGTCGCCGGCACCAACGGCAAGACCTCGGTCACCCGCATGATCGACGCCTTGCTCACTGCCTTTCATCGGCGCACCGGACGCACCACCAGCCCGCACCTGCAGATGGCCACCGAGCGCATCAGCATCGACGGTCGTCCTGTCTCACCGCGGCTCTACGTCGACACCTACAACGAGATCGCGCCGTTCGTGGACATGATCGACGCACAGTCGGAGGCCGCCGGCGGTCCGCGAATGAGCAAGTTCGAGGTGGTCACAGCCATGGCGTTCGCGGCGTTCGCCGAGGCTCCGGTGGAGGTCGCGGTCGTCGAGGTCGGGCTCGGTGGCCGTTGGGACGCCACCAACGTCGTCGACGGAGAGGTTGCCGTCATCACCCCTATCGGCCTCGATCACGTCGATTTCCTCGGCGACGATCTGGCGGCAATCGCGGGGGAGAAGGCTGGGATCATCAAGAAGGCACCGGAATCTCTGGTGCCGCGTGACACGGTCGCGATTCTGGCTCAGCAGAAGCCCGAGGTCTCCGACGTCCTACTGCGGGCCGCGGTGCAGGCGGACGCTGCCGTGGCGCGGGCCGGCTCGGAATTCACCGTGCTCGGCAGGCAGATCGCCGTGGGTGGCCAACAACTGGAACTGCAGGGGCTCGGCGGGGTCTACACCGACATCTTTCTCCCACTGCACGGAGAACACCAGGCGCACAACGCGTCGCTAGCGCTGGCGGCGGTCGAGGCGTTCTTCGGTGCCGGCCCGGAGCGTCAACTCGATCAAGACACCGTGCGCGGGGCGTTCGCCACGATCGTCAATCCCGGGCGACTCGAGCGGGTGCGCAATGCTCCCACCGTGTTTCTCGACGCTGCGCACAACCCGCACGGGGCCGCGGCACTGGCCGCAGCCCTCACCGACGAGTTCGACTTCCGCAAACTCGTGGGGGTGGTCAGCGTCATGGCGGACAAAGATGTGGGAGCCATTCTCGACGAATTGGAGCCGGTGTTCGACGACATAGTCGTCACCCACAACGGGTCGGCGCGGGCGATGGACGTGGACGCATTGGCCGATATCGCGGTGGCCAAATTCGGCGACGAACGCGTGGTGGTGGCGTCGACGCTGCCCGATGCCCTCGAGACGGCCATCGGGCTGGCCGAGGACGTCGCCGAGCCGGGAGAAGCTGTCTCCGGTGCCGGCGTCGTGGTCACCGGATCCGTGGTGACCGTCGGAGCAGCTCGCACCCTGTTCGGAAAGGACCCCGCGTGAGCGAGGCAGAGTTCAGACCACCCACGACCGACCCGTGGAAAGGCTTCCGCGGCGTCGTGGCGGGCACTCTCGTGCTCGAAGCCATCGTGACCCTGCTGGCGCTGCCGGTGGTGGCAACCCTGGGCGGCGGTGCGACCTGGTTCTCGACGACGTACATCGTGGCCGTGGCCGTGGTGATGATTCTCGCTGCCGGCAAGCAGGGGGAACCGTGGGCGATGAAGCTCAACCTGATTCTCCAGCTGTTCGTGCTGGCCGGGGCCGTGTTCCACCTCTCCATCGGGGCGGTGGGCCTGATCTTCATCGCGGTCTGGCTGTATCTGCTGTACCTGCGCCGGGACATCACCGAGCGGATCCGGCGCGGAATGCTGCCGGGGCAACGCGACTGACACCGAACCCCTCGGTTTCGGCGATGCGCCGCGCGAGACTGCGCTCGGGTCCATTACTGTCGTCGACGTGACCGACCGCACCCTTGTACTGATCAAGCCCGACGGAGTTGCCCGGCGTTACGTAGGAGAGATCCTCGGCCGCGTGGAGAAGAAGGGACTGAGCATCGTCGCACTCGAGCTCAAGACCGTCTCCCGCGACCTGGCCTCGGCTCACTACGCAGAGCACGAGAGCAAGCCGTTCTTCCCCGAACTCCTCGAGTTCATCACCTCCGGACCGGTGGTGGCCGCAGTCCTCGAAGGTCCTCGCGCAATCGCGGCCTTCCGGCAGATCGCAGGCGGCACCGACCCCGTTGCCAAGGCGGTTCCCGGCACCATCCGTGGTGACCTCGCGCTCGATGGCCAGCAAAACCTGGTGCACGGCTCGGATTCCGTGGAATCGGCCGAGCGCGAGATCTCGCTCTGGTTCCCCGGCCTGGCCTGACCGCACCGACTCCGGCAACAAAGCACCGTTCGCGGGCCGTCACGCCGCATCCGATCGATACCCGATCGGAGCGGCGTGGCAAGTACGCATCATCGTGTGTGGGATACTCGACTCAGATCGACTCCACAGCACAAGTAAGTACCAGTTCGACGCTCCACCGAAGTCAAGGCTTCACCGAAGTTCGCTAGCCAGGTGTCGTGGATTCGATCGGATGACTGTCGTCTATCCGCTGCCCGTCATCGCAGATGCTCGAACGAGAGACAGGCTCGTTCGCGTTCATGCTTGATGATCAGGCGCTCGGATCGCCGAGACACCACCATCCAGCCAGGCACCGCACACGCTGTCGTAGACCACCGAGAACTCCGAAGTGGTCATCGGCTCGGGTGCGGAGCAAGACCGAACAGCTGACGTCCAACCCGACGTGAGTACACAAGGATTGCCCTCGCGTGGCCGCGTCACACCCGAATTCGGATGAACGCGCCCGGGGGCCCGAGGAGACTACGTGGCCGATCAAAGCCCACCCGAAGATGTACAGAACGCGAACGTGGGAGGTCTGGAGGACGCCGACTCGGTGTCGTCTGCGGAACTCGACGCGGGATCGTCGGGGCAACCCGACACCATCGAGCTGCCCACCAGGTTGCGCGTTCACGCACTGGCCAAGATTCTGGGCGTCACCAGCAAGCAACTGCTCGTCACCCTGGGTGAGCTCGGAATCGAAGCGCGCAGTGCGCAGTCGAGTCTGAGCCGCGACGTCGCAGAGTCCGTTCGAGATTCGGTCAACAGCCCTGCTGCACCGACGGTCGATGTCTCGCTTGCCGAACAGAACGAGCCGAGCGCCTCGGGAGAGGTAGCCTCCTCGGAGGTGACCGCCGCCGAGTCACCTGCTGCCGGGGCTCCGTGGTCCGAGCCGCAGTTGTTCACCAGCGCGCCTGCGCCGGAGCCCGAGGCAGCGCAGCCCACTGCAGCCACGTTCGCCACTCCGCTGTTTCTGCAGCCCGCCGCCGTCGATTCGGCAGCACCCGAGTCTGCGGAGTCACCGGCAGAGCCCCCCGCCCGTCGTCGACGCAGCCGCAAGGCCGCGCCGAAGGGCGAGGGTGCGAACACCGACAGCAACGAGCCCGTGGCGTCCGTCGATACCACTTCGTCGGCACCCCAAGCATCCGGGATCGCCGCACCCGAGGCCTCTACTCCCGACGCCTCGACCCCCGACGCTTCTACTCCCGACACCTCGTCGGCCGGCCGCTCGACTTCGTCGGAGTCCGACGAGTCGACCGCGTCCGAGAGCTCGGGCGACGGCGACGGGGACGGGGACGGGGACGGGGATCAGTCCCAGCCTCGGCGACGTCGGCGTGGCCGCCGTGGCCGTGGCCGAGGCCGCGGCGAACAGTCTTCCGACGACAATTCGAGCGACGAGAACTCGGGCGACGATTCCGAGGGCACCGGCACCGACAGCGCGTCCGCCGATTCGGGAGATACAGAGTCGTCCGACGGTGCCGATGCGGATTCCGAAGAGTCGTCTGCGAGCGATGACCAGCAGTCGGGCTCGGGCAGGCGCTCGCGTCGATCACGTACCCGCAACCGCGGCGCGGACCGGTCGAACTCCGACTCGAACGATTCCTCGGACGACACGCGCGCTGCTGATTCCTCGGCCGATGACAGCGACGACGACTCGGATTCGTCTGCCCAGTCCAACCTCGACGACTCCGACAACGGTGATTCCGAAGGAGACGGCTCGAGCCGTCGTCGCCGCCGTCGTCGCCGTCGCAAGACCGGAGCCGAGGCAGCGGCCGAGGGCGCGTCGTCCGAGGACGATCCGCCCAACACAGTCGTGCACGAGCGGGAGCCGCGGAACAAGAGCCGAGCCCCCCGAGACGAAGTTCAGGGCATCACCGGTTCGACTCGTCTCGAAGCCAAGCGTCAGCGTCGCCGCGACGGGCGCGACGCCGGTCGTCGTCGTCCGCCGATTCTGACCGAGTCCGAGTTCCTGGCGCGACGTGAATCCGTCGACCGCGTCATGGTCGTGCGGGAGAAGGCCACCCCCGAGCATCCGCTGACCACACAGGTTGCCGTGCTCGAAGACGGGGTGCTCGTGGAGCACTTCGTCACCAGCAGTGCCACCGCCTCGATGGTCGGCAACGTCTACCTGGGTCGTGTCCAGAACGTTCTGCCCAGCATGGAGGCAGCGTTCATCGACATCGGCCGTGGCCGCAACGGTGTTCTGTACGCCGGCGAGGTCAACTGGGACGCCGCCGGACTCGGCGGGAACTCGCGAAAGATCGAGCAGGCTCTCAAGCCCGGCGATCAGGTTCTCGTCCAGGTCAGCAAGGATCCGGTAGGGCACAAGGGTGCCCGCCTGACGACGCAGCTCTCGCTCGCAGGACGCTTCCTCGTCTACGTTCCCGGTGGTAGCTCCACCGGGATCAGCCGCAAGTTGCCCGATACCGAGCGCAAGCGTCTGAAAGAGATCCTCCGAGAGATCGTGCCTGCCGAGGCGGGTGTCATCATCCGGACCGCGGCAGAGGGCGTCAGCGAGGAAGAACTCGCACGCGACGTGACTCGGCTGCAGGCGCAGTGGGCCAGCATCGAGGAGCGTTCGGCCAACGCCGAAACCGGCAAGGGCGTGCAACCGCAGACGCTCTACGAAGAGCCCGACATGCTCGTCAAGGTCATCCGGGATCTGTTCAACGAGGACTTCTCCACGCTCGTCATCGAGGGCGACAAGGCATGGACGACGACGTCGAACTACGTCGAGACCGTGGCACCGGACATGATGCAGCGGCTACAGCGGTACGAGACCAACGGCAGTTCGGTCGACGTCTTCGCTGCGCACCGTATCGACGAGCAGCTGGCGAAGGCCCTCGATCGCAAGGTCTGGCTTCCCTCGGGCGGCACCCTGGTGATCGATCGCACCGAGGCGATGACCGTCGTCGACGTCAATACCGGTAAATTCACCGGTTCGGGCGGCAATCTCGAAGAGACCGTCACCCGCAACAACATCGAGGCTGCCGAAGAAGTCGTCCGACAGATGCGTCTGCGCGACATCGGCGGCATGATCGTCGTCGACTTCATCGACATGGTGCTCGAGTCCAACCGCGATCTGGTGCTGCGGCGACTGACCGAGGCATTGGGGCGCGACCGCACCCGCCACCAGGTGTCGGAGGTCACTTCGCTCGGGCTGGTGCAGATGACGCGAAAGAAGCTCGGCACCGGCCTCGTAGAGGCGTTCTCCACCACGTGCGAGCACTGCCAGGGTCGCGGAATAGTGGTGCATCCGTTCCCCATCGACGCCAAGCCGGACAACGACGGCGGTCGCTCGAACTCGTCCCGCTCGGAGTCGAGCAACTCGGGCACGGGCAGCAGGCGTCGACGGGGCAAGGACAACAAGGCCGACGGAAACGACGGCAACGACGGCAACGAGCGCAGCTCCTCCAACGCGTCGACCGGTTCCGCGGACAGCCACGATCACCCAGTGGTCGATCCGTCGATCAAACGGGCACACCCCGTCGCCCTGGCGATGGCGGCGCATCATGACGAGGTGGTGGCGGACGTCAGCCCAGCTGATGTCGAGACATCGCCTGCCAGTGCGAGCACCGACTCCGACACCGTCGTCACGGTCGTCTCCGCCGACGAGGTGGACGTTGCCACGGCTGCAGTGGGCGATGCAGAGGCCGACGGTGTTCCTGCAGCCGAGGTGACGGAGCCTGCGGTGGAGCAGCCCGCTGCCGAGCCGTCCGTCCAGGTCGAGCCGGAGCTGCCGAAGGCTCGTCGTGGTCGCCGGGTGGCTCGCAAGGCCGCTGCGCCGACCAGCGTGGCTCCGGATGCCGGGGTGGTTCTCGTCGTACCGGCCACCGACAACACCGGCGACGACGGCTCTGCCGATGCGACGGGGGTGGCCGATGCCGAGGTGTCGCAGCCTCTGACGTCGGCAGCCGAGCAACCGGTCGAGCCGGTTGAGGTGCCTGCGGTACGTCCTCCCAGGCGGCGTGCAGCAGCGCGGCCGGCGGGCCCGCCGGTGGACATCGATGCCTAGCAGAACAGGCAGTTTGACCCTGGCCGTCTCTCTGCCGTAACCTTGATAAGTCGCTCCCGGTGACACCGTTCTGCTGTGCCGTAGTGGCTCTACAGAGTCAACGGTTCTCGAGCGGGCCGAGATTATCGTGATCTCGGCCGGCCGATAGGGAGCAAGCAAACACGTAACACCAGACCAGTCGTGGTGCCATGCGCAACGCGAGCAAGTTCGAAGAAGCAAGGGGTAGCCCTCCGATGGCAACGTACGCGATCGTCAAGACCGGCGGAAAGCAGTACAAGGTCGCTGTTGGTGACCTCGTCAAGGTCGAGAAGATCGAGGGAGCGCCCGGCACTGCTGTCTCGCTTGCTCCGGTCCTCGTCGTAGACGGATCCGACCTGACCACAGATGCAGACAAGCTGGCGAAGATCTCGGTCGCCGGTGAGATCGTCGAGCAGACCAAGGGCCCGAAGATCCGCATCCACAAGTTCAAGAACAAGACCGGATACCACAAGCGTCAGGGACACAGGCAGAAGCTCACTGTCCTCAAGGTCACCGGCATCAAGTAACCAGGTCTCACCGGACCCGCGGTCTTTTCAGCTGATTCACCCCGAGGAGGGTATGCAACATGGCACACAAGAAGGGCGCATCGAGCTCCCGTAACGGTCGCGACTCGAACGCTCAGCGCCTCGGCGTCAAGCGCTTCGGCGGCCAGACCGTAGGCGCAGGCGAGATCCTGGTTCGCCAGCGCGGCACTCACTTCCACCCCGGCGTCAACGTCGGCCGTGGCGGCGACGACACCCTGTTCGCACTCGCCGCAGGCGCAGTCGAGTTCGGTGCCAAGCGCGGACGCAAGACCGTGAACATCGTTCCGGTCGCTGTAGAGGCCTAGTCCTTCTGCAGCGCTCGCGCCACGATGGACCGACAGAATAGACAACTATTCGAGTGGGACATCCACGGCGTACGTTCATAGTTCCCGATAGGGGCGGACCAGGGTCATGAGACCGGTCCGCCCCTATCGCTTTTTTCTCCCGCTTTTTCTTTCAGAAAGGATCGAAGACAGCTATGTCACGATTCATCGACCGCGTGGTGCTGCACGTCAGCGCCGGCAAAGGTGGCAACGGCTGCTCTTCGGTTCACCGCGAAAAGTTCAAGCCTCTCGGTGGCCCGGACGGTGGAAACGGGGGACAGGGCGGCGGAGTCGTCTTCGTCGTCGACTCCAACGTTCACACGTTGCTCGACTTCCACTTCTCCAGCCATGCCAAGGCCGGCAACGGAACTCAGGGCATGGGCGGCAACCGTGAGGGTGCAAACGGCGAGGACCTGATCCTCAAGGTTCCCGACGGCACGGTCGTGCTCGACAAGAAGGGCACCGTACTCGCCGACATGATCGGTGAGGGAACACGTTTCGATGCGGCACCGGGTGGACGCGGTGGCCTCGGCAACGCAGCGCTCGCGTCCAAGGCTCGTCGTGCGCCCGGTTTCGCCCTGCTCGGCGAAGAGGGTATCGAGCGCGAGCTCGTCCTCGAGCTCAAGTCCGTGGCCGATGTCGGTCTCGTGGGATTCCCATCGGCCGGTAAGTCGTCGTTGGTCTCGGTGCTGTCCGCAGCGAAGCCGAAGATCGCCGATTACCCCTTCACGACGCTGGTTCCCAACCTCGGTGTCGTGTCGAGCGGAGACACCACGTTCACCGTCGCCGACGTGCCCGGTTTGATCCCAGGTGCCAGTCAGGGTCGAGGTCTGGGTCTCGACTTCCTCCGCCACCTCGAGCGGTGCGCGGTGCTCGCGCACGTCGTCGACTGCGCCACACTGGATCCGGGCCGCGATCCGATTTCCGACGTCGACGCTCTCGAAGCCGAATTGGCCGCCTACAAGCCGGCTCTGTCCGGAGACGCCAGCCTCGGCGATCTCGCCGATCGGCCCCGCATCGTGGTGTTGAACAAGGCCGATATTCCCGAGGGTGCCGAGCTCGCCGAGATGGTCACCGCAGAGTTCGAGTCGCGTGGCTGGCCGGTCTTCACCATCTCCGCAGTGACTCGCGCCGGTCTCAAGCCGTTGACCTTCGCCTTGGCGAAGCTCGTCGAGGACTACCGCACTGCCCATCCGGCGCCGGAGCCACGGCGTCAGGTACTGCGTCCGGTCGCCAAGAACGACGACAGCTTCAAGGTCGTCAAGGATCCGGATATCCCGGACGGCTTCATCGTTCGAGGTATCCGCCCAGAGCGCTGGGTGCGTCAGACGCAGTTCACCAACGACGAAGCCGTGGGCTATCTCGCGGATCGGCTGGCCCGGCTGGGCGTCGAGGATGAGTTGATCAAGGCCGGCGCTCAGCCCGGTGCGTCGGTCACGATCGGCGAGGTCTCGTTCGACTGGGAGCCGCAGACTCCGGCCGGTGTCGAGATAACCATGACCGGCCGCGGTACCGACGCCCGACTCGATCAGGTCGAGCGCATCGGTGCATCCGAACGTAAGCATGCCCGCCAGGTACGTCGCGGGCTCGATTCCGAACAGGAGTAGTCGTGGTGTCGGTGCGTGAATCCGATCTGCCCGAAGCGGCTCTCACCGGTACCCGTCGCACGATTGCCGACGCAAAGCGCATCGTGGTCAAGATCGGCTCCTCGGCGCTGACCAGTCTCGACACAGGCCTCGATCTGGGTCGACTCGACCTGCTCGCCGACGCCATCGAGTCGCGGATGCGCAGCGGAACCGACGTGGTGGTCGTATCGTCCGGAGCGATCGGTGCCGGCATGGCACCGCTCGGGCTCACCCGCCGCCCGCACGATCTCGCGACCAAGCAGGCTGCGGCAAGCGTGGGGCAGCTCGCCCTGGTCAACGCGTGGAGCTCGTCCTTCCACCGGTACGGGCGCACCGTGGGTCAGGTGCTGCTGACAGCCGAGGACATCGCACGTCGGACCAATCACCGCAACGCCCAGCGCACGTTGGATCGACTGCGCTCACTCGGTGCCGTCGCCATCGTCAACGAGAACGACACCGTCGCCACCGCCGAGATCCGCTTCGGTGACAACGATCGCCTCGCGGCTCTGGTGGCACACCTCGTCGGCGCAGACGCACTGTTCCTGCTCTCGGATGTGGACGGGTTGTACGACGGAGATCCCCGCAAGGGCAGCGCAACACTGATTCCAGAAGTCACCAGCCCGGAGGACCTCGACGGCGTGGTTGCCGGGTCTGGGGGAGCGCTGGGCACCGGCGGAATGGCGTCCAAGCTGTCCGCTGCGCGTCTCGCGGCCGACGCGGGTGTTCCCGTGCTGTTGGCTGCTGCGTCCGACGCCGCACACGCGCTGACGACGTCGGAGGTGGGTACTGCCTTTGCCGCCAGGCCGACGCGGTTGTCCGCTCGGAAGTTCTGGGTTCGCCATGCCGCAGATGCTGCGGGTGAACTGCACCTCGACGCGGGTGCCGTGCGAGCGGTCGCGGAGCGGCGGCGGTCGCTGTTGTCCGCAGGTATCACCTCGGTGACGGGATCGTTTCACGGCGGAGACGTGGTCTCGCTCGTCGATCACGACGGTGAGCTGATCGCTCGTGGGGTCGTTGCGTACGACTCGGGGGAGTTGGCCGGGATGCTCGGGCGGTCGACGGGGGAGCTCGCCGCAGAGCTACAACGCCCGGTGGTTCACGCAGACGACCTGGTCCCTGCCTGATCGAGCAGATCGGCCAGCGCACTCGCTGTTTCCGAACAGCCCGAATCCGTTGTGAGGGTGGCGAATTCGTCTCCACGAGTGGTTCCGCGATTGACGATGACGATGGGTTTGCCGGTTTTCGACGCGTGTCTGACGAAACGCAGGCCCGACATGACGGTGAGCGAGGACCCGAGTACCAGTAGGGCCTCGCTTCGGTCGACGAGATCGTAGGCTTCGGCGACGCGTGGTTTGGGCACACTCTCGCCGAAGTAGACGATGTCGGGTTTGAGTATGCCGGAACATGATTCGCAGTCGACCATGCGGAAGTGTTCGGTAGAGGAGATGATCGCGTCGGCGTCGGGAGCGATTTCGACGCCGTCCGCTGGTGCAACCGATTCGAGGAAGCCGGGATTGGCACGATCGAGTCTTCGAGCCAACTCGAACCGCGAGATCAACCGTTCGCAGTTCAGGCAGCGAACTCTGGCGTAGACGCCGTGCAGGTCGATGACATTGCGGCTACCTGCTTTGGTGTGCAGCATGTCGACGTTCTGGGTGATGACTCCGGTGACGACACCGGCGCGTTCGAGCCTGGCGAGGGCTCGGTGTCCGTCGTTGGGTACCGCTGCATCCATATGTCGCCAACCGACGTGGTTGCGGGCCCAGTAGTGCCGCCGGAACTCGGCGTCGCCGATGAACTGCTGGAACGTCATCGGGTTGCGGGGCGGTGACTGGGGACCTCGATAGTCCGGGATGCCCGAGTCGGTCGACATACCAGCTCCGCTGACGACGGTGATGGTCTTTCCGTCGAGCAGAGAGGTCAGTTGCCTCACTGTGGCCGCGGACTCGGGGAGTGCATTCACTCTGTCCAGAATAGCGAGCGATCGCAGTGCCGGCACGAACCGACGAGAACGGCCCGCACGGACGCCTGAGCGTCGGTGCGGGCCGTTCTGGAACAGCGGTGTTACGCGGGTACCTCTACGAGGGGGTACACGCCGTTCTCGTCGTGTGTCTCGCTGCCGACGACGGGAGGGTTGAACACGCACAGCATGCGCATCTGGGTACGAACCTCCACGGTGTGGCGCTCGTGACCGTTGAGCAGGTACATCGAGCCGGCACCGAGCTCGTAGGTTTCCCCGGTCTCACGATCGGTCAGTGTGCCCTCGCCCTCGATCAGCCAGACGGCCTCGACGTGATTGGCGTAGTGAAAATTGTTCACCGTGCCGGCCTTGATCGTGGTCTCGTGGAACGAGAATCCAACCTTGTCGCCGCCGAGGATGATCCTCTTGCTCTGCCAGTTACCGTCCTCGGCCGAGATGTCGCGGTCGGTTCCGGTGATCTCCTGGGTGGTGCGAACGATCATGCGATGTCCTCCTTCGATATCGGTGGTTGCGAGCAGGATTCTCTAGGAGAGAACCTTTGCAACAGCACTTTCGAGAATGTCGAGGCCGCGATCGAGCTCGTCCATCGTCGTGGTCAACGGTGGGAGCAGCTTGACGACCTCGTCCTTCGGTCCCGCGGTCTCGACGAGCAAGCGCTCGTCGTAGGCCAGCTGGGAGACCTTGTTGGCCAGTTCGGCGTCTTCGAAGACCAGGGCCTGCACCATGCCGCGACCGCGGGTGGAGATGCCGTCGAACTTGGCGCACAACTTGATGAAGCGATCCTGAATGTGCTCGCCCTTGGCGAGGATCTCCTTCTCGAAGGCGTCGTCGGACCAGTAGTGGTCGATGGCCGCCTTCGCAGTGACGAACGAGGGGTTGAAGCCGCGGAAGGTGCCGTTGTGCTCACCCGGCGACCACACGTCCAGCTCGGGCTTGAACAGCGTCAGCGCCAGCGGCATGCCGTATCCGCCGATCGACTTGGACAACGTGACGATGTCCGGGGTGATGCCGGCTTCCTCGAACGAGAAGAACTGGCCGGTGCGTCCGCAGCCCATCTGCACGTCGTCGACGATCAGCAGGATCTCGCGACGCGAGCAGAGCTCGGCCAGAGCGCGCAGCCACTCGGGACGCGCGACGTTGATGCCGCCCTCACCCTGGATGGTCTCCACGATCACTGCCGCGGGGCGGTTGAATCCGCTGCCCGAGTCGTCCAGAACGCGCTCGAACCACTGGAAGTCCTCGGTGACGCCGCCGAAGTAGTTGTCGTAGGGCATCGGGGTGGTGTGCACCAACGGGATTCCGGCGCCAGCTCGCTTCATCGAGTTGCCGGTGACCGACAGCGCGCCGAGTGTCATGCCGTGGAAAGCGTTGGTGAAGTTGATGATTGCCTCGCGGCCGGTGACCTTGCGGGCCAGCTTGAGTGCAGCCTCGACGGTGTTGGCACCTGTCGGTCCGGGGAACTGAACCTTGTAGTCCAGGCCGCGGGGATCGAGGATGTTCTTCTTGAACGACTCGAGGAATTCGCGCTTGGCCACGGTGGACATGTCGAGTGCGTGGGTGATTCCGTCACCGGTGATGTAGTCGACCAGCGCGCTCTTGATCATGTCGTTGTTGTGACCGTAGTTCAGTGCGCCTGCGCCACCGAAGAAGTCGAGGTAGTCGTTGCCGTTCTCGTCGGTGATGACCGAGTTCTTCGCGGTGGAGAACACGGCGGGCCACTGGCGGCTGTAACTGCGCACCTCCGACTCGACGGTCTCGAACACATCGGGCTTCTCTGTTGTGCCAGTCTTCTTTTCGGTCATGTTCTGAATGTTCCTTTCATAATCCCGCGAAGCGTCGTGGCCGACGGTGTAGAGCTCCTCGGCTTCGTGGCTATCAGGGAAATCGTTGGGCGAGAACAATTCCGACCTGACGATGTCGGTGCCTCGCTTACGCGCAAGGCTCGTGAAGGTTGCGATGGACGCTTCGTTGTCCGGGCTGATCGTCGTTTCGAGATGCGTGATGCCTTGGGGCTCGAGGCGGTCGAGCAGCTCCATCAGCATGCGACCGGCAAGTCCCTTGCCGCGTTGGTCCGCATCGACGGCGACCTGCCACACGAACAGTGTGCGCGGGGCGTCTTGGCGGATGTATCCGGTGACGAAACCGACTGCGCGGCCGTCGATATCGGATACGACAGTGGTGGCAGCGAAATCGCGGCACCATAATACGTACGAGTAGCTGGAATTGAGATCCAGAACTCGCGAATCTCTCGCGATCTCCCAGAGCCGGACTCCGTCTGAGATCTTGGGCTTACGGAACTTCACTGCGTCCGGCGCAGTGAGCGGGGTACCTCTCAGCAATGCAGGCTTCATAGGAAATACAAACGTAACAACGTTGCCGAGGCATATCGAGTGCAGACGGAAATCGACCCCCGAAACGGACATGCTTCCCCTGGTTAACCGGACAATGTGATTCTAGTCACATGTTTGTGACCCGGCTGGCTGTACCCAATGTTTCCGAAGTCAAACCACGAATCGACGAAAACGCTACTTCGGCGTGGCGAGCGCGAACGGAAGCACGGCGTCTGCGCCTGCTGCCCGCAGAGCGGATGTCGCGCACGTGAACGTCCACCCGGTGTCGGTCAGCAGGTCGATCAGCAGAATCGGTCCTGTGACGGACGATACGTCGGGAACCTCCCAGGAGTCCACCAGCCCGGCCACCCGGAATGCCGAATTGGCCGCCGATACCGGCGGGTGACCGGGTCTGACCTGCATGACACCGAGATCGCTCAATTTTCCGACCGTGGCCAATCGTGCGGCAATCGAACGAACCAGCTGCGGATGAGTGGGGGAGTCCAGGGCCAGAACAGCAGTCGGTCGCTCTTTCCAATCCCAGTTGGCGAGCACCGAGATGCATGCCTTTTCGAGCGGATCGGTGGCTGGAGCATCAGGTGCATCGAAAAGTGCGCGTAGGCGGCTGCCCCAGCCGAGGTCGGTGAGTCGACCCAGGACTCGGCCGGGCTCGTGCTGGTCGGCGATCTTGCCCGAGAGCGATACGCCCAGTTTCTTCATCCCACTCGGCCACTGCTTTCGTGGTTGCAAGTCGAGGCCGGGCCGGTCCAGCCGGGCCCTCGCCGAGTCGACCGAGGCCGAGTCGACCGAGGCGGAAAGGTATTCGCCTGTGCAGTTGTCGCAGCGTCCGCACCGATCGGCTTCACTACCCGGTGCGCCCAGGTCGGGGTCGTCGAGTTGTCTGCGCAAGAACTCCATCCGGCAGCCGTCGGTGCTCTGGTAGTCGATCATGGCTTGCTGTTCGCGGTCTCTGGCTTGCTCGAGACGCTCGTAGCGGGCCGCGTCGTACGTCCACTGCTCGCCGGTTGCCATCCAGCCGCCGCGAACGCGACTGACAGCGCCGTCGACGTCGAGGACCTTCAGCACCATCTCGAGCCTGCTGCGATTGAGTTCGACCAGGGGCTCCAGTGCCTGTGTCGACTGTGCCTTGTCGGTGTTCAGGGCATCGATGACCTGTCGAACCAGATGTTCGCGGGGGAACGCGACGGAGGCGAAGTAGCTCCAGATCTGCCGATCCTCGTGACCCGGGAGCAGCACCACATCGGCTCGCTCGGTGGCGCGGCCTGCGCGACCGACCTGCTGGTAGTACGAAATCGGCGACGACGGTGCCCCCATGTGCACGACGAACCCGAGATCGGGCTTGTCGAATCCCATCCCGAGAGCAGATGTGGCGACGAGAGCTTTGACCCGGTTGGCCAGTAGGTCGCCCTCGAGAGATTCGCGCTCGGTCGGGTCCGTCTGACCGGTGTACGACGCTACGACGTGACCCTGGTCGGTCAGCAGAGCCGCGAGGTCTTTGGCCGCCGACACCGTGAGGGTGTAGATGATTCCCGAACCGGGCAGCGTCTTCAGATGGTCGCCGAGCCACGCGGCCCGCTCGGTCGCGTTGTCGATCTTCACCACCGCCATGCGGAGCGAGTCTCGTGCGAGCCCGCCGCGCAAGACCAGTGTGTCGCCGCCGCCGACGCCCAGTTGAGCAGCGACGTCGTCGACCACGCGGTCGTTTGCCGTGGCAGTGGTGGCGAGCACCGGGATGCCGTCGCGGAGCTCGGCGATCAGAGTGCGGATACGTCGATAGTCGGGTCGAAAGTCGTGTCCCCAGTCGGAGACGCAGTGAGCCTCGTCGACCACCACGAGGCCGGCATCCCCGGCCAGCGACGGCAACACCTGGTCGCGGAAGTCGGGGTTGTTCAACCGCTCGGGACTGACCAGCAGCACGTCTAGTTCGCCGGAGGCGACCTGCTGATGAATGTCGTCCCATTCGGTCATGTTCCCGGAGTTGATCGTGGCCGCCCGGACGCCTGCGCGCTCGGCCGAGGCGACCTGGTTGCGCATCAGCGCCAACAGAGGGGAGACGATGACCGTCGGGCCCAGGCCCTGGGCACGAAGCAGTTTTGCGGCGATGAAGTAGACGGCGGATTTTCCCCAGCCTGTTCGCTGCACCACCAAAGCGCGTCGACGGTGCACGACCAACGCCTCTATTGCTGTCCACTGGTCGTCCCGAAGCACTGCATCGGGGCCGGCGAGCTCGCGCAGCAACCTTTCGGCGTCGTCGCGCAAGTTGCTCGCGGTCGTGTGCGCTGCTGTCGTCATGGTGTCCATCGTGCAGCATCGGTACGACACAGAACGGAACCGGTGACAAGCAACTCGACCGGCCCGCCGGCTCCGCTCATGCCTGGCTGACGCGAACCATATTTCCGGCGGGGTCACGGAATGCCGCGTCACGAGCGCCCCACGGCTGGCTCGTGGGTTCCTGCAGAATTTCGGCGGTGCCTGCCGTCCGAATCCTCTCGAACGCGGCGTCGAGGTCTTCGGCGCGGAAGAGCAGGCCCGGCAGTTCGCCCTTGGCGAGCAGGGCCGACATCTGATCGCCGAGCTCCTGCGAACGGCCCGCGTGCGGCTGCGACAACACGATCTCGATCTCGGGTTGATCGTTGGGAGACAGCGTGATCCAGCGGTAGCCGTCATTGGCGACCTCGCTCTTGACCTCGAGTCCGAGGGCATCTCGATAGAACGCCAGCGAGGTATCGGGGTCGTCGGTGTAGACGTGTACGTGGCTCAGTGAAAGTGTCATGGGGACAGGCTAGGACGCCCCGATTGCCGATGCTTCTTCGATTCTGCTCGGTTCGGCGGCGGTGACGGCAGTGCCGCCCCGCATCGGCCGGCCCAGAACCATGGCCCTGCAGCTCGGCACCGCCTGGCTGTCACGGTGATCACGGGCGCGGTAGGCGCTGGGTGTCTCTCCGACGATCTCGGTGAACCGCGAGCTGAAAGACCCGAGACTGGTACACCCCACTGCGAAGCACGCTTCGGTGACGGTGACATCGCCGCGGCGCAGCAGGGCCTTGGCACGCTCGATCCGCCGCGTCATCAAGTGTGCGTACGGCGTCTCGCCGTAGGCCTCGCGGAAGCGCCGGCTGAAGTGCGCCGTGGACATCAGTGCCGTTCGGGCCAGTGTCGGCACGTCCAGAGGTTCGGCGAATTCGCGATCCATCCGGTCGCGTGCGTGGCGGAGCAGGGTGAGTTCTTTCAGGTCCGGGGCGTTCATGAGCCGGCCGCGTCACGGAGTGCGTCGATGTTCTCTCGGGTACCCGAGGATGCGCTCGCTCCGGGTCGTGTGGCAGCGAAAGCTCCGGCAACGCAGGCCCATTCGACCGCACGTCGCGGACCGGAGGGCCAGGACGCGGCCAACGCTCCGGCAAATGCATCCCCGGCACCGGTGGTGTCGACCGCCTCGACGCGTGGTGCCGAGACCTCGAACGATTCCGGTCCGCGGTATCGAGCGCCTCGCGCGCCGAGCGTCGTGATCACGTGTGGCACCGCGTCTGCTCGGTGGTCGAGACGAGCCTCCTCGGCTTCGTTGACCACGAGCACGTCGGTGGTTGCCAGGAGCGCGTCGGGCAAGTCCTGTACCGGTGACGGGTTGAGCATGGTGACCACGCCGCGAGAGCGTGCGTACTCGAACGCGGCGACTACGGTATCGAGAGGAATTTCCAACTGGCACAGAAGAATATCGGCGTCGGCGATGGTGGAGCGGTCGTCGTCGGTGAGGCGGCGAACGCCACCGTTCGCGCCGGGGACGACGACGATGCTGTTCTCGGCATCGTCGTCGACCGTGATGGTGGCGATGCCGCTCGGGCCTGCAGCCGTACGCAGTGCGCTGTCGTCGACGCCCGCACTCGTGAGCGTGTGGCGCAGTGTTTCTCCGAATTCATCGTCTCCGACCGCGCCGATGAAGGAGACCGTTGATCCCGCTTTGGCGGCAGCGATGGCTTGATTGCCACCCTTACCGCCGGAGGCGGTGGTGAACGACGACCCCAGCACCGTTTCGCCCGGAACCGGCAGCGACGGGGTGCGGGTGATCAAATCCATGTTGATGCTGCCGAGAACGACGATGCGGGGGTTCGAGGCGGACACGAACGAACTCTAACGTGCCTCGTCGTTCCACTCGATCCGAATTGCCAATTGCAGATTGTTGACAATCCGAATTCGGTGGGTGACGATGGCACGCATGACAGCGTCGACTCGCACTCACCTCAGCCCGGCACTCAAGCAGGCGACCCCGATCGTCGTCGATCACGGAAAGGGCAGCTGGATCATCGGTACCGACGGGCGCAAGTACCTCGACTTCACCACCGGAATCGGCGTCACCAGCACCGGGCACTGCCATCCTCGCGTAGTCGAGGCTGCTCGCGAGCAGGTAGGCAAGATCATCCACGCGCAGTACACGACCGTCATGCATCAACCGCTGCTCGCGTTGACCGACAAGTTGGGCGACGTGTTGCCTGCCGGGATCGACAGTGTGTTCTATGCCAACTCCGGCTCCGAGGCCGTCGAGGCGTCGATTCGGCTGGCGCGCATGGCGACCGGGCGTCCCAATATCATCGCGTTCCACGGGGGTTTCCATGGCCGCACGGTGGCGGCCGCATCGTTGACCACCGCCGGCACCAAATTTCGCTCCGGTTTCTCGCCGATCATGGGTGGGGTTCACATCGCTCCGTTCCCGTACGCCTTTCGGTACGGCTGGGACATGGACACCGCAATCGCCTTCGCGCTCAAAGAACTCGACTATCTGCTGATGACGATGTCCAGCCCCGCCGATACCGCCGCGTTCATCATCGAACCGGTTCTCGGTGACGGCGGCTACCTGCCCACACCGCCGGAGTTTCTCGAAGGACTGCGCGAGCGCGCCGACAAGCACGGGATCGTCCTGATCGTCGACGAGGTGCAAGCGGGAGTCGGGCGCACCGGAAAGTTCTGGGGGTACCAGCACTCGTCGATCACGCCCGACATCATCATCACCGCGAAGGGGCTCGCCAGCGGATTCCCGATCTCGGCCATCGCGGCATCGACGGAGCTGATGAGCAAGGCATGGCCGGGTTCTCAGGGTGGAACCTACGGCGGCAATGCCGTCGCTGCTGCGGCCGGCGTCGCTACCCTCGACGTCGTGCGCGAGGAGGGGCTGGTTGCCAACGCAGCCAAGCAGGGCGAGGTTCTGCTCGACGGTCTGCTCGCACTGAAGGCAGAGCACGCGGCCATCGGCGATGCGCGCGGACTGGGCTTGATGCAGGCGCTCGAATTCGTCGACCATGCAGGTAATCCCGATGCCGCGGCAGCGCTGCGCGTGCAGCAGGGTGCTATCGACGAAGGACTGTTGTTGCTCACCTGCGGCGCGCTGGGCAACGTCGTCCGAATCATCCCTGCACTGGTGGTGAGCGACGACGAAATGCGTCAGGGCATCGATGCGCTGTCGCGAACGCTGAAGAACGTGCTGTGACGTCTGTCGACCTTCGATCCGAGGTTTCCGCACTCGTGCAGCGAGTGCGGGAGCTGGGGATCGACATCGACGACTCGTCGCGGCGTCTCGCCGAGTACTCCTACGACGCCTCGAACTACCGAATTCCGCCTGCTGCTGTCGTCTTCCCTCGCAGCGCCGACGACGTGGCGACCGTGGTGGCGCTCTGCACCGGTGCCGGAGTCGCTGTCATCGGACGCGGCGGCGGTACGTCGATGGCGGGCAACGCGATCGGCCGCGGCTTCGTGCTCGACTTCTCCCGGCACATGAACCGGGTCGTCTCGGTGGACACCGACTCTCGGACTGCCGTCGTGGAACCGGGAATCGTGATCTCGGAATTGCAGCGCGAACTGGTCGCACGCACGTCGGGGGCGTTCACGTTCGCCCCCGACCCGTCCAGCAAGACCCGCGCCACCGTCGGCGGGGCAGTGGGCAACGACGCCTGCGGAAACCACTCGGTGCGCTACGGACGAACATCGGACCACACGGTGGCCATGGACGTGGTGACGGCCGAGGGGCATCTGCTCCGGGTGACCCGTACCGGTGTGTCGGCGGTGCACCCCGAGAATGCAGCGGCAGTTCTTACCGCCGAACGCATTTCGGGAGAACTACGCTCGCTGGCGGCCGACAACCTGGCGCTGTTCAGAGTCGAGCTGGGCCGAATCCCGCGACAGGTCTCCGGATTTCATCTCTCGCATCTACTACCCGAGAACGGGTTCGACGTCGCTCGTGCGCTCGTCGGCAGCGAGGGCACGTGTGCGGTGATCGTGTCGGTCACCGTCGGCGTCGTGCCGGTACCGCCCGCTGCTCTGCTGCTCTGTCTCGGATACGACGACGTGGTGGCCGCTGCAGCCGATGTCATGTCGATTCTGGAGTTCTCCCCGGCCGCCGTCGAAGGCATCGATGACAACATCGCGCAGACGATGGAGTTTCGACGTGGTCCCGAATCCGTTCGTCAGTTGCCGGCAGGTAATGCTTGGCTCTACGTGGATCTCGACGGTGCCGACATGGCCGAGGTGCAGGACAAGGCAGCACGGCTGCTCGAGGCCCTCGACGGTCTCGGGCGGGTCAAGGAAGGACGGATCGTCACCGACCCCGCCGATCGGACAGCGCTGTGGCGGGTTCGCGAAGACGGTGCAGGACTGGCGACCCGCCTGGCCAGCGGGGTCGAGTCCTGGGGCGGCTGGGAGGACGCCGCCGTGGCACCCGAGAACCTGTCGGCCTACCTCGCCGATCTCAATTCCCTTCTCGCCGAGCACGATCTGACCGGTGTCATGTACGGACACTTCGGCGCTGGGTGCATGCACGTGCGCATCACATTCGATCAGCGCACCGATGCCGGCCGGCGGGTGATGTACGACTTCCTGCGCGCCGCTGCGCGGGTGGTCGTCAAGCACGGCGGCAGTCTGTCGGGCGAGCACGGTGACGGCCGGGCACGCTCGGAATTGCTGCCGGTGATGTATTCGCCCCGCATGCTCGACGCCTTCGCACGGTTCAAGCGAATTTGGGACCCGCAAGGAATCCTCAACCCGGGGTCGATCACCGAGCCCGAGCCGATGATGGACAACCTGATGCTGCAGGACATTCCGCAGCGGGAATGGAAGACGACCTTCGATCTGCACCAGATCGGAACGCGAGCAGACCTGGATCCGTTCGTACACGCGACTCAATCGTGCGTCGGTGTCGGCAAGTGCCGCACGGCGTCGGGAGGCGTCATGTGCCCCAGCTTCCGCGCTACGGGCGACGAAAAGGATTCGACTCGTGGCCGAGCCCGGGTGCTGCAGGAGATGGTGCGCAGTTCGCCGACCGTCGCCGACGGGTGGGCATCGAAGGACGTGGCGGAGTCACTCGACCTGTGCCTGTCGTGCAAGGCCTGCTCGTCGGACTGCCCGGTCGGGGTGGACATGGCGACGTACAAATCGGAGTTCCTCGATCATCACTACGCGGGTCGGCTGCGGCCGCTTTCGCACTACTCGCTGGGGTGGTTGCCTCGATGGCTGAAGGTGACCCAGCGAACAGCGCCGCTGCTCAATCGATTGCTCAGCCCACGGATCGCGGGGCTCGCGGCTCGGCTCGGCGGGTTGACGAGCGAGCGGGCATTGCCTCGTTTCGCGTCGGCGAAGGAACTGGCGAGCGCGGTGCGCATCGGCGGTGGGCGCGAGTCCGACGTCGTCCTGATCGTCGATACGTTCACACAGGGATTTCGTCCGGAGGTCGCCGGCGCCGCGCAGCGCGTCCTCGAAGACTCGGGCCGCAGCACCGAATGCCGGACCGACGTCTGCTGCGGCCTGACCTGGATTTCGACGGGGCAGCTGAAGACCGCACGCAAGCAACTCACGAAAGCCGTTGCCGCCCTGGACGACGGTACCGATCGGCCGATCGTCGTCACCGAACCGAGCTGTGCCGCAGCATTCCGCAAGGACATGCCGGAGCTGGTTCCCACGGCAGCCGCGAAGAGGGTTGCGGCGCGGATACAGAGCTTCGCGGGGGCGATCATCGATCAGGCCGCGGCGGGGTGGGTGCCGTCGGGAGAGGTTCCAGCGTCGGTGACGGTGCAGACCCACTGCCACGAGTACGCGGTATTCGGAAACGCCACGCAGCGCTCAGCATTGGCCTCCGTCGGTATCGAGGCAGTACGCGAGGCCACCGGATGCTGCGGCGTGGCAGGAAATTTCGGCTTCGAGAAGCGTCATTACGAGCTCAGCATGGACGTTGCCGAACAAGCCCTGGCCCCGGCAATCCGTGACGCCGAGCCCGACACTCCGATTCTGACCGACGGCTTCAGCTGCCACATGCAGGTGCGCCAACTCACCGGTGACCTCACGAGCGACGCGTCGGTGCACTTGGCGCAGATACTCGACCCACGTTCGACGAAAGGATCGCGGCAATGACTGCCAGCTCGACCACCAGCCTCACTCGTCCCACCATCACAGCCCCCACGGACTTGTTCATCGGAGGTGCCTGGACCGCTGCGGCGTCGGACGCCCGGTTCGAGGTGATCGACCCTGCCAGCGGCGAGGTGATCGCCAGGGTTGCCGACGGCGGCGTCGCCGAGGCCGAGAACGCCATGGCAGCCGCGGTCGACGCTGCCGCCGAGTGGGCCGCGACCGCACCCCGTGCGCGCAGCGAAATCCTCCGCAAGGCATACGAATTGATCATGTCGAGGTCGGAGGAACTTGCCGAGATCATCACCGCGGAGATGGGCAAGCCGCTGGCCGACGCCCGAGGCGAGGTGGCCTACGGCGCGGAGTTCTTCCGCTGGTTCTCCGAGGAGGCGGTGCGCATCTCGGGTGATCACACCCTCACCGGAGACGGCAAGAACCGCATCGTGGTCACCCGAGCACCGGTCGGACCGTGCATCCTCGTCACTCCGTGGAACTTTCCTCTGGCCATGGGAACTCGCAAGATCGGTCCGGCACTGGCCGCAGGATGCACCGTCGTGTTCAAGCCGGCCGAGCAGACGCCGCTGACCGCACTTGCCCTGGCCGGGATTCTTCAGGAGGCCGGTGTGCCGGCGGGTGTGGTGAACGTGGTGACCACTACCGACGCGTCGGGAGTCGTGGGCTCGTGGATGAGCAGCGGTGCGGCCCGCAAGATCAGCTTCACCGGATCCACGGCGGTCGGAAAGATCCTGCTCGAGCAGGCTGCTTCGACGGTGATGCGCACCTCGATGGAACTCGGCGGCAACGCACCCTTCGTCGTCATGGACGATGCAGATCTCGGCCGCGCGGTGGATGGGGCCATGGTCGCCAAGATGCGCAACATGGGTGAGGCCTGCACCGCAGCCAATCGATTCTTCGTGCACCGCAGTGTCGTAGCGCAGTTCGCGGAGAAGCTGGCCGATCGAATGGGAGCCTTGACCGTGGGTCCCGGTAGCGCGCACGGCACCGAGGTGGGTCCGCTGATCGACGACGCGGGCCGCTCGAAGGTGCAGAGGCTGGTCGACGATGCACGCGGGCGCGGTGCGCGGGCGATCGTCGGGGGAGAGGCACCGGACGGACCCGGCTACTTCTATCCACCGACTGTCCTCTCGGATGTGGACCCGGCGTCCGATCTGATGTCGCAGGAAATTTTCGGCCCGGTGGCGGCGATCGTTCCGTTCGACACCGAGGACGAGGTGGTCGCTCTTGCCAACGACACCGAATGGGGCCTCGTCGGATACGTCTTCACCCAGGATATCGACCGGGCCCTGCGGATGGGGGAGCGGCTGGAGGTGGGCATGGTCGGCCTCAACACCGGACTGGTATCGAATCCGGCGGCACCGTTCGGCGGCGTCAAGCAGTCCGGGCTCGGCCGCGAGGGCGGAAAGGTCGGAATCGACGAGTTCCTGGAATACAAGTACTTCGCCATTCCCCGAGGCTGAGAAAGGCTTTCGATCATGCCCAATTCGAGACGTTTGACACCCATAGACGCACGCAATACGTCGATGGTGATCGCCGACCAGATTCGAGACCGCATCATCGACGGGTCCTACGCCCCGGGGGAGCAGATCAACGAGGCCAACGTCGCTGCAGAACTGGAGATCTCGCGCGGGCCGGTGCGTGAAGCTCTGCAGCGCCTCAATCAGGAGGGGCTACTCGACAGCTACCGAAACCGGGGTGTCTTCGTCGTCGAACTCAGCAGTGAGGACGTTGCCGAGATATACGAGGCCCGCGCCGCGATCGAGGTCGGTGCGGCGTGGACCCTGGTGCACGGCGACCGAGCCCGGTTGACGAAGACGGCCGACGAGCTCTCGGCCATCGTGGCGCAGATGCAGCCGTTCATCGACCGGGCGGATTGGCGGGGTCTGGCCGAACGGGACCTCGCTTTTCACACCGCTCTCGTCGGGGCCACTCGCAACAGCCGGATGTCGCGGATGTACGCCACGCTCGCCGCGGAGGCGCGTATCTGTATGGGAAACCTCGAAACCGCCTACTACCGCCCCGAAGCATTGGTGGAGGAGCACCAGCTGATCGTCGATCTTCTGCTCGGTTCCGACTGGGACGCACTGGAGAAGGGCGTGCACGAACACATGGATACGGCCATCCACGATCTGACCCGAGCGATGGTCGAGGAACAGGCCGAGCACTCGGCACTGGCCACTCCGGGATAGATCGCCCCGGCAACACAGCATTTACATCCGAAGTGTTGCGTACCTCCTGCAGTAGCGCTTAGCCTGATTGTCAACAATCTACTAAATCGACATCTCTGAAGGGGGTGCCCGTGAACGATTCATCCGACGTCACGTACGTCACTGCACTTGGACCGGACGACGCTGCAGGACGGGCCGCTCCCGGCCTGGCTCGGTACCCCGACGTACCGAACAGCACGCCGATCACGTTCACCGACGGGGAGTACGCCACCCGACTCGCTGCCGTGCGTGAGCGCATGGCGTCGCAGAACCTGACGGCGCTCATCGTCACCGATCCCGCGAACCTCTACTACCTGCTCGGCTACAACGCGCTGTCGTTCTACACCCCGCAGATGCTCTACGTGCCGCTCGAAGGCGAGATGTACTTCTTTGCTCGCGAGATGGATGCCAACGGCGCGTTCCGCACGTCGTGGCTGCCCCAGGATCGGACGTTCGGCTACCCGGAGACGTTCGTGCAGCGCAAGGACACTCATCCGTTCGTCTGGGTTGCCGCCAAGCTGCGCGAACTGGGGCTGGTGAACAATTTCGAGCACGGCCAGGTGGGTCTCGAGATGGACTCGTACTACTTCAGCCCCAAGGCGTTCGAGGCACTGGTGAAGTCTCTACCCGAATATCGCTTCACCGACTCCTACGAACTCGTCAACTGGGTGCGAGTGGTGAAATCTGCGGCGGAGATCGCGCTCATGCGCGGTGCCGCCGAGGTGTGCGAATCGGCGATGTCGGCTGCCTATCAGGCAATCTCGGTCGGGGAGCGACAGTGTGACGCGGCTGCGGCGATCATGAACGCGCAGGTGCGCGGCACCGCGCACTTCGGCGGCGATCATCCTGCCATCGTGCCGATGCTGCCCACCGGGGCCGGAGCCGACACCCCGCATCTGACGTGGTCGGATCAGTCGTTCATCCGCGGCGAGACCACCGTCATCGAATTGGCGGGTGTCTTCCGGCGCTATCACATACCGATGGCACGTACTATCGTGCTCGGAAAGCCAAGTCCGCGTTTGGATTACCTGGCGAAGTCCACTGGGGAAGCCTTGAACGAGGTGCTCGCGATCGTGCGGGCCGGCGTGACCGCGACCGATCTGGCGCAGGTATGGAACGCCAGCCTGGCCAAGCACGGACTGCACAAACCGTCGCGCATCGGCTACTCGATCGGCATCGCGTACGCCCCCGACTGGGGCGAGCGCACCGTGAGCCTGCGGACCGACGACGAGACGGTGCTCGCCGAGAACATGACGTTCCACGTCATCGGCGGAATGTGGATGGACGACTACGGATACGAGGTGTCCGAGGCCGTCCGCGTGACCGAGACCGGCGTCGAAACCTTCACCGCGTACCCCCGAGAACTACTGACGAAGGAGTGAGACATGATCGCATCTACTCGAGGTCGTTCCGCAGGCTCCTCTCCTACCACCAATATCCCCTGGGCCCTTCGGACCGACAAGCTGACGGGTTCGGTGATCGATTCGTCGACATCGCTCCTCGCTGCACAGAAGCACGACATCGTCCGTTTCGCGATGGGATCTCCTGCCGCCGAGACTGTCCCGGCCGCGGCGTTCACCGAGATCGCCGGGAGCGTCCTGACTGCGGATGCATTCGATTACGGTGCCACCGAAGGTGATCCCGGCTTGATGGATGCGTTGCTCGCGTATCTGGAGTCGGTGGGAGAGCCCACGTCCGAAGATCGGGTGGTGATCACCTCCGGCGGAATGCAGGGCCTCGACATCGCGTGCAAGCTGTTCGTCGATCCGGGCGACTTGGTGATCGTCGAGAGTCCCACGTACACCAACGGAACCGCCACTGTGCTCAGCTACGGGGGAGACATCCTCGAGGCCCCGATGGACAGTGACGGACTGATCGTCGAGGCATTGCCCGAGCTCGTCGAGCGCGCGGGCCGGCTACCGAAAATGATCTACGTGATCCCCAACTTTCAGAATCCGTCCGGGGTGACCATGTCGCTCGAGCGCCGTCAGCTGTTGATCGAACTGGCGCATCGCTGGGGCTCGGTCATTCTGGACGACGACCCGTACGGTCTGCTCCGGTTCTCGGGGGAATCCATTCCCAGTTTCAACGCCCTCAGTCCGAACGACCCGCTGATCTTCTCCGTACGCACCTTCTCGAAGATGATCGCGCCTGGGCTGCGGGTGGGCTGGGTCGATGCCGCACCCGAAGCGCGGCAACTGATCATCAACGCCAAGCAGGCAATGGACACGTGCACCAACCTGCCTGCGCAGCGGATGGTGGCCGAGTACATTCGGCGCGGATTGCTCGACGAGCACCTTCGGTCGCTGGCGTCGGTGTACCTGCCGCGCAAGATCGCGATGCAGAACAGCATCGACAAGCACTTCGGGGCTTCGATGTCGACGACCGATCCGGAGGGCGGATTCTTCCTCTGGGCGACGTTGCGTGGCAACGATGTCGACTTCTCGACCCAGGACCTGTTCGAGACGGCCCTGGCCGAAGGAGTGGCCTACATACCGGGACCGGCGCTGTCGGTAGGCGGTAAATTCCACGATTCGTTGCGGCTGTGCTTCGCGTCGTCGACGCCCGAGCGTATCGAAGAGGGAATCAGAAGACTCGCTGTGGCAGTGGAGAAGTCCAAGCACCTGCTCGCCTCCGACCCCACTCGATGACGGTTTCGAATGACGAACAGGCCCTGCTCGACTCGATCGACGGGCAGGACATCGTCTCTCTGACTGCGGCATTGATCGACGCAGGCGGTGAGAACCCGGGGGACACCGAGGAGAAGACCGCGCAGGTACTTGCCGATCACTGTCGCGCGGCGGGTTTCGATGTTCGGATCGTCGAGGTGGCTCCGGGTCGGCCCAACGTGATCGTGTCCATCGGATCGGACGAGCGGCCCGGAATTCTGTTCGTCGGCCACTCCGACGTGGTGCCGGCGGGATCCGGTTGGACCGCCGATCCCTTCTCCGCCCTGGTCCGCGACGGCAGAATCGTCGGTCGCGGGGCCTGCGACATGAAGGGCGGCCTCGCTGCGGTTGTCGCGGCAATGACAGCGGTGTTGCGGGCAGGTCTCGCGGACGAGCATCCGATGACGTTGGCGTGCTTGGTCGACGAAGAGGACACCGGTCTGGGCATTCGTGCCTTCGTCGCCGAACCCGCACCTCGGAGCTACAGCCACTGTGTGGTGGCCGAACCGACGAATCTGGTGACCATTTTCGGTTGCCGAGGAGCTGCGAACCTCGAGATCGACGTTCGAGGCCGGTCCGCGCATGCGGGGCAGCCACGCAACGGAGTCAACGCTATCTCTGCCGCAGCGCGGATCATCGCACTCATCGAGGATTCTCAGTCCGAGTTGGACGCGCACCCCGACCCCGATTTGGGTCCCGCCACCTGGAATGTGGGGACGATAACCGGGGGCACCGGCACCTCGATGGTCGCCGATCGGTGCGTTGTCACAGTCGACAGACGTCTGCTGCCCGGCGAAAGTGCGGCCGAAGTAGTTCAGGATCTGCGATCACGTATCGAATCCGCCGGCGTCAACGGCTCCGGTATCGACGTCGAGATCGGAATTTCGATGGAAATGCCGGGCTTCCTGACCAGCGTGCAGGACGGATTGGTCAGCACCGCAGTGCAATCGGTCCGTGACACCGGGTCCGAGATACTCGGCCGTTCCACTGACATCTGGACCGCATCGTGCGATGGTGGTTTTGTGGCACAACAGATGGGTACCCCAACTATCGTGCTTGGTCCAGGAGATATCGAAGGCCAGGCGCATCGCCCGGACGAATCCGTCGCGGTGCAGCAATTGATCGACAGCGCACGGGCGTACGCGTCGATCGCCATGAGAATCGGTGCTCCACCAGCTCCTTGACTCCCCACGCGGGGGTAGGCGGAAATCGATACCCCGCGCAGTCGTAATGTCGAACGCTGCGAAGTACCAAACCGACGCTCCATGTTGTCGAAAAGCGAGAGGTATTGGACCGTGACCGAAACATCATCATCTCCGACGGGATATCCGCCGAGCACCGCCACCCTGAGCCCGGACGAGACCAAGATTTTGCACCGAGCCATCGGTGGCTCCGCACTCGGCAACGCTGTCGAGTGGTTCGACTACGCGGTCTACGGCTACCTCGCCGTCTACATCGCGGCCAACTTCTTTCCGTCCGATGACGGTGGAGCAAGCCTGCTCTCCACTTTCGCCGTCCTGGCCGCGTCGTTCATCATTCGCCCCATCGGCGGTATCGTCCTCGGCCCGCTGGGTGACCGCATCGGGCGTCAGAAAGTGCTCGTACTGACCGTCACCATGATGTCGATCGCCACGGCACTGATCGGCGTGCTGCCGACGTTCGACACCATCGGTATCGGCGCACCATTGTTGCTGCTCGCCTGCCGGTTGGTGCAGGGCTTCTCCACCGGAGGTGAGTACGGCGGCGCGGCGGTGTTCATGGCCGAATATGCCCCGGACAAGCGCCGAGGATTCTTCGGATCGTTCCTCGAATTCGGCACCCTCGCCGGCACCGTGGGCGGTGCCACTCTGTGCACCCTGCTCAACCTCGGCCTCGGCGACGACACCATGGAGGCCTGGGGCTGGCGTATTCCGTTCCTGGTGACGCTGCCGCTGGGTATGGTCGCGCTCTGGCTGCGGACCCGGCTGGAGGATTCTCCGGTGTTCGCCGAGGCCAAGGAAGAAGGCGACACGGTCGACGACGGTGAAGGCGGAGCCATCGCCTCGCTCAAGACCACCATGACCTACTGGCAGCGGATCCTGATTCTGATGGGCTTCGTGCTGCTACTGAACATCGCGTACTACACCGTGCTTACCTTCCTGCCCTCGTACCTCAGCGACACCCTGGGGCACAGCACCACTCAGTCCAACTTCACCCTCGTGGTGATCATGCTGATCATGATGGCGATCATCAACCCCATCGGAGCGCTCTCCGACCGGGTCGGGCGCAAGCCGTTGCTGCTGACAGCATGCGTCGGATATTTCGTGTTCAGCGTCCCGCTGTTCCTGCTGATCATCAACGCCGGATTGATCGGCCAGACCATCGGCCTGCTCGGTCTCGGGCTGCTGCTGGTCATCATGACCTCATGTGTGTCCTCGACCCTGCCTGCGCTCTTCCCGACGCAGGTGCGCTACGGCTCGTTCGCCATCGGCTACAACGTCTCCACGTCTTTGTTCGGCGGTACTGCTCCGCTGATCCTGACGTTCCTGATCGACCGGACGGGCTCGAACCTGATCCCGGGCTGGTACATGATGATTGCGGCGGCCGTCGCGTTCGTGCCGATCCTGTTGATGCCCGAGACTGCAGGGCGTTCGCTACGCGGAACTCAGTGCCCCGGTGACAACGACGACGAGGTGGCTGCGTCCGGCGTCGAACTCGTCGGATACAAGAAGAAATAGTGGCACCGGTTCTCGTCGTCCTCTACGCCGACGACCTTCCGGACGGCCTCGATGCGATCGAGGAGGTCGCCGACGTCCGGTACGCCACGGCGGACACCCTCGGTGATGCAGTCGATGGTGCAGATGCGCTGCTGCTGTGGGACTTCTTCTCTCCCGCAGTCGAATCTGCGTGGCCTCGCTGCGGGTCGCTGAAATGGATCCACATCGCGGCCGCCGGAGTCGACTCGTTGATGTTCGACGAGTTGGTCGAATCCGACGTGGTCGTCACCAATTCGCGGGGAGTGTTCGATCGACCGATCGCGGAATTCGTGCTTGCGCAGATCCTCGCGTTCGCCAAGGACTCCGAACGCTCGCGCGCACTGCAGCACTCGAAGATCTGGCAGCATCGTGAGACCGAGCGCATCGACGGTGCTCACGCGATGATCGTCGGTACCGGAGCAATAGGTCGTGCCATCGCGAACCTACTGACCGCAGTGGGAATGTCGGTGTCGGGAGTGGGTCGAACGGCGCGTGAGGGCGATACCGACTTCGGAACCGTGCATGCCAGCGACCATCTGGCGGACGTCGCTTCGGGAGCAGATTACTTGGTGCTGGTCGCCCCACTGACAGACAAGACGCGGGGGCTGGTCGACGATTCGGTGTTGGCGGCGATGAAGCCCGGATCGCGCCTGGTCAACGTGGGCCGCGGGGAGCTGCTCGATGCCGACGCGCTGCTGACGCATCTCGGTAGCGGACACATTGCCGGTGCCGCGCTCGACGTGTTCGAGACCGAGCCGCTCTCGGCCGACCATCCGTTGTGGACGGCCGAGAACGTGGTCGTCACTCCGCACATGAGCGGCGATGCCGCCGGGTGGAAGCGGCGGCTCGCAGAAGTGTTCGCCGACAACGCACATCGGTATTTTCGCGGCGAACCCCTGCTCAACGTCGTGGACAAGAAACTCGGCTTCGTGCCCTGACCCGTTCTGCCTGTCAGTAGGCCCGCTCGTATTGCGGAGCCACCGCCGGGATCATCTCCACGCCGAGTTCGCGGGCTGCGCGGCGCGGCCAGTACGGGTCGCGTAGCAGCTCGCGGGCCAGCAGGACAGCCGTCGCTTCACCGAGCGAGACGATGTCCTCGGCCTGCTTGGGTTCGGTGATCATGCCGACCGCGGCGGCAGGCATCGTGGTCTCGTTCTGGATGCGCCGTGCGAAGGGAACCTGGTAGCTGGGACCGACCGGAATCGAGGCGCGCACGTTGCCTCCGGTGGAGGTATCTACCAAGTCCACCCCGTGCTCGGTGAGAATCTGCGACAACGCGACAGTCTGACCCGAGGTCCAGCTCGCAGCCTCCAATTCGGCTGTGCGCTCTGCCCGATCTGCTGTCGGATCGGAACTGTCGGGCTCGTCCAGCCAGTCCGTTGCCGACAGTCGGACGAATACCGGAAGCTCCGCCGGCCACACCTCACGCACCGCGTCGACCACCTCTATCAGCAGTCGCGTGCGGCCTGCGAAATCTCCGCCGTACACGTCGGTGCGGGTGTTACTGGCGGGCGAGAGGAACTGGTGCAGTAGGTATCCGTGCGCGCCGTGGATCTCGGCGACCTGGAATCCGGCCTTCAGAGCGCGCTGCGCGGCGGTACGGAAGTCGTCGACGATCTTCGTGATGTCGGCGGCCGTTGCCTCCCGCGGTGTCGCGTAGTCACCGAACGCGACCGCGGAAGGCCCGACGGTCTCCCAGCTCCTCGGATCGTCCGAGGGGAGGGATTTGCCGCCCAACCACGGGGCCGCCGTCGACGCCTTGCGGCCCGCATGCGCCAACTGAATGCCCGGGACGGTACCGAGGGCGCTGATCTCGGCAACGATTTTCGCCAGCGCGTCGGCCTGGGCGTCGTTCCAGATCCCCAGGTCCGACGGGCTGATACGGCCCTCGGGGCTGACTGCGGTGGCTTCGGTGATGATCAGGCCGGCTCCGCCGACCGCCCGGCTCACCAGATGGGTGCGGTGCCAGTCGGCTGCGACTCCGACGTGCTCACCGGAGTCGTCGGCCGAGTACTGGCACATCGGAGCCATCCACACCCGGTTCGGAAAGGTCACGTTGCGCAGGGTCAGAGGCTCGAACAAGGCGCTCACGGGTGGTTCCTCCGGTTTGTCGGTGTCGACGTCGGTGACGTCGGTGATCTCCACGCTGTGCTGCAACGACGCGGCGATGCAGCTTCATTCCCGGCCCCTATTAGTGTGTAGTTCATGACTGCTTCCGTCTCGGCCGAATCGGTGCCCACGACTGTCGACGAGCGCGAGAACGTGCACGCTGCGGCCCGTCGTGCCCGGATTGCCTCGCGTTCGTTGGCGCTGCTGACGACCGCGGAGAAGGACGCTGCACTACACGCGGCCGCCGATGCGGTGGTTGCTGCTGCCG
>NZ_CAPS01000068.1 GCF_000333955.1 Rhodococcus sp. AW25M09
CGCACCAGGTGAAGGGGACCGGCGCGGAGATCGCCACACGAACGCGCGCGCATTCGCCACACGCGTCCACAATCGCCACACCGGCGGACACCATTCCGCTCGCACCCGACGAACGCGCACGCACCTGCGAATCCTCGGACCAGGTGAAGGGGACCGGCGCGGAGATCCCCTGCACGAACGCGCGCGCATTCGCCACACGCGTCCACAATCGCCACACCACCGGGCACTATTCCCCGCGCTTCCGACGAACGCGCGCGCATTCGCGCATCGTCGGACCGGATGAGGAGACCGGCTGCAGGGGAGTGTCGCGGAGGTGATGTGCTCGCAACGCTTCGATCAAGCGTGAACGGCAACAGCCTCTTCGGCCTCGATTTCGACATCTTTGGGATTGGCGAGAATTGTCTCTGCCGATCGTCCGCGCAGAGTCACTGCGTCACCGAATTCCCAACGCTGTGCTTCGCCGGATTCGGCACCGTCGACCGCGGTCTTGGAGGCCAGGATTGCACCGGGCGCATTTTTCGCCAGTTCGGACAGACGAGCGGCTTCGTTCACCGGGTCTCCGATGACGGTGTACTCGAATCTCGACTTCGCACCGACGTTGCCGGCGACTGCGCGTCCAGCCGCGACGCCGACTGCTGCGCTGCATTCGGGGACTTCCTCGAGCAGTCGTCGAGCAATAGCTCGGGCGGCTGCGAGTGCGGAGCCGCAGTGGTCGCGAATTTCGTTCGGTGCTCCGAAGATCGCCAGCGCCGCGTCACCCTCGAACTTGTTGATGAATCCACCGTGCTCGTCGACCTCGTCGACGACCACTGCGAAGAATCGGTTGAGCAGGTGTACTACCTCGGTCGGTGGCCGAGACGCGGCCAGCTCGGTCGAACCCACCAGATCGATGAAGAACACGGCGATGTCGCGTTCCTGTCCGCCGAGCTCGCTGTCGGACTGCAGCGCTTTCTCCGCAACCTCGTGTCCGACGTGTCTGCCGAACAGGTCGCGGATCTTCTCCCTGTCGCGCACGCCGTCGGCCATCCGGTTGAACCCACTCTGGAGTTCGCCCAGCTCGGTGCCGTCGTACACCGCGAGACGGACATTCATGTTGCCCTTCTCCACCTCGGCCATGCCTGCTCGCACGTTGTTGATGGGAGAGGTGGTCGCGAAGCCTCCGAGCACGGTCAGTGCGAAACCGAAGACGATGGTGATTCCGCCGAGAGCCAGGATGGACACTGCGAGCTGATCGGCACTCGTCTCGGGTCTGAGGAAACGGAAGATTGCGATCATCATGAGTCCGGAGACCGGAACGCCGGTTCCCAGTAGCCACGACAGGATGGAACGACCCATGACGCCAGCGATCCGGATTCGCCGTGGGTCGCCCGCTTCCAGGGCCCGCGCCGCGATGGGACGGAGCGCGAACTCGCTGAGCAGGTAGCTGAACGCGCAGACCACCGTGCCGCCCGCGGCGATCGTGAACGCGACCTTGGGGATCGCCTGAGGATCGATGATGCCGTCGATCGTGGTCAGCAAGACCAACGCGCCGGTCCACAGGGCTACCTGCATGCGCGTCAGGCGCCACGGCATGGCGAGGGTCGCGACCTGCTCGGATCGCGTGGGTTGGCGATCCTCGATGCCCCACCGCAGACTGCTGAGCGCCCGCGTGGTGCCCCACAGGACGCCGACCAGGAATGCGAGGAATACGTACACCGGGACGACAATGAAGTTGACCCACCAGTAGTGATCCATCTTCAGAACGTCAGGGCCCGGAACGACGACGCTGATCAGCACTCCGACAATGACCGCGCCGATCAGGTTGGATAGGACCAGGAAGACCGTCAGCAGCAGCTGGATTCGGATCCGCCGTCTGCGCGGCGACTCGCTCGTGTCGCCCAACAGTCGGGAACCCAGCGGGGCGGCAGATCGTCTGAGTTGCGGCATGGTCGTCACAGACTATCGGGCACCCTGCCTTATGGTGGTCGAGTGCGTCTAGTTATTGCTCGTTGCCAAGTGGACTATGTCGGCCGCCTCACCGCACACCTACCGTCGGCTCGGCGGCTGCTTCTCGTCAAGTCCGATGGATCGGTCAGCGTGCACGCGGACGACCGGGCCTACAAGCCGCTCAATTGGATGTCTCCGCCCTGCTGGATGGTCGAGACCACCGAGGACGAGACGATCAACTGGGTTGTCACCAACAAGGCAGGCGAGGAACTCCGCATCACCATCGACGACGTCGAGCTCGACTCGAGTCATGAGTTGGGCATCGACCCCGGCTTGGTGAAAGACGGGGTGGAGGCACACCTCCAGGAGCTGTTGGCCGAGCATGTCAGTACTTTGGGCGACGGATACACCCTCGTGCGACGTGAATACATGACGGCAATCGGACCGGTGGATCTGCTGTGCCGCAACGCGGATGGAGGAACCGTGGCGGTCGAGATCAAGCGACGCGGTGAGATCGACGGCGTCGAGCAACTGACTCGCTACCTGGATCTGCTCAATCGCGATCCCCTGTTGGCTCCGGTCAGCGGAGTGTTCGCCGCGCAGGTCATCAAACCGCAGGCGAAGACTTTGGCCACAGATCGCGGCATTCGTTGCCTCACTCTCGACTACGACGTCCTGCGCGGTACCGACAGCACCGAGTTCCGGCTGTTCTGACGACTGTCGGCACGACCCGGTCGTTTCTGCGGGCTCCACTCCCGTGATCGGGCGGTTCTCTACACTGGACAGGTGCCTCGTCGTAATCAGCCCCGCAAAGCGAATCGGAGCGGCCCGAGTGATGTCGGTCCCGGCACCGACTCGGTATTGGGCGGCAATCGGACCGAGGTCGGTCCGGACGGAGACACTTACACCACTCGAATGGTCCCGGGTGCCAAGGCAGTCAAGACCTATCGGTGCCCCGGGTGCGATCACGAGGTGCGGCCCGGCGTTGCGCACATCGTTGCGTGGCCCTCGGACGATTTCGGCGGTGCGGACAATCGCCGGCATTGGCACACCGGATGTTGGTCCGGCAGAAACACGCGAGGCCTCACCCGCAGATGGTCCTAGCGGGGAGGCCTCGGGTGAGTCGGTGGTTCAGGACGCCGAATCAGCCGATTCTTTTTCCTTCTCGTCCTCGGCTTTCGCTTCGGCCTTCTCTTCTTCCTTCTTCAGGATTGCCGTCGGGTCTGGATTGTCGAGCAGCTCGCTCTCTCGGTTGACCGAGGCCAGCATTGCCGGAACCGAATCGAGCTGGCCGCGGATGCCGAGTAGCTGGGCGAGCACCCGGCTACGCAACACGCGCAACTCCTCGGCCAATTCCTTGGAATGTGCGATCCGCCGTTCTGCCTGCTCGCTGGCGGACTGAAGCCGTCGAGCAGCCTCGGTCGTCGCCTCCTCGATGCGGCGGGCAGCGTCGGACTTGCTCGACGCCTCGAGGTCTTCGAGTGCAGAGAGCACCTTCGTGCGACGCTCGGCCATCGTGATCTCGAAGTCCTCTTGCACCTCGGTACGCTTGGCCTCGGCCTCTGCCGCCAGCTTGTCGCGCTCGGCCTGTGCGGCCTCGACCACTCTTGCTGCCTCGGTACGTGCCTGGGCCATGGTCTGCTCGTGCTCGGTCTCGACTGCCGACCGGCGTTCTTCGAGTTCTGCAACCAACGACTCGTGCCGACCGCGCAGTCGCGCACTCTCTTGCTGCGCAACCGAAATCATCTCCTCGGACTCCGAGTGCGCCTTCGCACGTACCTCGGATGCCTCGTCCGAGGCGAGCCGCAACATCCGCGAGATGCGATCGCTCATGCCCTCCGCGGTGGTGGGTGGAACCGAAAGGCGATCGATGTCCTTGCGTAGCTCGTCGATCTCGTCACGTGCGTCGTCGAGTTGCTTGGCCAGATCACGAGCCTGGGCCGCCGCCGCATCACGGTCGGCGGTGGTCAGGCGGAGCTCGGCGTCGAATCGCTCGAAGTAGTTGGTGACTTCGTCGCGATCGAACCCCTTCCGGACGATGGAAAAGGGAAGTTGCACCGTAGAACTGCGCTCATGATCGATTGCCATGGGCGTCAATTTACCGGTGCGTCAAGTAGAGGGCCATACGGCTTGTTCACCGGGTTCGATCAGTGAGCTCGGTGATTCGGTTCCACCAGTTCGATCAGAACCCCGCCGGCGTCCTTGGGGTGGACGAAGTTGATCCGAGAATCGGCGGTGCCGCGGCGCGGGGCGTCGTACAGCAACCGGACGCCACGGGCGCGCAACTCGGTCGAGATCTCCTCGATGTCGGTGACGCGGTACGCCAGCTGCTGCAGTCCCGGTCCGTTGCGGCCGATGAACTTGGCGATCGTCGACGACTCGTCGATCGGTGCGAGCAACTGCAATGCAGCAGACGCGTCCCCGCTGCCGGGGAACGACAGCATAGCCTCGCGGACGCCCTGCTCCTCGTTGATCTCTTCGTGTACCGCGACCATGCCGAGGTGATCGGTGTACCAGGTTATGGCTGCATCGAGGTCGGGCACCGCGATGCCGACATGGTCGATCGCCGTCACCAGGTCGGAGCGGAGCGGAGCTCCCGTGTAAGACTGCGTGCTGGAGGTCATGGCCATGACGTTAGCGCCAGCTGCGTTTGGGTGCTCTGCCCGGCCGGTATCGGTCGGGGGCGTCGGAGCGTTGATCTCGACAAGGCCGTCTTCACACTTTCGGAGGAAATCGTGACCACAACAGTCATCGTCGCCGGTGCTCGCACGCCCGTTGGCCGCTTCTCGGGCGCACTCAAGGACTTCTCGGGATCCGACCTGGGCGGAATTGCCATCAAGGGGGCACTCGACAAGTCCGGAGTTGCACCGGATCAGGTCGACTACGTGATCATGGGACAGGTTCTCACCGCCGGAGCAGGCCAGATCCCGGCCCGCCAGGCAGCCGTGGCTGCAGGCATTCCGATGACGGTGCCTGCGCTGACGATCAACAAGGTGTGCTTGTCCGGAGTCGACGCCATTGCACTGGCCGATCAGCTGATCCGCGCGGGCGAATTCGAGATCGTCGTCGCAGGCGGCCAGGAGTCGATGACTCAGGCTCCGCACATGCTCGAGAAGTCGCGTGCGGGATTCAAGTACGGCGATGTCACGATGCGCGATCACCTCGCCTACGACGGTCTGTACGACATCTTCACCGACCAAGCGATGGGGGCACTGACCGAGCAGCGCAATCAGAGCGCCGAGGTCATCAGCCGCGAGGAGCAGGACACCTTCGCGGCCGCGTCGCATCAGAAGGCCGCCGCTGCCTGGAAGAACGGCGTCTTCGACAACGAAGTGGTTCCCGTGTCGATCCCACAGCGCAAAGGTGAGCCGATCCAGTTCACCGCAGACGAGGGAATCCGCGCCGACACCACCGTCGATTCCCTCGGCAAGCTTCGCCCCGCCTTCGACAAGGCCGGCACCGTCACCGCAGGATCGGCGTCGCAGATCTCCGATGGTGCCGCAGCCGTCGTGGTGATGAGCAAGGAGAAGGCGGAGTCGCTCGGGCTGACCTGGCTCGCCGAGATCGGGGCGCACGGAGTGGTGGCCGGTCCCGACTCCACACTGCAGTCGCAGCCGGCCCGCGCCATCGCCAAGGCGTGCGAGAAGGACGGTATCGACCCGAAGGATCTCGATGTCATCGAGATCAACGAGGCATTCGCGGCAGTCGGAATCGCGTCGACGCGTGAACTCGGCATCGATCCGGAAATCGTCAACGTCAACGGCGGAGCGATCTCGATCGGACATCCCCTCGGTATGTCGGGCGCTCGCATCGCGCTGCATCTGGCTCTCGAGCTGCAGCGACGCGGCGGCGGGGTCGGCGCGGCGGCACTCTGTGGCGGCGGTGGACAGGGCGACGCCCTCATCGTTCGAGTACCGAAGCAGTAATGCGGCGGTGGCTCTGGTCGGACTGAGACCAGAGCCACTACGTTCTGTCGTAGCAAACCGGGCACAATAGCGGGCATGACCAACTTCTTCGACCTGAGCAGCACCGCCAAACGCTTCCGCTTCATCGCCGTCCTCGAAGCGTTCACCTGGCTCGGACTGCTGATCGGAATGGCGTTCAAATACATTCCGGCCGACGGCAACGAGATCGGTGTGAAGATCTTCGGACCGATTCACGGCGGAGTGTTCGTGGTGTACCTGGCGATCGCCGTGTTGACGGCAGTCAAGCTCAAGTGGGACGTCAAGGCCACGCTGCTTGCGCTTGTCGCGGCATTTCCGCCGTTCGGGACCGTGATCTTCGAGATCTGGGCAGTGCGCACGGGCCGTCTCGCCGAGCTGAGCACGGACAGGCCCGCAGCCGACGCGAAAGTTCAGTCCTGACCCACCGCGCCTCCCGCCAGTGGATGACGCGTCGCGTTAGTGACAAACTGTAGGGCGTGACTCGACCCGGTTCCCGTCCTCCCGTCCGCCCCTCAGCTGTCGTTCCCGCCTCCATCGCCGGTGCCGTCGACCTGTCCGTTCTCAAGGACCGCCCGACACCTGCTCCTCCCGCTGAATCGGGAGGCGATGCGGGAGGTGTGGCACCGATCGTGGACGTGACCGCGGCGACGTTCGAGGCCGAGGTGCTCCAGCGATCCACTCAGGTCCCGGTGATCGTCGACTTGGGTTCGGCCCGCTCGCCGCAGTCCCAGGCGTTGACGCGTCAGCTCGGACAATTGGCCGTCGAGGCTGCAGGTGCGTGGGTGCTCGCTCGGGTCGACGTCGATTCCAGTCCGCAGATAGCCCAGGCCTTCGGCGTGAAGGCCATCCCGACGGTGGTTGCCGTAGCCGCCGGCCAGCCGCTGGCCGACTTCGAGGGCACGCAGTCGGATGAGCAGCTGCGTCAGTGGCTGCAGGCAGTGGAGCAGGCGACCGCGGGAAAGCTCACCGGCCCACCCGGGGTGGCCGACGCCGAACCGGAGCCCGAGATCGAGGACCCGAGAATCGTTGCTGCCGAAGAGGCCATCGACGACGGCGATTTCGACAAGGCAGCTGCTGCATACCAAGCGATCATCGACGCCGAACCCAACAACACCGACGCGGTCGCCGCACTGCGGCAGGTCAAGTTTCTCGCTCGTGTGCAGAATGTTGCGCCCGATGCGATCGAGATCGCGGACGCCGACCCGGCGAACGTGCAGGCTCGTATCGACGCCGCCGACGCGGAGATGGCTGCTCAGCAGCCGGAGCAGGCCTTCGCGCGGCTGATCGACGGAATCAAGATCAGTGCGGGCGATGACCGCACGGCGTTGCGCACCCGGCTGCTCGAGCTGTTCGAGCTGTTCGACGCGGCAGATCCGCTGGTGGTGTCCGCGCGGCGCAAGCTGGCGTCCGCTCTGTACTGAACCCGCTGAGCACTCGACCGACCGAGCACCGAACCGCTCAGCTGTAGCGCGAGTCGCAGAGGGCCTTGCCGCCGAGTACTCCCGAGCGGAAGGCGTCGACTCGGGAGAAGCCGGACGGCAGCGTCGTACCGTTCACGTCGCTCGCTGCCAAACCGTCGCTGAGCAGACCGGAGACGGCTTCGTCGAGGTCGCCGGGGGAGAGCACTATGTCGAGTCCCGTAGCGCCGTTCTCGGCGCTCATGGCCGAGGTGATGACGCCGGACAGGCACGCCGAACGTAGGGCGGTCTGCGGGTCGTCGAGAGTCTGGCCCGCTTCCTTCTGTACTGCGAGCGTGTAGCGCGACGCGAACAGAACGTAGGCGCTGTAGTCGCCGGAGACGTTGAGCGGCAAGATGTCTCCGCGCTTCGGGGTTTCGGGCAGACCGCGCTCGGCCAGGTCCGCGACGTCGACGCCGATGGTGTTGGTCGACGGGCAGTACGAGACCGGCGCGGTGGCTCTGGCGTCGGAGCAATCGATGTCTGCTCCCGAGTAGTCGACGATCGGCGGATCGCTGACGGGCAGCACCGTTTCGAATGATCGGGTGAACGCAGCGAGGGAGTCCTCGGTAACCGGTAGTTCACCGGAGTCGCCGGGATCGCTGAACTTCTGCGGCAACGATGCTCGACGCGAATCGATCTCGGCCTCGTCGATCGCGGTGCAGGCTGCGGCACCGTCGGTGAAGCCGATCTGTACGGCAGTGACTCGCTCGAAGGCAGAGCCGTGCACCGATTCGGGATCGTTGGGATCGACGTCGCGCACGGCGACGGTGGCGGCCAGAACGCCGTTGAGTCCGTCCGAGGTGTTGATCGTGAAGTGCGGCGCGTCGCCCTCCGCGACGTAGCGGATGAAAGCGCCCGCGAAACAGTCGGCCTGTTGCTCGGCCACGATCGTGGGAGTGTCGTCGCCCACGAGCCCCGATTGATGCTGGATGGCGTGGCCGTATTCGTGGGCGATGACCATCACCACCGACATCGGTCCGAATGCATCGACCAGAGCCGGGAGCAGGATGGTGCGGTCCCATCCGATCGAATCGTCACGGGTGCAGTAGGCGGCGTTGGGGATACCGCCAGTTCGGTCACCGCAGAATCTGATGCCCGATCCCTCGTCCTCGGATGCGTCCCACGAGATCAAGGTCGAGATCGGAGTGAACGAGCCCTTGAAGACGGCGGGATATTGCTCGGCCCAGAACTGTTGAATGTCGTCGATCGCGTTGGTGGCGAGTAGGTCCGAGTCGGTGCCCTCGGCGTTCTCCACGGTGATCGTCGAATCGGGGACACCCGGACGCGGCCCACTCGGCCCGCTCGTGACCGGAAGGCCGGCGACGGTGAACGGGTTCTCGTAGATCGATACCGCATTTCCGCTGACGGTCTGCGCGCAGGAGGTCAGCAGGAGCAGTCCGGCAGTGGCGGCCGCAGCCAGTAGTCGGGGTCTGCGGCCGCCACTCATCTATTGCTCCAGTTTTATCCAGATCGCCCCGTTGGCAGGAAGCGCAACCTGGCCGGAAGCCGGTCGTCCGTGCCACGAGTGCGATGTTGCCGTCACTTCACCCAGGTTGCCCACGCCGGAGCCGCCGTACTCCGTTGCATCGGTGTTGAGGATCTCGATCCAACGTCCGGGTTCCGGTAGTCCCACACGATAGCTGCCGTGCTCGGAACCGGAGAAGTTGAAAATACACGCGATGACCGAACCGTCGGACCCGTACCGCAGAAAGCTCAGTACGTTGTTCTCGGTGTCGTTGGCGTCGATCCACGAGTATCCGCTCGGCGAGGTGTCGAGCGTCCACAGTGCCGGGTGCGAACGGTACGTCGAGTTGAGATCGGCAACGAGGGATTTGACGCCTCCGTGCAGGGGTTCCTCGTCGATTTGGTACCAGTCCAGGCCGCGCTCTTCGGACCATTCTCGGGTCTGGCCGAACTCCTGGCCCATGAACAGCAGTTGCTTGCCCGGGTGTGCCCACATGTAGGCGAGCATGCCGCGCAGTCCTGCAGCCTTGGTGTAGTCGTCACCGGGCATCCGAGTCCACAGCGTTCCCTTGCCGTGCACCACCTCGTCGTGGCTGATCGGGAGCAAATAGTTCTCACTCCAGGCGTAGACGAGAGAGAAGGTGATCTCGTGGTGGTGGTAGCTGCGATGGATGGGATCACGCCCGAGGAAGCCCAGGGTGTCGTGCATCCAGCCCATGTTCCACTTCATGTTGAACCCGAGCCCGCCGACGTTCGTCGGACGGGTGACGCCGGGCCATGCCGTCGACTCCTCGGCAACGGTGACGACGCCGCGATGCTTCTTGTGCACCGTCGCGTTCATCTCCTGCAGGAAGGTGACGGCCTCGAGATTTTCTCGGCCACCGTAGATGTTCGGTGACCAGCCGCCCTCGGGTCGGGAGTAGTCCAGGTACAACATCGAGGCCACGGCGTCGACGCGGAGTCCGTCGATGTGGAACTCGTCGATCCAGTACAGGGCGTTCGCGACCAGGAAGTTGCGGACCTCGCGGCGTCCGAAGTCGAAAACCAATGTGCCCCAGTCGAGTTGTTCGCCTCGCTGCGGGTCGCCGTGCTCGTAGAGAGGGCCGCCGTCGAAACGGGCGAGGGCCCACTCGTCCTTGGGGAAGTGCGCGGGCACCCAGTCCACGATGACGCCGATCCCGGCACTGTGCAGATGGTCGACGAAATAACGAAAATCGTCGGGGCTGCCGAAGCGCGATGTCGGTGCGTAGTACGACGTCACCTGGTAGCCCCAGGACCCACCGAAGGGATGCTCGGCCACCGGGAGCAGCTCCACGTGGGTGAAGCCGGTTTCGGTGATGTACTCGGCGAGCTGTTCGGCGAGTTCGCGGTATCCGAGGCCCGGTCGCCAGGACGCCAGGTGGATCTCGTAGACACTCATCGGAGCCTGAGTCGGCTCGACTCCGGCTCTGGTGTCGAGCCACTTCTCGTCGTTCCAGGTGTAGGACGACTCAGTGACGACCGATGCGGTGGACGGCGGAATCTCGGTCGCGAAGGCCATCGGGTCGGCCTTGTCCTTGACCGAACCATCCGCACCGTGCACCCGGAATTTGTAGAGCGCGCCCGGCGTGATGCCGGGTACGAACAGCTCCCACACACCGGTCGAGCCCAGTACTCGCATAGGCCAGCTTCGGCCGGTCCAGCCGTCGAAGTCGCCCACGAGGGTGACACCCTGCGCCGCTGGGGCCCAGACCGCGAACGACGTGCCGGTGACAGGACCGTCCGGCGTTGCGTACGACTGCTGATGGGCACCGAGGATGTCCCACAGACGCTCGTGTCTGCCCTCGCCGAACAGATGCAGATCGAGTTCGCCGAGAGTGGGAAGGAATCGGTATCCGTCGGCGGATTCGACGACATGCCCACCGGGCCAGGTCACCACCAGTCGATAGTCGATCAAGTCCTCGACGGGGATCATGGCAGAGAAGACACCGTCCGCGACGTGGGTCAACTGGTGGTCGACCCCACCGACGCGTGCGACGACCTTCTCGGCGTCGGGTTTGAGGGCGCGGATGGCGGTTCCGCCGGTCACCGGATGGGCACCGAGTACGGAATGCGGGTTGTAGTGCCTGCCCGCAGCGATGAGTTCGAGATCGTTGTCGGACGGGGCTGCGACGGTGTCTTTCGGCGTCGACGGATTCTCGGTCACGTTGAATCCACTCACTTTCGGTTGCCGCGGTAGGCCAGTTCGATTCGTGCCGGATAAGGAATGTGCGGGAGCGTGAAGATGTGTGCCACCGATGTCCAGGGCTCGAGGCGGACGAAATTGGTGTGGCCCCAGTCGTAGTGGACGCCGCTCACCTCGTCTTTGATCGTGAGCGTGTCCTGCCAATCGTGACCGAGGGCCGGCATGTCCAGGTGGATCGTGCCTTCTTCGGCTCCGAACGGGTTCAGGTTGATCACCACCAGGATCGAGTCACCGGTCTGCGGGTCGAACTTGGAGTACCCGATCAGCGCCTCGTTGTCGATGGTGTGGAAGTGGATGTTGCGCAGCTGCTGCAGCGCGGGATGTGCACGCCGAATCGCGTTCAGCGTGGTGATCCACGGCTCGAGCGATTCGCCGCGGGCGAGGGCACCCTCGAAGTCGCGTGGACGCAATTGATACTTCTCCGAGTCGAGGTACTCCTCGCTGCCCTCGCGCACCGCCTGATGCTCGAACAGCTCGTAGCCGGAGTACACACCCCACGTCGGTGCCATCGTTGCCGCCAGAGCTGCTCGCAGAGCGAACATCCCGGGCCCGCCGTGCTGCAGACTCTCGTGCAGGATGTCCGGGGTGTTGACGAACAGGTTGGGGCGCGCATCGTCTGCGCGTCGGGCATGTTCCTCGGCGAACTCGGTCAGCTCCCACTTGGCGGTCCGCCAGGTGAAGTACGTGTAGGACTGCGTGAAACCGCGTTGCGCCAACCCGTACATGCGCGCCGGCCGAGTGAACGCCTCTGCGAGAAACAGCACGTCCGGGTCGGTCTTCTTGACCTCGGCGATCAGCCATTCCCAGAAGTCCGGTGGCTTGGTGTGCGGGTTGTCGACTCGGAACACCTTGACTCCCAAGGAAATCCAGTATCGAACGACACGCAGGACTTCCTCGTAGATGCCGCGCCGGTCGTTGTCGAAGTTGACCGGGTAGATGTCCTGGTACTTCTTCGGCGGATTCTCGGCGTACGCGATCGTGCCGTCGGGGAGCACCGTGAACCACTCGGAATGCGTTGCAGCCCAGGGGTGGTCGGGAGCAGCCTGGAGAGCGAGATCCAGCGCCACTTCCATGCCGTGTTCCTGCGTGGCGGCGACGAAAGCGCGGAAGTCGTCCTCGGTGCCCAGCTCGGGATGGATCGCGTCGTGGCCACCGTCCGTCGATCCGATCGCCCACGGCGAGCCGACGTCCTCCGGGCCAGGGGTCAACGTGTTGTTCGGACCCTTGCGATTGATGGCACCGATCGGATGAATCGGCGGTAGATACACGATGTCGAAGCCCATGTGCGCGATGCGGGGCAGCTGCTCGATCGATGTTGCGAACGTGCCGTGCCGCGGTGAGCCGTCCTCGTTCCAGCCACCCGTCGACCGAGGGAAGAACTCGTACCACGCACCGTTGAGCGCCAGATTGCGGTCGACCCAGATGTTGACCGCACGCGACCGCGTCACCAGCTCACGGAGCGGGTGTGCGAACAGTAGTTCGGTGACCGACGATGCGAACGCCGAGGACACTCGCGCCGGCAACGGGCGGTCGGTGTCGCGCAGCGCGCCGGCGACATCGGCCAGTAGTTGCCTGCTCTCGGCAGGAACGCCGGTGGCAGCACGCAGGAACAGTCGCGCTCCGATTTCGAGATCGTTCGCGAGCTCGTGCGCGCTCTGTCCCACTCCGAGCTTGGCTTCGACGGCATGGCGCCAAGTACTGATCGGATCGCTCCACGCTTCGATCCGGCAGATCCAGTAGCCGGGCCGAGAAGGAACGAACACCGCGTCGAACGAGTCGGGTTCGCGGCCCGGTGTCATCGGGATGCGTTCGAGCCTGCCTCCCGGTCCGCGCACCGACAGCGTCGCGGCAACTGCGTCGTGACCTTCGCGCCAGACGTCGGCGGAAACCGGAAAGGTCTCGCCCACCACCGCTTTCGCGGGGTACTTTCCGGTCGTCGTATCTGGAAGGACATTGTCGATACCAAGTCGACCTGTCACTTCACACTCCATTCTTCGCTAGAGGTATGGCTGCGCGGGCGCAACCTCTTGTCGAACCGATACTGGTGTGCTTCTACTCGTCAACCGTAATGCAGCCGCGCAGATGGCGCGTGCGCCGACGCATACTGCTCGTCACCGGCTCGGTAGAGCAGATTTCGCCGAGCCGCCCATCGATGCAGGTGTCCGTGGGTAGGGTTCGATCCTGTGAAAGCTTTGCGCCGATTCACCGTCCGAGCACACCTTCCCGCCCGCTTGAGTGCCCTTGCCGAGCTCTCGACAAACCTCAGGTGGTCGTGGCACTCGTCCACGCAGGATCTTTTCGAGCACATCGATCCGTTGCTGTGGACCGAACTCGAACGTGATCCGGTGGCCGTGCTCGGAGCGGTCGCGCCCTCACGCCTCGAGGAACTCGCGGCCGACGAGCGCTTCCTGGCCGAGTTGGACGCCGCCGAGGCGGACTTGCACGACTACCTCGCGCGCCCGCTGTGGTACCAGAACGAGTTGTCGGAGGGGCGGGCGTTGCCGTCGGGCATCGGTTATTTCTCGATGGAGTTCGGCGTCAGCGAGGTCTTGCCGAACTACTCCGGTGGACTCGGCATCCTCGCCGGTGACCACCTCAAGGCGGCGTCCGACCTGGGACTGCCGCTGATCGGTGTCGGGTTGCTCTACCGCTCCGGCTACTTCCGGCAATCGCTGACGGCGGACGGTTGGCAGGCCGAGCGCTACCCGTCCCTCGACCCACACGGTCTGCCACTGCGGCTGCTCACCGACGACGAAGATTCTCCGGTTCTGATCCACGTGTCGATGCCAGGATCGCGGGTCCTGCGGGCTCGGGTGTGGATCGCCCAGGTGGGACGCGTCCCGCTGCTGTTGCTCGACTCCGACATCGCCGACAACGATCCGGAACTACGCGGGGTGACCGATCGGTTGTACGGCGGGGATCAGGATCACCGCATCAAGCAGGAGATCCTCGCCGGTATCGGCGGAGTTCGAGCAATTCGGGCCTACACCCGTGCGCACGGATTGCCCGACCCCGAGGTGTTCCACATGAACGAGGGCCATGCAGGCTTCCTCGGCGTCGAACGCATCCGTGAACTCGTCACCGCAGGCGGCTTGGACTTCGATTCGGCACTGGCTGCGGTGAGGGCGGGCACCGTCTTCACCACCCACACTCCGGTGCCGGCCGGGATCGATCGATTCCCCGCCGATCTGGTGCGGCACTACTTCGGCAACACGGACGGTGGCCCGGATTCTGCGCTGCTGCCGGGACTGCCGATGGACCGGATTCTCGCGTTGGGTGGCGAGAGCGACGCCTCGGTGTTCAACATGGCGCACATGGGTCTGCGCCTCGGTCAACGCGCCAACGGGGTGTCGAAATTGCACGGCATCGTCAGCCGCGACATGTTCAACGACCTGTGGCAGGGATTCGACGCGTCCGAGGTGCCGATCGGTTCGGTGACCAACGGTGTGCACGCGGCTACGTGGTCCGCGCGGGAGTGGGCCGAGAGTGAGGATCGTGCGGGCGGGCCCTTGTCCCCGAACGAGGTGTGGTCCACGCGTAACGCTCTGCGTGGGCAGCTGGTGGACGAGGTGCGGCGTCGGGTTCGGCGTTCGGAACTCGAACGCGGCTCGACCGAGGCCGAGATCAGTTGGACAGCCAATGTTTTCGATCCGAACGTGCTGACTGTCGGGTTTGCTCGACGGGTTCCGACGTACAAGCGTCTGACCCTGATGTTGCGTGAACCCGAGCGACTGCGGGCCATGTTGTTGGACCCGGCGCGGCCGGTCCAGCTGGTGGTGGCCGGAAAGTCCCACCCCGCCGACGACGGCGGAAAGGCGCTCATCCAGCAGATCGTCCGATTTGCCGACCAGGCCGACGTGCGGCACCGCATCGTTTTCCTGCCCGATTACGACATGTCCATGGCGCGTTTTCTGTACTGGGGATGCGACGTGTGGCTGAACAATCCGCTGCGACCGCTGGAGGCCTGTGGCACCTCGGGCATGAAGTCCGCGCTCAACGGAGGCCTCAACCTGTCGATCCGAGACGGGTGGTGGGACGAGATGTACGACGGTGAGAACGGCTGGGCCATCCCCACAGCGGACGGCGTCACCGACGACAATCGACGCGACGATCTCGAGGCCGCTGCGCTCTACGAGTTGCTCGAGCAGGCGGTGCTGCCCAAGTTCTACGACCGAGGCGAGGACGGAGTGCCCGGCCGCTGGATCGAAATGGTGCGGCACACTCTCGAACAGCTCGGTCCCAAGGTGCTGGCGTCGAGGATGGTTCAGGACTACACGCTGGGCTACTACGCGCCTGCAGCCGCGTCGGCCCGCGCTGGTTCGGCCGACGGACACCGCGGTGCCACCGGCGTGGCGGCGTACCGTCGACGCGTCGAACAGGCGTGGGGCGCAGTCAAAGTGACCCGAGTCGACAGTGAAGGGATGCCCGACGCCCCGGTGATCGGTGCGGAGCTGTCGCTGCGCGCCAACGTCGATCTCGGCGGCCTGGACGCGGCGGACGTCGTGGTGCAGGCAGTGGTGGGCCGCGCCGACGACGAGGAGAACCTCACCGACATTCGGACGACGGCCATGGCGCACGTGGGCACCGAGGGCGGCGAGCACGTCTACGCCGGGCAGACGCGGCTGCCGCACAGCGGCGCAGTGGGATACACGGTGCGCGTGCTGCCCCACCACGACGGCCTCGCCTCGGATGCAGAGCTGGGTCTGGTGGCGACTGCGTAGCGTGGCGCGCTACTTTCCCGCCAGGCGGGTGAGCGCCTTACGCACTACCTCCGGATCCGAGGTCTCCCAGAACGGAGGCAGCGAGGCGCGCAGGTATCCGCCGTAGCGGGCAGTGGCCAGGCGTGAATCCAGAACTGCCACAACGCCTCTGTCGTCGACGCTGCGGAGCAACCGGCCGACGCCCTGCGCCAGCAGCAGGGCCGCATGGTTCGCGGCGACCGCGAGAAACCCGTTGCCGCCCCGAGATTCGACGGCCTGTTGCCGGGCGACGAGCAGTGGATCGTCGGGCCGGGGAAACGGAATCCGGTCCAGGATGACCAGGCTCAGCGACGGGCCGGGCACGTCGACGCCCTGCCACAGCGACAGCGTCCCGAACAGTGAGGTGGCCTCGTCGTCGGCGAACTTCTGTACCAGCGCACCGGTGGAGTCGTCGCCCTGACACAGGATCGGCGTGTCGAGGCGCTCCCGCATTTCCTCAGCGGCCGCCTTGGCGGCACGCATGGACGAGAAGAGCCCGAGCGTGCGGCCTCCCGCGGCGCTCACCAGAGACTCGATCTCGTCGAGGTAGGACGCGGAGAGACCGTCGCGCCCGGGCGGCGACAGATGCTTGGCGATGTACATGATGCCCGCGCGGGCATGGTCGAACGGCGATCCGACGTCGAGGGAATTCCAGCGAATCGACCCGGTATCGGACGGCGGCTCCACTCCCGAGGCCATCGCGGGGTCGCTGCGAGACGGCTTCTCTGCCGGCAGACCCCAGTTGATGGCCAACCCGTCGAACGATCCACCGACGGTCAACGTCGCGGAGGTGAGCACCACGGTGGATTCGGCGAACAGTCGGGCGCGAAGTAGCCCGCCCACCGACAGCGGCGCAATGCGGACGGTGCGCTTGACGTTGCCGCGGAAGTCGTCGACGGCGTGCCAGACGACGTCCTTGCGTTTGGCAGGGTCGGGTTCGTCGAAGGCCGTGAGCACTCGGACCGCGCTGTCGTGGACCTCGTCGACCGCGACCAGTGCGGCGCTGCGAGCCGCGGCGGCCTCGGGATCGCTGGCGGCCATGCCCTGCTTGTTCGGCCCGATCGCGGTACGCACTGCCCAGGCGGAGTCGCGGATGGAGGCGAGCGCAGGCCCGACCCCGTCAGGCAGAGACTGCCAGCGGCTCGGGGGTAGGTCGTCGAGAATCGCGGCCCAGTTCTCGGCGGCTCCTTCGAGTTGGTCGACCGTTTCCTCTTCGATCAGTTTGGCGCTACGACGGGCCGCAGCTGTGACGGTGGCCGCCGAAAGCTCCTCTGTTGCAACGCCGGTCACTCGATCGACCAGCTCGTGAGCTTCGTCGACGACAACGACGTCGTGTTCGGGCAGGATCTGAATTCCGGTGATCGCATCGATCGCGAGCAGGGCGTGATTGGTCACCACGACATCGACTTGCGCGGCCTCGGTGCGGGCGCGCTCGGCAAAGCAGTCCTCACCGACGGGGCAGCGTGATTTGCCCAGGCACTCGCGAGCGGTGACGCTGACCTGCCGCCAGGCCTGGTCGCTGACGCCCGGAACTACGTCGTCGCGGTCGCCGGTCTCGGTCTCGGACGACCACTTCGTCAGCCGAACCACCTCGCGGCCCATGCGCGAGACGGCGAACGGGTCGAACAGTTCCGCGTCCGGTGCTTCCTGAGCGGCACCGGTGTGGATCTTGTTCATGCACAGATAATTGTTGCGGCCCTTGAGGATCGCGAACTTCGGTCGACGGCCGAGGGCCTCGGTCAACGCATCGGACAAGCGCGGCAGATCGCGGTCGACCAACTGTCGCTGCAACGCGATGGTGGCCGTGGAGACGATGACGGTCTTACCGGATTCGACCGCGTGCCGAATGCTCGGGACGAGGTAGGCGAGGGACTTGCCGGTACCGGTGCCGGCCTGCACAGCCAAATGCTCGCCGGTATCGATCGAATGCGCCACCGCCGAGGCCATCGTCAGCTGATTGCTGCGTTCCTTGCCGCCGAGCGAGTGCACCGCGACCTGCAGGAGCGCGGGGACGGTGGGCAACTCGGTCTTCGACGGCACCGAAGCAGACTACTGCCGATCGTCCATCCGGTTCGGCACCGACACCGCCGTTACGCCTCCACGAAGCGGGTGGGTATCGCCGGTTCGCCCTGAGACAGTTTCAGGCCCTCCCACGGAAGGCTGACCAGGCGTCGAGCCAGCAGGTCACGGCTATCGGTGAGCGTCGGAAGGTCGGCAACTCGTTCGCCGCCGCGGATCAGGGGCGTGGTCAAGGTCTCTACCACCAGATCGCCGTCGACGGCCGGGGGAGCGTCGAACGGGTGCACGAGCTCCTCGACTGCGGTGCCGGTAGGGCGGGCGGTGCGCAGCGCCGCCTTGGTGCCGCCGCGCGATTCCTTGTGACTGCTGCGCTTGGCGACGGGAATGCCGTCCACGGTGACCAACTTGTAGACCATCCCTGCTGTCGGGGCACCGGATCCGGTGACCAGGGACGTGCCGACGCCGTAGGAGTCGACCGGCTCGGCGCGTAGTGCCGCGATGGCGTACTCGTCGAGATCGCCCGAGACGACGATCTTGGTCTTCGGCGCACCGAGAGCGTCCAGTTGGTCGCGAACTTGGCGCGCGAGCACGCCGAGATCGCCGGAGTCGATGCGCACCCCGCCGAGCTCGGGCCCCGCCACTTCGATGGCGTTGGCAACGCCCTGGGTGATGTCGTAGGTGTCGACGAGCAGGGTGGTGCTCACTCCGAGGGCTCGCACCTGTGCCGCGAACGCCGACCGTTCGTCGGGGCCCTCGGCGGTGGTGTGCAGCAGGGTGAAGGAGTGGGCCGACGTTCCCGCGCCCGGAACTCCGTGCCTGCGTACGGCCTCGAGGTTGGACGTCGCGGTGAATCCGGCGAGGTATGCCGCCCGCGAGGCGGCAACGGCGGCCTCTTCGTGGGTGCGACGCGATCCCATCTCGATGATCGGCCGGGACTTCGCGGACGCCACCATCCGGGCTGCGGCGGACGCGATGGCACTGTCGTGATTGAGGATGGACAGCACGAGGGTTTCGAGGACGACGCACTCGGCGAAGGTGCCGCGGACGGTCAGTACCGGTGAGCCGGGAAAGTAGAGCTCGCCCTCGCGATAGCCGTCGATATCGCCGGTGAATCGGTAGTTGCGCAGCCACTCGACGGTGTCGGAGTCGAGGAACTCGGAGACGACACGCAGCTCGTCGGGGCCGAATCGGAAGGCGGCGATCGCGTCGAGAATGCGCCCGGTGCCTGCGAGGACGCCGTATCTGCGGCCACCGGGCAGCCGTCGCGCGAACACCTCGAAGCTGCACACACGATCGGCGTAGCCGCTGGCCAGAGCGGCCGACAGCATCGTGTACTCGTACTGATCGGTCAGCAGTGCGGTGCTGGCGATGTCGCTGGAATTCGCGTGATCGGTGGTCGCGTCGTTGCTCACCTCGCCCACACTACGAGCGCAGGGGCGAGCGTGGGACGCTGGCCCGATACGCCGTACCCTGTTGCCATGCCTTGGTTGACGGTGGACGGACCGCTTCTGCCCGTGGACGGCTTCTCGGCAGGCGAGGTGCTCGCGGCGTCACCACAAGCAGTCCCGGCCCAGACCGAGGCCGTCGCCGCAGACGAATCGCACGACACCCCATGGGTGACGATCGTGTGGGACGACCCGGTCAACCTGATGCATTACGTGACCTACGTGTTCCAGAAGCTCTTCGGCTACAGCAAGGCCAAGGCCACCGAGCTGATGATGCAGGTGCACTCCGAGGGCAAGGCCGTCGTGTCGAGCGGTGAGCGCGACGCAATGGAGAACGATGTTCGACGCCTGCACGCGGCCGGTCTGTGGGCCACCATGCAGCAGGACAAGTAGAGAAGGACATCAGCAACAGTGCGCACGTGGACGAGACGGAATTCGTTGTCCGGGGTCAAGATCAAATCCGAGATCGATGCTCGTGAGGCCGCCGTGCTGCGGTCTCTCGTCGGCTCGGTTCTCGGACTGTTGCGCGACCGTTCCGCCGCTGCCCCCACCGACGAACTCGCTGCACTGACGGGGTTGCGCACCGGCCACAACAGTCCGCCCGAGGATGCCGCGCTGGCACGGCTGCTGCCGGACTTCCACCGCGCCGACCCCACCCGCGACGCGGAGGACCCGGCCGACCTCAACGGCGCACTGCGTGGACTCCACGAGCCCGAGATCATCGACGAGAAGTTGGCTGCCGGATCGATGATCCTGGCCACGCTTCCCGACTCCGGTGGCAAGATCGTCCTGACCCAGGAGCAGGCAGACGCATGGTTGACCGGCCTCAACGACGTGAGGCTGGCGCTCGGCACGACGCTGGGGATCAGTGCGGACACACCCGACGAGCTCGACGAGGGTGATCCTCGCGCTCCGCATCTCGACGTGTATCACTGGCTGACCTGGATGCAGGATTCACTCGTACAGGTCCTCATCCCCTAGGACGCGCGCGTGACCGCTGCCCACTCCATCACTGCCTTCTCGACGCCCGGACCGCGGGACTGCCTGACCGACGTCGCCGGTCTGCTGGTCGGTCACCATCACGAACTCGACGACACCGCCGCGATGGGATCCGGTTCGGCCACCGGCTGCACCGTGGTTCGAGCGCTCGGCGGTGCCACCGCCGCAGTGGACGTTCGCGGCGGCGGGCCGGGAACCCGTGAGACCGATCTGCTCGATCCGAGCCATTCCGTTCAGCACGTCAACGCGATTCTGTTGACCGCGGGTAGTGCGTACGGTCTCGCGGCCGCCGACGGCGTCATGCAGTGGCTCGAGGAGCACGGTCAGGGCATCGCGATGGGCAGTCCCGATCACGTCGTCCCGATCGTGCCGGCTGCGGTGATCTTCGATCTTCCGGTCGGCGATTGGACCGCGCGTCCGACGGCGGAGTTCGGCTACCTCGCCGCGGCAGCAGCGACTACCGGGTTCGCAACAGGATCGGTCGGGGCAGGTGTCGGCGCTCGCGCCGGAGTGCTCAAGGGTGGCGTGGGTAGCGCCAGCACGGTGATCGAGGGGGGTCCTGCGGACGGGGTCACGGTGGCGGCGCTGATGGTCGCCAATCCCGTGGGCGCTGTGTTCGATCCGCGTACCGGACTGCTCTGGGGCACCGGAACACTCGGGCCCGCGGCGTTCGGTATGCGTACACCCGACGTCGACGAGGTGTGGAACGCGCTGGCACTCGAACCCAAGGGGACCGCTCTGAACACCACGATCGGTGTGGTCGCCACCGATGCTGCGCTGTCGTCGGCGTCGTGCAAGCGGATTGCCGTGGCGGGTCACGACGGTCTGGCCCGAGCCATCCGGCCGGCGCACTCGCCACTCGACGGCGACACGATCTTCGCGGTGTCGACGGGCACCAGGGCCGTCTCGGCCGAGTCCTCGGTTCCGGCCGCGTTCTCGGCGGAACTGCCCGTGTTGGCCGCGGTCACCGAGGCCGCGGCGATCGTCGTCGAGCGGGCCATCGTGCGCGCCGTGCTCGACGCCACCTCGGTGGCCGGCATCCCCACCTACCGGCAGATCTTCCCGTCGGCGTTCACCTGATTCCGAGTCTGATCACGTCGACCGCCCTGCCCGGTACCGTGGAGGGACCGACGTTGGAGGCGAACATGAGCGAGACCGGCAAGCTGCCCGGCGAGCGTGAGCGGCCGGTCTGGATGCAGGCCGCCATCTTCGTCGGAGGATTCACCGCTTTGTTGTGGATCATCGAGATCATCGATGTCGCCAGCGGATCGAAACTCGAACAGGGCGGCATTCACCCCCGCTCTGTCGACGGACTGTGGGGAATCCTGTTCGCGCCGGTGTTGCACGACGATTGGCAGCATTTGATCGCGAACACCGTGCCGATCGTGGTGCTCGGATTTCTGGTGTTGCTCTCGGGGATGGCGCGTGGTCTGGCTGCCACCGGCATCATCTGGTTGGTGGGCGGCTTCGGTACGTGGTTGACGGCCGGGGCGGGGACCACAATCGGTGCGTCGATTCTGATCTTCGGATTCATCGCGTATCTGCTCGTTCGCGGTTTCTTCACACGCAAACTCGGTCAACTCGCGATCGGTGTCGTGGTGTTCGTGCTGTACGGCAGTGCGCTGTGGGGGGTGCTTCCGAGTGATCCCAACATCTCTTGGCAGGGCCATCTGTTCGGCGCAGTGGGTGGCGTGATCGCTGCTCGGCTCTTGTCGGCCGACGCGCGGGCCGAGCGAACACGCGTCGAGTCGCTCGATCGGCCCACTCTCTGAGCTCGACGTAACTGCCGACACACCGACGCTCGCCGGTGAATTTCGCCGACTCGCGCGAGGAATACTGCCCGAACGTTTCGAGTGACGCGCTCGGCGTGGCAGCATGGCTTTCATGCGAATTACCGTCCTGGGATGTTCGGGCAGTGTGTCCGGACCCGATTCACCCGCGTCGGGCTACCTGATGGAAGAAGAGGAGACCTCACCGGTCGTTCTCGACTTCGGTCCCGGCGTTCTCGGGGCGTTGCAGCGCTACGCCGACCCGGGAGATGTGAGCGTCCTGCTCTCGCATCTGCATGCCGATCACTGCCTCGACGTTCCTGGTCTGCTGGTGTGGCGTCGCTACCATCCGAACCCGCCTGACGGGCGAGCGATCGTGTACGGGCCGAAGGACACGGCGTTTCGGCTCGGAGTCGCCTCGGCCGAGTGCGGCGGGCAGATCGACGACATGTCCGACACGATCGACCTCCGGCGTTGGGTCGACGGTCGCACCGTGGAGTTCGGGAAGCTGTCGATTCTGACCCGTCAGGTGTTCCATCCGCCGGAGTCCTACGGCATGCGAGTCACCACGGGCGAGGGTCGCATCTTCGCGTACAGCGGCGACACCGGAATGTGTCAGGCGGTGCAAGATCTGGCGAACGGGGCCGATGTGTTCCTGTGCGAAGCATCGTGGACCGACAGTCCCGAGCGTCCCGAGGGAGTGCATCTGTCCGGAACCGAGGCCGGCCGGATCGCCCGTGAGGCCGGGGTCGGGGAGCTGCTGCTCACCCACATCCCGCCGTGGACGTCTCGCGAGGACGTGATCGCCGAGGCCAAAGCAGAGTTCAGTGGACCGGTGCATGCGGTTCTCCCAGGGGACGTATTCACCGTCTGAGGACGCGCTAGGCTTCGAGACGTGTCCAGACGAGAAGACGGCAGAGCGGACGACGAGCTCCGCAACATCAAGATCACCCGTGGATTCACCAGCCACCCGGCAGGGTCGGTGCTGGTCGAGTTCGGTAACACCAGGGTGATGTGCACGGCCAGCGTCGAGGAGGGTGTGCCGCGCTGGCGGAAGGGGTCCGGCCTCGGTTGGCTCACCGCCGAGTACGCGATGCTCCCGGCGGCCACGCACACCCGCAACGGCCGCGAGTCGGTCAAGGGCAAGGTCGGCGGGCGAACCCAGGAAATTTCCCGGTTGGTCGGACGCTCGCTGCGTGCATGCATCGACTTGGCTGCCATCGGTGAGAACACCATCGCGCTCGATTGCGACGTTCTCCAGGCCGACGGCGGTACCCGGACCGCGGCTGTCACCGGCGCATTCGTGGCTCTCAACGACGCCGTCACGTATCTGCGCGCAGCCGGACGCCTCGCCGATCCCCAGCCGATCTCATGCATGATCGCCGCGGTCAGCGTCGGTGTGGTCGACGGCCGGGTGCGTCTCGATCTGCCCTACGAAGAGGATTCTCGCGCCGAGGTCGACATGAACGTCGTCGCCACCGACACCGGCACGCTGGTGGAAATCCAGGGAACCGGCGAGGGCGCGACCTTCCCGCGAACCACACTGGACAAGTTGCTCGACTCGGCGTTCGTCGGCATCGAGAAGCTGTTCGAGGTGCAGCGGGAAGCTTTGGAACTGCCGTACCCCGGCGATCTGCCCGAGCCGGCAGTCGCGGAGTCGAAGAAGAAGTTCGGTGGCTGACTCGAAGCTGCTGGTAGCCAGCCGGAACATGAAGAAGCTGCGTGAACTCCGGCGGGTGCTCGACGCCGCCGGAGTTACCGGGATCGAACTGGTCGGCCTCGACGAGGTGCCGCCGTTTCCGGAGGCTCCCGAAACCGGAGCGACGTTCGAGGACAATGCGCTCGCGAAAGCTCGCGACGGGGCGTCGGCTACCGGATTGCCTTGTGTTGCAGACGATTCCGGTATCGAAATCGATGCCTTGAACGCGATGCCCGGCGTGCTGTCGGCGCGATGGTCCGGTACTCACGGACGCGACGATGCCAACACCGCGCTGGTTCTCGCGCAGCTGAGCGACACCCCGGACGAGCGTCGCGGAGCGGCCTTCGTATCGGCATGCGCCCTGGTGGTTCCCGGCGGAGCCGAGACCGTGGTGCGCGGGGAGTGGCGCGGCGTTGTCGCGAGAGAGCCTTCGGGCGACAACGGTTTCGGCTACGACCCGATCTTCGTGCCCGAGGGCGACGGTCGTAGTGCAGCGCAGCTGAGCCCGGACGAGAAGGACGCAGCCTCACATCGCGGTCGCGCGCTGCGCACCCTCGTACCGGCCCTCGAAGAATTGGCAGGTCGGTAGCTCGTGGCGACGCGTGCAGTGTTGACAACGGCGACGGTTGCGCTCGCCGCCGCCGCACTGTGCTTGGCAGGTGCACCGGCCTCGGCGGCACCGGCGGCGGGCTCCTTCGCCGAGGCGTTCGCCTACTCGATCGCGCACCCGGGCGTGACGCCGGCGGGCGCGAACGACTACTCGTGCGTTCCCAGTGCGCAGCACCCCGAGCCCGTGGTGCTGGTGCACGGCTTCCTGGAGAACTCGTACGACAACTGGGCATCACTGTCGCCCGAGCTGGTCGACGCCGGGTACTGCGTGTTCGCGATCGACTACGGCAACACCGGGCCGGTGCCGGCTTTCGGGGCGCTCGAACCCATTCCCGACAGTGCGCAGGAACTCTCGACGTTCGTCGATTCCGTCCTCGACGCGACGGGAGCCGAGAAGGTGTCGATCGTGGGCCACTCGAAGGGCGGCACGGTGCCGCGCTACTACGCGCGCTTCCTCGGCGGGGATCGCACGGTGTCCCGCGTCATCGCATTGTCGCCGCCGAACTACCCCACGGCCGGGCCTCCCCTCGGCAACGACGTGCTCGAGCGCCTCAACGAGGGCAGTGACACCGTCGCCGGCATCGAGTACACGACGATCGTCACCCGCTACGACCAGATCGTCGTTCCGTATACGGCATCGCTGCTCAGCGGTGCAGGAAACACCAACATCGTCCTGCAGGACCTGTGCCCGGCCAACGTCACCGAGCACACCGGAATCTCGTACGATCCGCTCGCTCAGCAGCTGGTGCGCAACGCCCTGGATCCGGAGAACGCGCAGCCGGTCAGCTGCTGACGTCAGACGGCGAAGTCGGCTTTGACCTGCTTGGTGCGCTTGTGCTCGACATAGAACGACAGGAACGGGATGGTGCCGGCCAGGAGCGTTCCGATGGTGCGGCCTGCAGGCCACCGCACCTTGATCGCGAGATCGATCGTAAGAACCAGGTAGACGAGGTAGACCCAACCGTGCACGACGGCGATCCAGGTCGGCACGTTCTCGACCTCGAATATGTACTTCGCGACCATCTCGGTGACGAGGACCAACAACCAGATGCCGGTGGCATACGCGAGCACGCGGTACCGCAGCAATGCGGATGCAATCTTCTGGGTCTTGTTCGCAGCCGCCTGCGTCTTCTCCGGTGCCGAACTCACGTGGTGCTCCTGTCGGTCCCGCGGGATTCGTTCAGCTCCGCGAGGTAGCTGTTGTATTCGAGAAGTTGCCGAGCCTCTGGATCTTCGAGGTCGTTCGCGTCTGCCGCCGGGGCGCTGCGCCGGGGGAGTAGATCGAGGGGTACTTCGGTGGGCCCGTCTGGCCGCGTCGCGGCCAGCTCGTCCGAGTCCTCGTCCTCGAGACGAACGAACTTGCGATAGGCGTAGATCACGAACGCTGCGAACAGAGGCCACTGAAACGCGTAGCCGAGGTTCTGACCGTTGCCGTCGACAGCCTCGAAGCGCTCCCACTGCCACCAACCGAGGCCGAGGCAGACCACCGCGGACACGATGACCAGCGCGATCAACGCAGGTCGACGGTTCGGGCGGGATGAAGTCACCCTTCGACGGTACCGGAGCTACTACTACTGCAGGTAGTCGCGTGGTGCGGATCGGCGGTGATTCTCACCATGAACGGCCAGGGTCGATCTATGAGCGACGGCTCGCCCGCGCGGCGGCGAGTTGCTCGGCACCAGGCCCGGCGATGCCGGAGAGCGCGCTGCTGCGTCCGGTCAGAACCAGCGCCAGGGTGGCCGCCGATCCTTCGATGGTGGGTCCGTCACCGCGACTCCAGTCGAGATCGGTTGCGCGCCAGTGCAGTCGAAGCTCGGGGCCCTTGAACGGAGCCGCGCCGGTTTCGGGCACCAGGAAATCGAGCAGCATGCCCATACGATGTTCCGGAATGCGGTGCTCGATACCGAGCGGCGTGCATATGTCCAGCCCGTGCACGATGACGTCGGTCAGCGGAGCAGACGGGCCACGCCCGGGAGGCGTGAACTTCTTGTCTGCGTGGGCCTCCAGCAATGCAGGCAGCTCGTCACTGTGCCGGCGACGTACGCGCTGAGTCATCAGCTGATTGGCTCGGTCGAAATCGCCTCGGGTGCGCACCATGGCGAGTCCGAACTGCCAGGTCGGGACGATCAGTGGAACGACCAGATGAGCCGCGACGTCGCCTACGGTCCAGGCTTTGCACAGCGACTGTGTGTCCCATTGCTCGGGTGTGAACTCATCGAGAGTCTGCGCAATGGAGCGTCGCTCGTCCGCGATTTCGGCGAAGATGGCGTCGTCGTTCGGATCACCGGGCACGCGAACCGCCTTCGCTGCTTGGGAAGTGTCGATCTGGTAGCCGTGAGGACAGGTCCGAACGACCGTCGTGCGCGAGGGGGGACTTGAACCCCCACGTCCTGAGACACTGGAACCTAAATCCAGCGCGTCTGCCAATTCCGCCACTCGCGCGTGCCGGTGAAGTCTACAGCCTGGCCGAACTGCGACGGCACCACACCTGCACGCGGCTCGGTGTCTCTGCTGCTCTCGACTCATAGTTCTATCGCACCCATTTCACGGCGTCTGCTGGAGATGCGTCGGCGTGAAGGAGTCAACCTTTTGTCGGCGCTGAATTGATCGCGAGTGTGCTGCGAAAGGCGGCGCTTGTCTTGGTGATGAGGTCGCTGGGGGACGTGGCCAGGATGCGGCCGCTGGAGTAGCAGGCCAATGCAAGCTGCGCCGCCACGGTAGCGATGGCGGGGGGAGTCTCGTGCGCGAGGAGTACTTTCGCGAGTTCGTCCGAGATGTACTGGTGCTTCAGCGCGGCGCGTGCGCGCATTTCCTCGTGTGCATCGAGGAGGAGCATGTGCCGCTGGTAGGCGGCGAGGTCAGCAGTTGCCTGCCTGCACAGCTGGATCACGAGGGGTTCGAGTGCGCTCAAAGCGCCTGCAAGGGAGTTGACGGATTCCGGGGGAGTCGACACTACGGATGTTGCGTCGGTGATTGCGTCGAACATGGCCTGTTCCTTAGCGAAGACGACCTCGGTCTTGTCCCCGAAATGCCGAAAAAACGTGGTACGACCCACCTCTGCACGCTCTGCGATGTCCGTGACGGAGACGCTGTCGAAGCCTCGTTCGGCGAATAGGGCGTCCGCGGCATCGATGATCCGATTTCGTGCTGCGTGTTGTTTGCGTTCGACCAAGGACAGCGGAGATTTCTTCACCTCGGATGGTCGTTCGGCCATGTCGAAACTATAGCCCGCCTCCGACTCGAGTCTCAAAAGGTACTGAGTCTGTTACGGTACTGAGTACCAAACAAGGAGGCTTCATGCTCACTGTCAACGATCACCAGCAGATCACCGAAACTCTTTCCCTCCACGCGTTCGTGGTCGATGAGAACCGGTTGGACCGGCTCGGGGACGTGTTCACCCCTGAGGCCACGTACGACATGACCCGCTCAGGGATGGGTGCCTTCCGAGGCGTCGAAGCCATGCGTGCTGCTGCGGCGCAGATGTTCGCTGCCGGGCGGGCACCGCTGTCACATTTCGTAACCAACATCGTCATCACGGAGACCGGCGAGACGACGGCCTCCGTACGATCGAAGGGGCTGATGATCATGCACGATGGTGCCCTGCACGCTGTCGTGTACGACGACACGTTTTGCCTGTACGAGGGGCGCTGGATGATCGCGAGCCGGGTCATTTTGCCCATCCACGCCGCGCCCGCCGACAAGCTTCGATGAATTCGGAAACGCCCTGGACCGCGCGCGCTCCGTTGCGTCCGGTGCCGGCCGCCCGGCGGCCCGGCGGCCCGGCTCCGGGCGTGTGACTTTGGACGCGGCTGCGCTTTCTGCGTCGGCGTACGGTCGAGCCAGCTGTCTGCGACCTTCTGCCCCGGGACGGCGAGCGTGGACCCGCCGGGGAGAGACGACTGGCCGCAGTTGTGGTGCACGATCCCTGTACTGACTGCCGTCGGTTCCGGTTACGCCGTGGCGCGCCGAGGCCTGAACGCTACGAGGAGAACACGATGAAGCGCCTTCAATACCACTGCTACGGCGGACCGGACGTCCTCGTCCTTGGAGACGCGGATACCCCGATACCGGGCCGAGGAAAGGTGTTGGTGCGAGTGCGTGCGGCCGCCGCGAAAGCAATGGATTGGAAGATCCGCAACGGCGAGATGCGACCCATGACCGGGCAATAGTTCCCTCGCGGTGTCGGGCCACGATTTTGCCGGGGTCATCGAACGGGTCGGAGGGGGTGTGACTCGTCTCCAGGTCGGCGAAGAAGTGTTGGGTGCGGCGGGCCTGCGACAGGCCGGAGCGTTCGCCGAGTTCGTGATTGCAGAGGACCGGTCCGTCGCTCACATGCCCGACGGTCCTACGTTCGCCCAAACCGCCACCCTGTCCGTCGTAGGGCCCACCGCTGACCAGGCTGTTGTCGAAGCCGGCAAACTGAAGTCGGGGCAAAGCATTTCATCAATGGCTGTCTCGGTGGCGTCGGCCGAGTTGCCGTGCAGTTCGCAGCCGGCATGTGCGCATCCGTGACCGGTAGCTGCCGGTCAGGGTCGGAAGCAGACGCCCACCAACTCGGCGTCGATACAGTCGTCGCCTTCGATCGCGACCCCGCACCTCTCAACGGTCGGTTCGATGTCGTTGTCGACACGGCGGGACTCTGCCATTCGACACCGCACGTCGGATGCTCGAGCCAGGTGGGCGAATCGTCGACATCGTCCCTTCCGTAGCAAAGTTCGCACGCAGCATCGTGCCTGGCCCATGCGGCGCATTCATGGGCCGGCCGGACAGCGAAAACCTCCAACACCTCGCCGATGCCGCTGGATGAGGTGAGATCGCCACCCGCATCTCCGCACCGTCAGTCTTGGCGACGCAATCCCGGCTCTTATCGATCTCGAGCACGCGACTACCTCCAGCGCCGGGAAACTCATTGTCAGCACCGACTGATTCGTTGTGAACTACGCCGCCGAAGAAGTTGTCAACCGGAAGAAATTGGCACATCGAAGCCGGCGCACTGGCTGTTCCCGGAGTCGGACCGGGCGAGCGTTGACAGGGCTTCGTCTGGTCCGTCTTGCGCGACTCCGCGCCGTGTACGTCGCAAGGTACGGCGTACGGCGGATTTACACTCGGCGAATGGCATCGAAAAATGGCGTTCCCTTCGACCCGGCGCGCATTCTCGAACTGCTGTGGCGAGTGGGGACGAAGACGAGTCGAACAGGGCTGAGCGTGGACGCAATCGTCGACGCCGCCATCGAGCTGGCCGACGCGAACGGTCTCGAGTTCGTCTCGATGCGCAACGTGGCCGAGCATCTCGGTGTCGGTGCCATGTCGCTCTACACCCACGTTCCGGGTCGAGAAGAACTGGCCGATCTGATGATCGACCGATCCATCGCAGGCCTCTACTCGCACGTGGACGAGCCGTCCGCTGATCCTGGCGGGTGGCGTCCCGCGCTGCGTTTCGTTGCCGAGCGCAATTGGGCTCTGTATCAACGGCATTCGTGGCTCCTGGAGGCGGAGGGTGCGCGTCCTGTGCTGGGTCCGCACACCAACGACAAGTACGAGGCCGAGTTGCGCACCCTGGTCGACACCGGTCTGAGCGACATCGAGATCGACTCTGTGCTCACGCTGGTGCTGACTCATGTCTCCGGTACTGCGCGCGCCCTCGCCGCCGCCACTCGGGTGAAGGAACAGTCGGGAATGACCGACGCGCAGTGGTGGGCGGCCACGGCTCCGATCATCGAACAGGTGATGGATCGTGAGCGCTTTCCGGTGTCGTCTCGGGTCGGTACGGCCGCGGCGACGTCGTACGACGCCGCCGGCGACCCCGTGCATGCCTACCGTTTCGGGTTGGAGTGCATCCTCGACGGCGTAGAGGTGTTGATGTCGCGAACTCATCCCGCCGATCGAAGCGCTACCTCGGACTGACGCCGCTTCGGTCTCCGTAGCTTGTGCTGATAGCGCCATACTGCGTGCTCGAGCGAGGCGAGGTTCGTGCCGAGCGCCTCGGCCGCGGCTCCGAGGACGACGGCACAACGGTCCTCGGTAATTTCGGCGGCCAGATTCTGGTGGAGCGGCTCGAGTGCGTCTGCGACGAACGAGTGCAGGTGGCCGACCGCCTTGTCGGTCCGTACGCCGAGGTGCATCAGCATGCACTCCCACGTGGTCTCGCCGAGACCCGGTATCGCACGGAACGCATCGAACTGTTCCTCGGTGGGCTGTTCGAAGTCGGCGGAACAGAACAACCCCAGCGAGACCAAGGTGTGTGCAGCCACAGCGACGGCGGCCCCCTTGGTTCGGCTGTTTCCCGGAACCAGTTGCCGGTTGGATAGAATCTCCACCAGCGAATCCGGATCGGTGGTCAGTTCGGCAAGGGTTGTCAAGTCGTCGAGTCGGTTATCGCCTCGATGGGATCGCCACCGACTGATCACCGCGCGGACCCCACTGGTGGGTCCGCCGTACGGTGCGCGCGCGGAGAAGACTGCATCCAACAGTGCAACCTCGCTCTCGCCGCGCCACCCCGGTGTCCAGTGCGGTGAACGTGACTGTGGCGCAGACGATTCGATGAGTAGCAGTATCGCCTCGAGTTCGTCCGCCGTGCAGATGTCCGTTACCGATGAATACATGAATTTCCCCCCGGATTCCGTCGACCACTCATTCGCGGAGTGGGTCGTCCGATGAAGCTAGAGGACCCCACCGACAAGGTCGCGCGGCCGCAGCATGTGCTCGAGGTCACATAACGGAACGATAACGAAAAATGCGAGGCTTTCCTCATGTTCTGAATCCTCGGGCGACGCTCTCGCCAGCATCGACGTCGGTTACCGACGGGTTGGGTAAACCGAAAGTAAATGCGCTTCGATCGGCGTACTCGCTGGTAGCACTCGGACGTCCGAGCAAACCTGAGGATTTCCTCATGATTTTGTGTCAGTCTTGAGCAGCGCGGAAGAGACCTGTCGACGAAGACCGGCTCACCGCATCGCCCCTGTAGCCCACGACGCACTCTGGCAACCATCACAGCGAGCGCCTTGACCCCCGAGGCGTCCACGAGAGGAATCTTCAGCCTTGACGATCAACGAGAGCACACCAGCACACGGACGAGGCACGCGGAGCAACGGCGACGCAGGCAAATCCCCTAGAAGCAGTGGCGGCTCTCGGACTCTGGCAGATCGTTTCGCCGCAGGAGAGCCGTATGCACTGGCATTCGGAGGCCAGGGTGCACCGTGGCTCAGCTCGCTCGAAGAGCTGGCCCGCGACTCCGCCCTCGAGCCCGAACTCACCGATCTCGTCAACGAGGCCGCAGCAGTGCTCGCGCCCGTCTCCGACGAGCTGCTGGTCGTCCGCTCGGTCGGGTTCGATCCGATCGGCTGGATGCTCGAGCAGGATCTCGCCGATGACGACACGGCCGCCTCGTACGGACCGTCCGAGGCGGCACTGACGTCCGCAGCCGTCTCGCTTCCCGGAGTGTTCCTCACTCAGGTAGCAGCGCTGCGCGCGTTGAAGCTGCAGGGACTCGATCCCGCCCAGACCCCGCCGGTCAAGGTGGTCGGACACTCGCAGGGTCTCATTGCTGCCGAGTCCGTCGCTGCGGATGGCGCGCAGGACTCGAACTTCCTCGCCATCGCTCAACTCGTCGGTGCGGCAGCAGGTCTCGTCGGGCGTCGCCGCGGCATCATCGGTGCGGGTGACCGTGCTCCGATGGTCGCTGTTGCCAACGTCGAACCCGCACGCCTGCAGGCGATCATCGATGAACTCGCTGTTCCCGGAGCGCCGGAGCGATCCGCGGCTCTCGCCATCCGCAACGGCCGCCGTCGCGTCGTACTCTCGGGACCACCGGCCCAGCTGGCCCGCGTGCAGGAGAAGTGCGAGCAGATCGCTGCCGAGGAAGAGCACGAGCGTGACGCCAAGAAGCGTGGCGGTGCCGTGTTCGCTCCGGTCTTCGAGCAGCTTCCGGTCGAGATCGGCTTCCACCACCCCGCCCTGGCCGACGCTGTCGAACTCGTCAGTGCCTGGGCGCAGCGCTGCGGACTCGATGTCGAACTCGCTCGCGACCTCGCGCAGAAGATCCTCGTCGACTCCGTGGATTGGGTCGACGCCATCGACGGTGTCGTCGATGCCGGTGCCGACTGGATCCTCGATCTCGGTCCGGGCGACCTGCTGACCCGGATGACCACTCCGGCACTGCGCGGACAGGGCGTCGGCATCATCGCCGCATCCTCGCGTGGGGGCCACCGCAATCTGCTCACCCCGGGAGCTGCTCCCGAGGTGCAGCCCGCATGGTCGGCGTTTGCACCCAAGCCGGTCACCCTTCCCGACGGCCGCGTCGTGGTCGAGACCTCCTTCACCAAGATGACCGGACGTTCGCCGATCCTGCTCGCCGGCATGACGCCGACGACGGTCGACGCGAAGATCGTTGCCGCAGCTGCCAACGCAGGCCACTGGGCCGAGCTCGCCGGCGGCGGTCAGGTCACCGAGGACATCTTTACCGATCGGGTCGCCGAGCTCTCCACTCTGCTCGAGCCCGGCCGCGCCATCCAGTTCAACTCGCTCTTTCTCGATCCCTACCTGTGGAAGCTGCAGCTAGGCGGACGCCGCATCGTGCAGCGCGCTCGCGCCGCCGGTGCCGCCATCGACGGAGTCGTCGTCACCGCAGGCATTCCCGAGCTCGACGAAGCCGTCGCTCTCATCGAGGAGCTCTCCGAGGCAGGCATCAGCTACGTCTCGTTCAAGCCCGGCACCGTGGCGCAGATCCGCGCCGTCATCCGCATCGCCAACGAGGTGCCGTCCTACCAGGTCAACGTCCACATCGAGGGTGGCCGCGCAGGCGGACACCACTCGTGGGAGGACCTCGACGACCTGTTGTTGGCCACCTACGCAGAGCTGCGTGCGCGGCCCAACCTCGTCGTCTGTGTCGGCGGCGGCATCGGTACACCCGAGCGCGCAGCGGAGTACCTCACCGGCACCTGGTCTGCTGTGCACGGCTACCCGAAGATGCCGCTCGACGGCATCCTCGTCGGTACCGCAGCCATGGCCACCCTCGAAGCCACGACGGCTCCCGAGGTCAAGCAGCTTCTCGTCGACACACCGGGAACTCCCGATTGGGTCGGTGCCGGTACCGCGAACGGTGGAATGGCCTCCGGCCGTAGCCAGCTCGGTGCCGACATCCACGAAATCGACAACGCGGCCTCGCGCTGCGGTCGACTGCTCGACGAGGTCGCCGGAAACGCCGACGCCGTGGCCGAGCGCCGCGACGAGATCATCGCCGCACTCGACGGAACCGCCAAGCCGTTCTTCGGCGACGTCGCCGAGATGACCTACCAGCAATGGCTCGCTCGCTACCTGGACCTGGCCATCGGTACGGACTCGCGCAGCGAATTCGACTGCGGCGGTGAGTTCACCGATGCCGTGTCCGAGGCACGCGAATCGGTCTGGCTCGACGTCACCTGGCGGACTCGCTTCCTGGAGATGCTGCAGCGCGCCGAGGCTCGTCTGCACCCGGTCGATCGTGGCCCCATCCCCACCCTGTTCGCCGATGCCGAGGCGCTCGAACGCCCGCGTGCAGCACTGAAATCGCTGCTCGCACAGTTCCCCGACGCCGCCGAGGTAGTGCTGCACCCGGCCGACATCACTTTCTTCACCTCGCTGTGCCGCATGCCCGGCAAGCCGGTCAACTTCGTCCCCGTCGTCGACGGCGATGTGCGCCGTTGGTGGCGCAGTGACTCGCTGTGGCAGGCACACGATGCGCGCTACTCCGCCGATCAGGTCTGCATCATCCCCGGAACCGTGGCCGTCGCAGGTATCACCCGCGTGGACGAGCCGGTCGGCGAGCTGCTGAACCGGTTCGAGAAGGCCACCGCGGATCAGCTTCTCGCCGAGGGTGTCGAGTCCTCGGCTGTCGCCAGCCGTCGCCACGCGGAGATCGCGCCCGGACTGCTGGGAATCGTGCTGGCAGCTCCCGACGTCACCTGGGCCTCGCGGATGACGCAGAACCCCGTTGCACGACTGGGTGATCCGGCCGATTGGACCGTGGATTCCGACACTGTTGCCTCGCATCCGCAGACCGGCTCCTCGCTGACCGTGCTGGATTCGGAACATGTGGAGCTGCTGGTTCCCCTCGCTCCGGGCAAGGAAGTGCGCATCCGTTTGACGGTGCCCGCCTCCACGATCGACGGCGGCGCACCCGTCGTCACCGCGCAGGATGCCCAGCAGGCCATGTCGGCTCTGCTCGGAGTTGCTGCAGGCCAGGAGCTTCCGTCTGTCAAGGGCGGTGTCGCACGGCTCAACATCGCGTGGATTCCCGATCTGATCGCCGATCACGCAGGCGTCACCGGCTCCGGGCTGCCCGAGACGCTGACCGTCAGTGGCAAGGCCGTCCCCGACGTTCTCGTCGGTGCATGCTGGCCCGCCGTGTTCGCCGTCCTGGGTGCCACCCGCACTGGCCAGACGGGTCATTCCGCAGGCTCCACTCCTGCTGAGGGCATCGACGTCATCGAAGGCATGCTCGACCTGGTGCACCTCGATCACAGCGTCAATCTGGTCGGCGAATTGCCCACCGACACCTCGATTCTCGTCGTCAAGGCCGCTTCCGGTGAGGTGCTCGACACCGACCTCGGCCGCGTCGTCGAGGTCACGGTCGATATCGGTGCCATGCTCGGCGAAGGTCTCGACGCTCCCGCCATCGCAACCCTGGTGGAGCGCTTCGCGATTCGTGGACGTACCGGCAAGGGCGAGCTGTCCGATCCGGCCCGCGCCGGCGGATCGCTCAGCGCCGACGCGAAGGACACCCCTCGTCGTCGTCGCCGTCAGGCAACGATCGTCGCACCGCGCAACATGGCGGCCTTCGCTCAGGTCTCGGGTGACCACAACCCGATTCACACCTCCGACGCCGCGGCGCTGCTCGCCGGCCTCGGCAGCCCCATCGTGCACGGCATGTGGCTCTCGGCTGCTGCTCAGCAGACGGTCACCGCAGTCGATCACGCGGACACCAAGATTCCGCCGCGTCGCCTCACTGCGTGGACCGCACGCTTCCTCGGCATGGTTCGTCCCGGTGCCGAGATCGACGTTCGGGTCGACCGCACCGGGTTCGATCAGGGTGCCGAACTGGTCGAGGTCTCCTGCCGTGTCGGCGGCGAACTCGTCATGGTCGCCACCGCCCGCACTGCCGCGCCGAAGACCGTCTACGCCTTCCCCGGCCAGGGCATCCAGCGCCCGGGTATGGGACTGGACGCACGGGCTCGCTCGAAGGCCGCACGTGAAGTGTGGGAGCGTGCCGACAAGCACACCCGCAGCGCCCTCGGATTCTCGATTCTCGCTGTGGTGCGAGACAACCCGACGTCGCTCAAGGCGCGCGGCGTCACGCACAAGCATCCCGACGGTGTTCTGCACCTGACCCAGTTCACCCAGGTTGCGATGGCCGTTCTCGGCGTCGCACAGGTTGCCGAACTGCGTGAATCCGGAGCGTTCGTGGAGAACTCCATCCTCGCCGGCCACTCCGTGGGCGAGTACAACGCACTCGCAGCCGTTGCCGGTGTGCTTCCGCTCGAAGCCGTCCTCGAGGTCGTCTTCCAGCGCGGTTCGGCCATGCATGCACTGGTCCCTCGTGACGCCAGCGGCCGGAGCGACTACCGGATGGCTGCCATTCGCCCGTCCCAGATCGGCCTGGCCGACGGGGACGTGCAGGGCTTCGTCGCCGGTGTCGCAGCAGAGTCCGGTGAATTCCTCGAGATCGTCAACCTCAACCTGCGCGGTTCGCAGTACGCCATCGCAGGCACGGTTGCCGGCCTCGGCGAGCTCGAGAAGAAGATCGCGATCCGCCGCGCAGAATTCGGTGGCAAGGCCGCCTACATAATGGTTCCCGGCATCGACGTGCCGTTCCACTCCACGGTGCTGCGCGGCGGAGTCGACGACTTCCGCAACCGCCTCGAAACACTGCTGCCCGAGCAGCTCGATCCGGCGATCCTGGTGGGGCGCTACATCCCGAACCTGGTGCCCAAGCCCTTCTCGCTCGACCGCGAGTTCGCACAGGAGATCGCCGATCTTGTGCCGTCCGAGCCGCTGAACACCGTGCTCGCGGACTTCGATTCCTGGGCAGCACGGCCGAGCGATCTGTGCCGCGTGATTCTTACCGAGCTGCTGGCCTGGCAGTTCGCCAGCCCGGTCCGCTGGATCGAAACCCAGGACCTGCTGTTCGCAGACGAGTCCGACGGCGGCATGGGCGTCGAGCGCTTCGTCGAGATCGGTCTCGGCGCAACGCCGACCGTGGCGAACCTCGCATCGCAGACCCTGAAATTGCCCGGCCGCTTCGGTCACCCGGTCGAGGTGCTCAACCTCGAGCGTGAAGCCGCGATCGTGTACGGCACGGACACCGACCCGGCTCCGGCCGAGGACGTCGACGAGTCGGCCCCGGCAGAAGATGCCGCTCCCGCGGCAGCGGCCGCCCCGGCCGCCGCACCCGCCCCGGCAGCAGCACCCTCGGGTGGACCTCGTCCGGACGACATCGCCTTCGTCGCCGCCGATGCCACCAAGATCCTCATCGGATTGTGGACCAAACTGCAGCTCGATCAGATCGGCCCCGCCGACACCATCGAGGCACTGTGCGACGGCGTGTCCTCACGCCGTAACCAGCTGCTCGTCGACCTCGGCTCCGAGCTCTCGCTCGGTGCCATCGACGGTGCAGCAGACGCCGACATGGGCGCACTCTCGGGCACGGTGAACAAGCTCGCTCGTACCTACAAGCCCTTCGGCCCGGTGCTCAGCGACTCGATCAACGACCACCTCCGCAAGGTCTTCGGCCCCTCGGGACGACGCCCGGCCTCGATTGCCGATCGCGTCAAGAAGACCTGGGAACTGGGCGACGGCTGGGCGCATCACGTCACCGCCGAGGTCGCCCTCGGTACCCGTGACGGTGCGTCGGTCCGCGGCGGTGCGCTCGGCGGCCTGGCCGACGGCGCGCTCGCCGACGGCACTGCTGTCGACAACGTCATCGACTCCGCGGTGGCCGCGGTGGCCGCACGTCGCGGCGTCGCAGTCTCGATGCCGCAGGCAGGCGGTGGAGCCGGCGGAACCGTCGACGCTGCTGCTCTGGGAGAGTTCACCGAGCACATCACCGGCCGCGACGGCGTTCTCGCCTCCGCTGCCCGGTTGGTGCTCGAGCAGCTCGGACTCGCAGATGCTCCCAATGCACTGCTGGCCGAGGATCCCGATGCTGCACTGGTGGAACTGGTCTCGGCAGAGCTCGGCTCCGACTGGCCTCGCCTGGTCGCCCCCTCGTTCGACGCCAAGCGTGCCGTCCTGATCGACGACCGGTGGGCAACCGCCCGTGAGGATCTGGCCCGGTTGTGGCTCGGTACCGCAGGCGATGTCGCCGTCGAATCTTTCGCCGGCGCAGGCAATGCCGTTGCGGCTCAGGCCCAGTGGTGGAAGGCCAAGGCCGACTACGAGAACAAGACCGTGCTCGCCGAGACCTACGGACGTATCGCCGATATCGCGGTCGCGTCCGAGGACAAGGGGCAGTGGGCCGACGAGATCGCAGTCGTCACCGGTGGCAGCAAGGGGTCCATCGCAGCAGCGGTGACCGCCAAGTTGCTGGCCGGGGGAGCGACGGTCTTCGTCACAACGTCCAAACTCAACGACGAGCGGCTCGGCTTCTACCGCTCGCTCTACCGCGACAACGCGCGTAGCGGAGCGTCGCTGTGGGTGGTTCCGGCCAACATCGCGTCGTACACCGACGTCGATGCGCTCATCGAGTGGATCGGTAGCGATTACATCGACACTGCCGGTGGCGCAAAGACTCTGGTCAAGGCCGCCGCTACGCCGACGATGCTGTTCCCGTTCGCCGCACCCCGGGTCATGGGCGAGATGTCCGACGCCGGAGCTCGCGCCGAGATGGAAATGCGCGTGCTGCTCTGGTCGGTCGAGCGGCTGATCACCGGACTGTCGAAGGTCGGCTACGACACCGACATCGACACCCACCTGCACGTGGTGCTGCCGGGATCGCCGAACCGTGGAATGTTCGGTGGCGACGGTGCCTACGGCGAGTCCAAGGCCGCACTCGACGCGGTTGTCGCCAAGTGGAGTTCGGAGAAGAACTGGGCCGAGCGCGTGTCCATCGCCCATGCTCATATCGGGTGGGTCCGCGGCACCGGGCTGATGGGCGGTAACGATCCCATCGTCGAGGCCGTCGAGGCCGAGGGTGTGCGCACCTGGTCGACCGAGGAGATGGCGACCGAACTGCTCGAACTGTGCACACCTGCCGCTCGCCGCCAGGCCGCGCAGGAGCCGATCATCGCCGATCTCACGGGTGGTTTGGCCAACACCAAGCTCGACCTCGTCGAGCTCGCTCGGGATGCGGCTGCGGCCGCTGCCGAGAACACCGAAGAGGCAGTGGACAACTCGGTCATCGCCGCGTTGCCCGCACCGCCGCGGCTGTCGACTTCGACCACGGCTCCGGCCTGGCCGACACTGGACGTCGATCCGAAGGACCTGATCGTCATCGTCGGCGCAGGTGAGCTCGGACCGTACGGTTCGGCGCGTACCCGCTTCGAGATGGAGGTCGACGAGCAGCTCTCGGCCGCAGGCGTTCTCGAACTCGCATGGAACACCGGCCTGATCGCGTGGGAGAACGATCCCAAGCCGGGTTGGTACGACATCGAGTCCGGTGACCTGGTGCCCGAGGAGGACATCGCCGACAAGTACCACGACATCGTGGTCGAGAAGTGCGGTATCCGCACCTACGGCGACGACGGCGCGATGGTCGGAAACACCGCTCCGCTGATGACCTCGATCTTCCTCGACAACGATCTGACGTTCGTGGTCGGAACCGAGATCGACGCTCGGTCGTTCGCAGCAGCCGATCCCGAGCACACGCTGATCACACCGGTCCCCGATTCGAGCGACTGGCAGGTCACCCGCAAGGCGGGCACCGAGATTCGCGTTCCGCGCAAGATGAAGCTCACCCGCACCGTGGGTGGACAGATTCCGACCGGATTCGATCCCACCAAGTGGGGAATCTCGCCCGACATGGCCAGCTCGGTCGACCGAGTTGCCCTGTGGAACATCGTCACCACGGTCGACGCGTTCATCTCCTCGGGCTTCAACCCGTCGGAACTGATGCGCTGGGTGCACCCGACGCTGGTCGCCAACACGCAGGGCACCGGCATGGGCGGCATGGAATCGATGCGCTCGCTGTACATCGACACCTTGCTCGGCGATGCTCGTGCCAACGACATCCTGCAGGAAGCTCTGCCGAACGTCGTTGCCGCGCATGTGGTTCAGTCGTACATCGGTAGCTACGGCGCGATGGTTCACCCCGTCGCCGCCTGCGCCACCGCTGCGGTCTCCGTCGAAGAAGGCGTCGACAAGATCAAGCTGGGCAAGGCGGAGCTCGTGGTCGCCGGCGGATTCGACGACCTGAGCAGCGAGGGCATCATCGGCTTCGGTGATATGTCGGCCACCGCGGACTCGGCAGCGATGACCGCCAAGGGAATCAGTGATCGACGCTTCTCCCGGGCCAACGACCGCAGGCGCGGAGGATTCGTCGAGTCGCACGGCGGCGGAACGATTCTGCTCGCTCGCGGCGACCTGGCACTCGAGATGGGCCTCCCTGTCCTCGGAGTGGTCGCCTACGCCCAGTCGTACGGCGACGGAGTGCACACCTCCATCCCGGCTCCGGGACTCGGCGCGCTCAGTGCCGGTCGCGGTGGCAAGGATTCGGCGCTGGCGCTCTCGCTCAACGCCCTCGGCGTCAGTGCGGACGATGTAGCCGTCATCTCCAAGCACGACACGTCCACTGCAGCCAACGACCCGAACGAGGCGGAACTGCACACCCGGCTCGCCAAGGCCATCGGCCGATCGGACGGCGCTCCGCTGTTCGTCGTCTCGCAGAAGAGCCTCACCGGTCACTCGAAGGGCGGAGCGGCTGCTTGGCAGCTGATCGGCCTGTGCCAGGTGCTGGCCAACGGCGTCATTCCGCCGAACCGCAGCCTCGACTGCGTCGACGACAAGATGACCGGATTCGAGCACCTGGTGTGGGCTCGCGAGCCGCTGCGCTTCGGTGACTCGGTTCCGCTCAAGGCAGGTCTGCTCACCTCGCTCGGGTTCGGGCACGTGTCCGGGCTCATCGCACTGGTGCACCCGCAGGCATTCCTCGAGGCCGTTCCGGCGGAGAGGCGTGCTGCGTACATCGCTCAGGCGAACGAGCGTCGGATCGCCGGTCAGCGCAGGCTGATCTCGGCAATGGTGGGAGGCGACTCCCTGTACGAGCGGCCCGACGACCGACGGCTGGGACATGACGGGACGCCGGCCAAGGCGTCGCGAGAACTGGAGGCACACGTGTTGCTCAACGAGTCCGCTCGCCTCGGCGACGACGATGTCTACTCCACCGGTCTGCCGGGTGCCATCTGATGGCGATCCTGGGAGTGGGTTTCGACCTGGTGACGGTGTCCGACTTTGCCGAGCAGATGGAGAAGGTCGGCACGACGATGATCCGCGACAGCTTCACCGCGGGTGAGCGTCGACACGCCGCGACGAAGAGTTCCGATCCGACCCGCCACTACGCGGCACGGTGGGCCGCCAAGGAAGCAGTTCTGAAGGCGTGGGCGACATCGCGATTTGCTCGACCGCCGCAGATCGGCGACAACCCGTACCCGTTGATCGAGGTGGTCAACGATGCGTGGGGTCGCCCGTCCATCAAGTTGCACGGCATGGCGCAGGAGTTTCTGCCGACGGTCAAGATCCACCTGTCGCTGACGCACGACGGCGACATCGCTGCTGCGGTGGCGATCTTGGAGGAGTGACTCTGCGCTGAAACGAGTCAGGCCCGTCCGATCCACGAGATCGGACGGGCCTTTCGTCTGTGCGGATTCGGGCGATTCAGGCGTCCTCGCTCGGCGATCCGCCGGAACGCCTGCTCTCCTTCTCGGCGACGAGCAGATACGCCATCATGATGCGTTTGAGCTCGGCGACGGCGTCCTCGTGACTCTGGCCGTCCTGCACCGAGAAATTGAGCATCGAGTAGACGATGTGCACCAGCACCTGTGCCATCAGGTTGCGACGGTGCCGCGGGGTGCGCGGTGTGAGCGGTCCGAGCATGCGCGAGACCTGTTCGGCGAACTCGCGCTCGTGGATCACTCCGGTCGCCCTCGTCGACGGCGTCGACTGCATGGCCAGCCACACCTCACGCCGTGACGGGTCAGTCATCCACATACCCGCCATGTGGTCGACGAAATTGTTGAGGAATCTCACCCAGTCCAGCGACGGGACCTCGCCGTCGAATTCGGCGAGTTCCTGTTGGACTCCGACGAGGTCCTGACGATTGAGCTCGCAGACGATGACGTACTTGTTGGCGAAGAATTGATACAGCGTGCCGATCGGGAGTTCGGCGCGGGAGGCCACTTCCTCACAGGTGAACGACTCGAACCCCACATCGCTGAGCAACTCGCGGGAGGCCTGCAGCAGAGCGTCGAACTTGCGTTGGCTGCGTTCCTGGGTGGGTCTGCGTCGTGGCATCAGCTCCTGAGTCTGTGCCGTCGACTCGAGCGCGGCGTCGAGACGGCGCGAGGACTGGGCACGAGCAGAGGATTCCACCCGGTCAGGCTATCCGGCGCGGGTGCTCGGTATCCACACCTGCCCTCCGGGTCGCTGCACAGGTTTCGACTCTGGACTGGAAAGGCCTGTAAAAAACCGGGCGCTTCCATCCACGCTGGATTCGATGACAGCTGCATGTTCCAGTTCTCGTGACAAACTCCAAGACTTCTCTGGCCTAATTTAAAGGTCAACTGGTACGGTTAACGCAAGCGAATCAAATTCCGTGCAGGGTGATCGTCATTCGGAACCGCTGGATGACGATCATGGTCGGGTGCCTCCACCCTGAGCACAGGGAGACTGCCATGGCAGCTATTGGTATAGCGATCGAATCCGGCTCGATGCACACTGTTGTCTTCGAGCCGGCCTCAGGCGACGTACTCGCCGATCGAACGTTGCCGCTCGACCCCGACGCGGCAACCGCACTGACGACAGCAATCGAGACTATGCGCGTCGAAGCGTCGACTCTCGACATCGATGTGGACGCACTGGGCGTGGTGTATCGGTCCGATGCCGAGCGCGCCGAATTCGTCACCGCTCTGGGCGACGAACAAGCGACGCTGTACTCCGCGTCGGAGTCTTTTCTGGGCTGGCTGACTCGATCGAACGAATTCGCACACGCGACGGCGGTGCTCCTGTACTACATGGGCGACGCCGGCGTCTCCATCTCGCTCGCCGACGTTGCAGACGCGTCGCTCACCCCCGTCCGGACTGCGACGCTGGATTCGATGTCGCCCGAGCGCATCGGCAGCACCATCCCACTGGCGTGGGAAGTGGTCGATCAGTCCGGCACGAAGCCCGAGTTCGTGGGCCTGTTCGGTGACCCGTCGAGCAATCGGGACCTGGTCGACATTCTTTCTCTCGGGCTCGGTGTGCCCGTTGTGCGAGTCGCGGACGCTGATCGGATCGCGGCACGAGGGGCTGCGCTGCTGGCTCTCGAGAACATGCCCCCGGCGGCGGTGGAGGCAACCGAGACACCGGCTGTCGTGCCGACGAAGGCGTCGCCCGATGAACCGGAGCTACTCGCGGCTGCCGCCCCGGAAGCTGTGGAACCTGAGGCTGTCGCAGCAGAGGAGGCTGTCGATCTCGACGCTGCCGATGTGCCACCGCCCGTGACTGCGGTGCCGGTGCCGCCGGCGGTCGCAGCGAAGCCCGTGCGATCGGGAAGGTCCGGTCGAAAGCTTGTGTTGGCCGCCGTGCTGTTGGCCGGCGTGCTCTCGGCAGGTGCGGCAGTCGCGGCAACACTGCCGGGTGATTCGGAATCGACCGCCGAGAACGCCGTCGGACAGCGCAACGCCGGTGCAGACATGGTCGGCGCAACCCGGCCCATGGATCCGACGACCGACCCGGCTGCGGCCCTGAGTACACCGCCGCCGCTGGTTGCACCGCCGCCCGAGGCAATTCCCCCGACTCGGGATCCGGCAACGATTGTCGAGAGCGCGCCGACAACACAGTCCTGGGCGACCGAGGATGCTCCCGCTGCTGTGCCGACCCCACAGTGGGTGCCAGCTCCGACTGCGGCACCGGCACCGGTGGCCCCTCCCCAGTTCACCGTGCCGGTAGTCGTTCCCGAGCCGGGTAAATCGCAGGCGCAGCTCGAACAGGAAGCGTGGGATCGGCACTGGCAGCAGACCGATGCGTGGATTCACCAGGAGCTCTCCGGGAACTGACGACAGGAGTTCACGATGACGAGTGATGACAGACTGGCAAAGGCCCGTCTGTCATTTTCTTGTCTGGAGGATTAATGCCCGCCGATGCATCACCCATCGACGTTCGATCCGCTGTCGAAGCCGCTATGCCCCGAGCGAAAGCCGAGTTGGCCGAGCTGGTTCGGTTCACATCGGTACACGATCCGCGACAGTTTCCGTTCGAAGAATGTGTCGGAGCAGCGCGCTGGGTGCAGCGGGCCTTCGGCGACGCGGGTATTCCGGACGTTCAGCTGATCGAGACGGTCGACGGCTCGCTCGCCGTGGTCGGCTCGCGTCCGGCACCGGCAGGCGCGCCGACCGTTCTGCTGTACTCGCACTACGACGTACAGCCTCCGGGTGACCGAAATGTCTGGGGCAGTGATCCTTTCGAGCTCACCGAGCGCGACGGCCGTTGGTACGGACGAGGCTCGGCGGACTGCAAGGGCAACGTGATCATGCATCTGTTGGCGCTGCGCGCACTGGGGGAGTCCCTCGACGTCGGCATTCGGATCGTCTGCGAGGGTTCGGAAGAGATGGGCACGGGCGGGCTGGAAGCGCTCGTGGATCAGCGACCGGAATTGTTCGCCGCCGACGTCGTGGTCATCGCCGATACGGGTAATGCGAAAGTTGGTCTGCCGACGGTCACCACCACCCTTCGCGGTATCGCCAATGTAGTGGTGCACGTGGAAACGCTTGCTGGAGAAGTGCATTCCGGCATGTACGGCGGGCCGGCACCCGATGCACTCGCCGCGCTCGTGCAGGTACTCTCCACGCTCCGCAACGAGCAAGGCGACACCGTGGTCGACGGTCTCGACGCAGCGCAGACCTGGGACGGAGTCGCCTACGAGGCCGATCAGTTCCGGTCCGACGCCGGGGTGCTGGACGGCGTCGATCTTGCAGGTTCGGGCACTGTGGCCGACGCGGTGTGGGCGCGTCCGGCGCTGACCATCCTGGGAATCGACTGCCCACCCGTGGTGGGGTCGGCTGCCGCGATCTCGCCTCGTGCGTCGGCCCGGCTCAACCTGCCAGTGCCGCCCGGCATGGATCCGCAGCGGGCCCAGGATGCGTTGGTGGCTCATCTTCAGGCGCGCACGCCATGGAATGCGCGGGTCACCGTCGAACGTGAAGCGATCGGGTCGCCATTCCGGGCCAGGACCGACGGGCTGGGCTATTCGGCGCTCTCGGAGGCGTTGGAGGAGGCCTTCGGGCATCCGATGGGAACGGCTGGGCAGGGCGGATCGATTCCGTTGTGCAACGCGCTGGCGCAGGCCGTGCCGGACGCCGAAATCGTACTCATGGGAGTCGAGGAACCTCGGTGCCGGATCCACGCCCCCAACGAGAGCGTGGACCCGACGGAAATCGAGAAGATGGCCGTCGCCGAGGCGTTGTTCCTGCAGCGATTGGCCGAGTCAGACGGCTAGATCGCGGCGGAGTTTGGCGACGTGGCCGGTGGCGCGGACGTTGTACTGCGCCACCTCGATCTTGCCGGATTCGTCGACGAGGAACGTGGAGCGGATGACGCCCTCGTAGACCTTGCCGTAGTTCTTCTTCTCCCCGAATGCGCCCCATGCCTGCAACGTCGTCTTGTCCTCGTCGGCGAGCAAGGGAAACGTCAGCTCTTCCTTGTCGCGGAACTTCGCGAGCTTGGCGGGCTTGTCGGGGGAGATGCCGATGACTTCGAGGCCCTCGCCGTTCAGCTCGGCGAGGCTGTCGCGGAAGTCGCAGGCCTGCTTGGTGCAGCCCGGGGTGCTCGCGGCGGGGTAGAAGTACACGATCACTTTCTTGCCGGCGTAGTCGGCGAGGGAGACGTCGTTGCCGTCGGCATCGGGCAGGGTGAACGCCGGAGCGGTGTCGCCCGGCTCGAGCTTGCTGTATTCGGTCACCGCACGAGACTATCGAAATATCGGCGTGCTCTAGGCTCGACTACGACCGAGACTATTTGCAACAAGTTGGAGGACACGTGGCCAAGGACACCGACCGAATCGAGCGCGAGATCGAGGCCGCTCGCAACCAGCTCGCCAGCACCCTGGACGAGCTGAGCGTCCGTGCCAGCCCCAAGAACATCGTCGCCAACACCAAGCAGTCCGTGGTGGCCAAGCTCAACGAGCCGGCAGTGAAGTTCACCCTGCTCGGAGTCGGCGCAGTGGTAGCGGTTCTCGTGGTTCGCAGGATCTTCAGCTGACCGAACAGGTGCTCCGACCTGCCGATTTCACATCTGGCGGCATCTGCTGTTAATGTTTCTCCCGCACCGCAGAGAACACGCGGTGCGGATCGGCGCCATTAGCTCAGTTGGTTAGAGCAGCTGACTCTTAATCAGCGGGTCCGGGGTTCGAATCCCTGATGGCGCACAACGAGTGCCCCTGAACAGCATAATTGCTGGTCAGGGGCACTTTTTGTTGTCCGGGTACGTGTAGGCGAGCGCAAGCTTGGCAAGAATGGACAACTCTGTGACCTGCGGGTTCACAAGCGGCGTTGAGCGTTTCGGAGACTTGACTCTTAATCGCAAATACCGGGAGTCAGGTTCCGGCTGCTATGCCGCTGACCTGCGAGTTGTGTGCCGGATTCGCACCGCCGGATAGCTGATGGACGTCTGTGGACGCTCCAGTCATCACTTACTCATCTTTTTGAGCCCCACAATCGAACGTGGCCGGCGCCCGTGGGCATTCCGCGGCATCGCATGAGCCGATCCACATCGATGGCCGCGCTTCAGGTGCCCCCTCCAGTTCTGTGATTACCGCGGAACTGCTGTCTATACGGGCGACTCGTTCTCCACGGGCGACCCCGCCTGGGTGAACCTTGAGCTCGTGCCGACCAACCCCAATCCGGGCGGTGGGTATCCACAAATTGCCGAGGAGGATCGCAACGGCGCTGGTGTCGTGAACGGGTACGAGCGCTGCGGGCTTGTCTGCGGCCAGGAACCCACGGGTGGTGATCTTTAGACTCGGAGCGGATGCGAGGCCGGGTACACCAAAGGGCGCTCTGCGTCCGCTTCGACGGATAGGGGACCAAGGGTTCTCTAACTCATTGGCACGTGTGTGGGACACAGCCCGCAATCACGGGCTCACCCTCTGCGGGAGTACCGTCAGTTGTCAGAACTCGACCAGGTCTCAGGTCATCGCTTTGATACGAGGTGGAGCCAAATGGCCATTGCAGTCCCTTGGACGATCGAGGATTAAGTGCGACGTTGTTGGACCAGGAGACAGTCGAAGGGGGTCATCCTCTGCTCATCGCTTCGGGGCGTATTCGGGGGAATCACCCGCACGCCGTTGGCCACTCGATTTGCCGAACAACCCGCTCAGCGGCCCTATGAAGGACGCTTTCGCTTCGCCGCTTACGGCGCGCCCGCGGCATACGAACAAGGAGTTCCGAGTGCGTCAGGTGGTCTGACATACTTCGCGGATGAACTTGGGTGATCTGTGGCAGTACCCGTTCCCCGTAGACATCTACGGAACGGTCGCCGCATGGGTTGGCTCGCTGCTTACCGGTCTGTCGTTTGCGGCCGCAGCCGCCTATTACATATATGATAAGCACCTCGATTCGCGGTCCCAAGCCCAGAGCATCAGGGTTGAGATACCCAGCAATTCACAAGAAGAGGTAATTACAGTACACAACTTTTCCGACGCGGCGATTTTGAACGTCGATGCGCAGTTGATCGAAGTTTCTGTTGCTGAACAAGTCGTGTCCGAGATGGCCGCGAATATACGTACTAATCCAAGACGGCTCCGGAAGGAGTTGAAGAGGCGAAAGCCAATTCAGGGTCACCAATACTGGCCTGTGGCTGTGGGTTTAAAGTCAGAGGACGGTCAGCTGGCAGTATCTGCGGGTGAGTCGAAGAGTTTCAAAGGTGGCGTATGGGCTACCTCTGACACCATGCCTCTGTATCTGCTGTTCACAGATGCCAGAGGTAAAGGATGGAGGTTGAGGGTGAGCGACAGTAAACTGGAACCGCGAGCTGGCTCGCTGACGTCACGGGTCAAGTATCGGTTGAAGCCGAAAGTTATTTGGAGAAGTTACAAGGAATGGAGGGTCTCCCGCATCACAAAGAAAGTGAGGGTTCACGATGTAGTTTGATTAAGCTGGTTCGTAGCCTGCGTGTAGACCCTATTGGAATAACACTATACTGCTCTTAAAATTCGCACACGTTAAATATTGCAGACCAATTGCGGAGAAGTAATCTGATTGGTTCAGTGCTTCGGACAGTGGACTCGCTTGGAATAGGTATCTACTGAAATGAGTCCGTCCGAATAAACGGACGTCGCTTTTGGGACGGCCAGCGGAATTGGCGACCGCTGGTCGTAAGGAGGCTGCAAATTGAGCAAGAGCGGGCCCCGTTTGTGCAACGCGGAGCCGGCGATCGAGCAAGAACAGCTCGCGTGCATGATTCTTTAGCGATCGGAGGGCATTCTGCTGCTGCCTAGCTGCTCGGACAAGCGGTGGTGAGGATCTCGGCCCGGTGACCGTACGACCGCCTTGTCCGTCGTCGTCAAATTGCACACCGTGTTCATCCTCGCAGGCGAGAGCTTCACCCCGCGATGACCGATCGCGGGAAGCGCCCTGATCTGCGTCGCTCCGCACCAGCTGCTGAGGCGTGCAGGATGAAATAGCGACAGATTATGCTGGCTGGCTGGCAGGCAGGCAGGCAGGCAGGCAGGCAGGCAGGCAGGCAGGTTGAGTTTGAGCACGAGGAGGTCCGTGTGTCCGGCAGATCGAGGGCCCGGCAGGAGCGGACCATACGTAGAGCCGAGCTGCGAAAGCAGGTCAAAATCGGCAAGCGTGCCGATAGGCTTGGCGATTCAGTGGACTTGACCGTTAGTGGAGTGCGTCAAGCGGTCGTCATCCACGGCCACGACAGGCTGGCGCAGGCGCTACTCGCCCGACACAACCGCAGGCTAGCTAATCAGGCGTTGTTAGCCGATCAAATGCAATCGATGGTGCTGCCGACGCTGAACGGGTTCCTTCCCCTGGACATTGCACTTGCGCGGTTAAGTGCTAGTTCATCCCGGGCACCAGCCTTCAGAGGGCGACAATGGGTTGATCATTTGGGTTGGGGTCTGGACAGCGTCGCGGCCGCGTGCAGATTGATGATGACGGGCCAGGTGGTGGGAGCCAGTGTGATTGCGAGGTCGCAGCTGGAGAGATGGTCGGAGAACATCGCCCACGACAACGCAGCCGGGCCGTACCCAGGAGAGAAAACGGCTGACTGGATCGGCCGGCTGTGGTCGATCCACGGGGTACAGGATGGGGGACGGAACAGTTTTGGTGGTCCGTCAGGGATCGACGCAGGGCGCTCTTTTTCGGAGATGAGCGAGCTGGTCCACGGACGTGGACAGCTAGTGAGGGCAGCTTGGTGGGAAAGCGTCGAACTCCTGTCCGCGGCAGATGCTGCCGCGGTCCAGGCCTTCGACTTCGTTCATGATGCGCTCGATCTGTCAGTCAAGCGCATCCATGCAGCCATTTGCACCGCGGCATCGGCGAGGCAACTGGATAGTGTTGCTGCCGATGCATGGAATACACGGGCACATAGTCGAGTCAGTATGCGCTTAGATGACATCCAACCCCTGCTGATGCCCCTTCTGCCTTCATTTTTCATGAACGACTCTGCGTTCTACGCGCTAACCTCCTATGGCTTTGCGTATAGAGGTGAAGTCGACCGCGGCGCTAAGGACTTTCCGATTCGACTCAGTTCTGACGGATGGGGGCCGTTAGGTTTTGCGGAACGTCGCGCAAGAGCTGCGCACGCCGCTAAGCAAGCATTCCTGGCTGAAGCCGACCAGTTCGGTGAGAGCTTCGATAATCGCGGGATTGAGAATACCTTCATCGAATCAATCCTTGCGTGCGAGATGGCTGGCCTGATCGCGGTCTGGCTTCGCGAGGCACCCGAAACCATCCATGCTGCTGATGCTCTGGTAATTGCTGCGAATTCGCTGCGGTCGGCAGTCAACCTATGGTTAGAAGACGATGAGCGATCTATGGGTTGCCTTCGCGTGCTGGTGGAACAGATCGCTTCCAGTCGAACGTGGAGATTGAAGCCAACTGTCGCGCAACGCCTACATGACCGAGGGAAACTGTCGACTCCGCGTGACTGGATCGAAAAGTCAGGTTGGAAACGGTTAGCCGCACTTAACGAGGCTCTGGGTAGCTACGCGCACGGCCTGAAGAATTCTGATTGGGACTCGGCTCGTGAGACCCTTATTCAGCTGCAGGCAGACCTTACGAAGCCTGCGGCCCGTCAAAGAGGTAAGACATCGACGCTCATCAATTCAATAGTATTCCTTAATTCTGAAAACGCGGAATGGCTTTCGGTAATCGACAGGGACGTCGAGAGTGCTTATTGGAAAGTCGTAAGGCTAACCCGGAACGGTGTCGACAAAGGCATGGATGACTATCTGCAACGAGCGTGGGTGCTGAGAAAGCGAGGCATATCAACTGTCCAGTAGACGAAGCCTAGTCGCAAACTTCGCTTTACATCCTGTCTTCGATAGCTGACGGCCACCGAAGGCACCTCAGTGAAACGCGGAAAGCCCTCGACCAGATCGGCGCAGCGTGATGCACGCCGGACGCTGCGATACTGAAGGCATGGACGGTGTTCTCCTAGGTTGCGCAAGACGTAGTTCGATCTACCGCGTGGTGCGAACGCACAACTCGATCCGCATTGCCAACGCAATCGGTCGTCAACGCTTGCCAACTCGTCGAGTTCCCGACGAGCGCATGCGGTGGCGGACCTAACGCCCGGACGCTCGAGGTCGGTGCAGTTGTCCGACGATATCTGACCTGACATTGGGGATACATCGCCAGTAGTGTCCGAGCCAGTAAACGCGACAAGCCCGGCATTCGATGCGAAAGCCGGTGCAGATCAACAGTGCCACTACCGGTGAATTTACCGAGCGATACGGTAGTGGTCGTGAACCGACATGAAATTGTCCGTGCGCTCCTCGGGTTGGGAGTGGAGTCTGGCGTCGCAGCCGACCTACCGGACCTGCCGAGTGGCGTCATTGGGCTAATGGTCTACGGCAGCCAGGCGCGGGGCGACGCTGTTGACGACTCAGACCTCGACCTGTTGGCGCTATCTGTAGCTCCGCGACCAAGTATCCAAGTCGCACTCGTAAGCATCAGCTTCTACACAAGTCAAATGTTGGAGACCGGGATTGGGACACTGTTCGGCGCGCATCTGAACCGCGACGGAAAGATTCTGATCGATAAGGACAACCAGCTTCGTACTGCGATCGACTCGATGGGCGAGGTCGACACAGATCGGCTTTTTGAGCGAGCACGACGAATGTCGCAGCTGTTCACCAGTCTCGACCGGGATCTGCCCAAGTATCTGCCAGGCCTAGTACGCGAAGCTCGGTATCTGTTGCGAAGCTGCTATTACGCACGAGCAATTTCGGACGGGGAACCATGCTTCTCTATCCGTGAACTCGCTAAGCGACATAAGGACCCGGTCCTTGTCCGTCTCCTTGCGTCGAGACATCAACAGGAACCTTCAGTGCGAGAATTGACCGAATGTTTGGCTCGACTGCGTGGGGTCTTGGGTGACTTCCCGCGGAGCGAGCATGGATCGCTTGAGGCCACAATTGTGAACGAGTGGGAAAGCCCAGGCGATTTGCTGTCGATGGCATTCCTCGCACTCGGGGTTACGGGCCAGGGGTCTGATTACGCGGAAGTGGGGAAAATTCTGTTATGACTGGCGAGCTCGCGTTCGTGGGCGACATCCACGGAAACCTAGGCGCTCTGCGGGGCATTCAGTGCGTACTCGACCGGCGAGGCGTCGGACATACGGTCTTCCTCGGTGACTACATCAACAAGGGTACTGAATCGGCAGGCGTGTTAGAAGAATTGATCGTTCGGTCAAGATCTGGGCGAGCGACATTGCTCGCTGGGAATCATGAAACAGCCCTGCTTGAGTCCCTCGACAACCACGATCTCAGCGCATTCCTCAAGATGGGCGGAGCAGCAACTATTCGCTCGTATGCTGGGGCGCAAGTCGGACCGGAGGTTCTGGCGGATCTGCGGTCCAACCTTCCGGTCCTTGTGCTTGATGCGCTTCGGCAGATGCCGACCCGATATGAATCTGATACTGTTATTGCGCAACATATTCCGCCAAGATCGATAACTCACAAATACTGTGTGAGCGCGCACCTGCCCGTAGGTCGGTTGCCGCTCATCAACAATTATTCAGCCCAGATAGACACGGGCTGTGGTGGCCACGGCGGCCGGCTGACGGCACTTCTGTGGCCGTCCCGCACATACGTGCAAGTCGACGAGGTAGGACGTGTCGTTGATGGGTGATCTGAAGCAAGGTCGAGTGAGCTAGTGGAGATTATCGACGTTAGCCCCTATTGTGCCTTGGCAGCCCCATTTTTATCCTGAATTGAGATGTTGAGCGTCAAGCAAGCTTGAAATTGAGTTTTTGCATCCTCGATGCGACCTACTTCGCGGTAGCATTGGCCAAGTACCAGCAGGCAAATCGCCTCGCCCTGCCGGTTGCCGATCTGACGATTTATCGACAGAGCCCTTTCTGCGGGGGTGAGGCCCTCGGATGCTTTGCCTTGACGCAGGCTCACCTGTGCAACCAGGACGCCCGCATTGGCGTGGATGCTGGAGGGGGGTGTTGTCTCTAGGTCAGCGAGAGCTCGATCCGCGTGCTCCCGCGCCGCAGCAAGTCTGTTTTCTGCAACCTCAAGCCTCGCCAGATTTATAGACGACTGGGGTACCTCGCTGAGCAGACCAGCCTCGCGCCTCAGTTGGAGGCTCTGTTGGAAGTATGTCCGAGCACTTCCACTGTCACCGATTTTGCGGTGGGCCAGACCGAGATCATCGAGAATTCGGCTGCGGACAGTGGTGGTGGAGTGGTCAGTCGACACCAACAGTCCGAGTGCGTGCTGTAGCCGCCCGATAGCATCGTGGTGGCGCCCTTGAGCATCGAGGACACGTGCCTGCGCAGAGAACGCGTCTGCTGCTTGAAAGGTATGTAGCGTATCCCCTTCGGCGTGAGTCGAGATTGCTAATTGAGTTTGGTCGTATGCCCCTGCGAGGTCGCCTTGTCGCCGTAGGAATCGTGCCAAAGCTAGCTGCTCCAAGGGGCCCCCGATCGCTGAAGCTTCTGTCAGTAGCGAACCTCCGGCCTCAGCCTGCCCTAGCGCGATGAGTTGTTCTCCGCGGAGCCGGCTGTGCGCGGCTCGAAGTACGTCCCTCCCAGAGGAAGGGAGCAAGTCCACGAAACGCGGTGTCTTTGTCGTTGCGGACGATGCCCATGACGTGAGTCGCGCAGTCAACTTCGTCTTCAGATCGCGTACGCCCGATATTGACTCGAACAACGCCGCGTGGTGGTTGACAATCTGTTGTTTGAGACTGAGTATCCGTTGGTCTGGAGTGGGGCCGTCGAGGAATGCGATCCATACGTCACGCATAGGCTGGGCGGGTTCGGCCAAGTCGAGGAAGCCAGTGAAGAGTTCCTCCTCTGTTCCGGAGGTGTACCCCCATCGGCTGCCGGGTTCGCTACCCCAGGATGACTTGAACAGGACAATCATGAAGTGGGATTCACCAATCAGCTCATTGATGGCTTCTTGCGGGCGACGTGCCGTGCCGCGAACACGGTCCCATCCCACCACCTCGAAGCTCGCGCCGGGAGCCTCTCGTGCCCGGTTATTGAACTCGCTGACGCACGCACCTACGGTGGCGCGTTCGTCGGGGACGTCACCGGGAGACGCCAGGAATATGCGGAACGGTGCGATTTCAGACATAGCTTGGAATCGTAATCGGGGCATCTGAGTCCGTGCGTTACGGAGTCGTAAGGGCTTTAAATCTGCGTCAACAGGAACGTTCGCGGCTGGATCATATGAAAACAACAGTTTGAACGACGTCCTTGAGATGACGAGTCCTCCTGACCGGTCTTCCGTCACGGTGAATACTTTGACGGCAATGAAATCGGAGATTGGCCACGTGTCCGCGCTCCAGGATGGGGCTTCATTGACGGAACAATTTTTCGCACGAGGATTTCTTGGAACCGACAATGAAACGTTTCGACTCGACGTCACCAGGTTCCGCCGTACCCCGGGGCGGGCTGTGCTCCGCTACCGCAGCGCAGCGTGGCACGGTTAGCCACGATCTGAATGGGGCGGCAGGCGCGTCGACGATGACTCGCCACTCGGATACATTGAACCCTCGAAACCGACCAATGATGAGGTGAGTTCACTATGACCACCGCCGACCGCACCGGGACATCCAGTGCACCGCAGACCTCCGAATCGCACTGGACGAGCCCACAGTAGGCACACCCGGGACTGCGACTGGGCTTGTTGGCTTCGATGGTGTTCACCTGACGGGGACTGCCGCACCTGTGCAGTAGATGTTTCACTTGTGTGCTGCGTCGGTCAGCATTTCGGCGACGAGTTCGAGGATGTCGACTTCGACCGGACAGCGCACCGTAGGAACGAGGACGGCAGCCGGTTCTACAGAGACCGCTCCGGCGGAGCCTCGCAGGACTTCGAGGTGTGGGATCGACCCGAGACGTCGTTACCGGACACGGATCCACCCGTCGGGCGTCCATGTGCCGAGGATTTCTCGGCCTCGGCCTCGGCCTCGGCCTCCGCCTCGGCCAGCGTCTTGTGCGAGGTCGAGTGCGACGAACACGGGATGTGCGAGTGGCCGTTCGAGGGTGTTGGTGTCGAGCTCGATTCGTAGCTGCGCTACTGCGGGAACGGGCGCGACACGCACGGAGGCTTGGGCGGTTGCGGCGGTCTCTGCGGCTCCGAGCAGCGTGACCGCACGGCGGACGACTGTCTGGTCAGGGACGAAGAAGTCCAGCCGTTGGTCTGCGCGGAAAGCGGCGGAGGCACCGTACATGGCTGCAGCTGCTGCGTCGGCCAGTGCCCACCCTGGTTGGCTGTCGGGGGAGTCGAGCCCCAGGCGCAGCGGTCGCTGTTCGGTCGCGTTGCCCGGTGATGGTTAGCGCACGAGCTGTTCGATGGCAATCGATCTCGTTACCGGTGTTCGGCTGTGCTTCAACGACGATCCCGTAGCGATGGCCGCGGCTGTGTTCCGCGTTCTCCGCTGATGTCCTCGGCGCCTGCCCACGCATACTGAGCAAGCGACCCGATGGGCCGACTGGCACTGAGAGCCGTGTGGGCGGCAATGGGCTCAGCGATCAATTCAAAGTGGTTGCGATGGAACGCATTTCGTGCAGGGCGGCTGCTGCGTACGGTGCCAACGATTCCGATTTTCCGGACTCGTTCTCGGACCACGCGGTGTAGCCGCGCTTGAAGGCCAGAACTCCCAGTTCGCCGGCGAGGTGGGCGGTGGGCTCGGGGAAGCCGCGGTCGACGAGGGCGTTGGTCATCGCCGCAGCCATGCCGACGGTTTTCAGCGCGTCGCGTTCCTGTAGCTCCGTGCTCGCGGCGACGGCCGCTTTTATTCGGGGACCGAGTTCTCGGTTGGTCGGCCCCATCGCGTTGGATGCTCGCTCGAGGCCAGCGGCTACCGCGTCGAGCGCGGTGGACCCCTCGGGTGCGTCGGCGATGCCGTCGGCGAGGAGTCGGCTCAGAGTTTCCTGACCGGCGACGAGGAGTTCGCGCTTGTCCGAGAAGTGGCGGAAGAAGGTGCTTTTGGTGACCCCGGCTCGTTCGGCGATCTGGGCGACGGTGGTGGCGTCGTACCCCTGCTCGTTGAACAGGTCGACTGCCGCAACGACGAGTCGTTGGGTAGCACCGGGTTCCCATCGAGCCATGCCATCATCATAGTGGACGGGACAAAGGTCCCGTCAGGTGTACAGTGATGGGACAACTATCCCATCACTTCAGGAGCATTCCATGCGCGTTTTCATCACCGGTGGTACCGGCACTATCGGAACACCGGTCGTCTCCGAACTGCTCGGTCACGGGCACACCGTTCTCGCGCTGGCTCGGTCGGAGGAATCTGCGCGGGCGCTCGAGGCGGCAGGTGCCGAGTCGGTTCGCGGGGATCTGGACGACCTCGAGGTTCTCCGGGCGGGTGCCGAGCAGTGCGACGGCGTCGTAAGTCTGGCGTTCGGTAGCGATTACAGCAGCGCCGAGGCGCTCGCCCGGTCCATCTCGCAGGAGAGCGCAGCGATGGCCACCCTGGGTGACGCGCTCGTGGGAACCGGCCGCCCCATCGTGACTGTTTCGGGCACTCCGTGGGTACCGGGCCGGGCGTCGACCGAAGCCGACTCTCTCCCCACCGACGGACCGGTAGGCGGCCGCGGTAAATCGGTGAACACGTTGTTGGCATTGGCATCTCGCGGTGTCCGGGCGACCGCAGTGCGCATGCCGCGCACGGTCCACAACAATGGCGAGGGAGGGTTCGCCGGACTGCTGGCCGATGCTGCCCGCCGCACAGGCGTTGCGGGATACCCGGGTGACGGAACGCAGCGGTGGCCGGCCGTGCACGCACTCGACGCGGCAACACTGTTCCGACTCGCCCTCGAGTCCGCACCAGCCGGGACCGCGTGGCACGCGGTCGACGACGAGGGCGATGCGGTGCGTGACATCGCCACCGTCATCGGTCGCCGACTGGCCCTGCCGGTCCGGCCGGTGCCGGAGGACACCTTCGGCCCCTTCGGCCCGATCTTCGCGATGGATCAGCCGGCGACCAGCGCCCTCACTCGTGACGAGCTCGGATGGCATCCGACGCACGCGAGTCTCCTCGACGACCTGGAGAACATCAGACCGTGATCAGTGCTGCTCCAGCCGTGTCGATCAACGATTTCCAGTCCACCAAGGAGCTATTCACGGCCGGAGTCGCAGGCGGCTCCTCACTCTCCTCCCATACCGGGAGGAGGAACGGTTCAAAAACTGGCGGAGTGCAGCTTCGATGCGAATAGTTTGCGATCCCGAGGCCATTGGAGTGCCGAGAGCAAGAGGCGGAAAACGAACGCGCCGTCCAGGACGCACACGTCTCCGAAGAGGCCGCCGGTACCCGATTCAGATTGACGAAACGCGTCAACATAGTTGTTGCTCAATGGTCTACGACATGGCGGTTCGTCGATCTTCACCCGGGGAACGTGTGGTTACCGCAATGACCGGCGCAATCTGATCGCGTTCACCACGGACCATGCGATAGCGATCGGGGCCAGTAGCCCCAATCCTGGTGCGCCACCGAATAGGTACCACACGGAGATGAGGAGGACGGCAGCGGTGACGGAGACAGCTGTCAGCTTCCGCATTGGAGTTGACGTGCGGTCGGCGGCAAAGCCACGAAATTTCCCGTTCACGAGCAAGAGCCGAACCGCCGAGACACACGCCGCGAATCCGACAACGGCCAACAGGCTGAGCGGGAGAAGACCGTCGAACGAGACTTCCGGATTTCCCAGATTTCGTACGACGCCCACTGTAAAGGGCACCGAGGCTGCATACCCGAGGTACATAAACACGATCGGACCGGCGAATCCCGCAGGCTTCGTCGACGTCTTCATAACCAACTGTACCAATTGTCCGTTGTTATCGTCATTTCTTGCGATGACACGTTCGGCGGTGTTCGGCAGCCGCCGGTGCGTCGACGTTAGTGGGGCGAAGGCGATGGGCAGGAGCGTGCGGCGTTGAATGACGCGCAGAGCCTGCGTATCGAGACCGATGTCTTCGCTTCGGGTCATGGCAGCTGACACGTAGGACAGCCAGGCTTCGGGGGAGAGGCCGGTAGCCAACGCACCTCACTCGCACGTTGGCCGTCGAGCGGCGGTGGCCAACCGGGCGCGGGCCGAAGTGCGAGGAGCTTGTGTTCGCCGAAAAGTCGTGGGTCAGGGAAACCCTCTGCCTCGAGCAGTGCACTGGTGTTCCTGGCAGGTTGCGCGGCCATCGAATTCAGATGATGCCGCCGTTGGCGTAGATCACCTGGCCGTTGATCCACTGGGCCGGTCCGGCGAGGTGGGCGACGGTCTCGGCGATGTCCTCGGGCCGGCCGAGTCGTTCGAGGGGAGTCATGTTCCGCATGGCGTCGATGGCCTGCTGTGGCTTACCGTCGAGGAACAACGGAGTGGCGGTGGGTCCGGGTGCGACGGCATTGACGGTGATGTGTCGGCCGCGCAGTTCCTTGGCCAGGATCAAGGTCAGGGCATCGACTGCACTCTTGGTGGCGGCGTAGGCGCCGTAGCCGGGGAGAGCGAGCTTGACGACGGAGCTGGAGAAGTTGATGATCGCGCCGCCGTCGCGGACTCGTCGAGCTGCTTCCCGGGAGACGACGAATGCGCCGCGGACGTTCGTGCGGTGCATCCGGTCGAAGTCCTCGAACGACAGATCGACCAGAGGAGAAAGGAGCATCACCCCGGCGGTGTGGACGACGACGTCTACTCCACCGTAGGCCGCATCGAGTTCGTCGAACAACTGTGCCACGGCGGCCTCGTCGGCGACATCGCCCGAGACCAGAATTGCCTGGCCACCCGCTGCCGTCACGGCGTCCGCAGTCTCCTGCGCGCGGTCGCGGTTTCCGGCGTAGTGCACTCCCACCGCCATGCCCTGCGCTCCGAGGCGGGCACCGATAGCGCCGCCGATTCCACCCGATGCTCCGGTGACAAGCGCAACGCGCGGGCCGGCCGCGGCGGAGTCGGTAGCCTCTACAGCTGAATGTGTTGTGGTGTCGGTCATCTGGACTTTCCTTCAGTATGTCACCGCGCGCCGCTGCGCTATGTGTACGATAAGTTCATTAAACCATGGTTGTGAACGCACTGTCCACATAAAGGTCCAGGCAGTGTCCGACAAACCCAGGATCAGAGGCAGGGGAAATGGGACGAGGCCGCAGACCCACCGAGGAAGTACGCGCCGAAATTGTCGAGACGGCAGGAAAGCTGTTGTTCGAATCGGGTATGGCCGGTTTCACCATCGAGAAAGTCGCAGCTCTCAGCGGCGCAAGCAAAGTGACTATCTACAAATTCTGGCCATCGAAGGGTGCCTTGGCGCTGACGGGCTACTTCAGCGCGGTCTCCCAGGCATTGGCATTCCCAGACACCGGAGACTTGCAGGAGGACCTGCGCACCCAGTTGCACTCGTTCGTGACGTTGCTGACCAATACACCCGCCGGCACAGTTCTGCGTGAACTCATTGGGGCAGCGCAGACAGACCCCGACCTTCTCTCGGCGTTCCTGTCTTCGTATTCGTCGCCGCGCCGCGCCCTTGCGATCGCACGACTCGACGCTGCCCGCTCACGCGGCGAGCTTCGAGAGAGCCTCAACAGTGAGAGCGTCATCGATCAACTCTGGGGTGCGTGCTATCACCGGCTACTGCTGCCCGATCAGCCGATTACGTCCGCGTTCGCCGACCACCTGATCGACAACTTGTTTCAGGGCATCGGTAAACCGCAGTCGCGGTGAACTAATCGACATCGGAGAACCTCATTGCCCGCGATGCTCAACGGCGAGCCGCTGTGAAATAGCACCGTGTCCTACGCGGGCAAGAAGGAGCATATGGGCTCCGGGCGGATGAGGGTCTCGTGGCACTATTTTGCGAAATACTAGACGGCCGAATACTGAGCCACGCTACGTCAGCGCCGCAAAGGTCGTCGCCCACTCGAATGTCGTCGGACCTCGCGTCGCGACCAGGCAGCCGGCTATCGGATGGTGACCTCGAATAGCCAGGGATTGCGCGTGCCACGCCGACACCACTCCGATGACACACCCTGGGGCGCGGTGGAGATCGGTTGTCGACCCATCACGCTTTCCGGTGCGCGCACCTACGTGTCGTCTAGTCGAGCGATGAGTAGGCCGCAGTTACGTACTGCGCCGATCGCTCCGACCCAAGTAGACCCGGGCCCATCTTGTTCATTACGTACGAGAACGTCATGCGCTTGTCCGTGTCGACGATGATTTGCGAGCCACCCCAACCGCCCCAGAAACAGATTCGTCCTTCGGGGATGTACGGAACGGTTTCGGGCGTCGGCAAGCCGAATCCCACACCGAACCGGATCGGCACACCGAGGACGAGGTCGATTCCGTAAGACTGCTCGTCGAAGATCTTGTCGATCGTTTCCTGCGACAGAAGGCGTACGTCACCGAGTTTGCCGCCGCATGCGATCACAGATTGAATGCGTGCAAGGGCCCTTGCATTCGAATGTCCGTTGGCCGCGCCGATTTCGGCGGCGCGCCATTCATCGGTCCACGAGATGGAGGCGTCGGGTGGGGGTGCTGTGAAAGTCTTGACCATGACGCTGTCCATTCCGAGTGCCGCAAGGTCGATCGGCAGTGGAGGGGGCGCAATGACATTCGAGACTCGACTGTATTCCGATGTCGGCAGGCCCAGTCGGAAGTCGGCTTCGAGCGGACCTGCGATCTCCTCGTCGATGAAGCGCCCGAGCGTGCGTCCGTCGATGCGCCGCAGCACCTCACCGATCAAGTGTCCGTAATTGAGTGCGTGATACCCCGATGCCGTTCCCGGTTCCCACCACGGTGCCTGCGTCGCCAATCGAGCGGTGGCGTAATCGTCATCGCAGATATCGTTCGAAGTGAACGGGCTTTCCCACCCTGACACACCTGAGGTGTGCGACAAGAGTTGCCGTACTTGAATGCGTTCCTTGCCTGCTGCTGCGAACTCGGGCCAGTACTGCGCGACCGGCGCGTCCAGATCCAGCAATCCGCGGTCGACGAGCATCAGCGCGGCCAGCGCGGTGACGGTCTTGCTGCAGGACCAGACGTTGGTGACAGTGTCACGGGCCCAGGGCTCGGAATGTTCGGAATCGACCCACCCGCCCCACATGTCGACGACGCATTCGCCGTCGATCGTCAGCGCGATCGCCGCACCGACGTCCTCGCCGGAATCGAGATTGAGTTCCAGCGCCTGCTTCAATCCAGAGAATCGCTGATCGCACACGCCTTCGACGTTTGCCACTGACTACCTCCGAGGAACAATTAGAACTTGACGTCAAGTTCAGGTTCTGGAAAGTATCGTCCGGCTTGCGGTGTGGTGTCAATCACATTTCAGCCGAGGCTATCCGCCCCGCGGGAAGGCTGGGCCTCTCGCGGACCCTGGATAGGGTCTGCGGATGCTCGAACTGCTCGGATCGGCACTGCCGCATTCAGGTCGATATGCATGGTTTACGAACGCAACGTCCGATCCTGAGCGGGTGCCCTGCGAAGCTGTGCGGATGGCTTTGACAATCAGGCTGACGACGTCGATCGACGCGGACCCCGCAGTGGTCTTCGATCTGGAATCGGATGCGTTCGTTCACGCCGAGTCTCAGGGAACGTTCGGTGAGAGCGTTCGGGTCGACGCGGGTCGACGTGATCTTCGGTTGGGCGATGAAATCGAAATCCGTTCCAGGCACCTCGGTGTGTGGTTCACCTTGACCAGTCGTATCACGGAGTACGAGCCATCGCGATATTTCGTGGATGAGCAGGTCACTGGCCCCTTTGCCTCGATGCGTCACGAGCATTTTTTTCTCGCGCGACGCGAACTCACGCACATGGTCGACATCATGTCGGTTGAATTCCGTGGCGGACGACTCGGCGCTGTGATCTTGGACGTCCCAGGCAGGCTGTATCTACGGCGCGTCCTGTGCGTTCGGAATGCGTACATCAAGAAGCGCGCGGAAGCGGAGCGGAAGGCTCGTGGCCGGTAGACGTTTATGATCTTCTACCAGCACAACGGTTCTCCATCCTGTTTTGCCCGCCCTTCGGCTGTGTCGGTCCGACAGATGCTGAACGGTCTTTTTTGTTGCACACTGGCACCTCGGACATAGTTCGCCCGAACGAAGACATCGGCGTCGCAGTCGACAGACGTGACGTACGCATTCGAGGTCGACGGGTCGACCGTGATCAACACGATTACCAACAATTCCGGTAGCGAACTGACCTGCGGCACATCGTGGCTCCCGCACCGGACACGGTGTTGCCCCCGGTGTGGAAGGTCGTCGGCAACGGTCGGTCGCTGTACTCGATCGACGATGCGGGCCGGTTCGGAATCAGTACCCAGCACGTCACCGATATCCCGGCCTGCACCTATGCCGCGCTGGCATCGTGCGGCACCGAAGGCGTCGATCCGACAACAGCATGGGTCTCCGATTACCCCGGCCTGTCCGCGGTCCTGGCAGCGCTGACCAACCGAGACCTTTCGCGACGTATCGCGAAGCCTGGATCCCGTCGACCGTCAACGGCCCTTCGGTCGGAGGACGTCCGCCCAGGGGACTGTCTGGATGACGGTGATCGGCGTTGACGTCCGTGGTGCGGGATACTCCCTCAATGGTGTCCGTCCGACCGAGAACTGCAGCTGACCTTCCTGGGTGTGTCGCGACGCTGTGCGAGGTCCACGAATCCGACGACTATCCGCATCGTTGGCCCCACGATCCTGCGGGGTGGTTGACGCCCGAGAACACGGCAGCAGCGTGGGTCGCCGAGCATGAGAACCGCATCGTCGGACACGTCGTCATCGTCGACCGAGTCGGTGCCCTATGGGTGTCTCGGCTCTTCGTCCGACCGCAACACCGGGGCTCGCTGGTCGGAGATTCGCTGTTGCGGCAGGCGCGAATTGGAGGTGCGTCGATGCTCGACGTCATCGAGTACTCGACAAAGGCAATCGAATTGTACGAACGCACCGGCTGGACGCTGGTCGACAGGCGTCCGGCAGAGTGGACCATGTCGGACGGCCGTAGGCCAGTCGAGCGAATCTACTGCGCGGATCCGCGCTCGAACAGGCTCGCGTAAGCCGTTCGAACACGCCGGTGATCGGCTTTTCGATGCCGCGGATCTGTCGAACGTGCAGACTCTCGGAGAACCGGAAATTCAGGTCCGGACAGAATCGAAGGGAGATCGAAGCTGTGCGCGGTATGAAGGTTCTACTCAGTGTTTTCGGCTTCGGCGTCGGACTTGTTGCCACCCTGGTGATCGCACTGTTCTCCAGCGCGCCGTCGAGATCGACGTATGCGCTTGTCGATGGTGGCAGCTCGAACCCGCTGAACTTCATGGAGACGCCGAGCTACTTCATCATCGGAATTCCACTGATCTGCGCGCTGCTGGGATGGATCACCGCATATGTCCTTATCAAGCGAGGTTGGGAACTCTCGCACACTGTGAAGTGAAAGTCGAGTGCGGCGACACCCGAGCTGCGACCGAATTGGATGCCCGACAACGGATCCCACCTCACGTCCGATCACGAGGGCACCGGCTCACCCACCCGAAGGCGTCGTCACGATATCGATCATTTCGTCGAGCGTGAGTGCTCCATGAGAGGACGCATCGATTCGACTGCCGTCCGGCACGTAGGCCTCAACGCGTCTATTCGTCTCGCCGTCCGAAATATCGACGACAATTCCGTCGGCCAGGGTGCGCCGCTCGTCGACGTTGCTCATCGAGAGGACTGCGCTGGCACTGGTATCTCCGCCGCCGATGCCTCCATCCGGGGAAGTACTGATCGGTCCGAACAGCAAGCTCGGCCCGATCGACTCGGCCTTTACCGTGGCACCTCTGGGCAGCGCTCCGGCCAATGCATCGGACATTGCGGCGGCCTTTGTTTCCGAGAACCAGGGGTAATCCGGACTGTCGTAGGTCTCGTTCACGACAAAGGCGAAGTTGATTCGCTGCAAGTCCTCGGGCTGCGCAACCTCGTCGCACCCGGGGATTGTGATCGCATCGGATTGCGGAGTGTGCAGCAGACCCGCTGCAACGACGCCGACCGCCACGATCGCAACAATCACAGCCGCCGTCGACCAGGACGATTTCGAGGATCGCGGATGCGGCGTATTCATGGGTCGAGTGCTGCGACCCAACGATCGTCGTCCCGCCGCCACAGAACGGGCTCGTCTTCGGCATCGACGCAATCGATGTTCAACCACCACGTCGCGTCCGGATTCCAGCCGGCCAGTACCGTCGCACCGTCGTTGTCGGTCAACGGTATTGCGATACCGGGTGTAGTCAGATAACCCAACATGGTGAGGTGCACGGCGTCGAAGTCGTCGGACACCGCGGTCCAGTCAGGAATGAACCAGTCACGATATTCGCCCGTTGTCTCGAACCAATCCGAACGTTTGGACTCCGGAACCGCCAACGGGTACGCGTCGACCAAGTGAGCCCAGTCGGCGGGGCTCCTGATCTCGTACACACGAGGGTTGCCGCGGACGGTCACCGGCCACACGCGTGCTCTGCCGCCTCCGGACGAATCTTCCTCCAGCAGCAACTCCAGCGCCCCCAATCGCTCACGTGCGCGGCTGGTTTCCAGCGCTGTGCTCGGCGATGGAATCGACCACCACTCTCCGCCTATGCGGTTATCCGGGCGCTCGATTCGCCGGATGCGATAGCGCTCCTCAGCTTCGAGAATGTGCTCACGCCACAGGTCGAGCCCTGCACTCCTGCTTCTGTACGGCAGTGTCGATTCTGGGAACTCGTCGGTCTTGCATGGATGCGCCACCATGCGCTGGCAACTCGTGTCGACCCCGTCGGACCACCACTGAGTAGTCGCTGACGCCCACATAGCAGACGCTATAGGGTGCAGCGCCGCAACAGCTTCCGGTGTGGCGAACCAGATGTCTTCCTCGTCCGGCGGCTGCCAGTAGCGTGCCCAGTCCGTTGCAAAACCGAGAGCACCGAGCACGTCCGATTCGGATAGTTCGGCAAGTGCAGCAACATCGACACTCTTCAGTACTTCGACGGCATCTGCGAGCGAGTGCGGACGATATGGATTCGCAGCGCGTTCGTCCGAGCTGCACAGATACCCGAGATTCGCGCAGAAAAAGCGTCCCCGCGGGGACGCCAGAACAAGGGTTGCGCAGTCCAATGTGGTGTCCGATCCTGTTCCGACCACCGCCGCATCGAGGTCGGTGATCCGTACATCAGTGTCGCAGAGCGACCCACTTCGGATCCACCGCTTATCAGGTCGCCGAACTGCCACGGTGGAGCACGGAATGCGGAGCCGCGCTCAGCACCGCATAATTGCACGCGACATGAAACTCCTCAGCCTCACCTGCGCCCTGGTCGTGCTGGCAGTGTCCCTCGTCCTGTCGCCCGAACCCGTCTCGGCGGACCCCGCTGGCACCGACTTCTACGACACTCCCGTCGCCGACCTCGATGCTTACGCACCCGGGGCCATCCTGCGCCGAGAACCCGTGCCGCAGCTCGACGTTCTGGGATCGCACACCGAGCGAATTCTGTACCGGTCGGCCGATCCCCGTGATCGTGCAGTCGCGGTGTCGGGGTTGCTGATCACCCCGACCAGTGCGTGGACCGGTCCTGGTCCCCGGCCCGTGATCGCTTACGCACCAGGCAGTTACGGGATCGCCGACCGCTGCTCGGGCTCGTCCGTGCAGGGAATGGCAACCACGATCCCGGCGCTGCTGCCGCTCCTGGAACAGGGATACCAGGTGGTCACGACGGACTATCAAGGACTCGGAACTCCCGGCGAGTACGAGTTCCTGGGCCGGGTTGCCGGCGCACGTGCGGTGCTGGACTCGGCCCGGGCCGCGGCAGGCGAGACCGACGCGCCCGTCGTGGTCTACGGATATTCAGCCGGCGGATTCGCCTCGGCCGCCGCCGCAGAGCTCGCCTCCACGTACGCGCCCGACCTGTCCGTGGTCGGTGCCTTCGTCGGTGCCGCACCGACCGATCCCGTGCTGCGCGTCGAAGGGCAGGACGGCACCGGGACCGCCGCGACGATGCTGTACACGATCGACGGACTGATCGGCGCGCATCCCGACCGGGCCGGCGAGATTCGCTCACTCTTCAACGACCGCGGACGTGCGGTTCTCGATGCAGTCTTGGACTTCTGCACGTTCGACGCGTACGAGTACGGAAAGCTGCGGTCGGAGGATTTGACGGCCGACGGCACGTCTTTGAGCGCACTCATGACCGGCCCTGTTCTGGGTTCTCTGACGGCGGCGAACACCGTCGGGTTCACCGCGCCGATCGCGCCCGTGATGATCGTGCAGGGAGTACACGACAGTTCCGTAGGAATCGAGCAGAGCCGGCTCCTGGCGCAGCGATGGCGCGCCGCCGGTGCCGCGGATGTCACCGTGCGCGAGTTCGACTTCGGAACCGAACTCGTTCCCGCGTTCGACCATACGGCTGCGAACGCCGCTGCCTACCCCGAAGCGATCGGGTGGATCGAGCGGCTCGTCGCGCGGAGCTCGGAATAATTGAATCTTCACCGATGCTGTTGGTGTCGTACATCCCGAATCGAGAGGTCCCATCATGCATCTGGGCGTAGACAGTTTCGTCTCTTCCGTGACCGACCCGACCGACGGTCGGGTGATTGCTCCGGAGGAGCGCATGGGTCATCTGCTGGAAGAGATCGCGCTCGCGGATCAGGTCGGGCTCTACTCGTTCGGCATCGGTGAGCATCATCGCAGCGAGTACTACGACTCGGCACCGTCGATCATTCTGGCTGCCGCCGCCGCGCGAACCGAGAACATCCGGCTCGGCAGTGCAGTCAAGGTACTCAGTGCGGACGATCCCGTGCGAGTGTTCCAGGAGTTCGCCACCCTGGATCTGATCTCGAAGGGCCGAATCGATCTCGTCGTCGGCCGCGGCTCGTTCACCGAGTCGTTCCCACTGTTCGGCCTCGACCTGGCCGACTACGACTCGCTCTTCGCCGAGAAGTTGGACCTGCTGCTGCAGATCCGCGACAACACCGAAGTCACGTGGTCCGGCAAGCACCGCCCTGCGCTGGTGCGTCAGGGAATCTATCCGCGCCCGCTGCAGGATCCGTTGCCCATCTGGGTCGGTGTCGGAGGGACGCCCGAATCCTTTGCTCGCGCTGGGCTTCTGGGGTTGCCTCTGATGATTGCCATCATCGGAGGGGAACCACGCCAGTTCGCTCCGCTCGTCGACCTGTACCGGCGCGCAGGAGCGCAAGCGGGTCATCCACCAGAGCAGCTGAAGGTGGGGCTGCATGTGTTCGGCTTCGTCGCTGATACCACGCGGGCCGCGGCAGATACCATCTATCCCGGCTGGAACGAGATGTTCACCAAGATCTCGCGCGAACGCGGATTCGCCCGGCCGAGCCGGCAGCAGTTCGACGCGACCGCCGGCCCCAACGGGGCATTCTTCATGGGCGACCCACAGACGGTCGCCGACAAGATCCTGCGAGTAGGCGAACAACTGGGCGGCGTAGATCGACTGTCGCTGCAGATGACCAACCCGCGGCTGGCCCACAGCGATCTGCTTCGAGGAATCGAGCTGCTCGGTACCGAAGTCGCACCTTTGGTCGCCAAGGGGTAGCGCTGTCGACGCATGCCCGGGGTTAGTTAGAGGCCCACTCCATTTCGTCGACGCCCGCGACCGGTGTCAGTAGCGACACGATCTCACTCGCGTACATCGTTCGTTTGATCTCCCGTAGAACATCGCCTCGGGTTCCTACCAAGTCGCTCGCTCGGGCTACGGCGTCGTCTCGCAATGCATCTTCTGTCGACACCGCGTCGACCAGTCCGAGTGCCATGGCGTCGCCGCCGCCGTAGCGGCGTCCGGTGGTCAGCGCCTCGTGAAAGGCGTGCGGTGCCAGCTTGGCTCTGACCATGTCTACGGTTCCCGGGCTGTAGGTTGCGCCGATGTTGACGCCTGGGAAGCAGAGGAAGCCGCGATCGGATCGCTGGATTCGGTAGTCGTGCGCCATCACGAAGAATGCAGCACCGCCGTATGTGTGTCCCTGCAGGGCCGCGACGGTCTGCATCGGGAACGTCAGAAACCGCACCAACATCTCCTGCACGGTGCCGATGAAGCGGTTGACCTGATCGAGATTCTCGGCACCCCACGACAGGTCGACCCCCGTGGAGAAGTATTTGCCCGTCGCCGTTGTGACCAGCGCGGCGGGGCCGGAGCTGGCCTCGACCTCGTCGAGCAGAGCGTTGATCTCGGCGACCCAATCCGGGCTGATGCGGTTCTCGCTGTCGTCGACACCCCGAGTGCCGAGGTTGAGCACGAATACGTCAGCAACTCGTTCGAGGTATGGCATTTTACGAAGGTACCCAGGTTTTGTTGTTCTCACTCACAACGCGAACGGTTCGCCGATCTCACGATGACGACGTCGCCGACTGTCGACGAATCAGTTCTCGGTGACCGTAGGTGGCGTCGAGAATATCTTCGCGATCGGCTACCGACGATCCGACTGCACCGGCCACGGTACCCAGCGATGCGGCGAGCCACGCGAGAGAGAAATAGTCACCGAGCGACGCGGTTCGACCGATCTGTGCCGCCAGGAAATCCGGTGAAATGACCACCGCTGCCGCTGCAAGTACGACAGCGAACAACAGGGCATACATGCACAGCGCACCGGTCAGAACTGTGCCCAAGGTAGCTACGTTGTACATCCAGCGATCGATCGTGGAGCTACGGAACGTCCGCTTCTCCCACAGGCCGTTGGGAAGAATGACCCACGCTGTCATGGCGATCACTGCCGTGACCCCGACCATGGCCAATCGCCCCAGACTCATCGACGCTGCCATCTGCCAGATGCTCGCGTAGAACACGCCGAAGGCGGACGCCGCGCTGGCTGCAGCAAGTGCGCTCGACAGCGTCGGAACCAATCGCCACGGCCGATTGCACCGGATCATCCCCGATACCAATCTGATTCGGCCGAAAATTCTCGACGTCAGCAGCACTTCGTCACCTTCGCCGGAGTCACTGGCTGCCCAGCGAGACTTGAAATATCTCCGCGGTAGCCGAGACGCGTCGTCGGCTTCGATCAACTCGTGCAACACGGCCAACGCCGCCGCGACGGCGCGTTTTCGCACCGCGAGCGTTCCGAAGGAGGGCACGTACAGCGCGCCGGTCGTCCCGTCCCGAGTCTCGGCGATCACCGGCCGTGAACCCTGGCGGCGAGGTACTTCCGACACGCACAGCACGATGTCGTAGTTGTCGTCGGCTTTCACAGCTGCCAGCCACTGTCCCAGCGGGGCCGAGCCGGTCGCCGTGGGCGGAAGTGGAACTGTTGACCCGGACACGCGTATCTCGCGGCGTTGCCCGTCGATCATGGCGTGGCCCGGCAACTTCTCGACGATGGCAGACGCCACGGTCGAAGCGAAACCTTCGTCACTGACCACCCCCACGGAGAGCGGCGCACCGGCCGTTTCCTCGGTGTCCGTGCCGGTTGTCTGCCGTCGATCGAGCTCCATTCCCAACGGGTACCCGTCGCAACTCGATGTACACCATCGGGCTGCGCCCGAAGCCGAGGTTTGTCGGCGTGCAGACCGGGTAGCGCTCTCGATATCGACATTGCGAAAGGATGAGAAATGCCAGCCGAGAAAAGCACAACCGAGTCCCAGGATCAGCCGCAACTGAAGGACCCGGACTTGTACGACAAGCTCCGCGAGGAAGGGAACTCGAAGGAGAAGTCGGCCCGCATCTCCAATGCCGCCGCGAACAAGGGCAGGGAGCAGGTCGGTAAGAAGGGCGGCGAGTCCGGATCCTACGAGGACTGGACAGTCGACGAATTGACCGACAGGGCCAAAGAATTGGGGCTCGAGGGCTACTCGAAACTGAACAAGGAGGAGCTCATCGACGCGCTCCGCAATCACTGACTCACTGTGGGTGAAGCGATGAGTAGTAACCCTGCTGTGCCGGGTAGTAGTCGTCGAAACTCGGCAGTGGGGTGTTGTCTCTGGACGCGACGAGCATGTCCAGGTAGTACTCCCACCCTGGCCCGATGTCGCCGAGACCATCGGTGCTCGCACAGCTGTGGACGAGCACGAGGACGGTCGTGTGGCCTTGTTCGGTCAGGCGGACTTCGAGTGGCCACTGGCCCTCATCGGTCATCCGCACCGCCAGCCGGTGCGGCGGCTCGCACGCCTCGACAGTCATGGTCGACTGGGGCTGGCCCTCCTCGAAGACCATCGTGACCCTGATGGTGTCGTCCGAGATGCGCTCCCACGGCCCGAACCACAGTGACGTCCGTGGCGACTCCGTCAAGCTGGCCCATACGTCCTCGCGCGGAGCGGCGATGGTTCTGCTCAGCTCGAGAGCGAATCCGGTAGCGGTTCTGCGCAGTGTGCCTGTGGGTGTCGGTGCCATCGAGTGATTATGCAACTCCGGCCGTACTGCCGTCGAACATCATCTTCGCCGGTGTCGTCGAAGAGTCGGTCAGTCGTCGAACTCGATGCGCACCGAGATCGGGGTGGTCTGGAGCGCACGAAAGCCGGCTCCGATGAGGCGTCCGAGAATCCGGTTGTCGGAGAACGACCTCACTCGGACGACAACGTCGTCGTCGGGCACGAAAGTGGCTGTTCCGCTCCGCCATTGGCTACCCACGCGAATTCGGATCCGCGGTTCGTCCGAGATGTTGGCTCCCCAGCCCGACCGGGTCCCGTGTTGGGAGATCACCCACGCTCCGGAGTCGTCGAAGGCCGCCGACACCGGCACGCGCCTCGCAAGACCGGTTTTGCGGCCCACGGTCTCGATGTCGGTGATCAGCGAGGTCGTCACTCCGAGGGAGGCCAATCCGTTCACGATGGGATTGGCAACGTATTTGCCGATCAAGCGCTCGCGTCGGAACTTCGCGGCAACAGCTTGTCCGCTGGCGTTGCCAGAGCCTCGACGGTTGCGGAATGCGTCCCAGCCGTTTCGCTGCACCATCGATGCCGCAGTTCTCCATGCCGGACGGCGCGAATTCGGTTGCTGCCCAGCGCCGATGAGCTGCAGTTGGTCGGTGTGCCACTGCAGGTCGAGCGCACCGTTGATCTGTTTGAACGCGCTCGCCTTCGACGGGATTCGCAGAGTGACGCGTGGTGATTCGACGCGATCCAACGTGCCGTCGACGAGAGAGCTCGCGACAGCGGGGGAGAGGGCCGTGGGCCGACCGAGACCGACCATGTCGCACTCACCCGACTGCACGGCCGCACTCATCACCGAGCGGGTACGGAATCCTCCGGTCACGGCCAGTGGCACGGTTCCGGCGGCCTCGCGCACCGTCCGCGCATACTCCAGGAAGTAGGCCTCCCGATCACGAGTGCTCGCGGTACCCATCATCGCGGGTGATTCGTAACTGCCACCACTGATTTCGATCAGATCGATCGATTCCTGAACAAGATGCTCGACGGTGATGCGCGATTCTTCTTCGCTGAACCCGCCGCGTTGAAAGTCTGCCGAATTGAGCTTGATTCCCACCGCGAAGCTCGGGGACACCGCTGTTCTGATTGCGCGGACTACTTCCAGTACGAATCGCATTCGCCCGTCTAGATCGCCGCCCCACGAGTCTTCGCGCTTGTTCGAGAGCGGCGAGAGAAACTGCGAGACGAGGTAGCCGTGTGCACCGTGGATCTGGACGCCGTCGAAACCGGCCGTCTCGGCCACAGCCGCTGCGGTGGCGAATCGGCCGATGATCTGGTGGATCTCGTGCTCGCTCAACGCCCGCGGCGCTGGGATGCCCGGGATACTGGGGGCAATGGCGGATGGCGCAACGGGCTTGGCGTGGGTGACGATCGGATTGGCTTGCCGGCCGGGATGATTGAGCTGCATCCAAATGGGAGCGCCGCCGTCCGACGTCGCTTTTGCCCAGCGAGCCAGGGCATCGTGGTCGCGGTCGCCCTCGATGACCACATTGCCCGGTTCACCGAGATGCGAGCGGTCGACCATCACGTTGCCGGTCACCACCAGGCCATAGCCGCCTGCACCCCACTGGCGGTACAGCGTCTCGAGGCGTGAGTCGGGGGCATGCTCGGCGGTCGCCAGTCCTTCGCTCAACGCTGACTTCATCACGCGATTCGGCAGGATCTGCCCGCAGGCGAGTGTCAGTGGGCTGCTCAGATCGATGACGTCGGTGTCAGGTGACAAGGCGTTGCTCCGATTCAGAGGGCTGCGTCGAATAGCTCTGCTGAACAGCAAAGAAAAAGCGACTGTAGATTCAACTTTTCGCGGTACTCGGTGTCTGGGCCAATGCTCCTGTGGCACTGCTAGTTTCGATGGTGTTGCCGTCACACTGTTTCTGCCGTGGCCACGAGCCGAGGGTGACGGCGTGCTGCTCGCGTGGCGGGGTTCCGGGGATGACGCCGGCGAGTAAGTCAGTCGACGGGCGTGACGCGCGGATCCGTCACGATCGTCGCCGCGCCCAGTGCTTCGAGAATCATGCGGGCCGGACGCGTCGGAGCGAAGACCTCGAGTCGACCGTCGCTGCGAGCAGCAGCGTCGATGATCACGCAGGCTGCGCCCGAGTACATGAAGGAGACTGCCGACAAATCCAACAGCACGACGGTTTCGCCGCGCGAGGCCTCGTTCAGGGCGCACGCCAGATCTGCACGAGCGCTCAAGTCGAAGTCGCCGGTAGCGCGGACGACAGTCAAGCGAGGGGAGTAGGACTCGGTGCCGATCGAGTAGCGGGCAGCTGCGCGATCGACGGATACGAGACGGGAAACGAAGTGGTCGGTGACAGTCACGGTGCGAACCTCTCAGTCCGGATGGCCTAACGACCGGCATGCTCTGGGTGGAACCCGAGGGCTACAGATTCCGTTGCACGCCGTGCGTTGATCCTGACAGCGCAACGTCACCGAATCGAAGCCTCAGGGTCACGGAATAATAGCGATTCGATAACGAGAAGGTAACGTCAGATGTGATCACGCTGAGCGGCGCTCACGGCAATGTGTGGCCCGCTGCGCGGAACAAGCGATACCATTCCTGCCTGGTCAATCGAAGGTCCGAACCGTCGGCTGCCTCGCTCACTCGATCGGGATCGGTGGTGCCGAGCACGACCTGGATGTCGGCTGGGTGCCGGGTGATCCAGGCTGTCGCTATCGCCGAGGGTGTCGAGTCGTACAACTCGGCAATCTCGTTCAAAGCTTCGTTGAGCTCGAAATAGTTCTCTCGGTCGCCGACGAAGACTCCGGACGGTGTGCCGCTCTGAAAAGGTGACCACGCCTGAAGAGTGATGCCGCGTGTCCTCGCGTAGTCCAGCAAGCCGTTGTCGCGGTCGACCGATTGGTCTTCGGTGCTCATATTTGCGGTCAGGCCCGCCGCGATCAACGGCGAGTGCACGATGCTCAGCTGAACCTGATCGAAGAGAATCGGCTGCGAAACAGCAGTTTTCAACAACTCGATTTGACCTGGAGTGTGATTGGAGACGCCGAAACCGAGTACTTTGCCCGAGGAGTGCAGCGTGTCGAACGCTGCGGCGACCTCCTCTGGTTCGACCAGGGTGTCCGGTCGGTGCAGTAGAAGTGTGTCCAAATGATCGACGCCGAGGGCAGTCAGCGATTCTTCGACCGTGGAGACGATGTGATCGGCGGAGAAGTCGAACCAACCCTCGCGGATGCCTACCTTGCTCTGAATGTCGATGAGCTCGCGCTGCGACGGCGTCAGGGTTACCGCATCTCCGAATCGCTTCTCGCAGGCGTGCGGGGTGCCGCCGTATATATCGGCGTGGTCGAACACCGTGACACCTACGTCCAGTGCCGTGTCGACCAGCCGCCGGATCCGGCTGTCGTCGAGCTGGGCAATGCGCATGAATCCGAGCACGATGCTCGACACGATGGATTCGGTGTGGGGGAGGGTGAAGGTGCGCACGTGGGCTCCTCAGCTGTTCGACGGGACGATGGTCGACGGCATCGACGACCGTTGCCAGCAACGAGGAACGGCCGAATCTCGCGGCCGTGATGGGTCGACTACTCGAATTCTGCTCGTATCGACTGGGTCGTGAGCTGCAGCATCACGACGAAGCCGGTGAGCGTCACCACGATCGGGGCCCACAGAACCACGGCGACGAAGGTGTCGACTCCCCGCTCCATCACGATGTAGACCGCGACTATGGACGTTCCCAGGAGGCACAGCAGAATGTGCGCGGCCAGTCGCCACTTGTCGAAGAAGAATCCGGCCAGCATTCCCATCGGGATGAGGAAGGTGCACTTACCCAGCGTGACCTCGGGCTCGAAGTTCGCGGTGATGGTTGCGCCGAAGATCGCCAGATCGGCGATGACCACGAAGGCAAAGGCCTGGCCCAGTGTCGGCCACGGACCGAACCACCAGAATGCGCCCATGATGTACGCGGCAATCATGCAGGTCCACTGCACGATCGACGGTATTGTCGTGGTGGCCCCGTAGCCGAACGCCATTTCGAGGGTGACCACGACGGCCATGGCCAGAGCAGCACTGGAAACGACTCGTCTGACGAGCGGTGTGACGGCGAAAGACGTCATTACGCCCATACCCCATTGGTAATGCTCGTTCGATCTCGTGATTGCGCGAGTCACTGCAGCCCTCCCTCGTTACAGCCGACATACGATTGAAACACAGTCGTCCGTATGTATGTCCGAGTTTCCACCAACTACGGGCTCGCTGTACAGGGCGCTCAGCTGATCAGTTCGCGTAGAAGCGCAGGAAGCGTCTCACGGATGTCGTGGCAGCTGGCGACGCGGTACCTTGCGGACTCGCCGATGGTGCGCCGTCGTGTCGCATCGCCGATGACAGCCGACAGCGCAGCGGCCAGGTCAGTGGCGTTGCCGGGCTCGACGAGAATTCCGGCACCGTCGCGGAGAAAGTCGTGAGTGCCGCCATGGTCGGTCCCTATCACCGGCAATCCATGTGACATGGCTTCGAGAACCGACAATGGACCGGCTTCGGGTGACGTACTTGCGGAGACAACTACATCCCATCGTTGCAGCGCAGCTTCCGAGTCGGTGTGTCCGAGGAATTCGACCCGACCTGTCAGGTCGGGTCGTGAGGCTCGCTCGTGGAGTTCCGCGACGTATTCACGATCGCCGGGAAAGCTGCCTCCCGCGAGTTCGACTCTGATATCGGGAAGCGCGGCGACAGCATCGAGCAGGACTCGATGTCCCTTCCACGGGGTCAACAGAGCCAACATGCCCACGACCGGCGGAGTATGCAGTTCGCCGCCGAAGCGGGGAACCGGCCAAGGCACACCGTTGTGTGACACAACCACCTCCAGGCCTGCAGTGCGTAGGGGTTCGGCAGTGGCATCGGACACCGAGACCGCGACGCGAACAGCGGGACGCGCGAATCGAACCACCAGACGCTGTTTGAGAGAGGTCATCGTGTCGTGGACGAGCCACGACGCACCGCGAGTGGGTCGCGCGAATCTCGCAACGGGGAGCGCGAACAGCGAATTGACGACGGTGGCCGTGCCCGGTGCCTGGGCGATCGTGCGTACTGCGCGTGCGGCGGTGACCCACCGCCCGAACATGCGCATCGCTGCGACGCCACGGGCTGCACCTCGTTGCCCACCCAGACCGAGCTCATCGATGCGGATATGTCGTGCCGTCCCGGGCAGACGATCTGCCAGGGGACCGGCCGGGCAGGCCACCACCGTGTCGTGGCCTCGGCGCTGCGCCTCGTCGATCAAATCCAGTAGCACCTTTTCGGCACCGGAGACCTGTCCGGTGTGGGCGAGGAACAGTACTGTCGATCGGTCGGTCATGGGCGGGCCCGTCTGTGCGGCTGTGATGGTTCGGGAGCTGATCTTCCTAGTTCAGTGCGCATCGCGCAGCAGGGCGACGGGGTCTTCGCAGATACGACGCAGTGCTGCGTCCATGACGGCGACGCCGACCATTTCGGAGCAGAACGAGGCCGTGTAGGTGCGCCCGCCCGCGACTTCGGCGATGAGCATCGTGCAGCCGTCCGGGCCGTCGGGCTCGAGCGATGCCGCTACCTGCGGTGGTCCGGCATCGTCGGCCCATTCGAGATGGTCGAAAATTCGTAATTTTCCGAGGTCACTGACGGCCAGCCTCAACGTGTCCGAAACTTCGGTCACCGAATCGGCGTGCTGCTGCCGACCAGAAGATCGAATCCTCGAGGTTGCATCCCGTAGCTGTGACATTCCCAGTATTGCTATGGGCCAGCCGGATTCGATCACCTCGCGCATGATGCCGGCGATCTCGTGGGGCGAGGTGGCGGCCGGAATACGCAGTGGGATGCCGACGGCGAAATTTCCGTGCGAGCCCTGCTGCGCCGGATCGAGATAACGTCTGTTGTTGAACAAGACCATGATGCGCTCGTCGACGTCGATACTCTCGGCACGCAGTGCCGCACTCACCAGCGCGATCGAGATCGCCGCCGAGGTCGCGCCTGGAGTGTTCTCGGCAGTCCAGCGTTTGAGTTCGTCGACACGTGCTCTGTCCATGTACCCGGCTCGGCTGACCTTGCTGTCTTCCCAGTTGTCGATACGGCGACGGGGAGTGTCGGCATCGGCTTGCGCTCGATGACGCGCTCGCAGCTTCCAGAAGGCCCCGAGAGTCCGAGGATTGCGAGAATAGTGACGCCACAATGCTTTCCATGTCATACCCGCCGGTATTCCGGCGGCGAGGCCGGGAACCAAAGCCCCGTCGGCGTCGTCGCAGAATGCCGCCAACATCATCACGCCTATCTGACCGTCACCGATTCCGTGTGAGTAGTCGACAGCGAGATAGTCGTCGAACACGATCACCTCGAGTGGTCCTCGCTCACCGCCACGCGCTCGAATGTCGGTCAGTACGCGGCCCAGATCCTCGGTGGCAGCAGTACTCGAAATGACATTGTCGCCGGCAATTCCATTGCGGTAGTGCCACTGTCGTGCATCCGATCGCGGTTCGAGCGCAACGTGGGGCGCGTCGTCGACTCGCTCGGCGGCGGCAAGCGTTCGGCGCGTGCGCTCGATGTCGAGTCCGCGAACAGGACCGACAGCGGTCACTATTCGGGTGTCGGCGAAGACGCGGTCCAGCGCGGTCGCGCGATATCTACGTTCAGCGGACGGCATCGACGACCTCCTGCATACGACTGCGGAAGTTGGCCCTCGAAAAGCCCTCCGCCCACGTACGAATCTCGTTGCGGTCGAAGTCTCCGGGAGCGAACGACCTCATCGCTTCGGTGAATCCGGCGACGACCGCCTCGTCGGAACCCGGTGCCACATGCACTCCGGTTCTCCCCGGTATCACCGAGTCCATGGCACCACCGTCGCCCAACGCGATCACCGGCGTTCCGGTGGCCATGGACTCGACGGGAACGATTCCGAAGTCCTCCACTCCCGGCATCAGCAGGGCGCGGGTCGTCCGATGCAGTTGCAGCAGCTTCTCGTGCGAAACTCGGCCCAGAAAAGTCGTTTTGGGGCCTGCCAGTTCCCGGCAGGCATTCATGGCTCGTCCGTCTCCGGCCACCACAAGAGGAACATCGGCCTCGGCGGCGGCGCGCACGGCGATGTCCGGGCGCTTGTAGGGAACCAGGCGGCCCGCGAGCAGGAAGAAGTCCTCTCGCTTCACGGACGGGTCCGGCGTGAAGCCTTCGGTGTCGACTGGTGGATGGACGACGACCGCGTCACTGCGGTGCCACCAGTCGTCGATACGCTGCGCGACCGCGGTCGAATTGGCCACCACCGTGGTCAATTTCGGTGCCGCGTCGATCTCGCACCGGCGGGCCACGGCCGACAACGCCGTCAGGATCGCTGCTCCTGCTCTGCCGCCACCTTCCCCCGCCCGCAGTGCCGGATCCCACGCCCAGCGCGCCGGGCTGTGCACGTACGCGATCACCGGTGAGTCGGTGGCGAACACCGCCTGCGTGGCGAATGCGTGATGGCTCACCACCACGGCGTCGAACCCGCGCAGTGGCATACGTCTGAACGCGAGCGGCATCAGGGGCAGTACGGGCGCGTAGGAGCGTTGTCCCACTGCGTTGTAGATCCTGTTCAGGCCCGACGTGTGTGGTGCTCGGACGAGTCCGGTCGGAACGCCTGCCGGCCGGGCGATGGGTGCGAACACTTCAGCAGCAGGCCAGTGCAGAGCGAGCTGCTCGATGACATGTTCCGATCCAGCAATCTCGGTGAACCGTTCGTGAACGATGGCGATTCGGTCAGCTGGCATCGCGGCGTTCCTCCATCGCGGTCGTCTGCGTGGTCGGTTCCACACGGCGGTCTGTGTTCTTGCTCTGCAGGACAAGATGAACGGGGATGTCGAACTCGTCGAGGCGTCGAAGCGCCGCGGTGGCGGCCTTCTTGTCTCGGCCCCGTGTCGACACCATGATCACGACACTCTCGACGTCACCCACGTCGGTGTAGTGCCACCAGTCCTCCGACAATCCGTATTCGGCTGTTGCTCTGCGCCGTCGGGTCGTTGCACCGCCGCCGTCGGATCGCACGTCGTCGGATCGTTCGGAATCGGCTCCCTCACCGACGAGAAACACGATCACGCTCTCGCCCCTGGGTGCGGCGTGACGAGCCCCGGTCGTGGACCGGTCGCCGCGCTCGAGAGCAGCGATCCTCGATGCCACCAGGGGAGGCACGGCGTCGCCGGTCGCCGGGTCGAAGTGGGCCCCGAACTTACGCGATGCGCGACGGGCCCACGAGCGAGAAGGTTTGCGGCTGATTCGGCCCCGAAGCAACACGATCAGCTCGGCAGCGACGATGAATGCGGCGAGTGCGGCGACGAGAGCCTCGGACAGCGGTTTCGGCGAGACCGGCACCGTACTCTGCTCGGGGTTGGACAGTACGACCAATTGATCTCCGCTGGCCGCAGCTTCCAACTCGCTCTGTCGAGCGCGCAGGTCGGCTGCCCAACGACCCCGACACGGCGTCGTGGAATACCGCCATGAAAATGTGGTCGATGCGTGATGTGATGGTTGCCGGAGGCGATGCGAACAAGCAGATCTGGATCACCGAATTCGGAGCACCGACCGGTACCAACCCCAACAGCGTCGATGAACAGACGCAGTCCGACACCATCGGGATCGTCCTCGATGCAGTCGTCGGTAACGACTGGCTGGGCCCTGCATTCGTCTACTCGGTGCGTGACTCGGGGTCGGACACCTCCGACGTCGAGCAGAACTTCGGGCTGGTGCATCGAGACTGGACGCCCAAGATCGCCTACGGACGTGTCGACGCCTATGCCGCGGAGCACTCCGGTCGGTGATCGACCGATTCGCCTGTCGTGGGCTAGTGTCTGCCCATGAATTCGCAGCCGGGGGGCTCGGTACCTGATCGCATCGACGTGACATTCGATTCACACGGGGACGCCTGCGCGGCGTGGCTCTACCTTCCGAACGGCACCCATCCTGCACCGGTGATCGTCATGGGGCACGGGCTCGGCGGAACTCGGGAAATGCGACTGGACGCCTACGCGGAGCGTTTTCGAGCCGCAGGGTATGCCTGCCTCGTCTTCGATTATCGCTACTTCGGGGCGAGCGGCGGAGAACCACGACAGCTACTCGATATCGAATCGCAGCTCCAGGACTGGGCTTCTGCTATTGCCCACGCTCGTTCCCGATCGGATGTGGACACGTCTCGAATCGTCCTGTGGGGCTCGTCGTTCGGCGGAGGGCATGTCATCGTGGCCGGTGCCCGAGACCAGCGGGTAGCAGCCGTGGTTGCACAGTGTCCGTTCACCGACGGAATCGCATCGGGACTCGCGTCGAGCACCTTGACGTCGATGAAGCTGTCCGTCCGTGCGCTGGGGGATCTGGCGGGGTCGATGATCGGGCGGCCGCCACTGATGGTGTCGACGGCCGGACGGCCTGGGACGACGGCATTGATGACCTCTCCCGACAGCTACGACGGTTACCTGGCACTTGCGCCGGATGCCGACGAGTCGTTCCACAACCGGGTCGCGGCCAGAGTTGCGTTGCAGATCGTGCGGCACCGGCCCGGGCGTCGGGCAAAGGACGTTCGCTGTCCCATCTTGTTCGTCGTCTGCGAGACGGACTCGGTAGCGCCGGCCGAGGCCACGCTGCGCTACGCACGGACGGCACCGCTGGGTGAGATCAAGACCTACGCCGCCGGTCACTTCGAGATCTACCTGGGCGAGGCATTCGAGCGGGTAGTGGAAGATCAGCTCGAGTTCCTGACCCGCACTGTTCCACCGACTTCTCAGTAGACGTCGCGCACGTATCGCTTTTCTGCAGCAAGAGCTTTGACGTAGGCTTCGGCGCTGCTCGGTGCGAGCTTGCCGTGTTGGGCCACCACGCCCTTCAGCGCAGCATCGACGTCCTTGGCCATGCGGGACGCATCGCCGCAGACGTAGAAATGAGCACCGCGGTGAATCCAGTTCCACAGCTCTGCGCCGTACTCGCGCATTCGATCCTGGACGTAGACCTTGTCCTTCTGATCGCGTGAGAACGCCACATCCAAGCGATTCAACGAACCGTCGCTCAGCATCGCGGTCAGTTCGTCGCGGTAGTAGAAGTCGGTATCTGCGTGCTGTTCACCGAAGAACAGCCAATTGGGACCGGTGTGCCCGAGTGCCCGACGCTCGTGCAGAAAAGCCCTGAACGGGGCGACTCCGGTTCCCGGGCCAACCATGATCATCGGGGTAGCGGGGTCGTCCGGCGGCTTGAAGTGCGAGGACCTCTGAACGAAGATCCCCACATCGTGGTTCGCCGCGTGGTCGGCCAAATAGGTCGAACACACTCCGCGTCGGGGAACTCCGTGCACGTTGTACCGCACCGCCGACACGGTCACCTGCACCTCGTTGGGGTTCTCCTTCGGGCTCGACGAAATGGAATACAAACGCGGCTGCAGCGGCTTGAGCACGCCCAACCAGTCTTCGACCGAGGCCCGAACCGGATGGGCGGCAAGCACATCGATCGACTGGCGACCCCACATCCAGTCGGACAGCGCAGGTCGGTTGTCGGGATGCAGCATCGATTCGAGATCGTCGTCCGCGGTCCGTCGATGCACGAACTTCAGCAGATCCGTTGTTGCACGCGCAATTTCGAGGTGGCTACTGAGCGCCGTGTGCAACGTCATCGAGTCGTGCCCGGTGAGGTCGACCACTGCCTGGCCGTCCAGGCCGGTAGCGAGTAGCCACTCGTCCACGAAGCTGCTGCTGTTGCGAGGCCAGACGCCGAGTGCGTCTCCGGCCTCGTATTCGAGTGTGCCGTCGGGCAGATGAAACCCCAGTTGACGAACGTCTTTGATGGACCCGCGCGCGGTCAGCACTCGATTGCGCACGACAGTGGTCACGAGCGGGGACTTCTTGCTGTATCTCTCCGACTCGGTGTCTCTCGTTACGTGCACGACGTGAGGTTCGGTGACGTCCACTCGTGCCGCGTCGGCCGGGGCGTCGCCGTCGCGACAGAGCGTGTCGACCACGGCATCGAGCCACGTGGCCGCCTCGCCCTCGTAGTCGGGTTCGCAATCGACTCTGTCGAGCAGTCGCTGGGCACCCAACTCGCTGAGACGCTCGTCGATCCTTCGGCCGTGACCGCAGAAGTCGGCGTAGCTCGAATCGCCGAACGCGAGCACGGCATAGCGGATTCCGGGTAGCGCCGGTGCGGACTCGGCGACAAGGCTGTCCCAGAACGTCGCCCCATTGTCAGGTGCTTCGCCATCGCCGGTGGTGCTGCTGACGATCAGCACGTCTGCCTCGGCGGGCAACCGATCGACGGTGAACGAGTCCATCGAGTACTCGGCGATGTTCAGTCCTGCTCCCCGCAGGTGGGACAGGCAGGACTGGGCGTACTCCTCTGCGGTGCCGGTCTGAGAGGCCCACAGCAAAAACACAGCTGGACGCGAGGAATCAGCAGCATCGGCCGCAATGTCGGCGGCGGCACCGCCGGCCTCGGGTGAACGTGAGTACAAACCAGCGAGAACGCCGTCGAGCCATGCGTGATTCTCGGGGGACAGGGGAGTCCTGAGCGGCAGAGTAGGAGTGCCCGCGGCACTGCGCCCCGCGGCGCTGCCGAGACCTTCGATAAGCCCGGCGACGTAACGTTGTTCCATGGTGGTGAGCGGTTCTGCGGGACGAGAAGGTCGGCCGACGATCGCGGCGAGAGCATCGACGGGATCGTCCACACTGTCATGCCTCGAGGGCGACGCCTGCAGGGCTGCAGCAATTTTGGTGAGCACGACAGCACAGGCCTTGAACTCGGGTTGTTGAGAATACGGATCGATGGCGTCGTTGGTGACCGCGTTGATCGCCAGGTCCTCGCCGAACTCGTCGTTCCAGTGAAACGGTGCGAAACAGTTGCCAGGGAGGACGCGATCGCTGATCACAGCTGGGAGAACAGCGCGCCCTCGGCGGGAAGCGACCTCGATGCTGTCGCCGGCGGTCACGCTGAGTCGCTCGGCATCGAGGGGGTGCACCTCGATGAAGGGCCCGGAATCGAGTTTGTTCAGCTTGGCGACTTTGCCGGTCTTGGTCATGGTGTGCCACTGATGCGGTAGCCGACCGGTGTTGAGCAGAAACGGATAGTCGTCGTCGGGCATCTCGGCCGGCAGCATGGCCGGCCTGGCGAAGAACTGGGCCCGCCCGCTCGGGTTGGGGAAGGACAGCGCCGGAACCGAACCATCCTCGGATACCCGTTGCCGTTGGCTGACTCCGTCGTTCAGGTAGCGGATCGGGTGTCTGGTCGTCGCTGCATCGGGGGGACACGGCCATTGGATGGGGGCCTGGCGTAGACCCTCGTAGGTCACTCCGCGGATGTCGTAACCGGTGTTCGGGTTCCAGAATTGCTTGATCTCCTCGAACACCTCCTCGGCGCTCGTATAGGTGAATGCCTCCGAATACCCCAGTGCGCAGGCCATGTCGGCGATGATCTTCCAATCCGGCAGTGCCCCGCCCGGTGCCTCGACTGCCGGCTGAAACAGAGTCAGGTTGCGCTCGGAATTGACCATCACGCCCTCGGCCTCCGTCCACAGAGCGGCGGGCAACATCACATCGGCGTAGGCGTTCGTTTCGGTATCGGCAAATGCATCCTGGGTGATCACCAACTCGGCGCGGTCGAGACCGTCGATCACTGTGGTCCGGTTTGCTACCGACGCAACAGGATTGGTGCAGATTATCCAGCATGCCTTGATCTCGCCCGCGGCCAGCTTGGAGAACATCTCGATGGTTCCGCCGCCGACATCGGTGCGCAGAGTTCCGCGCGGAATGCCCCATCGATCCTCGACGAAGTCCCTGTCGGCGTCGTTGCCGACCGCACGCTGGCCCGGCAATCCGGGGCCCATGTAACCCATTTCCCGCCCACCCATGGCGTTCGGTTGGCCGGTGAGGGAGAACGGCCCGCTGCCAGTCTTGCAGATGGCACCGGTTGCCAGGTGGAGGTTGCACAACGCGTTGGTGTTCCAGGTTCCGTGCGTCGACTGGTTGAGGCCCATGGTCCAGCAGCTCATCCAGTTCTTCGCGGTGCCGATCATCGTTGCCGCGGCACGTAGTTCGTGCTCGTCCAGACCCGTTGCAGTACAGACTTTCTCCGGTGCGTAATCGGCGAGGAAGTCCGGCATCGCGTCCCATCCGCCGGTGAAGTCAGCGATGAATTCGGGGTCGGTGTTGCCGTCCTTGACGATCAGAGCGAGCAGTCCGTTGAGCAGGGCCAGGTCCGATCCCGGTTCGAGTTGCAGATGCAGGTGTGCCTTGTCCGCCGTGGCCGTGCGTCGTGGATCGACGACGATCAGCTTCGCGCCCGCCTTGACGCGATCCATCATCCGCAGGAACAGAATGGGGTGGCAGTCGGCCATGTTCGAGCCGATGACCAAGAACACGTCGGCGTGGTCGAAGTCCTCGTACGATCCCGGCGGGCCGTCGGCTCCCAGCGATTGCTTGTAGCCGGTTCCCGCACTCGCCATGCACAGCCGGGAGTTGGATTCGATCTGATTGGTACCGATGAACCCCTTGGCCAGCTTGTTCGCCAGATACTGCGCCTCGATCGACATCTGCCCCGACACATACAGCGCGACCGCGTCCGGACCGTGTTCGTCGATGATGGTTCGGAGGCGTCCAGCGGTGTCGTTGATCGCCACCGAGGCGTCCATGCTTTCCGGGCGCTCACCGCGCCGGTGCCGAATCTGCGCTTTCTCCAGCCGTCCGGGCCCGGCGAGCATGTCCGCCGTAGTCGTTCCCTTGGTGCACAGCCGACCGAAGTTGGCCGGGTGGGACTTGTCCCCGACGGACTTGGTGACGACGGACCTGCTCGGCCTCGCATCAGAGGACGAGGAAAGACCGCCGACCTCGAGCACCATGCCGCATCCCACGCCGCAGTAGGCGCAGAGTGTCTTCACAGTGGTGGCCATGGATTCCACAGTGCCCGGCCCAGGGTGCGCGACCGTTACACGTCAGTTAGCCGAACATGACGTTGTCCTCACCGTCCTGCGCGAGGCCCGGTGATGTTCTGCCGCGGAGCTAACCGGACTCGGTCGGGAGGTAACACGAACATTGCGCACCGCGATTGGTACTCGAACGTTATTCATCGAACGGGCTGTCGAGTGGAATGTGAAGATTCTGCGCTGGACAATCGTCCGGGTCGGGCTCGAAGTGGGAAGTGGTGTGTTGATGAGGGTGTATCGCGGATTCGTACTCGCCGCGGTGGGAGTCGTTGCTTCGGTAGCGGTCCTGTCGGGATGCAGTTCTGCATCGGACATCTCCGAACCGTCGGTGCCGATCGATTCCAACCCGATGACCGAGCTGATGAAACCGAAAGTGACTGCGAGCGTCGTCGACGGAGCAGTCGGATTCTCGCCCGCCGATCCGGTGTCCGTCTCGGTGGCCGACGGCAAGTTGTCCTCGGTGACGATGCTCGACCCGGCAGGCAAGCCTGTGTCGGGAGCCATTTCTCCCGACGGTTTGTCGTGGACCAACACCGAACCGCTCGGTTACGACCGCGAGTACCGCGTACAGGCCGATGCCTACGGAGTCGGGGGAGCGTCGAGCACCGTCACGAGCTTCACCACCAGTCAGCCCGGAAACTTCACCAAGCCCTATGTCCTGCCGAATCCCGGTGCCATCGTGGGCATCGGACAGCCCGTCGCGGTCCAGTTCGACGAACAGATCACCGACAAGGTTGCTGCGCAGAACGCGATCACGGTCACCACGACGCCTGCCGTCGAAGGCGCGTTCTACTGGGTCAACAACAAAGAAGTTCGCTGGCGGCCGCAGAACTACTGGGCCCCCGGCACCGAAGTCGACGTGGCGGTGAACGTGTACGGGCGCGATCTCGGTGACGACATCTTCGGGCAGGAGGATGCCACGACGTCCTTCACGATCGGCGATGCCGTGATCGCCACCGCCGACGACAGCACCAAGCAGGTGACGTTCAACGTCAATGGCCAGGACGTGATCACCATGCCGACGTCGATGGGTAAGGACAGCACGCCCACCGACAACGGCGTCTACATCATCGGTGACCGTTTCGATCACCTCGTGATGGATTCGTCGACGTACGGCGTTCCGGTCGATTCGTCGACTGGCTACCGCACGCCGGTCGACTGGGCGACACGAATGTCCTACAGCGGCATCTTCTTCCATTCGGCACCGTGGTCGGTGGGGCAGCAGGGCTACTCGAACACCTCGCACGGTTGCCTGAATCTCAGTCCTACCAACGCCAAATGGGTGTACGACAACACCAAGCGCGGCGACATTGCCGTGGTGAAGAACACCGTCGGTGGAACTCTGTCGGGCACCGACGGACTTGGCGACTGGAACATTCCGTGGGACAAGTGGAAAGCGGGCAACGCCACCACGGTCTGATCGGCCCCTGGAGCGTCGGTCAGCTGCGGTCGCGGGTCTGATAGAGCGTGGGATCGATTCCCAGCGTCTTCAGGTATGCCATCGGTTCGATGCTCGAGCCGTTGTTGCGCACCTCGAAGTGCAGATGTGGTCCGGTCGAATTGCCCGTGCTGCCGACCGCCCCGAGGACTTCTCCCGGTGCGACCTCGTCGCCGACGGACACCGCGATGCTGGACTGATGTCCGTAATAGGTCTCGGTGTTGCCACTCTTGACCCGGACGAGCTTGCCGTAGCCGTCGCCCGCATCTCCGGCCTGAACGACGGTTCCGCCGGTGACCGCGTGGATCGGGGTCCCGCTGTCCGCAGCCAGGTCCACACCCTGGTGGTACTGAGCGCCGTAGCCCGTCGGGTTGTTACGTCCACCGTAGCCCGAAGTGATGCGGTACTTGCCTGCATCGATGGGGAGCACTGAACCGCCGAGTCCGATGGCCGGCGGCGCGATCGGGATTGTGACCTCGGGGAGGTCCGCGGCGCTCGGTGCGTCGGATGTGTCCGGTGCCGAGAGTACGTCGCCGTCGAGAACCAAGGCAGCGACCTGGTTGATGAGTACGCCGGTGGCGTCGAGCACGGCGGCGAGGATCGCGGCCCGCTGCTGCGCGTCGGGCTGGGGGATCGGGATCTGGGGCAAGTCGATCGTGGGTTGTGCGGTGGCCACCGCTGGGCTGAGCAAGCCGGTTGTGCCGATGCACAGTGCCGCCGACAAGATCGAACCCGCTATGACTCTGTGCATTCTGCGACCCACGAAAAAGCCTCCTCGTCTGCGCCCACCGCGCACCCGTCGGATGGGTGCGAGCTGGACGTAAGAACATGTTCGGTGACGCTTCGGGGCACGCTGAGCTCACGTAGCAGAAAACACATGAATCACATTGGTACTTTTCTTCCCCAAAAGTGCCAATGGTTACCGTACGTCACATCTACCCCACAGGGAACTTCGAGAGTCGAATTACAACAACGTAATTCGAGGTCAGGGCGGTTGTGGGGACTGCGGAACGACTCGACTCCGGCGATGTCGACGCACGAAAAAGGCCGGTCTCGCGAGGAGACCGGCCTTCTTCGTATGGGGTGAGCGACGGGACTCGAACCCGCGACATCCAGGATCACAACCTGGTGCTCTACCAGCTGAACTACGCCCACCATTGCACGCGTCCGCAGAACCTTTTCGGGCTCTGCATCAGCAGCGTCGACAATACTAGCGGGTTGAATCCACGGTTGCTAATCCGCCCCTGATTGCGTGTCGAGATCTTGAACGACAGCCGCGATGTCGCTGGTCGACGGCCCTGGCTGTGCCACGAATGCCGTACGGCGGTAGTACTGCAGCTCTTTGATGGACTCCTTGATGTCCGCGAGAGCACGGTGCGCCAAACCCTTGGGGGGCTGTCCGTAGTAGATCCGCGGGTACCACCGTCGGGAAAGTTCCTTGATCGAGCTGACGTCGATCATTCGGTAGTGGAGGTAGGTATCGAGGGTGTTCATGTCGCGAGAGATGAACCCACGGTCGGTGGCGATCGAGTTGCCGGCGAGCGGCACCGTCCCGGCTACCGGGACGTGCTCCTTGATGTACGCCAGCACGCGCTGCTCGGCCTCCTCGAGAGACACCTCCGACGCGCGCACCTCATCGGTCAAGCCAGATTTGGCGTGCATGGCGGTGACGACGGCAGGCATGTTCGCCAGCGCATCGTCGTCGGCATGAATGACGATGTCGATGCCCTCCCCGAGGATATTGAGCTCGCTGTCGGTCACCAGCGCAGCAATTTCGATCAGCTTGTCCTTACTCAGATCCAAGCCGGTCATTTCACAGTCGATCCACACGAGTTTGTCCTGCACTCGCTCCACAGTAGTGCGCGTACTACAGCCGCTAGGGTTTGCGGTGGCGATCGAACCAGTTCAGCAACAGCACACGTTCTTGGAGGACGCGGACATGACAGTCGACCCGACGCAGCCGGCACCTACGCTCAGTCCTGCAGAGAAGGCGAAGGCGGCCAAGGCTGCCGCCGTCGAAGCTGCACGGGTGGCTGCCGAGGCGCTGGCCGCGGCCGACGCCGCCGAAGCCGAGGCGCTCGCCGCTGAGCAGGGGCAGGCGCCGACCGCGACCGGAAAAGCTGCCGAGATCGCCGCCGGATACGCCTCTTCGGGCGCCGCGCTGGAACTGGGCACCGTGGTGCTCGATGGTGTCACCGACCCCGCTGCCGCCATTCGAATTCCGTTGGCCACGTTGAACCGGCACGGTCTCGTTGCCGGGGCCACCGGAACCGGTAAGACGAAAACTCTGCAGGGCATTGCCGAGCAGCTCTGTGCTGCAGGTGTTCCCGTCGTCATGGCCGATGTCAAAGGCGACTTGTCCGGCCTGTCGAAGCCGGGCGAGGAGAACGAGAAAATCCGCAGCCGAGCTGTGGAGACCGGTGTTCAGGACTGGACACCCGCCGGCCACCCGGTGGAGTTCCTCTCGCTCGGCACCGAAGGAATCGGAGTGCCGGTGCGCGCCACCATCACCGCGTTCGGACCGATTCTGCTCAGTAAAGTGCTGGGGCTGAACAAAACTCAGGAATCGACCCTCGGCCTGATCTTCCATTGGGCAGACTCCCAGGGGCTCGCCCTGCTCGACCTCAAGGACCTGAGGTCGGTGATCATGCATCTGACGAGTGACGAGGGCAAGGCAGACCTGAAGGGCATCGGCGGTGTCTCCTCGGCGACCGCAGGGGTGATTCTGCGCTCGCTGGTCAACCTCGAAGCGGACGGCGGCGACACCTTCTTCGGCGAGCCGGAGCTCGAGACCGAGGATCTGCTGCGCGTCGGACCGGACGGGCGAGGCATCATCACACTGTTCGAGCTCGGAGCGCAGGCATCGCGTCCGGTCATGTTCTCCACGTTCCTGATGTGGGTGCTCGCCGACCTTTTCCAGACGCTGCCCGAGGTCGGCGATATCGACAAGCCCAAACTTGTCTTCATCTTCGACGAAGCGCACCTGCTCTTCGCCGATGCGTCGAAGGCGTTTCTGCAGCAGGTCGAGCAGACCGTAAAGCTCATTCGGTCCAAGGGCGTCGGCGTCTTCTTCTGCACGCAGCTGCCCACCGACGTCCCCAACGATGTTCTCTCGCAATTGGGCGCACGCATTCAGCATGCCCTGCGCGCGTTCACCCCCGACGATCAGAAGGCGCTGAACAAGACGGTGCGCACGTACCCCAAGACCGACGCGTACGACCTCGAGAAAGCTCTGACCTCGCTCGGGACCGGTGAGGCGATCGTGACGGTCCTCTCGGAGGGAGGCGCTCCGACGCCGGTGGCGTGGACGAAGATTCGCCCGCCCCGCTCGCTGATGGACACCATCGGCAACGACGCGATCATGGCGGCCGCGTCGTCGAGCTCACTGTCCGTGAAATATCGGCAGACGATCGATCGCGAGTCTGCCTACGAACGGATGCAGGCCCGGGTGGCGAACGTGCCCGCTCCGGCCGAGAAGTTCGACATCCCGCCCCTGCCCGCGGATCTGCCGGATCTATCCCCGAGCGAGCCGGACGGACCGTCGGCCGCAGAACGGATCATGGACAATCCGGCGGTCAAGAGCTTTCTGCGATCTGCTGCGTCGGCGGCCGGACGCGAAATATCGCGCAGTATCTTCGGAACCGGACGGCGCCGAAGGCGCTGATGCGCAGTCAGTTTCCCAGCTTCTTGTAGAAGCTGCCGATGATCGGTGCGGAGATGCTGCGCGGGCTGTACTGCCCAGCGACGGACATGCCTTTGCTCAGCACGCCGGGTACGACGCGCATCTTGTTCTTCTCCAGGCCGTCCAGTGACACCTTCGCGGTGTACGCGCTGTCGATCCACAGGAAGTCTGGGACCATCTTGTCCACGATCGAGGCCTCGGCCGGGTCGGGTGTCTCGGTGCGCACCGGGCCGGGAGCGAGCAGGGTGACGTTGACCCCGGTGCCTTCGAGCTCCCCGCGTATCGACTCGGAGAACGTATTGACGAAGGCTTTGGTTGCGGCGTAGGTCGCGTTGTTGGGGATGGCCATGTTTCCTGCTGCGGATCCGGTGATGAGGATGCCGCCTGCTCCGCGCCCGATCATGCCGGGCATGACGGCCAACGTGAGATCGTGCACGGCAACGGCATTGAGCTCGACCTGGTCGCGTTCGTACGCAGGATCGAGCCCGGCCAACGGTCCGAACGTCGCGATCCCCGCGTTGTTGCACAGAATCGAGATCTCACGTTCGGACAGCTCGGTGACCAGCTCCTGCCGCTGCTGACGATTCGACAGATCCGACTGCCGCACCTCGACGGTCACGCCGTACTCGGCAGTGAGCTTCGCAGCCAGCGCCTCGAGCAGTTCACCGCGTCGAGCCACCACAATCAGCGAGTGACCTCGGGCGGCGAGTTCGGTGGCCAGGGCTTCACCGATACCGGAAGAGGCTCCGGTGACGACGGCGCGGGCATCGGGGTTGGGCTTGGGCAGGCTCACGGTGAGACAGGCTAGCGGACAGATCAGATCGTGGCCGCGAGCCGGGTGCCTTGCTCGATCGCTCGCTTGGCATCGAGCTCCGCCGCGACGTCTGCACCGCCGATGATGTGGGTGACGGTGCCCGCGGTCTCGAGCTCGTCGACCAGGTCACGGACGGATTCCTGCCCGGCGCAGATCACGATGGTGTCGACCTCGAGCAGTCGTGGGCGCTCGTGCTTCTCTCCGAACGAGATGTGCAGCCCTGCGTCGTCGATCTTCTCGTAGTTCACTCCCGAAAGCTGATGCACGCCCTTGGCTTTGAGGGCTGCGCGATGAACCCAACCGGTCGTCTTCGCGAGGCCGGCACCGATGCGTCCGGACTTGCGCTGCAGTAGATACACCTCACGCGGAGACGGCGCGGGAACCGGAGTGGTCAACGCCCCCGGTGCGGCCTCGGGCTCTGTGACGCCCCACTCCTGCTTCCATTCCTTCAGATCCAACGTGGGGGAGGCGACGGTGGTAAGGAATTCGGAGATGTCGATGCCGATACCGCCGGCACCGATGACCGCGACCCGATCGCCGACGGGCCTGCCGTCGCGCACCAGCTCCGCGTACGACAGCACCGACGGGTGCTCGATGCCGGGGATACGGGGAATCCGGGGCGTGACGCCGGTGGCGAGCACCACCTCGTCGAACTCGCCTGCAATCAGTTCGGCGGCGGTGACTCGGGTGTCCAGGTGAACGGCGACGTCCTCGCTGCGTAGTGCGCTGGAGAAGTACCGGATCGTTTCGGCGAACTCCTCCTTGCCGGGAATGAGTCGCGCGATTCCGAACTGCCCGCCGATTTCGCTCCTGGCCTCGAACAGGCTGACGGCATGTCCGCGTTGCGCGAGGTTCAGGGCGGCGGCCAGGCCTGCGGGCCCGGCTCCGACGACCGCGACCTTCTTCGTCGTCTTGGTCGGCAGCAGCTGCAGATCGATCTCACGGCCGGCTCGCGGGTTGACCAGGCAGGAGACCTTCTTGTGCACGAAGGCGTGATCGAGGCAGGCCTGATTGCATGCAATGCAGGTGTTGATCTGGTCCGCCGAGTCGGCGGCGGCTTTCTCGACCCAGAACGGATCGGCCAGCATCGGCCTGGCCATCGCAATCAATTGCGCGTCGCCGCGGGCGAGGATGTTCTCGGCGATCTCGGGCATGTTGATGCGATTGGACGCGGCGACCGGAATGGCCACGTGCTTCTCGAGCTTGCCGGTGATGTCCGCGAATGCAGCTCGCGGGACCGACGTGACGATGGTCGGCACCCTCGACTCGTGCCACCCGATGTCGGTGTTGATGATGTTCGCACCGGCGGCCTCGACGTCCTGCGCCAGCGCGACGATGTCGTTCCAGCTCTGGCCCTGTTCCACGAGGTCGGCCATCGACAGCCGGAACACGATGAGGAAGTCCGGCCCGACCGCGGCCCGTGTCTGCCGCACGATCTCCACGGCCATCCGGCGGCGATTGGCGGCCGAACCGCCCCACTCGTCGCGCCGCTTGTTGGTGCGTTCGGACAGGAACTGATTGATGAAGTAGCCCTCACCGCCCATGATTTCGACGCCGTCGTATCCGGCGCTCTGGGCGAGCCGGGCGCAGCGCACGAAATTCCGGATCTGCCAACGAACTCCCCTCGACGTCAGTCGCCGCGGCCGAAAGGGGTTGATGGGAGCTTTGATCGACGAGGCCGACACGCTCAGCGGCTGATACGAGTAGCGCCCGGCGTGCAGGATCTGCAGAGCGATCTTGCCGCCCTCGCGGTGCACCGCCGCGGTGATTCGGCGGTGTCGGCGTGCTTCGATGCGGTTGGTCAGCTTGGCTCCGAACGGCAGCAACCAACCGGTGCGATTGGGGGCATAGCCCCCGGTGATGATCAGTGCGACTCCGCCGCGGGCGCGCTCGGCGAAGTAGGCGGCCAACCTGCCGGTGTCGCTAGCGCGATCTTCCAGGCCGGTATGAATCGAGCCCATGATCACGCGGTTCTTCAGCGTGGTCGCGCCGACGTCCAACGGCGACAACAAAATCGGATACGGACCTACGGTCTGATCGGTCTTCACAGCTTCTCCAATACCTCGGTGCACCACTCGGTGAATCCTTCTTCGACGCGAATTCCGCCGCGCAGCACCAGGTACTGGTGCAATGCGGTGCCGGTGAGGGCAGCGGGGGCCGGAAAGTCCTGCTTCTCGATCAGTCGGTAGACGTCGAGGCGGGTGGCATGAACAGCACGGTGACGGGCGACCTCGACCTTGAGAGCATCGACATCACCGTTGGCGGCACCGCGAATCTTGACGGCGAGCTCCTCGCGTAGCTGCGAGGGATCGGTCGGTGCGGCAATCCAGCGATCGAGCTCGGAGTGGCCGGCAGCGCTGACGGAATAGACCTTCTTGTCCGGACGGCCGTCCTGCGTCACGGCTTCACCGGTGATCCATCCGGCAGTGTCCATTCGCGTCAGCGTCCGGTAGATCTGCTGGTGGGTTGCGCTCCAGAAGAAGCCGATGGACTTGTCGAAACGTCGGGCGAGCTCGTACCCCGAGCCGCTGAGCTCGGTGAGGGAAACAAGAATTGCGTGTTCCAAAGCCACAACCGAGAGTATGTATGCAACGCAGTGACTATGCAACTAGGTGCACGTCTGTTCGGCGTCTTTCTCGGTCTAGTGTTGGCAACCATGGGAACCCAGCCGGAGGCCGCTGTCGTCGGAGTCGCAACCACACGTAAGCAGGTCACCGCCTGGGGGTTCTGGGACTGGGGTTCGGCCGCGTTCAACGCGGTGATTCTCACGTTCGTGTTCTCGGTGTATCTCACCGACGCGGTCGGCGACGACCTGCCCGGCACGATCTCGGCCACCACCTGGTTCAGCTGGTCGATCGCAGTATCGAGCGTCGTCATCGCGCTCCTTGCGCCGGTCTGTGGGCAATACTTCGATGCGCGCGGCAAACGCAAGTGGCTGCTGGGGGTGTTGACCGCACTGACGGTCGTGGCCATGGCGGGTCTGTTCTTCGTCAAGGACGACTACCACTACCTGTGGCTCGGCCTCCTACTGCTCGCTCTCGGATCCATCATGTTCGAGTTGGCGAGCATTCCGTACAACTCGATGCTGCGGCAGGTCTCCAGCCCCGCGAACATCGGCCGGGTATCCGGGTTCGGCTGGGCGATGGGCTATTTCGGCGGAATTGTGCTGTTGCTGATCTGCTATCTCGGCTTCATCGTCGGCGACGGAGACACTCGAGGCTTTCTCGGCCTGAGCACCGACGGCGGTGTGAACATCAGGCTCGTCGCCGTACTCGCGGCCGTGTGGTTCGCGGTGTCGGCGATCCCGGTGATGTTCGCAGTGCCCGAGGTGCCGCGAGCCGTCGCCGATCCGAAGGCCGCCGAGGCCGGCTTCGCAGCGTCGTACCGTGTTCTCTTTCGCGATGTTCGGGAGTTGTGGAGTGCAGACCGTCGCGCGGTCTACTTCTTGATCGCCAGTGCTCTGTTTCGAGACGGGCTGGCGGGCGTGTTCACCTTCGGGGCTGTTCTCGCCGTCAGTGTCTACGGCATCGGAGCGGCAGACGTCCTGCTGTTCGGCGTCGCCGCCAACGTCATCGCCGGACTCGGTGCTGTCGTCGCCGGACGGTTCGACGACCGCATCGGCCCGAAGAAGGTCATCGTCTTCTCCCTCACGTCGATGATCGCCGCCGGTATCGTCCTGCTGTTCGTCTCGGGACCGACGATGTTCTGGGTCTTCGGGCTGATCCTGACCCTGTTCGTCGGCCCGGCTCAGTCGTCGGCGCGCACCTTCCTCGCCAGGCTCGCGCCGCCCGGGCGAGAGGGACAGTTCTTCGGGTTGTTTGCGACGACGGGTCGGGCCGCCTCTTTCCTGGCACCGTCGCTGTTCGGTCTGTTCGTATGGCTGTTCGACGCAGACCGCGCGGGTATTGCCGGGATCATCATCGTCCTCGCCGCCGGACTGCTGGCGCTACTGAAAGTGCGGGCCCCTCAGCAGGTCTGAACGGACTCGATACGCGCCAGAATCTCGGCAGTGAGTGTCTCGGGCGCTTCCTCGGGGATCCAGTGGGAGACGCCGTCCAATTCGACGAATCGATACGGTGCATCGACGAATTCGCCGCAGCGCTGTGCGCCGGCCCGGCCGATGGCGGTGTCGCCGTTGCTCCAGACGTACGTGGTGGGCACGGTCACAGCGGGCAGATTGGCGAACTCCTTGGTCATCGCGGCATACCAACTGGAGGCTGCCGTCAGCGCCCCGGGCACCGTGAGGTGCCGAACGTATTCGTCGTCGAGACTTTCGGCGCCGAACATCGCGCGTAGCCGCTGCGCGTCGTTCTCCGCCAGAACTCGTTCGGCTTTCTCGGGCTCGCGGAGCAGACCGAAGTACGTCGACCGCTCCCGCTGATCGGGATCCTCGCGGATGGCCCAGTTGAAGGCCGCCGAATGCGGAACCGATGCCGCAGTGAGCGTGCGCACGCGATCGGGGTGTTCGGCAGCGAGGTGCCAGGCGACCACCGCACCCCAGTCGTGTCCGACCAGATGCGCAGACGGAAGGTCGAGTGCGTCGAGCAAGCCGAGCACGTCGCCGATGAGGTGTTCGATGCGATAGTGCTCGACACCCACCGGGCGGGCACCGGGGGAGTAGCCCCGCTGGTTGGGTGCGATCACACGGCAACCCGCGGCGATCAGGCCGGGCGTCGCTCTCGTCCACGACGCGTTGGTCTGCGGAAAGCCGTGCAACGCAACCACCGGAACACCGTCTGTCGGTCCCGATATCGCTACCTCGAACACGTGCTCGCCGACGGCTATCTCGGTCGTCATCTACATCCCTTCTCGCCCGAATTCTCTTGCTCGGTCAGGCCCGTCGTGGTTTCCACTGGCCCATCCCGAGCATGATCATGCGGATTTGTTTCTCGGTGCGCTGGATCAGGTCTTTCTCGTTTCGACTACCCGGTCGATCGATTTCCAACAGACCGACCACGGCAGTCAGCATCGTCGACACGAGGAGATCTGCCGTCATCTCCAGATCGGCAATATCCCATTGTTCGAGACCGGGCATTCGGGAGAGGTCGATGGTCAGCTCGCTGACGAACAGTCGGAGCTCGGTGGCGAAGGCGCGGCGTACCTCGGTCACACCCCCGTATCGCTCCCGAGTGAGAAAGCGGAACTGCTCTTCGTGGGTGCGCACCTGACGGACGAGGATGCCGAATGATTCGGTGGCCGTCTTGGTGCTCGGGTTCTTTCGGGCATCGCGCAGCATCTGTCGCAGCATGCGCATGCTGTCCTCGACGAGGGCGACGCCGAGGTCCTCCATGGAAGCGAAGTGGCGATAGAAGGCGGTGGGGACGATACCGGCGGATCGGGCGACCTCGCGCAGGCTGACGCTGGCGAAGGAGCGGTCACGCAACAGGTCGAGCGTGCCCTCGATCAATGCCTGACGCGTGCGTTCCTTGCGTTCGGCGCGGGTCCCCGGTTCTGTCACAACGTCCAGTTTATGGGCGCGCATTCTGTGATCTCCCCTCCGGTTCCTCCGCGACTCCGGAAATCTGTCGATGCGGCCTGTAACGACGGTCACATAAACGTTGACAGGTACCGGTGTCGCTCTGTCACACTCATGTTAGTGCACAATCGTTCACTGAATGGGTCGTTGGTTTCGATCCGGTTATGGAGGATGGAATGACGCTTCAAGAACGGCCGACCCGAACCTCGGGTTCGCGGAAGTTCTCGCTTCTTTCCCTGTTCGAGGCCATGGCCACACCCCATGCGCTCGATCGCTACCTCGAACTCGTCGATCCTATGACGACTGTTCGGGACCTCCGCGGCGAAGTGACCGAGATACATCGGTCCACCGAAGACTCGCTCACTCTCACCATTCGTCCCACGCGACAGTGGAAGGGCTTCGATGCGGGCCAGTTCGTTCAGGTCGGCGTCGTCATCGACGGGGTTCGCCACACCCGGTGCTATTCGCCCGCCTGCTCGCAATACCGCAAGGACGGCCGGATCGAACTGACGATCAAGGCGCATCCCGAGGGTCTCGTGTCGCAGTATCTGCACAAGAATGCGCACGTCGGCCTCGTGGTCAGCCTGTCGCAGGCAGACGGCACGTTCAAGCTCCCCACGCCACGCCCGGCGAAGACGCTGCTGATCAGCGGCGGCAGCGGCATCACTCCGGTGCTGTCCATGCTCAGGTCGCTGCTGGACGAGGGGTACAGCAGCGACCTGACTTTCCTGCACTACGGGTACACCGAGAACGATGTCGCCTACAAGCAGGAGCTGGAGAAGATCGCCGCCGAGCACGAGAACGTGAACATCGTCTTCGCGTACACCGAGCAGAAGACCGGCGGCGACCTGTATGGGTTCTTCGGCCAGGAACACCTCGATGCCGTGGCTCCCTGGTTCGCCGACGCGGACACATTCCTGTGTGGACCTCCCGGGCTGATGAAGGGCGTGACGTCCTTCTTCGAAGACGCAGGATTGGGAGAGCGGCTGCACCTCGAGGAATTCACGCCCTCGTTCGCCACCGTCGCTGACGACGTCACCGGCACCACCACGTTCTCCGGTAGCGATGTCGCCTCCGACAACGACGGCGAGACGCTGCTCGAGCAGGCCGAGGCGGCGGGGCTCACGCCGGCCAACGGCTGCCGGATGGGCATCTGCTTCACCTGCACCTCGGTGAAGAAATCCGGATGCACCAAGAACATCAAGACCGGCGAGACCGACACCGAGTCCGACAAGAAGATCCAGCTCTGCGTGTCCGTTGCCGTCGGTGACGTCGACATCGACATCTAGATCTACCCCGACACAGACATCGACGACCACAGACCATCTCGACCCGATCGAATTGGAGATCATCAGATGCTCGGACCGATTCTCTCGATCCTGCCCACCGCCGTCCTGCCGTTCCGCCGAGACGAAACCCTGCCGGAGCAGCCGACCGTGCTGACTCACGAACAGGTCGAGGAACTCGGCCGTGAACTCGACGCGCTGCGTGCCCGCACGGTCGCCAAGCTGGGCGACGACGACCGTGAGTACATCTACAAGGTCATCAAGGCGCAGCGTGGCCTCGAAATCACCGGTCGCGCCCTCATGTACCTGCCGTTCATCCCGCCAGCGTGGCTCGCAGGCGTCGGCGCGCTCGGCGTGGCGAAAATTCTCGACAACATGGAGATCGGCCACAACGTCATGCACGGCCAGTACGACTGGATGCGTGAGCCCGGCCTGAACTCCGAGGTGTTCGAGTGGGATACCGTCTGCCCGGCAGATCAGTGGAAGCACTCGCACAACTACATGCACCACACCTTCACCAACATCGTCGGCATGGACCGCGACATCGGCTACGGCGTCCTGCGGATGGACCAGGAGCAGAAGTGGAATCCGTACTACCTCGGTAACCCGGTCTACGCGTTCCTGCTGATGACGTTCTTCGAGTGGGGCGTAATGCTGCACGACCTCGAGACGGAGAACATCGTCGCGGGCAAGCGGAAGTGGCACGACGTGAAGCCGTTGCTGCAGGGCATGTGGCGCAAGGCAGGCAAGCAGGCGCTCAAGGACTACGTCATCTTCCCGGCGCTGACCGGACCGTTCTTCGCGTCCACAGTCGTCGGCAACGTTGCAGCCAATCTCATCCGCAACGTGTGGACGTACTCGATCATCTTCTGTGGTCACTTCCCGACCGGCGTCCAGACCTTCAGCCAGGAAGAGACGGCCGAGGAGACCCGTGGCGAGTGGTACGTCCGTCAGATGCTGGGATCGGCCAACATCGAGGGATCCCCGCTGTTCCACATCATGTCGGGCAACCTCTCGCACCAGATCGAGCACCATTTGTTCCCGGACCTGCCTGCACGTCGCTACCCGCAGATCGCGCCCGAGGTCAAGGCGCTGTGCGAGAAGTACGAACTGCCGTACAACACCGGTGGATTCTTCCACCAGATCGGCACCGTGTGGGGCAAGATCTTCAAGCTCGCGCTGCCCAATTCGCTGACGGGATCGGCGGCACCGGCCAGTGTTATCGTCGAGCGAAAGAAGACCGACGCAGCGTGACGACTTCGAAGGGGGCGGTCCTGTTGGTAGGAAAGTTCGAGCGCAACAAGGACACTGTGCAGGACTTCACCGAATCTGCCGCCACTCATGTCGGCCGGATCGTGGTGATCATCGCCGGAGCCGTCCGCGACGTCACCCGTGAAATCGGTGATTTGATCACCGACGGCATCGAGATGCGGGAAGCGGCGAAGAAGGCGGAACGCGACGCACCCCTCGGCACCGTCATCAACGGCGAGTTCGAGACCCGCGACCGGTAGCGATTCATCCGATCAGCGACGAGGCCGCCCGAGTAATTCTCGGGCGGCCTCGTCGTGTTTCGGGTTGGGAAAGCTAGCGCCGGCGAAGTCGCCAGAGCGACGTGGTTTCGCGCGCCCGGGCCTCGTGCAGCACATCCTTGGTGTCGCTCACCCGCGAATGTGTCGGTGTGGTGTCGGCGCGGTCGACGACGATCAGCCCGGCGGTATCGATGGCCTCGAGCAGATCTGTGCGAGTAGCCAGTCCGAGCAGTTCGGCAAGGTCGGACAGCACCAACCACGCCTCGCCGTCGGGAGTCAGATGCCCGTTCAGACGGCTCAGAAAGGACTTGAGCATCCGCGAGCCCGGGTCGTAGACCGCATGCTCTATGCCGGACGTCGGCTTCGTGGGAATCCAGGGCGGATTGCACACGATCAGCCCTGCGCGCCCGGACGGGAAGATGTCGGTCTGCACCACCTCGACCCGATCGGTGTAGCCGAGGGCGTCGATGTTCTCTCGTGCACAGGCGACCGATCGAGGGTCCTTGTCGGTAGCGACCACCGAGGTCACACCGCGGCGGGCGAGGACGGCGGCCAGTACACCCGAGCCGGTGCCGATATCGAACGCGCGCTCCGCAGCCGGAAGCGGTGCGTCGGCCACGAGTTGGATGTACTCGCCGCGGACGGGGGAGAAGACTCCGTAGTGCGGGTGAATCGAGCCGTCCAGGGCCGGCACGAAGACGCCCGTGCGACGCCATTCGTGCGCACCGACCATGCCGAGAAGTTCGCGCAACGAGAGCACACACGGTGCGGCGTCCGGGCCGAGTGCCTGCGATGCTGCCGCTCGGACGTCCGGTGCCCGGCCCAGGTCGAGTTGGAAGCCCGAATCGAGTTCCACCAGAAGCATTCCCAGTACCCGAGCCCGTCGTGCCTGATATTGACGATGCAGGTGGAACCGTTCCGCTGATGACGCCTCCGGTGACTGTTTGGCCGGCGGCACCCGACGGGTCATCGCCGACAGCAGTTGTCGTGCATTGTTGTAATCACCACGCCATAGCAGCGCCTCGCCGATCGTGGCCAATTTGTACGCGACGTCCGCGGTCGTCGAATCGTCGACGATATGGACCATCCGGGGTGGGGGAGCGCCGTTCTCCGCCTGCCAACGAGAGGTGTGTTCGCTCCCATCCTCGACCCAGGTGAGATTCATACTGCGTTCTCGTTCACGCTGCAGTGTGCGGGTACTCCGCACTGCGGTGTTGGAAGGCAAGGATATTGGGGTTCATGATGACGCCGTCCCTGATCTCGATCGATCGCTCGATGGTGGCATCGGTGCTCCAGGCCGACGGGCCGTCGAGCACGATCCGCAAGTACGGCAACAACGATTCGCTGATTTCCCAGGTTGCGGAGTTCCACAGGTAGGACGGGCTGTGGTCCACGGCGTAGTACCGCACGTTGTCGCCGACGGTGAACATAGGATCTGCGAACGACGTCGGCTTCGCCCATTCGAAGCCCATCCCCTCGTCGCAGGACACGTCCACCACGAGGGTGCCCGGCGCGAGAGTGGGGAGATCCTGGTTGGACAGAAATGTCAGTGGCGAATTGGTATCCTGCAGAACACAATTGACGATGACGTCGTGGTCGGCGAGGAACTGTGACAGTGGTACCCGACCCTCGGGAGTGAGAGCTCGACTCTGCTGGGGATCGGCATCGTCGAGATCGAAGTTGACGATGTTGGCCGAATGAATCGGCGAACTCACGGCAGTGACACCGCGCTGGGTGAGAACGTCGACATCGTGGATGCCGTGTGCGCTCAGCGCCGTCACGGCACCGCGAGCGGTGGCACCGAAGCCGATCACCGCGGCACGCAACCTACGGCCGTAATCGCCGGTGGAGCCGATCAGCTGCAACGCATGCAGCACCGAGCAGTAGCCGGCCAATTCGTTGTTCTTGTGGAACACGTGGAGATTGAACCAACCGTCCTGCGTCCAGTGATTCATGGCCTCGAAGGCGATCAACGTCAGCTTGCGATCGACCGCGATCTGGGTGAGCTTCTGATCCTGCACACAGTGGGGCCAACCCCACAGCGTTTGGCCCGTTCGTAATTCGGAGAGTTCCTCTGCTTGCGGCTTCGGCAGCAGAATCACATCGCACTCGGCAATGAGCTCGGCGCGAGTGCGAATCCCGGCAACCTGGGTGGCCAGGTGCTCGTCCGAAATTCCGAACGGCTCGCCGTAGCCGAATTCGAGGAACATGCGGGATCTGATGTCGGCGTCGATGCGATCGAAATGAAGTGGATGAATCGGAAGTCGACGCTCATCGGGTTTGCGCGAACGTGAGAGGACTCCGAGAGTGAGCTGTTGCACGTGTAACCCTTCGTTGTTTTCAAGTCAACCACAGCAAGTCCACCCAGATAGCGTTCGTCCAGCTCACAGGCTCTTCCGGTCACTTGGGTGGCCGGGAAACAATTGATTCGGCCGACCCGAAGAAGTTGTGTGACATGGTTGAAAATGGCAAGCGGAAGGGGTGCGAGTGTCCAGCGATGACACGCGGGACGCGATCCTGGCGGCAGCCGAACGACTGTTCGCCGAGCGCGGCGTGTTCGCGGTATCGAATCGACAGGTCAGCGAATGGGCCGGGCAGCGAAACAGTTCGGCGGTCGGCTATCACTTCGGGACCAAGGAAGACCTGGTCCTGGCCATCGTAGAGAAACACGCGGGGCCGATCGAAGAGCGTCGCATCCGAGTTCTGGCCGAGGTCGAGGAGTCGACGGATCTCCGTGACTGGGTGTCGTGCCTGGTGATTCCGTACACCGAGCACCTCGCTGCGATCGGAGTCTCCTCGTCTTACGCCCGGTTCAGTGCGCAGGCGATGGCAGACCCGGTACTACGCGGACTGATCTACGAGACCGCGTTGGAATCGCCTGCGCTGCGTACGACTCTGGATGGATTGAGACGCTGTGTCGGCGATCTTCCGGAATCGGTGCGCACGACGCGCAGCGACATGGCCCGGCAGTTGATCGTCCACATGAGCGCCGAGCGGGAGCGTCACGACCCCAGTGGTTGGACGGACTTCGGATCGGACCTGGTCGATGCCATCGTGGGTTTGTGGAGCGCGCCGGTCAGTCGGTGACCTCCTGCGAACTTTCGTTCACCACACGATGCTCTTCCACACTGCGGCAACCGACGTCTGCGCTGGTCGAACTGTGCCCCCGGCAGGATTCGAACCTCATTTTCCGGTACAGTGAACCTGCAGGCCAGAGCCCCTGTTGTGCTCTCTGAGCTGGCGCTATAGCGGGTTCGCTGCGTCGGATAGTTCGCGATTGTGTGAGCTACTGTAGGTCTCTTAGGGAACGCAGAGGGATCGAAGGGAACGGCAGATGGCGACACGCAGGCGCAACTCGTGGGGCACGGCCAAGAAGCTGCCGTCGGGGAAGTGGCGGGCCTCGTTCGTCGGTCCCGACGGTGTTCGGTATGCCGCACCCAAGACGTACACAGCCAAGGTCGATGCACTGGCCTGGCTTGCTCGTGAGCGGGTTCGGGCCGAGACCGAGGGGCCGAAGTGGAAGCCGCCCGGTGCTGTCGCCGAGGCGGGGGAGAAGCTGGCCGACTATGCCGATCGGTGGGTCGATGAACGGCGCAACAAGTCAGGACAGCCATTGCGGCCCCGCACGGCACAGCTCTACCGCGACCTGTTGCGCCTGCATATCAATCCGGTGCTGGGCGACCTCGAAGTATCGGCGATCTCGTCGGCGGTGATCCGGTCCTGGCATCAAGGGTTGACCACCGGCACCACCCGCAAGGCGCACACCTATTCGCTGCTGCACGCGATCCTGGCCAGTGCTGCTGCCGACGATGTGATCGAGTCCAACCCCGCCAAAATTCGCGGTGCCATGTCATCGAGCACCGAACGCACTGTCGAGCCGTTGACCGCCGACGAACTCGACGCCCTGGCTGCCGAGATGCCCGAACACCTGGCCGTGCCGATCCTGGTCATGGGTTGGTGCGGGCTCCGTGTAGGCGAGATGCGCGGACTGCTGCGGTCGGACGTAGCTGACGACGGTTCGACGATCCGAGTCAACAAAGCAGCCTCGTACAGGTCGGGCGAGTGGCATTGCGGTGCTCCCAAGACAAAGGCCGGTGTCAGGACCGTTGCTGTGCCGCCTCATATCCGTGCTGCGTTGGTGGCCGTGCTGCCGAACAGCGTTCACGCCGTGGTGTTCCCGTCGCTGATCGGTGGCGAGTTCCTGGGCGATTGGGAGCTACGCCGTCCGTTCAAGGCTGCTGCGGACAAGCTCGGCCACAAGGACTTACGGATCCACGATCTCCGGCATACCGGCGCGACACTGGCAGCGCAGCACGGGGCCACCACAGCCGAACTCATGCGCAGGATCGGACACTCGACGCCGTCGATGGCATTGCGGTACCAGCACGCCGCAGACGCCCGAGATGCCGAGCTGGCGCAACGGTTGTCGACAGGCCGATGACACGACGATGCCCCCGGCTAGTGTCAGCACACCGAGGGCATCGTCAACAGAATCGGGAAGGCAACCCGTGCCCCTTATCGTACCTGCTCAGAGCGTTTCCGAGGCGCGAGCATTGCAACCCGGTACAACCTGATACAGACTGACTTTATCGGAGAAGCGAAGTCAGCTCGCACCGCTCCGACGTACGACACCCAGGACTGCCAGGCATGACTGTGGGCGCGACCTCGACGGGGCTGACCGTCGCTAAGGCCGGATGCCAACCACACACCGTATTTTCGTGTGCTGGAAGGCAATCCGATGTCCAATTCGTATCTCTCTATCTCGCAGGTGGCCGACGAACTAGGTCTCGGCACCACCACCGTTCGCGGGTATATCGCTGCAGGACAACTCAAAGCGTCGAAACTCGGTGGCGGCAAGACTTCGCCGATCCGCGTCAAGCGCAGTGACCTCGAAGCGTTCGTGGACGCGGGCGCGCTGTGAAGTCCGCAGGCATGGTGTCCGGCCGACGCTGGACTGATCGACCCACTGCTCACTGCCACCTCTGCCACCGGCAGCCACGTCACGAACCGTTGTCCGACTGGACCCACCTCGACGGCAAGCTCACCTGCCCGCACTGCATCCAAGGCGGTTCGGCATGAGCGGATTCGGCGATACTGCACACAGCTACAAGTCCGCAGGCTGGAACGTAGTCCCGATTCCACACGGCACAAAGCGCATCACGATAACCGGCTACACGGGTAACGACGGTATCGACGCATCGGGTGCGGATCTGCAGGCGTGGATCGAGGATGGCCACGACGCCGACAACATCGGTCTACGGATGCCTGAGACGGTCGTCGGGATCGACATCGACGCCTATCACGGCGGTCTCACGACTCTGGCTGTGCTCGTGCAGGATCTCGGAGCGCTGCCGTCGACACCGAGGACCACCGCGCGCACCGACGGGTCGGGTATCTCGTTCTACCGCATTCCGGTCTCGACGTTGCTCCCGAGCGGGCTCGGCAAGGGGATCGATATCGTTCGTCGCGGGCATCGCTACGCGGTGGCACCACCGTCACTGCATCCCGAGGGCACCCCGTATCGGTGGCTGGACTCCGACGGCACCGAGGTCGACTTCCCGGCTGTCGAGTCGCTGCCGATGTTGCCGCAGTCGTGGGTAGACCACCTCGACGGCCTGGGCACCGCTCCCGCGACGATCACAGCACCCGATGCCGGTCCTGTACGGCTCACGGACGGATCTGCGGACACCGAGGTAGCACGAGCACTGGCCGAGGCGATCGAAGCAGCACAGGGCGATTCAGGATCACGCCATGATGCGGTACTCGGTGCCATCAACCGGATCGTTCGGCAGGCTGAGCGTGGACATCCCGGCACCGAGGACGCACTGGCGCAGTTGCGGGCCGCGTACGTCACGGCGGTCGGTCCCGATCGCTCCGATGCTGGAGCCGAGTTCGATCGGATGGTCGGCGGTGCACGAGTCAAGGTCGGACAGACGCCATCGGCTGAGCACAACACGATCGAGGGCCGCAACGCCGCAGACGAGCTGATCGAGGCCGTTCGATCTCAGGGTGCAGTTGCCGCCGATCCTGTTGCGCGGCCACGGCGGTTCGTGTCGTTGGGTGAACTGCGGTCACGTCCGAGGCCCGAACCTCTCATCGAAGGGTTGCTCTACCAGAACACCCTGGCTCAGCTCTACGGCGCACCGGGAACGTTCAAGTCGTTCGCGGCTCTCGGTATGGCGTGTGCGGTCGCGTCGGGCCAGGAGCAGTGGGAGTCGCATCCGATCCACCGAAACGGGCGGGTGCTCTACGTTGCTGCCGAAGGAGAGTCGGGTCTGGTGGATCGGATCGACGCATGGAAACAGATCACCATCGACTCCGACGCCTCAGCACAACTCGAAGACAACCTGCGCGTGATGACCGACGTGGTGTCGCTGGCAGATACGAACGCGATGGCCGAAGTCACTGCCGAAGCGGTCGACCTCGAATCGGTGCTGATCATCCTCGACACCCGCGCCAGGATGACCACCGGACTCGACGAGAACTCCGCGAAAGATCAAGGTGTTGCCATCGAACAGGCTGAGATCCTGCGTAAGAAGACCGGCGCGGTTCTGCTCGTGATCCACCACTCATCGAAGGCAGGAACGTCGGCCCGCGGCTCGAATTCGTGGGACGGCGCAGTCAACACCAATCTGATGCTGGAACGGGTCGGGGCGTCGATGAATCTCAAGATCGTCTGCGAGAAACACAAGGATGCGCCGGACAAGTGTGAGCACAAATTCGTGATGAAGAAAGTCGCGATGCCAGGGGACCGGGATTCGTTGGTGATGACGAACGGGCGGTTCGATGCCGAGTCGTTGTTCGCCGAGGCCGAGGACTCGTTCGACGGTAAGGATGCGCTCTGTGCGGTTCTGCAGGAGAACGGGACCGTGGACGGATTCACCCGAGCGGACTCGTGGAAGTGGTACCAGGCTGACCGCAACGAGGCCGGCAAACCGGAAGAGATTCCGGCAGCGGTCACGACCCACAATCGGTGGTTCCTCAAGCTGATCACCGAGGGAAAGATCGTCAAACGGTCCACGAAACGCAACACCAGGGACGTGTTCGACGTGAACCCCTGACCAGCACAGATGCACGCCTGAGGGGCCGTGACCAGCACAGATGCACGAGCTGTCTGGTTTTCGGCCCTCAGATGCACGCCATATGCACACCGCTTGTGCAGGCCAGATGCACACCAGATGCACGACGACCAGCACAGATGCACGCCAGATGCACGCCAGATGCACGACCGATACGACCAGATGCACCGTAGCCACACCCTTAGGGGTGGCAGTGCCTGCATATGCATTTCAACCAACACCCAGGAGAGCACAACATGACCACCATCGAACAACGGCACCGCACAACACGAGAGCTGGCCATCCTGCGTGTAGTGGCCTCCACGCCCGGTATCCACCTCGACAATATCGCTGCGG
>NZ_CAPS01000067.1 GCF_000333955.1 Rhodococcus sp. AW25M09
ATTGCCGAGGTTCTCGGTGTCACCGCCGAAAGCCTGGTCCCGGGAGCCTCCTGACATGCCCGTCCACTCGTTGTGCCGCCGCGCATGAGCGTCGCTCACCAGGGCGTACATGTGCTCGCTCAGTCGAATCTGGGTGCAGGTGTTCCCATTCGAGAGTTGCTGCTGGTTTTTCTCACCGCCGCCGTGGTCACATTCTTCGCCACCGGAGGAGTCAGAGTGGCGGCGATCAAGTTCGGCGCCGTCGCCGTTCCTCGGGATCGTGACGTCCACGTGCAGGCCACCCCGAGGCTCGGTGGAGTCGGAATCTACGCAGGCATGCTCGCCGCGCTGCTGTTCGCGTCGCAGTTGCCGGCGCTGGCGCGGGGCTTCGACGTCGCCTACAACCGCGACATTCCGGCAGCGCTCGTCGCAGGCTTCGTGATCGTGCTGGTCGGCGTCATCGACGACCGATGGGGTCTGGATGCTCTGACCAAGTTCGTCGGTCAGGTGACCGCAGCGGGTGTCCTGGTCATCATGGGTGTGAGCTGGGTCGTGCTGTACCTGCCGTGGGGCGGCGAGCCGGGCGCGCCCGGCAACACCCTGGTCCTCGATCAACTGCAAGCCGGCTTGGTGACGGTCCTGATCACCGTCGTGATCGTCAATGCAATGAATTTCGTCGACGGTCTCGACGGGTTGGCCGCCGGGCTGGGGCTCATTTCGTCGGTAGCAATCTGCATCTTCTCCGTGGGGTTGCTCCAGGAGCAGGGCGGCGATGTCGGTGTCTACCCCCCGGCGTTGATCGCAGCAGCCCTGGCCGGCGCGTGCCTGGGCTTCTTGCCGCACAATTTCCAGCCTGCGCGCATCTTCATGGGGGATTCGGGATCCATGCTCATCGGGCTGACCCTGGCCACGGTCTCGACGAGTGCGTCGGGACGGATTCCGTTGACGGCCTACGGCCCGCGAGATCTACTGGGCCTGTTGTCACCGATTCTGCTGGTGGGTGCGGTGATGCTCATTCCGATTCTCGACCTGTTGCTGGCCGTAGTGCGTCGTACCAGGGCTGGGCGGAGTCCATTCAGTCCCGACAAGATGCACCTGCATCATCGGCTGCTGCAAATCGGCCACTCGCATCGTCGGGTGGTGCTGGTCATCTACCTGTGGGTCGGTGTTCTCGCCTTCGGTGCGGTCGGATCATCGTTGCTGGATCGCCGGATAGTGGTGTTGCTGGTCGCCGCCGGTCTCGTGTTCGCGCTTGTCGTCACTGCTGTTCCGACCTTGAGGGTGGACCGATCGCGCGAATCCACACCGCGAGGGCCTCGGCGCGGCAACTGATCTGCTCGGCCGTTCACGGCCGTGTCCAGGGCACTGCCGATCGCTGGGTACCCTCGACAACTGTGACCTTCACTCCGCAATCCATGCCCGACCAATTTGCGCCGCTTCGCGCCGCGGTTCGATACGGACTCATCGGACTGGTGGCGCTGACGGTGGTGAGCGTAGGGATCTCCGTGGCCACAGCAGGCACTCCCGGCCTCTGGGGATCGCTCATCGGTGTGGCCATCGGCGGTGGTTTCGTCATCACGACGGCCCTGTCGGTCTCTCTCACCACGCGTTTTCCGGCCTCGGCCGTGGGAGCCCTCCTCCTCGGTGGCTGGCTGGTGAAGATGGTGATCGCACTGATCGTGCTGGTCGCGCTCAAGGATGCCGACTTCTACGATCGCTATGCGTTGGGGCTGACCATTCTCGGTGCGCTGGTAGTTGTGCTCGGCGCGGAGGTATTCGGGGTCGTCAAGACCAAGGTCGCCTACGTCGACAGCGTTCCTGCCGACAACAACACCGACGGCCGGTAGTACGACGGGCTGTCGTAATCGGTTAAGCTGAGGCCCGCCTACACAACGTCGTAGTTCTGTTGATAAAGTTTGCATCAAGCGGTGGGCAAGACCGGGACAAAAGAGACTTTTTCCCCGGACTGGACCCCCGCAGGTAGCCATCAGCGTGAGCTTCCTTACAGTAGGCCCGGAGTCACTGACTTCGGCAACGTAAGGTTCCGCCTTGAGAGTTGCCGAGTCGACGTGAGTCGCCGACACCCGACAGACGCTTGGCCGATGAAGACCGGGCCTCAGCCTCTGACGATTGCGAGCCGATTTTCGTCGACTTGATAGATCGTCATTGTCCGATCGAACCGCAGCCGCTGATCGGCTGCGGCCCGAACACGGGAGAGACCGCTGAGCGTCACCAATCTGGCTGCGGAGTTCCATCCGCCGTCACTATCCGATTTCTTTCCTCCCGCGGTGCTGTTCGAGGGAACCCCGTTCGAGCTCGACCGACTGATGCTCATCCGCATTCTGATGTCGGCGCTGCTGATCGTCTTCATGCTGATCGCCCTGCGCAGCCCCAAGATCGTTCCTCGGGGAATCCAGAACGTTGCCGAGATCGCTCTCGACTTCGTTCGGATCAACGTTGCGGAGGACGTTCTCGGTAAGGAGCAGGGACGTCGCTTCCTGCCCGTCATCATGACGATCTTCTTCACGGTGTTCGCGGTGAATCTCAGCGCGATCATCCCGTTCCTCAACATCTCTGCGAACGCGCGGATCGGGCTGCCGATCGTGCTGGCCGCTGTCGCGTACGTCGCATTCGTCTATGCGGGTGTGAAGAAATTCGGAGTCGGCAAGTTCGTCAAGGGCACGGTCGTCATTCCCGGTATCCCTACCGCGATGCATGCACTGCTCATTCCGCTCGAGTTCATCTCGAACTTCGTGCTCCGTCCGTTCACGCTGACGGTGCGATTGCTGGCCAACATGCTCGCCGGCCACATCATGCTCGTGCTGTTCTTCAGTGCGACGCAGTTCTTCCTCTTCGAGGCGTCCGCCGGGCTGAAGATCTTCGCTGCACCCTCGCTCCTGATGGGCTTCTTGTTCACCATGTTCGAGATGCTCGTGATCTTCCTGCAGGCATACATCTTCGCGCTGCTGACGGCGATCTACATCGATCTGTCGCTGCACGCCGACTCGCACTGACCGACCACCAGACCGAACCAGCTACACCGCCACCTCCGACACCCGGATGTGGACCGAAGAAAGGGAACGGAAAACCCAATGAGCCTTGAAGTTCTGGCCCAGGCGCAGGAAATCACCGCCAGCGGATACGGCGCCATCGGCTACGGCCTCGCAGCGATCGGCGGTGGCATCGGCCTCGGCCTCGTCGTCGCCAAGAACATGGAAGCAACCGCACGCCAGCCCGAGCTGGCCGGTCAGCTCCGTACGACCATGTTCCTCGGCATTGCATTCACCGAGTCCCTCGCCCTGATCGGCCTCGTCGCCGGCTTCATTCTCTGAGAGCGCGATGACAAACGCGATAGCGCTGCTCGCAGCGGAGGGTGAGGAAGACTACAACCCCCTGCTGCCCGCAACATACGACATCGTCTGGTCGATCGTCTGTGTCGCCATCATCGGCTTTCTCTTCTGGAAGTACGTGGTTCCGCGTTTCCAGGCAGTCCTCTCCGAGCGTTCCGAGCTGATCGAAGGCGGAATAAAGAGGGCCGAAGAAGCACAGGCGGAGGCGAAGGCTGCTCTCGAGCAGTACCACGCACAGCTCGCCGAGGCACGCTCGGAAGCTGCACAGATCCGTGAGGAAGCGCGCACTCAGGGGCAGGCAATCCTGACCGAGATGAAGGAAAAGGCGCAGGAAGAGAGCGATCGGATCGTGGCCGCTGGCCACAGTCAGCTCGTTGCTCAGCGTCAGCAGATCGTCACCGAGCTTCGTGGAGATCTGGGACGTACTGCCGTCGAACTCGCCGAGAAGGTCATCGGAGAGCAGTTGTCCGACGACGCGAAGCGGGCGAGCTCGATCGATCGCTTCCTCAACGAGCTGGATTCCGTCACCGCGGACTCCGCATCCGGAAAGTGAGTTGAACCATGTACGCAACTTCTCGTGAGTCACTCGCCCGCACGCGGACGGTTGCCCACGAAACTCTGGGGTCCGCGTCGGCAGGCGAGGCAACGGCCGTCGCTGCTCAGACCGGAGCCGAGTTGTTCGCCGTCGTCGAGACTCTCGACGCGCAGCGCACGTTGCGTACCGCTCTCGCCGATTCGTCGGTCGAGGGCGTTCGGCGAAGCGATCTGGCCGGAGAGGTCTTCTCCGGCCAGGTGTCGAGTGCAACGGCGACGATCGTCAAGGCTGCTGTCGGCGAAAGCTGGTCCACGGCCCGCGACCTGCTGAATTCACTCGTCGAGCTCGGGCGTGAGGCTCTGCTCCGCGCTGCGGCCGATCAGGATCAGCTGGACACGGTCGAGGACGAGCTGTTCCGGCTCGGACGCATCGTGGCCGGCAACCCTCAGCTCGAGCAGGCACTGTCGGATCGCTCGAAGCCGTCACAGGCCAAGCGCGAACTTCTCGGTCGTCTGCTGTACGGCAAGGTCACCGCGGTCACCGAGGCGCTTGCAGTCCAGGCTGTGACGCGTCCTCGCAAGGCGGCCCCGGCAGACGTACTGAACGGTCTGGCCGATCTGGCTGCGCAGCAGCGCGACCGCGCAGTGGCACATGTCCGCAGTGCAGCCCCACTGAGCGATAGTCAGCTCGAAAAGCTGACCGCAACCTTGACCCGTACATACGGAAAACAGGTCACGGTGCATGTAGAGGTCGATACCGAACTGCTCAGCGGACTTGTCGTTCGTATCGGCGACGAGGTCATCGACGGTAGCGGGGCAGGCCGCCTCGCTGCATTGCGAAAGACGCTCAAATAGTCCGACACGGACACAGTAACGAGAAGAAGCGTCTCGACTTTCGAGACATTTCATACCGCGATCATTTGAAGGAAGAGCAGGAAACACTATGGCGGAGCTGACGATCTCCTCCGACGAGATCCGTAGCGCGATCGATAACTTCACCGCGAGCTACTCACCGGAGTCTTCCCGCGAGGAGGTCGGCACGGTTACGGACACGAGCGACGGAATCGCTCACGTGTCCGGATTGCCGTCGGCGATGTCCAACGAACTCCTCGAATTCCCCGGTGGAGTGCTCGGTGTTGCACTGAACCTGGATGCCACCGAGATCGGTGCCGTCATCCTCGGTGACTACGAGCACATCGAAGAAGGCCAGGAAGTCAAGCGCACCGGAGACGTGCTGTCGGTCCCCGTGGGCGACGGCTACCTCGGTCGCGTTGTCGACCCCCTGGGCAAGCCCATCGACGGCCTCGGCGACATCGAGTCCTCCGAGACCCGCGCCCTCGAGCTGCAGGCAGCCTCGGTGCTCGAGCGTCAGCCCGTCGAAGAGCCGCTGCAGACCGGCATCAAGGCTATCGACGCCATGACCCCGATCGGCCGCGGCCAGCGCCAGCTCATCATCGGCGACCGCAAGACCGGCAAGACCGCGGTCTGCATCGACGCGATCCTGAACCAGAAGGCCAACTGGGAGAGCGGTGACGAGAAGAAGCAGGTTCGCTGCATCTACGTCGCCATCGGCCAGAAGGGCTCCACGATCGCAGGCGTCAAGGCTGCACTCGAAGAGCGCGGCGCACTCGAATACACCACCATCGTCGCGGCTCCCGCGTCCGATTCGGCCGGTTTCAAGTGGCTCGCCCCGTACACCGGCTCGGCCATCGGCCAGCACTGGATGTACCAGGGCAAACACGTCCTCATCGTGTTCGACGACCTGACCAAGCAGGCCGAGGCCTACCGAGCCATCTCGCTGCTGCTGCGTCGCCCGCCGGGTCGCGAGGCATACCCCGGTGACGTCTTCTACTTGCACTCCCGTTTGCTGGAGCGCTCGGCGAAGCTCTCCGACGAACTGGGTGGGGGATCGCTGACGGCACTGCCGATCATCGAGACCAAAGCCAACGACGTATCGGCGTACATCCCGACCAACGTCATCTCGATCACCGACGGCCAGGTCTTCTTGGAGTCGGACCTGTTCAACAAGGGCGTTCGCCCGGCCATCAACGTCGGTATCTCGGTGTCCCGAGTCGGCGGTGCTGCGCAGACCAAGGGCATGAAGAAGGTCTCCGGATCACTTCGTCTCGAGCTTGCTCAGTTCCGCGAGCTTGAAGCCTTCTCGGCGTTCGCTTCCGATCTCGACGCTGCCTCCAAGGCTCAGCTCGAGCGCGGTGCGCGACTGGTCGAGCTGCTCAAGCAGGATCAGTACTCACCGGTTGCCGTCGAGGACCAGATCGTCTCGATCTGGCTCGCAGGCCAGGGCACGTTCGACTCGGTTCCGGTCGGCGACGTCCGTCGCTTCGAGACCGAGCTGCTCGAGGACCTGCACCGCAACGCCGGCGGCGTGTACGACAGCATCGCCGGAGGCAAGGCACTCGACGAGGACAACCAGAAGGCACTGGTCGAGGCGACCGAGAAGTTCAAGTCCGGATTCCTCGACTCGGAGGGCAACCGCGTCGTCAACGAGGCCGAGGCCGATACTCTCGATCCGGATGAGGTCAGCCAGGAGCAGGTCAACGTCACCCGCAAGACAGTCAGCAAGTAGGCCGGCGATGACAGGTGACAAGACGAGCACAGAAGGGAGCGTGAACAGCTAGATGGCAAGCATTCTCGAGCTTCGCTCCCGGATCAAGTCGGTCAACTCGACCAAGAAGATCACCAAGGCTCAAGAGTTGATCGCGACTTCGCGAATCACCAAGGCGCAGGCCCGTGTTGCTGCGTCCAAGCCGTACGCAGAAGAGATCACCAACGTGCTCTCGGCGTTGGCGAGTGCGTCGAGCGCGTTGGACCACCCGCTGCTCAACGAGCGGGCCGAGCCGAAGCGTGCTGCGGTTCTGGTCGTGACCAGTGACCGCGGTATGTGCGGTGGCTACAACTCCAACGTGCTCAAGGAGTCGGAGGAGCTGTTCCAGCTGCTGCGCTCCGAGGGCAAGGAGCCGGTCATCTACGTACTCGGAGCCAAAGGGCTGGGGTACTACACCTTCCGCGAGCGGGATGTGAAGGGTGCCTGGACCGGCTTTTCTCAGGAACCGGGTTATGCCGACGCGGCCAAGGCCAGCAAGCACCTCGTCGAGATGTTCATGGCGGGGTCCGGCAGCGAGGTGGACGCGCCGAACGGTGAAGGCACCATCGAAGGCGTGGACGAACTACACATCGTCTACACCCGGTTCGTGTCGATGTTGACGCAGAAGCCAGAAGTTCGCCGTATGGCTCCCCTGGAGATCTCCTACACCGACGAGGAGATCAAGAAGGGGCCGGACGGTCTGACGGATGCACCCGATGCCGAGATCCAGGCACAGTACGAGTTCGAGCCGGAAGCGGGAACGTTGCTCTCGGCTCTGCTGCCGAAGTACATCAGCACCCGGATCTATGCGTCGTTGCTCGATGCAGCAGCGTCGGAGTCCGCGGCGCGTCGTACCGCCATGAAGGCAGCGACGGACAACGCGAACGAATTGGTCGAGACCTTGAGCCGTCAGGCCAACCAGGCTCGGCAGGCCCAGATCACCCAGGAAATCAGCGAAATCGTCGGTGGCGCCAACGCGTTGGCCGACAGCGCAGGAAGTGACTAAGCAATGACCGCAGCAGTAGCCCAAGAGAACGCGAGCGGAGCGGACACACAGTCCGGCCGTGTCGTTCGGGTCATCGGCCCCGTTGTGGACGTCGAGTTCCCGCGCGGCTCGATTCCCGCACTGTTCAACGCCCTCAACGCAGAGATCACTCTGCCGACCGTCGCCAAGACCCTGACGCTCGAGGTCGCACAGCACCTCGGTGACAACTTGGTGCGCACCATCTCTATGCAGCCGACCGACGGACTCGTCCGCGGCACAGCTGTCGTCGACTCCGGCAAGCCGATCTCGGTTCCCGTCGGTGACGTCGTCAAGGGCCACGTGTTCAATGCCCTCGGTGACTGCCTGGACACCCCCGGACTCGGCCGCGACGGCGAGCAGTGGGGCATCCACCGCAAGCCCCCAGCCTTCGATCAGCTCGAGGGCAAGACCGAGATCCTCGAGACCGGTATCAAGGTCATCGACCTCCTGACCCCGTACGTCAAGGGCGGAAAGATCGGTCTGTTCGGTGGTGCCGGCGTCGGCAAGACCGTGCTGATCCAGGAAATGATCACCCGTATCGCACGCGAGTTCTCGGGCACCTCGGTGTTCGCAGGAGTCGGCGAGCGTACGCGTGAGGGCACCGACCTTCACCTCGAGATGGAAGAGATGGGCGTTCTCCAGGACACCGCCCTCGTCTTCGGTCAGATGGACGAGCCGCCCGGCACGCGTATGCGCGTGGCGTTGTCGGCACTGACCATGGCGGAGTACTTCCGCGATGTTCAGGGACAGGACGTTCTGCTGTTCATCGACAACATCTTCCGCTTCACGCAGGCAGGCTCGGAGGTGTCGACCCTTCTCGGTCGTATGCCGTCGGCCGTCGGTTACCAGCCCACGCTGGCGGACGAGATGGGTGAGCTCCAGGAGCGCATCACCTCGACCCGTGGACGCTCGATCACCTCGCTGCAGGCGATCTACGTTCCCGCCGACGACTACACCGACCCCGCCCCGGCGACGACGTTCGCGCACCTCGATGCGACGACCGAGCTGTCGCGTCCGATTTCGCAGATGGGTATCTACCCCGCTGTGGACCCGCTGAGCTCCACCTCTCGCATCCTCGAGCCCGGCATCGTCGGTGCCGAGCACTTCCGCGTAGCCAACGAGGTGAAGCGCATTCTGCAGAAGTACAAGGAACTGCAGGACATCATCGCCATCCTCGGTATGGACGAGCTTCAGGAAGAGGACAAGGTTCTGGTCGGCCGCGCACGCCGTCTCCAGAAGTTCCTCGGCCAGAACTTCATCGTTGCCGAGAAGTTCACCGGTGAGGCCGGTTCGGTCGTGTCGCTCGCCGACACCATCGAGGCGTTCGACAAGGTCACCAAGGGTGAGTACGACCACCTTCCCGAGCAGGCCTTCAACAGCTGTGGCGGTCTCGACGATGTCGAGGCAGCCGCGAAGAAGATGGCCGGAAAGTAGACCGACGTGACTTCTTCTGAGAAGAGCGGCATGGAGGTCTCTCTGGTCGCTGTCGAGCAGAAGCTGTGGTCCGGTACCGCGACCATCGTGAGTGCTCAGACCACCGAAGGCGAAATCGGCATCATGCTCGGCCACGAGCCCGTCCTCGGCCAACTGGTCGAGGCGGGAACGGTGTCGATCACGACCACCGATGGCGAGAAGATCATTGCTGCCGTCCACGGCGGATTTCTGTCGGTGACGGGTAAGACGGTCACCGTGCTGGCCGAATCTGCGGATTTTGCCACGGACATCGACGTGGAAGCGGCACGGGCTGTAGTGGCAGAGAACGGCGACGACCTCGAGGCCATTGCGGTGGCCAAGGGTCGTATCCGCGCTGTCGAGCGGTCCTAGGTTCACGAGAAGCCGCGACGAGACCTGCGATGCACATTGGATTGATTGTTCTGATCATTCTGGTTGTGCTGCTCGCAGGGCTCGTCGCGGCTTTTGCGTACCGTTTGATGGTCCTTCGTCGAGGAGGTACCGCGGCGATCATGCGGGTACTGCCGTCCGACGGTGGCAACGGGTGGCGTCACGGCATTATCCGGTACGGCGACAACACACTGGTGTTCTACAAGCTGTCCAGTCTGCGCCCAGGACCCGATCACCGTCTGGGTAGACAAGACATTCATGTGGGGGATCGACGATCCCCGCAAGACACCGAATTCGACATCATGACGCCGGACATCGCTGTGCTTGCTTTGTCCGGCAGCGGTAAGAGCTTCGAGATTGCCCTGGACAGAAGCGCTCTGACCGCATTCTTGTCCTGGGTCGAATCCCGCCCGTCGGGCCGCTCACGGCGGCGCCGACCGGCGGCGTGATCAATCCTCTTCGACAGCCGGGTCGGCCACTGTTCGGCTCGAGCCCGGTACCCACTGAACGTCGCCCTCGGGATTGGCGTAACGGCTCAGAATGAACAGTAGGTCCGAGAGCCGGTTGAGGTATTTCGCCGGTAACGCACTGGTCGTATCCGGGCTGGCGTGCACTGCAGCCCAGGCCGACCGCTCGGCGCGCCGAGCGACCGTACGTGAGACGTGTAGCAGCGCCCCCAACGGTGTGCCGCCAGGCAGGATGAACGACGTCAGTGCGGGCAGGTCATCGTTGAATTCGTCGCACCAGCCCTCGAGGCGATCGATGTAGCTCTGGTCGATGCGCAAGGGCGGATACTGCGGATTCTCGATGACCGGGGTCGACAGATCGGCCCCCGCGTCGAACAGGTCGCTTTGGATGGTTCGGATTACCGAGTGCACCGATTCGGACGGATTGCCCAGTGCCAGAACAACTCCGAGGCTCGCATTGGTCTCGTCGCAGTCTGCGTAGGCAATTAATCGTTCGTCGTTTTTGGACACCCGTGAGAAATCGCTGAGTCCGGTCGTGCCGTCGTCGCCGGTTCTCGTGTAAATGCGGGTGAGGTGGACTGCCATGTCGGCTACGGTACCGCGCGGGTGTCGGTCGGCCGCGCTGGCTACTCTGTCGAAGTGAGTGAACGCTTTTTGGTCAACGGTGGTAATCGCCTCGTCGGTGAGGTGGCGGTCGGTGGCGCGAAGAACAGTGTCCTCAAACTGATGGCCGCGGCGCTACTTGCCGAAGGCACCAGCACGATCACCAACTGCCCCGACATCCTCGATGTGCCGCTGATGGCCGAGGTGTTGCGCGGGCTCGGTTGCGAGGTGGTGCTGGAAGGCTCCGTCGTTCACATCACAACGCCGGCCATGCCGAAGTATCACGCCGATTTTGCAGCTGTTCGGCAGTTCCGGGCGTCGGTGTGCGTACTGGGTCCGTTGGTCGCGCGATGCAAACGGGCTGTCGTCGCTCTGCCGGGTGGTGATGCGATCGGCTCACGCCCGCTCGACATGCATCAGTCCGGTTTGCAATTGCTCGGCGCGCGCAGCGAAATTCAGCATGGATGCGTCGTGGCTGAGGCTGATGAACTGCGTGGTGCGAACATCAGGCTGGCGTTTCCGTCGGTCGGTGCCACCGAGAACATTCTGATGGCCGCAGTACTCGCTACAGGTGAGACCGTCATCGACAATGCTGCACGTGAACCGGACATCGTCGATGTGTGCAACATGCTCAACGAGATGGGCGCCGATGTGCGGGGTGCAGGTTCGTCAACTCTGACCATCCGCGGTGTGAGCGCATTGAAGCCGACCACGCACCGGGTCATAGGCGATCGAATTGTGGCTGCCACCTGGGGGATCGCTGCCGCGATGACACGTGGAGACGTGCGGGTGCGCGGGGTCAACCCGAAGCATCTGTCCCTGGTCCTGGACAAGTTGAGTTCTGCCGGTGCAGAGGTCACCCGCGAGCCCGACGGCTTCCGTGTCGTGCAGCAGGAGCGTCCGCGGGCCGTGAACTTCGCGACCCTCCCGTACCCGGGGTTTCCGACGGACCTACAGCCGATGGCCATAGGACTGGCGACCGTGGCCGACGGGACGTCCATGATCACCGAGAACGTCTTCGAGGCACGATTTCGGTTCGTCGAGGAAATGATCAGGCTCGGGGCCGACGCGCGTACCGATGGACATCACGCGGTGGTTCGCGGCGTTCCGCAGTTGTCCAGTGCACCGGTGTGGTCTTCCGACATCCGAGCCGGAGCCGGACTGGTACTTGCTGGGCTGGTGGCCGATGGCACGACCGAGGTGCACGACGTATTCCACATCGATCGCGGCTATCCGCGATTCGTCGAGAACCTGACTGCACTCGGCGGCAGAATCGAGCGCGTCAGCTGAGAAGCGCAGCTTCCGGCGCCTCGACCAATATGCTGATGGCATAGTCCAATTCGTCGTCGGAGATCGAACCGTATCCGACGACGATTCCACCGCGGGCCGTGTGCGAGCGGGTCGAGTAATCGAGTATCGGTACGTCCACGCGACTCGTTGCACACGAGATAGCAACGTCTCTCGCTGTGGCGGTATCGAGTATCAGCACCGTATGCAGCCCGGCTCTTATTCCTCGGAGCTCGCCGAACCTCGCCAGCGCTGCGGCGACCACGTGGTCGCGGGTGCGATAGAGCGGCCGCGCCGTTCGGACGGTTCTGTCCCATTCGCCGTCGCACAGCATGGACGTCATTGCAGGCTGCAGGAGAACCGATGGGTGGTCGCCGATCGCGCGGCGCGTCGCCGAGATGCGGTCGCCCATCGACTGGGATGCCACCATCCAGCCGAGACGTATCCCGGCACCGAGCGTCTTGGACACGGTGCCGAGGTAGACGGTTCGGTCAGGTGTCAGTTCGGCTATGGTAGGCAAAGGTACTGCACCGTAACGAATTTCGGAGTCGTAGTCGTCCTCGATGATCATCGAATCGTTCCCGCCAGCCCAGTCCGCCAGGGCACGTCGACGGCCGATGGGCATGAATGCGCCGGTCGGGTACTGATGCGAGGACGTGACGTACACGGCTGGTGTCCGCGGGGAGCCGTGCGGAGCCAAATTGTTCGACGATCGAGCCATCGCGGTCGACGGGAACATCGTGTCGGGACAATCCGCGGTGCGTCGCGAGCGCAGCGGCGGACTTGTAGTCTGGATTCTCCAGTGACAGAACATGTTCGACCGATCCAGCAACCGAAAGCGCACCCAGGGCGAGATCGAGACCATGAATGCTGCCCGTCGTGATCACGATCGACACTGGGGTGGTGTGCAGTCCGCGTGCGCGGCGGAGTAGTTCGGCGAGCGAGTCCTCAGATTGAGCGTGCCGGCGGAATCGGGATAGTCGCCCGGAGGAGGTGTGCCGCCGACGTCGCGCCATGCGCGCTTCCCGGCATCCGATGCCGAGGGCGGAGTCCGCGGGATTCCCGGGTGGAGCGAGATCCGCGGGGGTGTTCGTGGTGGTGTGTGGGCACTCGACGCCGCTGCCGCCGATCGACCTGCGCGGGGGATACGTCGGACGTAGTTGCCCGAACCGCGCCGGGTATCGAGCCATCCTTCTGCGACGAGCTTTCGTAAGCCTTCTCCACGACGGCACGCGCAATGCCCAGATCGACGGAAAGTGTTCGGATACTGGGTAATCGAGAATCGGGTTGCTGCTCTCCCGTGCCGATTGCGGATCGGATGCGGTCGGCCGATTGGACGGGCAGCGTCCGAGTATCTGCGCGATCGATGGTGATCGACCGAGAGATCGGGAGCATGGAGTTTTGGTCCCGTTCGGCATCCACGCGTCCCCCCAATCCTGTAAGCCATGGCACGGATCCGTGGCATCACGCAGCATGATCGACGCTCCTGAGCAGGACATCTGCGTCACCGTGACCCTCGTCGACGGACTCGTCCTGGTTCGATCGGCATTCCATCATTCGATGAACTACCGAAGTGCCGTTCTGGTCGGCCGGCCTCGCAGAGTGGAGGACGCCGACGAACGGATTCGAGCCTTGGACGCAATAGTCGATCAAGTGGTCCCCGGAAGGAGCGCGTATCTGCGCTCACATACGCGGAAAGAACTCGCTGCCACCGCGGTGCCGGCGCTTCCGATGTACGAGGCGTCGGTGACATCGCGGTCCGGTGGACCCGTCGATGACGACCTCGACATTCGACAGGGCGACGTGGAGGCGGGCGTTGTCGCGGTGTGGGAGGCGCTCGGCGACGCCGAACCTGCCGCGGACCTCGCGGGGACTGTTCCGGTGCCGGACCATGTAGACGATGGATGCCGGTACGCCTTGCGGGGGTGAACGCTGTTGCAGCAGTGGCAGTTCGAGCTGTGGCTGGCATCACATGCGCAAGTTGCAGCGTGTGGCGGGCGCGATGACGTGACGCCATGAGGTCGAGCTGCGTAAATGTCCCGAGAGCGTGGGGCGACCTGCCGATTTGCGTTGGTGTGGTTGGTGGCGTAACTTTTGTCGAGTCAGAGCGACGGACACCGACCTGGTCTTCACGGACTGGGACACGAGGTTGGACGTGTGGCCTGGCAGGTTGTATCCCCCAAGAGTCGGGCCTTGTGTCCGAGACCAAGCTGGGATACGCTGGAACAGTTGCCCTCAAGGCCTTCGGATGTCATGTTCGTGTGGTGTT
>NZ_CAPS01000066.1 GCF_000333955.1 Rhodococcus sp. AW25M09
AGCGGCTGGAGTGTGGGCCGATGGCTTGGATGTCCACTGCCGCAACGCCATTCCCCATTCTCGGGGGCTCGGCTCGTCGGCGTCTGCTGTGGTCGGAGGCTTGGCAGCCGCCAACGCGCTGGCCGCGAAGGTCGATCCGTCGTTGTCTCTGTCGGAAGGTCAGCTGGTTCAACTCTCGTCCGAATTCGAGGGCCATCCCGACAATGCGTCGGCAAGTTGCCTCGGTGGTGCCGTCGTGTCGTGGAGCGAACCGCCCAATGCCAGTGTGACGGCGCGAAAGTACGCGGCCGTGCGACTCGAGGTGCACCCGAGCATCAAGGTCGTGGTGCTCGTGCCGTCCGAGCGCTCGTCCACCTCGCACACGCGGGGACTGTTGCCGGAGTTGGTGCCCCACCGCGACGCGGCCTTCAATGTCAGCCGAAGTGCTCTCGCGGTGGTAGCCCTCACCGAACGGCCGGACCTGCTGATGTCCGCGACGGAGGATCTACTGCATCAAGGGCAACGGGCACAGGCGCTGCCCGAGACCACACGTTGGATCGCGGCACTTCGAGCCCGGTCGATCGCGGCCGTGGTGTCCGGAGCCGGACCGACTGTGATGGCGCTGTGTACGGAGCAGTTTCCATCGGATCTTCGCGAGGCCGCTGCGGCCGAGGGGTGGCGGGTACTCGAACTCGACGTCGCCGAAGGAGTCACCATCGCGTGACAAACGCGTGGGGTTCTTGCCGACTGGGGACAACGGCGCTATGGTGAACCCTGTCCGTACATCGTGCGCTTCAGACGCCGGTTTCGTCAGGGCAGTCAGGTCGCTGTATTCGGGGGATTCAAACGTCCGAGTGATGTGATGCTCTCGACTCGATCCTCCCCGTGGCTATCTGCGGTCTCGGATCGACGGTGTCTTCGACGGAGTGCGTCGAACATGAACGGCAATATCCGAGTTCGGCAGAACGTCGAACTGCGGAACGAACCCTCTGCTGCGCATCGAGCGAGCGAGGGAAGGAAAGGACCTCCGTGACCGATACGGAACTCATCTCTGCGCCCGAGACGTCATCGCGACGTGCAGGCCTGTCCGGAATGGTTCTCACCGAGCTGCGCAGCCTCGCTGGTGAACTCGGCATCAAGAGCATCTCCGGCATGCGCAAGGGCGACCTGATCGCAGCGATCTCCGAGCGTCAAGCAGGCGCTGCGCCGGCCAAGTCGAGCGCGCCGAAGTCCGATGCACCCAAGTCGCGTCGTGCCGCCGCTTCGACGCCCCCCGTCGAAGATCGGCCTGCACCCGCGGCAGCACCGGAATCTGCGGCACCCGAGACGCCGACCTCCGAAGCCCCCTCGACGCAATCGGTCGATTCTGCCGACGCAGCTCCCGAGACGGGTCGGCGCACACGTGGTCGTCGAGCCGCAGGTCGACGCGCCGGTGCAGCCGATCAGCTTCCACTCGACGGCAGCGCCGACTCCGCTGGATCCGAGACCGCTGCCAGCGAAACCCCTGCGCCGGATACCGCGTCACCCGACAGCTCGTCGGCGACCACTCCGTCCGACAAGCAGGACGAGGCCGGCGACGATGCGCCCACCGAACGTCCGCGACGCAGCCGTGGCGAGCGCAACCGGCAGGACGGAACGGAACGCGAACAGCGTGACGCCGACGGCAACCGAGACAATGCGAACCGCGACAACTCCAATCGCGACAACTCGAACCGCGACAACTCGAACCGCGACAACTCGAACCGCGACAACTCGAACCGCGACAACTCGAACCGCGACAACTCCAATCGCGACAACTCGAACCGGGAGAACGGCGGTCGCAATCAGGGCGACCGTAACGGCCGCAACCGCAACCAGGGTGACGGGCGCAACGACAACCGCAACGAGGATCGCAACAACGGTCCGCGCGACAACCGCGACAACAACCAGGACGACGAGGGCGAAGGCCGCGGTCGTCGGGGTCGTCGGTTCCGTGAGCGTCGTCGTGGCCGCGACCGTGGCGAAGGCAACGAAGGCGGCGGTGGCCGTGAGCGCGACACCGAGATCCGTGAGGACGACGTTCTCCAGCCCGTAGCGGGCATCTTGGACGTTCTCGACAATTACGCGTTCGTCCGCACCTCGGGCTACCTGGCGGGCCCCAACGACGTCTACGTGTCGATGAACCTGGTTCGCAAGAACGGTCTTCGTCGCGGAGATGCCGTCACCGGCGCAGTGCGAGTGGCCCGTGAAGGTGAGCAGTCCGGCCAGCGGCAGAAGTTCAACCCGCTGGTGCGACTGGACACGGTCAACGGGGGAGAGGTCGAGGCCGCCCGCAAGCGTCCGGAATTCGGCAAGCTGACCCCGCTGTACCCCAACCAGCGACTGCGACTCGAGACTCAGCAGAACATCCTCACCACGCGCATCATCGACTTGGTGATGCCTATCGGTAAGGGACAGCGTGCGCTGATCGTCAGTCCGCCCAAGGCCGGTAAGACCAGTGTTCTGCAGGCCATCGCCAACGCGATCGCCATCAACAATCCCGAGTGCTACCTCATGGTCATTCTCGTGGACGAGCGTCCCGAAGAAGTGACGGACATGCAGCGCAGCGTCAAGGGCGAGGTCATCGCATCTACGTTCGACCGGCCACCGGGCGATCACACCGCAGTTGCAGAACTCGCGATCGAGCGCGCCAAGCGACTGGTCGAAGCCGGTCAGGACGTGGTGGTGCTGCTCGACTCGATCACCCGTCTGGGACGTGCGTACAACAACAGCTCGCCCGCATCCGGCCGAATCCTCTCCGGTGGTGTCGACTCGACGGCGCTGTACCCGCCCAAGCGTTTCCTCGGCGCGGCTCGAAACATCGAGCACGGTGGATCGCTGACGATCATCGCCACGGCCATGGTCGAAACCGGATCCACCGGTGACACGGTGATCTTCGAGGAGTTCAAGGGCACCGGCAACGCCGAGCTCAAGCTCGATCGCAAGATTGCCGAGCGGCGCGTGTTCCCGGCAGTCGACATCAACCCGTCCAGCACCCGACACGACGAGTTGCTTCTTGCTCCCGACGAGGCGGCAGTGGTGCACAAGTTGCGGCGCGTGTTGTCCGGACTCGACTCCCATCAAGCGATCGACCTGCTGGTCGATCGCCTCAAGAAGAGCAAGAACAACCTCGAGTTCCTGATGGAAGTCTCGAAAACAGCCCCAGGCGGCATGAACGATTGATGTTGTCGTTCTCCGGATCTTGCGTCCGGGAACAAGCCGGCAAGTGCGCGCGTTGTAAGCATCTGTCGGCACAGATGTACCGGCGATTAGCAGGTCAGATGCACGCTCTGGCATAATCAACGGCCGAGTCCGGTTCCGGTTCACGTCTTCGACAAGCGAAGGCGACCCGGCGACCACTACGAAAGAACGGTAAGGACACCATGAAGGCAGGAATTCACCCCGACTACACACTGACGACAGTCGTCTGTGGTTGCGGAAATACTTTCGAGACCCGAAGCACCACCGACAAAGAGCGCATCAGCGTCGAGGTCTGCTCGCAGTGCCATCCCTTCTACACCGGCAAGCAGAAGATTCTCGACACCGGCGGTCGCGTCGCACGTTTCGAGGCTCGCTACGGCAAGCGCGCCGGCAAGAAGGCCGACGCAGACAGCTAGCTGTTTCGCCGACGCCCGTCCTGTGAATCACAGGGCGGGCGTCGGCTTTTTTGTGTCCACACCCAGATGTATCGGCGTTCGAGAGTGAGTCATCAACATGGCGAGAACAGTCAAGCCTTCGGCCATCGACGACATTCTCGCCGAACACTCCGGCCTCGAACAGCAGCTCGCCGACCCCGCTCTGCACAACGATCCCTCCGCGGCGCGCAGAGCAGGCAAGAGGTTTGCCGAACTGGCCCCGATCATGTCCGCGCACACCAAATTGACGTCAGCCCAGGACGACCTCGAAGCCGCGCGTGAGTTGGCCGCCGACGACTCGTCGTTCGCGGCGGAGATCCCGGACCTCGAGGCGACGGTAGTGCAGCTCGAGCAGACCCTGACCGACCTGCTCGCTCCGCGCGATCCGCACGACGGCGACGACATCGTGATGGAGGTCAAGTCGGGCGAGGGCGGTGAGGAGTCGGCCCTTTTCGCAGCCGATCTCGCGCGGATGTACGTGCGCTACGCAGAACGCCGTGGGTGGCGCGTCGAAGTTCTCGATGCGAATGTCTCGGACCTGGGTGGGTACAAGGACGCGACCCTGTCGATCAAGACCAAGGACCCGCTCGACGGCGTGTGGGCACGTCTGAAGTTCGAGGGCGGCGTCCACCGCGTGCAGCGCGTACCGGTCACCGAATCGCAGGGGCGGGTGCACACGTCCGCGGCCGGAATCCTCGTGTATCCCGAACCCGACGAGGTGGAAGAAGTCCAGATCGACGAAACCGATCTGCGCATCGACGTCTATCGCTCGTCCGGTAAGGGCGGTCAGGGCGTCAACACCACCGACTCCGCCGTCCGGCTCACGCACCTGCCCACCGGAATCGTGGTGACCTGTCAGAACGAGCGCTCTCAGCTGCAGAACAAGGCGCGGGCGATGCAGGTGCTCGCGGCACGCCTGCAGGCAGCGGCAGAAGAAGCGGCGGACGAAGAGGCCGCAGCGGGCCGAGCCAGCCAGGTCCGCACCGTGGACCGCTCGGAGCGGATCAGGACCTACAACTACCCCGAGAACCGCATCACCGACCACCGGATCGGCTTCAAGGCGCACAATCTCGATGCCGTTCTGGACGGCGAGATGGATGCACTGCTGGACGCGCTCGCCAAGGCGGATCGCGACGCTCGCATGCAAGCAGAGTGATTGCGACACAAAGCTTTACAGATTTCGTCGGGCCGGTCCACCGATCGGTGCGATACCCTGGCGGCCAGGTTCGATCCCAGTACGAGAGCCCGAGAGGCACACCGAAATGAACCAGGCCCTGACCCCCGCAGGCGAGAATGCCGTATCCGAGCTGTCGTCGCGCTACGGCGTCTCGACCGATGCGGTCCGCACCATGCTCGACGCCGTCAACAACGGGCGCGGCAGCATGGCGCAGTTCAACATCCCCGAGCTCGGCGGCAGCGGCCAGTGGATGCGCGGCGGGATGACCATGGTCGGCAACATGTTCGACCACGGGCTCAAGAGTCGGGTCGACGGTCTGTGCCGTGATCTGTCCGCGGTGCTGTCGCAGCATCAGGTGTACCCACCGAGAGAGACCGGCAACGGTTCCTTCGGCGGCAACTCGTTCGGCTCCGGTTCGTGGTGGCCGTCGGAACTCGGTTCGCCGAGCTCGAGCGGTGGTCAGAACGGCTCGCAGTACGCGGTGTTCCCCGGTTCCCGACGCCTCGCCGTGCTCTCGGGCGGCGAGCTGGCGGTGTACGACACGCGCGATCATTCCATCGGGGGAGTGCAGCAACAACAGGGCGGTGGGCCGGGGTCACTGGAGTTCACCAGCCAGTACGGCACGTTCAGCGCGTCGAGCCTGTCTCGCGTCGACCAGCAGGGCGGCGGAACGGGATCTCAGAATCAGCCTGCACCGCAGAACCAGTCCGGTCCCCAGCAGACCTCGCCGTCGTACCCCTCGCAGTCTCAGTCGCCGCAGCAGCAGCCTTCGCCTCCACAGTTCCCGAATCAGTCGGGATCCGGTGGCAACCATGCCGGAGTGGACGTCTCCGACATCACTGCGGCGATCGAGGCTCTCGCCGGTTTGCACGCGAAGGGCTTTCTGACCGACGACGAGTTCTTCTCGAAGAAGTCGGAGTTGCTCGAGCGGCTGTGAGTGGGTCGTCGGTATCTCGTGGCAGTCTGTAGCGGTGAGCCGCCAGCCGTTACGCCTAGCCATCCTCGAAGCTACGTCCGTGCTCGAGGCGGCCGGTGTGCCGAGTCCTCGGGTCGATGCGGAGCTGCTTGCCGCACATCTCGTCGGCGTGGAGCGCGGCCGTCTCGGTCTGGTTCCCCTCGTAGAACCCGAGCTCATCGAAGCGTACTTCCGCACCATCGAGCAGCGCGCGAAACGTATTCCGCTGCAATACATCACCGGTAAGACTTCGCTGGGCAACATAGACGTGGAAGTAGGCCCGGGAGTCTTCGTGCCGCGTCCTGAAACCGAGCTCTTGCTGGCGTGGGCTCTCGCGTTCCTCGAAAATATCGACCACCACCCGCCGGTGATTCTCGACCTGTGCACCGGCTCGGGCGCATTGGCCCTCGCAATCGCCAACGCCCGGCCGGACGCGGTCGTCCATGCCGTCGAACTCGATCCGTCGGCGTTGGCGTGGGCCCGACGCAATGCCGATCTGCGTAGCGGCCATGGCGACACCCCGATCACACTGCACCACGGAGACGTCACAGCTCGCGACGTGCTGACCGAACTGGACGGCACGGTCGACATGATCGTCGCCAACCCGCCCTACGTTCCTGAGGGGGCAGACCTCGATCCGGAGGTGATCGATCACGATCCGCACCTGGCGCTGTTCGGCGGTGTGGACGGACTGTCCGTCATCGAGCCGATGATCGGCAACATCGCCCGATGGCTCCGAATCGGCGGCTCGGTCGCGATCGAACACGATGACACCAACGGCGACGAGGTGGTAGCTCTGCTGTCCACCCGGCGAGTGTTCACCGAGGTCACCGCACATCCGGATCTGGCGGGCAGGCCCAGGTTCGTCGTCGCCGCACGGGCGCATCCGGTCACAACCTGACGGCGGGAGCGGCAGGCGGACGGCACCTGACATCACTTCGTTACCGGAAGTGGAAGGATAGGTGCCGTGAGTACCGTTTACGACTGCCGTGAAGCCGATGCGCGCGCTGCCGGATTGACCGCGGATCGCGGTGCCCTCAAGTCCGGCCGACTCGTCGTGATGCCCACCGACACCCTGTACGGAATCGCGGCCGATGCCTTCGACGGCAGTGCCGTCACCGATCTGCTGCGCGCCAAGGGTAGAGGCCGCGACATGCCGGTGCCCGTGCTCGTCGGCTCCTGGAACACCATCGACGGTCTGGTCAACAGCGTCCGGCCACGAACCCGAGATCTGATTCGCGCCTTCTGGCCCGGCGCGTTGAGCATCGTCGTGCAGCAGGCTCCGTCCTTGGCCTGGGACCTGGGGGACGCTCAGGGCACCGTGATGCTGCGTATGCCGCTGCATCCGGTCGCTCTCGAGCTGTTGCGTGAGGTGGGCCCGCTCGCGGTCTCCAGTGCCAACATCTCGGGCAGCCCGCCCGCCACCACCGTGACAGAGGCCCGAGAACAACTCGGTGGCTCTGCCGCGGTGTACCTGGAC
>NZ_CAPS01000065.1 GCF_000333955.1 Rhodococcus sp. AW25M09
CCACCCGACACCCGTCCCCGCCACCTCCACGAACGCGCGCGCATTCGCGGATCGTCGGACCCGGTGCAGGGGACCGGCCCGGAGATCCCCTGCACGAACGCGCGCGCACTCGTCATCCGCGTTCGGAATTGCCACACCAGCGGACACTGTTCCGCTCGCACCTGGCGAACGCGCACGCACCTGTGAATCGTTCCACCAGGTGAAGGGGACCGGCGCGGAGATACCCACACGAACGCGCTCGCATCCGTCATCCGCGTTCGGAATTGCCACACCAGCGGACACCATTCCGCTCGCACCCGACGAAGGCGCACGCACCTGCGAATCCGCGGACCAGGTGAAGGGGACCGGCGCGGAGATCACCGGAGATCCCCACACGAACGCGCGCGCAGTCGCTGTTCGCGTCCACAATCGCCACACCGGCGGGCACTATTCCGCTCGCCTCCGACGAACGCGCACGCACCTGCGAATCCGCGGACCAGGTGAAGGGGACCGGCGCGGAGATCCCCACACGAACGCGTGCGCATTCGCCATTCGCGTTCAGAATTGCCACACCACCGGGCACCATTCCGCACGCACCCGACGAACGCGCGCGCATTTGCAGATCGTCGGAGCGGATGAGGGGACCGGCGCGGGCCTACCGCTGAACTGCTTCTGCCACCCCGCCTCTATGAACGATTTTGCCGTCGCGGCTATCGGCGTCGGTCGGATCGACTGCGCTCATCGGGTCAGTTCCCCGCATGGGTTCCGGGAAGGGGGGGCACGCACTCTGGTGGAATGTTCGGAACGATTCGTGCCGGTGGATCAAGCGAAATCAGTTCTGACGCAACAAAAGTGACATCTGGGCGCAATTCCTCGTACGCGAAGAATTTAATTCGTTGGAGTTCATCGCCGACGCCGTGCATGATCATGGCACAGGCCAATCGCAGAGACCGTGGAGGTGGACAGTGACAGCAGAATCGACGTATCGAGGCCGTCGCATCGTCTGCATTCGGTCTGTGGTTAACGCCAATAGCGCTCTCTGAGTGGAGCTCAGGGCTGTCGATGACGCGGCCCGTGAATTCTTCGCCGCACGGCATCTGTCGTTGGTCGGCGTCCAAAACTGCTGTAGGAGAACAGATGTACCACTACGAACAGATTATGAACGAACATCGACAACGGGTTGCGCGCGGCGCGCAGAACTACGAACGGCTCCGCGTTGCAGCTGAACGGTTGATGAAAAAGTCTGTCAGTGAACCGAACCCATGTGTCAGTGCGGTTGTGGACGAGGGTAAGTCGAACAGTAGCGAATTGCTCGAGACCGAATCCGAGGTTGGCATCGAGGTGGCGTCGTCGGCGCGCTGACGGTCATTCCAGGACAAGATCGGAGTATCGATCGCCCGTCGCTTCGATGAAGTCGCGAACGAACCAGCACGCAGGGACCAAGCGAAGTCCCTGCGTCCTGGTGTCGTCGAGGGCGTACTCGGTGAGGGCAGCGGCGAGTCCGCGGCCCCGAAATTTCGGAAGCGTCACGGTGTGATGGAACGTTCTGATTCCGTCCGATTCGAGGTACTCGGAGTGGCCGGCCACTTCCGAGCCGACGTAGATCTCGAACCGATTCTGGGCATGGTCGTGGGTGATCGTCACCGACATGAGGTGCCTCCTGGCCGAGTTTCGGTGACTCCACCGTAACCGGCACTCGTGCGCTGGTATTTTCTGCGGTTCCTCGAAGGTGGTCCAAGCAGTAGGGTGAGGGAAACCGAGTCGTGCCAGCGCCACCCGTCGCATCACCGCTCTTCATACGTACGGGGCGCTCTCGACGCTGAAGGTGGCAATCCGTGGAAGACACATCCGACCGGGGAATCAAGGCATTCATTCGAACCGTTGCACAGCGCGGCGGCCGTGCGGAGCGGCTGACGACATCGCGCCGTAACCCCGTCCAGGTCTGGTCGATGGACGGCACGTCGTCGTGCATCGTTCGAGTGCGATCGAAGGTGACCGGGGACTGGAAGGCGCGCAGGCAGGACGAGTCGCTCGAAAGCGACGACACCGGATCCTCGTATTGGGTGTTCGTCGATCTCGCGAACGAAACTCCTCGCTTCTACATGGTCTCCTCGGAGGAAATGGCCACCGATATTCGAGGTGAAGTGGATTTGTGGGTGCAGGACTCACCCCTGCGTACCAGGACCGGCCATCATGCTATCGCGGTCGACAGGGTCGCTCACGGCAGCGAGCGATGGGAGTTGCTGGGACTGAGCGCGACTCTGGACACCTCGGTCGACGTCGGTCCCGAGCAGACGTGGGTACGCACACCTCGAGTCAAAGCGGTGCGAAAATCCAAGGTGGCCGTGGAAGAGGAAGTAATCGACAATCGTGTGCGCGTGGTCGCCGATTGCGAGGGCTACCGGTTGAGTGGTCGCTATGATCCAGCAACTCAGCGGCTCGAGATCACGGCGGGGCCGATGGAGGGTCGGCGTTTCGACAATCCTTCCGTCGCTGCCAGTGCTGTGGCCACACATATCAGCGGTGACGTCGAAGAGCGTGACGGTTGGCATTTCTGGCAGTTGGACAGTCCGGGCCGCGCTCCACTGGGTTCGTTTCAGTAGAGAACCGCAGGCCAGGACTATTTGATTGTGATTGCTCACCAAATTGTTCCAACAGGACGAAACAGGACAATAGCCGGATTAATCTGGCCCCTGTAGGACGAGCTCCCTGTTTTAGCTACTGGGTCGAATCGATGATCGAGAGTTCGTCTTCACATCGATATTCGAGTATCAGCGAGCTCAACGGTCGACAGTGCGAGGGGTGCTGTCGACCGTGGGGAGAGGTATTCACCATGCAACATTCCTTCGGATCGGGCCCAGCCCATACCTCCCGATTCTTGTTTCTCATCGCGCAGTTCGTCGATCGAAGAATCCCAGCCGAGCATTTTTCGGCCCAGTTTCGTGAGTTGCAGAACAGTCGATCGACCTACCTCGACGCGGACGTGTCGTCCGTCATCGGAATGCTGTCGGTCGACGTCGGCGCGTACCTGGGTGACGTCGAGCTTCGGGGAGTCGACTACATCGACTCCGAACAACTGTGGTTGGCCGCCGGGCAGGCGTTCCGCGATCTGATGACCGTGCAGTCCAAGCACTTCGAGCGCGAGGCCGGCTGAGATCCAGGGCGATTGTCACCGGAATCGATCGCGTTGACGCAGTAGATCTTCGAGCCGGAACCGCCGGTGGGTGCCGCGCATTTCGATAGGTAGATCGCCTGCATCGGCCAACCGTCGGACGTAGGTGTCGGACACCCCGAGCACCTCCGCGGCCTGCGAAGTCGTCAGCAACTCGTCCACCGTTCCGATCGCTACCGCTCGGCCGGTCGCCAGTTGAGTGAGCAGTTCTAGAACGGCTGCGCGGCCGGCGTCGTCGAGTTGCACTACCGAACCCCCGATGCTGACATCGACGTCCGTCCCGGTCCGCGACTGCACAACGGCCGAGAGCTGGGTGGCCGAGCGCGAGGGGAGAGCCGGCATGACAAATCGGAAGTCCATTCCTCCAGGATAGAAGCGGGCGGTACACATAGGCTCGCCTACAGCCCACCCACGAGGAGTGTTTCCGTGCCGCAGTTGTTGCATCTCGATTCGTCCGCAGACCCGGTTCGTTCGATCAGCCGCCGGGTAACGTCGCGCTTCTCTGACGGCTGGCATGCGATCACCACCGACCATTCCGTGATCCATCGAGACCTGCATCTGAATCCGCTTCCGCACCTGCCCACATCGGCGCTGCACTGGGCACCCCATCTGCGAACGGACGACGAAACGGTCGAGGCATCCGCGGAGGCATTGCAGATCGAACTGATCGAAGAATTGATCTCGGCGGACGTGGTGCTGATCGGCGCTCCGATGTACAACTGGTCGATCCCGTCGACGTTGAAGGCGTGGATCGATTACGTACACGTGCCCGGCATCACCGTGCCGTTCGACAAGGACACGGCTCCTCTCGTCGGCAAGCCAGTAGTAGTGGTGACCAGCCGCGGCAACGACTACACCCCCGGTACCGACGGCGCTTCCGCCGACCACACCACAGCACAGTTGCGGCAGGTTCTCGAAGTCGCACTCGGAATGGACGTCCGCTTCGTCCCGATCGACCTGACGCTGGCCGAACGAGTGCCGGCGCTGGCAGCGCAGATTCCGCAGGCCCGAGTCAATCTCGAGGCGGTGTTCTCGGCTGTGGACGAACTAGCGGTCCAGCTGGGCAGAGCTTTACCCAGGTGAGAGCCGAGTAGCCTGGCGAGGTGCTACCGAACGGCCCAGGCAACCACATCACCCGCGGCAACCGCGGATCGGGTCGCCATCGCATCCACGCGCCTTCGGGTGATCGTGGTCTCGTGCTGCGGATCGGACGGGTACTCGTCGCCACGGCCGCTCTCGCCTCGATCGTGGTGAGTGGAATCGGCTTCGCGGTGTACCGCGAAGCCACCACCGGACTGACCACCTCCGACGCCCTCGACGGCATCGAGAACAGCAATGCCAACGGCAACGGCCGAGACACAAACATCCTGCTGATCGGTCTCGACAGCCGCAAGGATATGGACGGAAACGACCTGCCTGCGGAGTTCGTCACCGATGCGCTGCATGCGGGAGACAGCGATGTTGGCGGATACAACACCAATACCCTGCTGCTGGTGCACCTTCCGGTCGACGGTGGTCGCGCGACTGCGCTGTCGATACCTCGTGACGACTATGTCGCCGTACCCGGATACGGCAAGCGAAAGATCAAAGAAGCGTACGGGCTTGCCAAGGCCGATGCCGACACGGAGTTGCTCGACGAGGGTGTCACCGATCCGGCCGAGCGTGAGCGGCGAGCAAGGGAAGCGGGCCGGCGATCGACGTTGACCGCGGTTCGTGATCTTCTCGACGTGCCGATCGACCACTTCGCCGAAGTGAACCTACTGGGCTTCTACGATGTCGCGACGGCCGTCGGCCCCGTTCAGGTGTGCCTGAACAATCCAGTCGACGACAGCTATTCGGGGGCGAACTTTCCCGCAGGCGCACAAGAGCTGAGCGCTGCACAGGCGTTGTCGTTCGTACGGCAACGCCACGGCCTCGGCAACGGCGATCTCGACCGAACCAAACGACAGCAGGCCTTCGTGGCAGGAGTGATGGCAAAGCTCAGCTCCTCCGGCACCCTCGCGAACATCGGCGAATTGCGGGCGCTGATAGCAGGCACCAAGAATGACATCGTCATCGACGCGTCACTGGATCCGATGACGCTCGCGGGTCAGGCCGGTGCCGTGATGCACGGTGACATCGACTTCTACACGCTGCCGATCACGGGCTACGAGACCATCGACGGCCAAGACGTCAATCTCGTCGACGTCGCTGCAATCGAGGCCGAGGCTGCGCGGTTGATCGGCAACTCTGCGCCGCCCGCGTCGTCGATCACCGCGGCACCCACCCCGACTACGACACCGCCACCGCCACCGCTCGAGGTCGCCACACCGAATCCCGCCCAGGATCTACCTGCGGCACCCGATGAGGGTGTGCACAGCGACGGCGGAATTCCCTGCGTCGATTGAATTCGCGGCGGTCCCGACGGACCGGAGCGGTCATCGCGGCGATGCGCTCAGCAGGACATCCATCAGCTGTTTCTCGACGGTCGCGAACTGGGGGGTCGTCACGATGTCGAGTCCGCGTGGACGAGGCAGCGGCACCTCGACCTGGCGACGGACGTGGGCCGGGCGGGGGGAGAGAACGATCACGCGATCGGAGAGGTAGACCGCTTCGCGGATGTCGTGCGTGATCATCAGCACCGTCCACCGAAACTCCGACCAGACCTGCTGCAACCACGCCTGCATGTCGCTGCGGGTCAGTGAGTCCAGCGCTCCGAACGGCTCGTCGAGCAGTAGCACCGTCCGTCCCTGCACCACTGTGCGCAGTAGAGCAGCTCGTTGACGCATACCGCCGGAGAGCTCGGACGGCCGGGCCGACTCGTACCCGTCGAGCCCGAATACCGGGAACAGCTCCAGTGCCCGTGCCCGAGCCTCCTTCTTCGCGACGCCCTGCACTTCCAGTCCGAGGGTGGTGTTGTCGAGAACCGAGCGCCACGGGAACAGCAGATCCTTTTGCGGCATGTAGGCGCACGGCGGTACTCGAACCGAGCCGGAATCGGGCCGATCGAGCCCGGCCAGCATGTTGAACACCGTGCTCTTGCCGGAGCCGCTGGGCCCGATGATCGACACGAACTCACCGGTCCGTGCTCCGAACGAGACGCCGTCGAGCACAGGTTTTTCGCCGAACGATTTCGTCAGGTCGTGGACGTCGATGCAGTTGTCGGCGGTGGGGTCAGACATGAAGGCCCACCGAACCGCTGCGGGCCCAGGGCGCGACGAAACGCTCCACCACGAAAGTGGAAACGAACAGGACCACACTGATCACAGCGGTGACGGCAACCGCGGCGAGGACCAGATCGGTCCGAAACGAGTTCTTCTGCTGGCTCATGTAGATGCCGAGCCCGGCACTGGCTCCGGCATATTCGGCGAAGATCGCGCCGACGACGGCGTATGTGATTCCGATGCGCAAGGAGGTGAAGAACCGTGGGAGTGCAGACGGTAGCCGCACATAACGAAACTGCTGCCAGCGTGAGGCACCCATGCTGGCCAACAGTGATCGCGCGTCGCGGTCGGCCGCCGCGAAGCCTTCGATGAGTCCGATGGACATCGGGAAGAACGTGGCCAGGGCAATCACCAGAATCTTCGGGAGCAATCCGAAGCCGAACCAGATGATCAACAGCGGTGCGATCGCAATGATCGGAAGCGTCTGCGACACGACGAACAGCGGCACGAACGCGCGCCGCAACCACGGAGAGAAGTCCACCGCGACTGCCAGTAACCAGGCCAGGGCCAAGGAGACCGCGAAGCCGATGAGTGTCACTTGCAGGGTCGCGGCCGCATTCTCGGCGATCGCGTCACGTTGCGCCCAACCCTGCACGACGACTCGGCCGGGCGATGGCAACACCTGCGGCCGGATGCCGCTGAGCTCGACGTAGACCTGCCAGGCCGCTATCAGCGCAACGACGACTGTGACCGCCGGCCAGGCCCAACGCACCGAGGCTCGGATGCCGCTGAACGAGTAGGTGCCTCGGTCAGCGGCACCTGTCTCATCGATCGCCGAGGTAGTCATTGGTGAAGTAGGTCGACCAGTCGGGCTCCGCAGCCAGAGGTGCGCCGTTCTGATCGGCCAACACGCCGCTCTCGTACAGGAACTTGGAGTACGCGGTCCACTTGTCGAGACTTTGCCGTCCTACCTCTCCCGATGCGTCCTTCATGTAGTTCGCCGCGAGCATTTCCTGGCTCTCGAAGACCAGAGATTCGTCGGTGAAGGTTCCGGGATTGGCGTCGATCAGATCCTGGGCAGCCTTGTCGGGATCGTCGGCGGCGAGTTGGTAACCGCGCTGCAGTGCCTGCACGAACTTCTTCGCTTCGTCCGGGTGCGCGGCGAGCCAGGGTTCGTTGCCGCTGATCGTGATTGCGTAGGCGTCGGGGAAGCCGTAGTCGGTGTAGTCGAAGTACTTCATGGGTGTTCCGCTGTGTTCGGCCTCGATGCCCTCCCATGCGAAGTAGGAGACGGTGAAGTCCGCGGTACCGGAATACACCGCCTCGTACGCGGAGGTTCCGAGCACCACGGTCTCGTATTCGCCTGTGCCCCCGTCGTTCTGGATGACCTTCTCGAGCCCGGCCTGTTCACCGGCCTCACCGAAACCGGCATAGACTTTTCCGTCGAGTGCCTTGGGGCTCGGGATGTCGTCTCGATCTGCGCGCACTCCGATGCCGGTCGCCCAGTGCTGCAGCGGTGCCAGAACCGAGACCGTTCGAGCGCCCGCCGAGGTGGCGAACACTCCTGAACTCTGCGTGCTGATGCCGAATTCGGCGTTGCCTGCGTCGACGAGTGTGTCGGCCGCGGTGTTGTTGTAGGGCAGAACTTCCACGTTCAATCCGGCATCGGCGAAGTAGCCCTCTTGCAGAGCTACGTAGAGGCCGGTGTGGTTGGTGTTCGGGGTCCAGTCGAGGGCGAACCGAATCGTGTCGGAATCGGTCGATTGTGAGCAGCCGACCACACCCGTCGTCGCAACGACTGCCGCCGCCACTGCGGCGAGATTTCGAATAGTTCTCACGCGTACACCGCACTCTCGGTCAGGGGCCACGGAGTGGGATGTAATGCGCTGTCCCAGAACATCAATTCGTACCTAGACGCGACGAGGAAGGCATCGATCATCTGCTCCCGCTGAGCGGACGTGGCAGCTGCTGCGGCGTCGTCCACGAAATTCTTCGCGGCGTCGACGATGTCGTGGAATTCAGGTGCGTCATAGGTGGCCACCCATTGCGCGTAAGGGTGCTCGGGATCGCGATCGAGGACCTCCCTCGCAGCGCGGGCGAGGGAGCGGCCGACGTCGGCGTAGATCCAGAAGCACGGCAACACGGCAGCGGCCGCCACGGGATACGGTTCGGTCGCTGCAGTCGCCGTCAGATAGGACGTGTAGCCCAGACATGCAGGTGAGGGCGCAGGGGTCTGCGTCGACGGCGGCAGTGCACCGCCGGTCAGCATGGTCTCGTGCGAGGCCACTTCGTCCATGGCGCTCGCTGCGGCGCTGGCCCAGAATGCTCCGGCGGCCGGGGTCGGTGCATGTGCCGCCAACAAAGACAGCGATTTCACGTAACCGCCCAGGTAGAGCGAGTCCTGCTCGAGGTACCGACGGAACGCATCGAGCGGAAGGGTCCCCGCTCCGAGCAGCCGGAGAAATTCGAGCTCCTCGATCGCAGTGTGGATGGCCTTGGAGGCATCCCACAGCAGATCGGTGAAGCGGACCGAGTCCGCAGATACAACAGGCGTCATCGCCTTGACATCCCTTCGTCAGTATTACCTGCATCAGGTTCGGCGGGTTTGATCTCAGCATCCGCATCGGCGGACACACCCCGTGTCAGAACGAAAGCGACAGTAACACCGGTCACTCGGTGTCGATGCCGCCGCCCCTGTATCTGCGGTCCGGTATCACCCCTTCATGTCTTCGAGTTCCATACCCTTGGTCTCGTTGATCTTGGCCTTGACGAAGAAGAACGAGATCCCGGCGAACAGCGCGAAGCCGGCGTATATGACCCACAGTCCGACGGACGAGGTCAGTGGCGGGAATGCAAGCGTCACAGCGAAGTTGGCCATCCAGTTCGCTGCGGTGCCGATGCCCAGCGCCATGGCTCGCATACGGTTGGGGAACATCTCACCGAGCATGACCCACATGATCGGACCCCAGGTGGACGCGAAGAAGATGACGAACAGGTTGGCACCGACCAACGCGATCGCACCCCAGGGAGCCGGCAAGGTCACGTCGTCGCCCGTGCCGATCGATTGTGAGAAGGCCACGGACGCCATGACGAGCCCGACGAACATGCCGATCGAACCCGACATCAGCAGCTTGCGTCTGCCGATGCGGTCGACGAACAGGATCGCCACGAACGTCATGACCACGTTGATCACAGCGGTGATGACCGAGGTGGTGAACGACTGATCCTCACTGAAGCCGACCGAGCGCCACAGCGTCGTCGAGTAGTAGAAGATCGCATTGATGCCGACCAGTTGCTGCAGCACGGCCATCGTTATGCCGACCCAGACGATCGGTTGCAGACCGAACTTCGGGCCCCGGATATCGGCGAAGGACGAGTTCTTCTCCTTGCGCAGTGTCAGCCTGATCTCGTGCACGCGCTCGTCCGGATGAAGTACGCCGGTGATCTCGGCCAGAACCCTGGCTGCTTCCTCGTCGAGATGCTGACCCACCAGATAGCGAGGCGATTCCGGAATCAAGGTCGCGAGTACGCCGTAGACCAGTGCTGGAATTACGCCGACCAGAAACATCCAACGCCATGCCTCGACACCGAACCACAGGTCGTTGGAGGCGCTGCCTGCAGCACCGGCGAGAAGGGCGTCGGACAGCAGGGCGGCGAAAATGCCGATGGTGATGGCCAATTGCTGGAGCGAGGCCAGCGAGCCGCGCCACTTGGCCGGGGCAATCTCGGCGATGTAAGCCGGTGCGATCACCGACGCGATGCCGATGCCGAGCCCGCCGAGTACCCGCCAGAGCATGAGATCGGGGACGCTGAAAGCGAATCCCGAGCCGATCGAGGAGATGGTGAACAGGGCCGAGCCCAGCAGCATTACTTTTTTGCGGCCCCATCTATCGGCGAGGGTTCCGGCGAACCAGGCACCGACTGCGCAGCCGAGCAGAGCGATCGCAACCACGAAGCCTGTGGTGAACGAACCGAGCGAGAAGTTTTGCTCGATGGAGTCTACGGCTCCGTTGATGACCGAACTGTCGAAGCCGAACAAGAATCCGCCTACAGCAGCGGCGATGCTGACGCCGATCACCTTCGCTGCGTGGCGGTCCGAGGTCTGATTCATGTGTGACGCACCTTCCGGCCGTGCGCACGCGCGTCGGCCGCTGGGGAGACCGTACGGCAGGGATTGTCGTACCGTCTCGGGACATTACGCCTGGGGATGTGCGGCCCGACCGAGACCTTCAGCGAAGATCGAAACCTCGGGTCGAGACGGTGAATCCATGGCCGACCTGATCGGTGCACGTGACGCCGGTCTGCTCGTCGACGCTGCATTGCAGGCCGTTGGTGGAGCCGCTTCCGGCGACAGTGAGTACTTCGCCGTACGGCAGCGCCGCGGCCGGGCCGTCGAAACGATGAAATTTGGGATCGCCCAAACTCTGAAACTTGGCCGGAGATCCTGCGATCAACTGCACGGCATTGGGTTCGACTGCCGTGCGCGATGCCCCGATGCCAGCAACCTTCGGTGCCGAATCCGGCAACGACCCGTGGCATCCGGCGATCGAGGTGTCGAGTACGGCAATACCGCACTCGAATTTTCCGCTGGGGCTCGAGAAGTAGTACCAGCCGGGTGCTTTGCCGGCGTAGTCCTGTGGCTTCGCCTGGGCAGCAGCGGAACTCGCCGGAGAGACCGTCGTGGTCGTGGTCGTGGTGGTAGTGGTGGTGGGCGATGATGGCGGTGACGACGTCGCCGCGTCGCGGGTCGAGGACGGGGCTGCGATGATCGCGGTGGGGCGGTCGGTGATGACCGTGGCCATCGGGCCGTTTCCTCCGCCACCCGAACCGCAGGCGGACAGCAGGCCCAGTGTCGCGACTGCCAGTGCGGCACATCCGATTTTCTTCATCGCCGATTCCTTCTGTCGAGGGTATCGGCGCGGTACACGACGTCGCCGATTCGTTGGATGCTGTTGGTACGTTGGGCAGTGAACGAACAGGAGGCTCGATGGACACCCCAGCTGGCTCCACAGTGAGCGTGAGCACGCCGTACGGCGACGTCCTGGGCTATCCCGTCGCAGCCGAGACCTCGCCGATCGTGGCCTGGCGAGGCATTCCGTACGCGACGCCACCGGTAGGCAAACTCAGGTTCAGAGCGCCGCTGCCGCTGCAGCCCTGGTCCGGAGTGCTCGACGGGCTCGAGTTCGGCGCGATGGCTCCCCAAGGCCGCGACAGTCCGGTGCCGATCGATCCGTCGTTGTCGATTTCCGAGGACTGCCTCTCGCTCAACGTCTGGGCACCTCGTCCCGACGGTGAACTGCGTCCGGTGCTGGTCTGGATCCACGGCGGTGCGTACTCGCTCGGATCGTCTGCTCAGCGCGTGTACGACGGGCAGAATCTGAGCGAGAACGGTGACGCGGTGGTGGTGACCGTCAATTTCCGCCTCGGTCCGTTCGGATTCCTCGACCTCTCGTCGTTCTCGACCGACGAGCACACGTTCGAGACCAATCTGGGACTGCGGGATCAGATCGCCGCCCTGGAATGGGTACGTGAGTGCATCTCCGCCTTCGGTGGTGATCCCGGTCAGGTCACCCTGTTCGGCGAATCCTCCGGGGGTGCATCGGTCACCACATTGATGACGTCCCCGAAGGCCGAGGGCCTGTTTCAGCGAGCCATCGTGCAGAGTGCTCCTGCGACGTCGGTGTACGGCCCCGACCGAGGTGCCGCGGTGGCGTCGCGATTCCTGGAGTTGGTGGGAGTCGCCCCAGCGGATATCGGCGAACTGCTCGACATGCATTTCACCAGGCTGGTCACAGCAGGTGACACGCTGTGCTATGAAATTCCAACGACAGTTCCTGGCACACTTGGGCTTTCGCCGGTCGTGGATGGAGACATCGTCCCCCGTTATCCCGTGGCGGCGTTTCAGAAGGGACTCTCGCATCGGATCCCGTTGATCATCGGCACCAATCACGACGAGCCGTCGATCTTCCGTTTCATGAAGTCCCCGTTGATGCCGATCACCTCCGACACCGTCTCGGAGATGTTCCGGGCCATCGCCCACGATCATGCCGATCTCCCGGCCTATCGCGTCGCCGAGATCATGGCGGCATATCCGGATCGGGACAAACCTGCCGGCGCGCAAGCCATGTCGCGCGACGCGGGGTTTCTCATGCCGAGTCTGTGGATCGCCGACGCGCACAGCAGGCACTCGCCGACGTGGATGTATCGATTCGACCACGCAACGCCGATGCTCAAGGCCGCTCGTGTGGGTGCCGGACACGCCACGGAGTTGCCCTACGTCTTCGGTAATTTCGGAACGCTGAACCGCGATCCGACATTCTGGCTCGGCGGCCGGAAACCGGCCATGGCGGTATCGGCGCGAATACAGAGACGCTGGCTCGCTTTCGCGCGGCACGGCGTGCCCGCCGCTTTGGATGCGTCCAAGCATTGGGCACCGTACAGCGAGAGGTCGCGGTGGACGCTGGTGATCGATACATCCGACACCCTCGTGGACGATCCCGACGGCGATATGCGCGCGGCGTGGGGCGATCGCGTTCTGGGATTCAGCTGAGGTGTCTGTCATGCGCTATCGCGCCGACGTTGCAGACATCAATCGAACGTAACAGCAATAACACCAGCCGCAGGAGTTGCACCGGTAACAATTGGATGTCAGCGATCTGTCGGTGGGTGGCGTTATCTTCGATGTGTGTTGATGTCCAGGATCGTCGAGACGTCCCGTGCGGTGGCCGCTACGCGCTCGCGCAAGGTCAAGATCGAGCAATTGAGCGCGCTGCTGGCCGAGGCGGAGGTCGGTGACATCGAGCCTGCTGTGTCGTGGCTGTCGGGGGAGCTGCCCCAGGGTCGGATAGGAGTCGGCTGGCGCACTCTGGCCGATCTCGACGTGCAGTCTGCCGAGGTGTCGACCTCGACGGTCGCAGAGGTGGACGCCGCAGTGTCTCGTATTGCCTCGACATCGGGCACGGGCTCGGCAGCACGGCGCATCGCGTTGCTGACGGACCTGTTCTCTCGGAGTACCGCCGAGGAACGTCGGTTTCTGATCCGGCTCGTCACCGGCGAGCTGCGTCAGGGCGCGCTCGAGGGAATCATGGTCGATGCCGTCGCCGCCGCCACGAACTTGCCACAGGCTCCGGTGCGGCGTGCCTTCATGTTGTCGGGCCGCCTGCCGGCGACCGCAATCGCAGCCATCACGGGCGGCGTCGAGGCGTTGGATGCGTTTCGGCTCGAGGTGGGTCGGCCGGTCCGGCCGATGCTGGCCTCGCCCGCAGAATCTCTGCGTGGTGCCTGGGAGCAACTGGCCGGCGATGTCACCGTCGAATACAAGCTCGACGGCGCTCGAATTCAGGTACACCGCTCCGGAACCGACGTGAGCATCTACACGCGAACCCTTCGTGACATCACTGCGAGCGTGCCCGAATTGGTGGAGCTGGTACTCGCTCTCCCGTGCGATTCGGTGGTGCTCGACGGAGAAACACTCGCGCTCGAAGACAGTGGGCGTCCCCGCCCGTTTCAGGAAACGATGAGCCGGTTCGGTGCCGAAAGCGCGCACGAGCTACTGCTGCAGCCGTACTTTTTCGACTGCCTGCACCTCGACGGCGTCGACTTGCTCGATGCGCCGCTCGAGCAGCGGCTGACCGCGCTCGACCGAGTGGCGCCGGGGCACCGAATCCCCAGGGTGGTGCGTCCCGATGCGGACGGGGCAGCCGCCCACTTCGACGCGGCACTCGACGCCGGACACGAAGGTGTCATGCTCAAAGATCTTGCTGCCCCCTACGCCGCCGGCCGACGCGGAAAGAGCTGGCAGAAGGTCAAACCCGAGCACACCCTCGATCTCGTCGTGCTCGGTGCCGAATGGGGTTACGGCCGCCGCACGGGATACCTGTCCAATCTGCACTTGGGAGCTCGCGACCCCGACGGCGGGGAACCGATCATGGTCGGCAAGACGTTCAAGGGTCTGACGGACGTTCTGTTGCAGTGGCAGACGGAGGAATTCCCGAAACACGAACGAGTCCGCGACGAGCACACCGTCTACCTGCATCCTGATCTGATCGTCGAAATCGAACTCGACGGTGTGCAGGTCAGCTCGCGCTACCCGGGCGGCGTCGCCCTGAGATTCGCACGAGTACTGCGGTATCGACCCGACAAGGACCTCGCATCTGCAGACACCATCGACGCCCTGCGCGCACTTCTTGTCCGCTCCAACTGATCGGCGTCCCACCTCGGCTCCGCCTGCACGATTAATACGTACGAAACCGGGAGAACGATCTCGTAACACGGCGCAAAATATCTTGAGGGTGCAAGCCAGCGAGAGATGGAGTGCCGATGATGTCCACAGTTCGAGCTGCATTGGTCCAAAGCAAGTGGACCGGTGACAAAGAATCGATGATCGCGGCACACGAGGGGTTTGCTCGTTCCGCCGCCGAACAGGGCGCGAAAGTCGTCTGTTTCCAAGAACTTTTCTACGGACCTTATTTCTGCCAATTGCAGGACGCCAAATTCTACGAGTACGCCGAATCGGTGCCCGGTCCCACCGTCGACCGGTTCGCCGCACTCGCGAAAGAACTCGGCATCGTGATGATTCTGCCGGTGTACGAGCAGGAGCAGCCCGGGCTGCTCTACAACACGGCGGCCGTCGTGGATGCCGACGGTACCTATCTCGGCAAGTATCGAAAGCACCACATTCCGCACGTGAACGGGTTCTGGGAGAAGTTCTACTTTCGACCCGGCAACCTGGGGTGGCCGGTGTTCGACACCGCGGTCGGCCGAATCGGTGTGTACATCTGCTACGACAGGCACTTTCCCGAAGGGTGGCGGGCACTCGGTCTCGCCGGTGCCGAGATCGTCTTCAATCCCTCGGCCACCTCACGGGGACTGTCGAATTATCTGTGGAAGCTCGAACAACCCGCGTCGGCTGTTGCCAACGAGTACTACGTCGGCGCGATCAACCGGGTCGGAATCGAATCCGAATACGGTGACGACGATTTCTACGGAACCAGCTACTTCGTGGACCCCGAGGGCAAATTCGTCGGCGAGGTAGCGTCGGATTCGGAGCCCGAGATCATCGTGCGCGACCTCGACATGGATCTGATCAAAGTGGTCCGCGATCGATGGGCCTTCTATCGCGACCGCAGACCCGATGCATACGGACCACTGGTGCAGCCCTGATGGCCACCACCTTCGTGCACGGTGGAACGGTGGTATCCACCACCGGCGCACAGAAATTGGATGTGTTCATCGACGGTGAGACCATCGTCGCAGTGCTGGCACCCGGATCGGTGTCGTTGGCCGCCGACTTGAAAACCACGGCGGACATTGTCGTCGATGCCACGGACAAGTACGTCATTCCAGGCGGGGTAGACGGCCACACACACATGGAGATGCCGTTCGGCGGCACGTTCGCCTCGGACACTTTCGAGACCGGAACGCGTGCGGCGGCGTGGGGTGGCACGACGACCATTGTGGACTTCGCAATTCAGACCCCCGGCCAGCGCGTCCAGGACACTCTTGCGCAGTGGCACGAGAAAGCGGCAGGGAAGTGCGCTGTCGACTACGGCTTTCATCAGATCATCGGTGACGTCACCGATGATTCCTTGAAGGCCATGAGCGAGTTGGTCTCCGAGGGCGTCACGAGCTTCAAGCTCTTCATGGCCTATCCGGGTGTGTTCTACTCCGACGACGGCAAGATCCTGCGCGCCATGCAGTCCGCAGCCGAAACGGGTGCTCTGCTGATGATGCACGCCGAGAACGGCATCGCGATAGACGTTCTCGTGGCGCAGTCGATCGCGCGCGGCGACACCGCCCCGTACTTCCACGGCACGTCGAGGCCGTGGCAACTCGAGGAGGAGGCGACGCATCGAGCCATCATGCTGGCCGACGTGACCGGCGCACCGCTCTACGTCGTGCACGTATCGGCCAAGCAGGCTCTGGAGCAGATCGCACAGGCGCGGGGCAACGGGCAGAACGTGTTTGCCGAGACGTGCCCGCAGTACCTCTATCTGTCGCTCGAGGAACAACTCGGTGCACCGGGTTACGAGGGAGCCAAGTGGGTCTGCTCGACGCCTCTGCGGTCGCGGGCGGAGGGGCATCAGGACGAACTGTGGCGCTACCTGCGTACCGGAGACGTTGCCACCGTCAGTACCGATCACTGCCCGTTCTGCATGAAGGACCAAAAGGAGATGGGTATCGGCGACTTCTCCAAGATTCCCAACGGTATCGGGTCGGTGGAGCATCGCATCGATCTGATGTTCCAGGGCGTCAAGAGCGGCAAGATCACGCTCGAGAAGTGGGTCGACGTGTGCTGCACCACCCCGGCTCGGATGTTCGGAATGTATCCGAGGAAGGGTGTCATCAGTCCCGGAGCCGACGCCGACATCGTGGTCTACGACCCGAACGGACACACCAGCATCGGAGTCGAGAAGACCCATCACATGAACATGGACTACTCGGCGTACGAGGGTTTCGAGATCGACGGGCACGTCGACACCGTGATCTCTCGTGGGCGGATCATCGTCGACGACGGATCCTATTCCGGCACTGCGGGACACGGGCGCTTCGTCCGCCGCGACCTGTCGCAGAATCTGGTCTGAGCCATGGACATCGGGGTAGTGCTGCAGTGCAATCCGCCGGCGTCGCGTGTGGTCGATCTGGCCAGGCAGGCCGAGACACATGGGTTTTCGCATGTCTGGACGTTCGACTCACATTTGCTGTGGCAGGAACCGTACGTCATCTACAGTCAAATTCTGGCCGCAACGAGACGGGTGACCGTGGGCCCGATGGTCACCAATCCCGCCACGCGCGATTGGACGGTGACCGCATCGACGTTTGCGACACTCAACGACATGTTCGGCAATCGCACCGTCTGCGGTATCGGGCGCGGTGATTCCGCCGTCCGCGCTCTCGGGGGGAAGCCGACAACGCTTGCCTCGCTGCGAGAATCGATAGAGGTGATCCGCAGTCTGGCCAACGGGCGTAGTGCCCGAGTCGGTGAGACGACCGTGCAGTTCCCTTGGGCAGAGCACTCGCGCCTCGAGGTTTGGGTGGCGGCGTACGGGCCAAAGGCACTTGAGCTCACCGGGCAAGTGGCGGACGGTTTCATCTTGCAATTGGCCGATCCCGACATCGCCGCGTGGACGATCGGCAGGGTGCGGGCAGCTGCCGAGCAGGCCGGGCGTGATCCGAATTCGATCTCGATCTGCGTGGCAGCTCCCGCTTACGTCACCGACGGCACCGAGGCAGGACTCGAACATGCCCGCGATCAGTGTCGTTGGTTCGGGGGGATGGTCGGCAATCACGTCGCCGATATCGTCGCGCGTTACGGCGGCGACGGCAGCGGTGTTCCTGCGGCTCTCACCGACTACATCGCCGCGCGCACCGGGTACGACTACAACGAGCACGGCCGCGCAGGAAACTCGCATGCCGAATTCGTCCCGAACGAGGTGATCGACAGGTTCTGCCTGCTCGGCACCCCGGCCGATCACATCGCCAAATTGAAAGATCTCGAGGCTCTCGGCGTCGATCAATTCTCGGTCTACCTCCAGCACGACGCCAAAACCGCAACGCTGGAATCGTACGGAGAAAGCATCATTCCGCAGATCCGTAAGTCCGTGACGGCTACGTCGTGACGACTGTTCTGGATCGGCCCGAGGTGGTGGCCCCGGCCCCCATCCGTCCGGCCCGACTTCGTCGTCCGCTCATGGCAGTGGCGGCGGTCGCGTCGTTGCTGGTGCTGTGGGAGCTGGTGAAAGTGCTCGTTCCCGAGAACGGTGTGAGTGTCGCCGGTGTGCGGGTGTTACCGAGAACCGACGACGGTGCACTGCCGCACGTGTGGTCGGTGCTGGCGGCTTTGGCCGAGCCGGAAGTGAACGTCGCCGGAGCACGCAGCGTCGGTGCCGCGATCGTCTCCAGCGGCCTGTTCACCTTCGGTCTGGCGGTGCTCGGATTCGCCCTCGGCGCAGTCGTCGGCCTGGTGCTGGCAGTGGCGATGCAACGATTCGTGTGGGTAGAGCGGTCCGTGTTGCCGTATGTGATCGTCTCGCAGACGGTTCCGCTCATCGCGTTGGCACCGCTCGTCGCGGGTTGGGGCGGGAAGATCGCCATCGGCGGATATGCATGGCAGCCGTGGATGAGCATCACCGTCATCGCGTCGTATCTCGCGTTCTTCCCCATGGCAGTGGGGATGCTGCGTGGCCTGCGTTCACCCGACCGGGCAGCACTGGATCTGATGCACAGCTACGCCTGCGGATGGTGGACCACCCTCGTTCGGCTACGCCTGCCCGCCTCGGTGCCGCACCTGATTCCGGCTCTCCGCCTGGCTGCGGCTGCTTCCGTGATCGGTGCCGTGGTCGCCGAGATCTCCACCGGAACGACGGGCGGTATCGGCAGGACGATCATCGTGTTCTCTCAGCAGGCGACGGGAGATGCATCACGTCTGTACGCAGCTGTTCTCGGAGCAGCGGTGCTCGGCCTGGTGGTAACCGGACTGGTGTCGTTGCTCGAAATTGCTCTGGGCCGGTACGTGGGGCGCACACCTGCTCGTAGGACGGAGGTATGACGGAGCGCGCAGTCCTCGTCGAAGAGGTCGGAAAGGTTTTCGACGGGGGAGTCACAGCCTTGGAGAACGTATCGCTCACTATCGGGGCCGGCGAATTCGTTTCCCTGATCGGGCCATCCGGTTGTGGCAAGTCGACGTTGCTTCGCATCATTGCCGATCTCGAGCAACCCACGTCCGGTGCGGTGTCGGTATTCGGACTCACTGCTCGCCGAGCACGCGTCGAGCAGAAATACGGCATTGCGTTCCAACAGGCAGGGCTGCTCGATTGGCGCACGGTGCAATCGAACGTCGCGTTGCCGCTCGAGCTGCACAAGGTACCCAAGCGTGAACGCGCGGACCGGGTACGTGAATTGCTCGATCTCGTCGGACTGACCGACTTCGCGGAGAACTTTCCCACTCAGCTGTCCGGCGGCATGCAGCAACGCGTCGCGATCGCCCGGGCGCTGGCCAGAACGCCGGGGCTGTTGCTGATGGACGAACCGTTCGGGGCCCTGGACGAGATGACACGCGAAAAGATGCAGAACGACCTGCTGCGCATAGCCGAGGAGTCCAGCGCGGCAGTGGTTTTCGTGACCCACTCGATTCCCGAAGCGGTGTACCTGTCCGATCGAGTGGTCGTGATGTCTTCTCGACCAGGCCGGGTAGTCGACACGCTCTCGATCGACTCGATCGACTCGTTCGACGCCGACGGGGACCCGCGCGAATCGGCCGGATTCTTCGCTGCCATCACCTCGGTTCGAGATGCGTTGCACGTAAGCACAATTCCCAGTGCGGATGTTCGATGAAAGTCTGGCTGCCCCCGGTCGTGTTCGGCGTCGTGCTGCTCGGGCTGTGGCAGCTGCTCACAGTCGTCGCAGGAGTACCGTCATTTCTGCTGCCGTCGCCCAGTGCAATTGCCGAGCAGTTCGTTCGCAACGTCGGCAACATCGGATCGGCAAGTGTGGCAACAGGAACCAACGCTCTGGTAGGACTGATCGCAGGGTCGGTCCTCGGTCTGGTCGCGGCGATGGCAGCTGTTCGTCTTCGGGTCGTCGACGAGCTGCTCACCCCGCTGGCAGCGGGTGCGGCGGCCGTTCCCATCGTCGCCCTCGCACCGGTGTTCAACTCGATGTTCTCCTCGACCACGGATCTACCGCGACGCCTCGTGGTGACCATCGTCGTGTTCTTTCCGGTATTCGTCAGTGCCGCCAAAGGATTGCGGCAGGTATCCGCCGTGCACCATGATCTGATGACGTCCTACGCGGTCGGCGGCTGGCAGCTCACTCGAATCGTCCGCCTCCCGTCCGCCGTTCCGCACATCTTCACCGGGTTGCGGGTCGCGGCTCCGAATGCTGTCATTGCTGCCATCATCTGCGAGTACTTCGGTGGACTGCAGAACGGTTTGGGGTCGCGGATCACCTCCGCCGCGGCGAACACGGCCTACCCCCGGGCGTGGGCCTACGTGATGGGTGCCATTGCAGTCGGGTTGCTCTTCTTTTTCTTCGTTCTGTTGCTCGAGAAACTCGTGTCCCGGCGTCGTACCTAGGAGATGAACGTGAAGATCACCCGCACCCCTCGACCGCTTGTTGCCGCCGTGATGGCGCTGGCCGTGGTTGCCTCGGCCTGCAGCACCACCACGACCGACACCGAAACCAGTGCGGACGGGAACACCACGATCAAGCTGCAACTGCAGTGGTTCAAACAGGGTCAGTTCGCTGGATATCTCGCTGCCGTCGATCAAGGGTTCTATGCCGACCAGGGCTTGAATGTCGAAATCCTGGACGGCGGAACGGATATCGTTCCGCAGACCGTGCTCGCGCAGGGACAGGCCGACTACGCCGTGGCGTGGGTGCCCAAAGCGCTCGCTTCCCGTGAGGCCGGAGCGGGCATCACCGACGTCGCCCAGATCTACCAGAAGTCCGGCACATTGCAGGTCTCGTTCAAGGATCAGAACATCGCCTCACCCGCAGATCTTCGCGGTAAGACGGTCGGAAACTGGGGCTACGGAAACGAATTCGAGCTGTTCGCCGGAATGACCAAGGCCGGTGTCAGCCCATCCGATGTGACATTGGTGCAGCAGCAGTTCGACATGAACGGCCTGTTGTCCGGCGATATCGCTGCCGCGCAGGCGATGTCGTACAACGAATACGCGCAGTTGCTCGAGACGGTGAACCCGGCCACCGGTGCGCTCTACACAACGGACGATTTCACGTCTCTGAACTGGAACGACGACGGTGTTGCCATGTTGCAGGACGCGATTTGGGCCAATTCCGACAAGCTCTCCGACGAGGCGTACCAGGATCGGACCGTCAAGTTCGTCGCCGCCTCGCTGAAGGGCTGGATCTTCTGCCGCGACAACGTCGAGAAGTGCCGCGACATCACGGTCGCAGCCGGCTCCACACTGGGCGCGAGTCATCAGCTCTGGCAGATCAACGAGGTCAACAAGCTGATCTGGCCGTCCGAGGAGGGCATCGGAACCATCGACGAGGCGGCCTGGCAGCAAACGGTCGACGTGGCGAAGTCCACCAGGAACGCCGAGGGCTCGACGGTGCTGACCACCGATCCCGATGCCGATGCGTACACCAACGAGTACGTGAGCAAAGCGCTGGATTTGTTGAAGGCCGACGGTGTAGACGTCACCGGAGAGTCGTACGCTCCGATGGACGTCACTCTGGAGGAAGGCGGCAAGTAGATGGATCACGTGTTCTACTCCTGGGCGGCGCAGGCCGAACTGAACCCGATCACCGTCGAGGGTGCGAAGGGGTCGTGGTTCTGGGACGACAAGGGAAACCGATACCTGGACTTCTCTTCACAGTTGGTCAACGTCAATCTCGGACATCAACACCCCGACGTCGTCGCCGCCATCGTCGAGCAGGCGCAGATATTGACGACCATCTCTCCGACCATCGCCAACAACAAACGGAGCGAACTCGCTGCGCTGATCGCCGAGCGGGCACCGGGTGATCTCGACCGAGTGTTCTTCACGACCGGTGGCGCAGAGGCCGTCGAACATGCGGTGCGGTTGGCGCGTCAGCACACCGGACGCACCAAGATGCTGGCCGCGTACCGGTCGTATCACGGCGGAACCGGCGTCGCGATCGGGCTGACCGGGGAGCCGCGGCGATGGGGAACCGAGCCGACGAATGTGGACGTGGTGCGGTTCTTCGGGCCATATCCGTACCGGTCACCTTGGGGCACAACGACTCCCGAGGACGAGGCGGCTGCGGCCCTGGCCCATCTCGAGCAGGTCATCGTGCTCGAAGGCGCGCAGAACATCGCCGGTCTCATCCTCGAATCGGTCGTCGGTACCAACGGCGTGTTGATCCCGCCGCCTGGATACCTGGCCGGGGTTCGTGCACTGTGCGACAAGTACGGGATCGTGTACATCGCCGACGAAGTGATGGTCGGATTCGGGCGTATCGGCGAATGGTTCGCGTGCCAGGCCTGGGATGTGACGCCGGATCTGATCACGTTCGCCAAGGGGGTCAACTCCGGATACGTCCCGTTGGGCGGGGTCGTCATCTCGGAGAAGATCGCCTCGCAGTTCGACCACAAGGCCTATCCCGGCGGATTGACCTACTCAGGGCATGTGCTCGGGTGTGCGGCCGGCGTGGCGTCCATCGGAGTGTTCGAACGCGAGAAGATACTTCCGCACGTGCGGACCGTGGGCGAGGAGGTGCTCGGTGCGGGCCTGTCGAAGCTTGCCGAATCACATCCGAGCGTGGGCGAGGTGCGGGGCAAGGGGTTCTTCTGGGCCGTCGAACTGGTCAAGGACGGTGCCACCAGAGAGCCACTGGTTCCGTTCGCCGCGTCGGGCGAGGATGCGGCGGCGATGGGTGAGGTGACCGCCGCGGCCAAGTCGCGTGGCCTGTGGCCCTTCGTATCAGGCAACCGACTGCAGATCGCACCGCCGTTGACCACGTCCGAGGACGACATTCGTCAGGGTCTCGAAATCCTCGACGAGGTGCTGACAGTGGCGGACGAATTCACCGTCTGACGGGAGGTCGTGCGAGGAATTTCGACCCGAAGGTTCTCCTCAGAGGACAGCACCGGGGTTGAGGATGCCGGCTGGATCGAGTGCGGTCTTGATGCGGCGGGTCAGTTCCATGACGTCTTCCCCTACTTGATCGGGTAACCACGCCTTCTTGAGCCGACCGACTCCGTGTTCACCGGTGATGGTGCCGCCCAAAGAAATTGCCAGATCCATGATCGCTCCGAAGGCGACGTTGGCGCGGCGGCTCATGTCGGCATCCTCGGGGTCGAAGACGATCAGTGGGTGGGTGTTGCCGTCGCCGGCGTGGGCGATGACGGCGACCAGGACGTCGTATTTCGTGGACAACTCGGCGATTCCGTCGACGAGTGCGGGTAGCGCGGGCAGTGGAACACCGACATCCTCGAGCAGTAGGCTGCCGAGCCGCTCGACGGCGGGAATCGCGAATCGCCGTGCAGCTGCAAAAGCTTCGCCTTCGTCGGGATCATCGGTGGTGAAGACGTCGGATGCTCCGGCCTCGGTGCAGGCGGCCGCCATGATGTCGATCTCGCGCCCTCGATCGGCCCCAGGAGAGTCGGAGCGGGCGATCAGCATCGCCGCGGCGTTGCGATCGAGTCCCATGTTCATGGCGTCCTCGACAGCGCCGATGGACGCGCGGTCCATGAACTCGAGCATGGACGGCCGCAACGTTCGGGTGATCGCGAGTATGGCGGTTGTCGCATCGTGCACGGACGCGAACGAGGCGACCACGGTGCTGGCCGGAGGTTGCGCCGGAATCAGCCGCAGGGTGATCTCGGTGATGATGCCCAATGTGCCCTCGGATCCGACGAAGAGCTTCGCAAGAGAGAGTCCCGCAACATCTTTCAGGCGAGGCCCGCCCAGCCGGACGGCAGTCCCGTCGGCCAGGACGACCTCGAGGCCGAGGACGTAGTCGGTGGTGACGCCGTACTTCACGCAGCACAGACCGCCCGCGTTGGTGGCCGCATTGCCTCCGATGGAGCACATCTCGAACGACGAGGGGTCGGGTGGGTACCACAGGCCGTGTTCGGCGACGGTCTTCTTGACCTCGGCGTTGAGCAGTCCGGGTTGCACGACGGCGATGCGGGTCACCGGATCGACGGTGATCTCCCGCATCAACTCGGTGGTGAGCACTATTCCGCCGTCGACGGCGGTGGCTCCACCGGACAGGCCCGAGCCGGCACCGCGGGGGACGACGGCCACACCGTGTTCGGTGGCCCACCTCATGACGGCTTTGACATCGTCGGTGGACTGAGCACGCACTACGGCCAGGGGAGTGCCGGCGTCAGGATCCTTGGCCCAGTCGCGTCGGTAGCCCTCGGTGATGTCCGGGTCGGTGACCACGGCACCCGCCGGTAGCAGAGATTCGAGCTCGGCCAGCCGGACATCCGCATCGTTCGTCACCGACATCTCGGTCTCCTCACGTCGACAATGTGACCGTCGCCACCGAGTCTGTCACGACCTGTGCGGGGGCAGCGGGGAGGCCGGTCAGTGCGTCACATCAGTAACACCAGCCTCAGGCGTTACCGGATCGATGCGTCGTCGACACGCAATCTTGTAGTTCGCCACGCTAGCGTCCAGCGCAGCGAACCTCGCACCCCGTGCGGTGCGAGTCGACAAGGAGGCTGCACCATGATCGACCCCGGAACTGACTCCTGGAACTACGTGGCGGCGATGTTCTCGTACGAATTCCTCGGCGGCGGAGTCGAATACGACACCATCGAGCGAATTCATCGAGGCGAGCTCGACGAGTGGGTCCAGGCATTGACGCAGTCCGGTCTGTTCGATCGAGCCACTGTGTTGCAGATAGCGGATTCGTGGCGAGAGGCACCCCGTCAGCTGTTCGACATGCTCGTCCTCGATGCGGACGAAATGACCGCGCGGCGGTGCTCGCTGGCATGGTCTTCACTGGACCGGCTTGCGCCCTTGGCTCGCCTGGGTTGATCGATCTCGCCTGGGCCGATGGACGTTCAAACACCGAGCAATCGCGTCCCGGTCTCATCGACCACGATGGCCTGCTCGTCGGTCAAACCGTGACAGGGGATGCCCTCGCGACGTAGGCGTTGCAGGGTTGATCCACCCGAATTATTCTCGTCCAGAACCGAATTCAGGTGCGGCACTATCGAGAAGTTCACCAGACCCAAGCCGTTCCATACCGTCTCGATGCCAGTGGTGGGACGAACCTCGCCTGGATCGTCAGCATCCTCGACTCCGATCAACGACGGGGCTGCCACGCACGCGCCCGCGCTGTAGCCGCCGTAGACGATCGACTCGCGGCGAACGCGCTCGCGCAGAATGTCGTCTGCACCTGAGCGGGCGAGCTGGGCGCGTAGGACGAAGGTGTTTCCTCCGCGCACCCACACCGCGCCGAATCCTTCGAGAGAGCGCTCGAATGCGCCGGGCCGTCCCACATATCGGCGCAGATCCAACTCCACCGGCCGATAACCGAGGGCACGCAGCGGACCGAATTCGCTGCGGAGTGAGGATTCGCGAGCGGCAGCCGGCCATGCGTCGGACGCGTTCGCGATGACGGCGAGATCGGAAGGCGGGCCGGTGAGTGAGACGAAAGCATCGGAGTGCCCGCCGAATCGATACGACGACAGGAACAGCTTCACGGCGTCGGCTCCCCATTCAGCCGAGTCAGCCCGACGCGGACGGCGTCTGCGACGAGATCGGGCTCACGCAGGCGCCGCGTAACGAAACCGGCAGCGAACCGCAGCCGATCCCGATGCCAGCGCGGCACCACGTGTAAATGCAAGTGGAAGACGGTCTGGAACGCGGCCTTGCCGTCGTTGATCACGAGATTTGCCCCGTCGGCGCGCAGGTCCGATTCCCTCACCGCGCGCGCCAGGGTGTGCCCGACGCGAAAGACGTCTGCGGCGGGCCCCGGATGGGTCGAGTTCAAGTCGGTGGTGTGCTCACGCGGAACGACGAGCAGATGGCCGCGACTGATCGGCCGAATGTCGAGAAAGGCGACGGCGTGGTCGTTCTCGAACACTCGGTGGGCGGGGGCGTCGCCGGCGACGATGGCACAGAAGATGCAAGGTTCCACGGCTGTCACTGTAGGGTCCGATCATCAGTGATAGGCCTGTGTGACGTGCACCACAAATGCGTGTCCCGTAGTCCCGGAACGCCGAACGGACTCGATTCAGAACGAATCGGACAGCGTTCCGAGCTACCCGCGGTCTATCTCCTCTGGCTACTATCAGGGACCTTGTGCCTTGTCGCATGGCTTCGTCCACTCGTCGCAAGCTCGGGGCCGTCGGTCGCCGAGTGAGCACCGATGAACGCCGAGTGGGCACCATTCAACGCAGGAAGACGGAGATTTGGATACAACGCAGAGCACTGAGAAGGGTTCGGGATCCACGACGGTCGTCGGTGTGGTTCGGGAATCGGGGGAGGGTGAGCGTCGCGTCGCTCTGGTGCCCAAGATCGTTGCCTCCCTGACAGGCAAGGGCGTCGAGGTGATCGTGGAGTCGGGTGCCGGACTCGGTGCCTTGATTCCGGACGAGCTGTACACCGCTGCCGGGGCGACGATCGGTGATCCGTGGTCGGCGGAGGTAGTGGTCAAGGTCGCGCCGCCGTCCGACGCCGAGATCGCCAAGTTGTCTGCGGGTTCCACACTGATCGGTTTCTTGGCACCGCGCAATGCGGAGAACAGCATCGGCGCACTGAAGGCGGCAGGCGTGCAGGCCTTTGCAGTGGAAGCGATTCCGCGTATTTCGCGCGCGCAGGTGATGGACGCACTGTCGTCTCAGGCCAATGTCGCCGGCTACAAGGCCGTTCTGCTGGCAGCGTCGGAATCGACTCGATTTTTCCCGATGCTCACCACCGCCGCAGGCACCGTCAAGCCCGCGACGGTACTGGTGCTCGGCGTCGGGGTGGCGGGTCTACAAGCATTGGCCACGGCCAAGCGTCTCGGCGGTCGCCCCACCGGCTACGACGTTCGCCCGGAGGTCGCCGATCAGGTCCGTTCGGTCGGCGCGCAGTGGCTCGATCTGGGTATCGACGCCGCGGGCGAGGGCGGCTATGCACGCGAGCTCACCGAGGACGAGCGGGTGCAGCAGCAGAAGGCACTCGAAGATGCCATCAAGGGTTTCGACGTGGTCATCACCACGGCCCTGGTGCCGGGTCGTCCGGCACCGCGGCTGGTCACGGCCGCGGCTGTCGAGGGAATGAAGCCTGGCAGCGTCGTCGTCGACCTCGCAGGTGAGACGGGCGGCAACTGTGAATTGACCGAGCCCGGTCAGACCGTCGTCAAGCACGACGTCACGATTTGTTCGCCGTTGAATCTGCCGGCCTCGATGCCCGAGCATGCCAGCGAGTTGTACTCGAAGAACATCTCGGCGCTGCTCGAACTGATGTTGGTCGACGGCAGGCTCGCCCCCGATTTCTCGGACGAGGTCCTCGCCGGTGCCTGCGTGACACGTGAGAAGGAGAACTGATGTACACCCCTCTGCTGGCGAACATCGCGATCCTGGTGCTGTCCGGGTTCGTGGGCTTCGCGGTGATTTCCAAGGTGCCCAACACCTTGCACACCCCGCTGATGTCGGGAACCAACGCCATCCACGGCATCGTGGTCCTCGGTGCGCTCGTCGTCCTCGGCAAGGTCGAGGATCCCTCGATCGGCCTGCAGGTCATCCTGTTCGTCGCCCTGGTCTTCGGCACCGTCAACGTGATCGGTGGATTCGTGGTCACCGACCGCATGCTGTCGATGTTCAAATCCAAGCCCGTCCCCGCCAAGACCTCGACGGGGGCTGATTCCTGATGGACAATCTCGTCAACATTCTCTACGTCGTCGCGTTCGGCATGTTCATCTACGGTCTGATGGGGCTGACCGGCCCCAAGACCGCAGTACGCGGCAACCAGATCGCCGCGGTCGGCATGTTCATCGCCGTCGTCGCAACGTTGATCTCCGTGCGTGAGACCGGAAACTGGATCCTGATCATCGTGGGACTCGTGGTCGGTGTCGCGCTCGGAATCCCACCGGCTCGCCGGGTCAAGATGACCGCGATGCCGCAGCTCGTGGCACTGTTCAACGGTGTCGGCGGCGGCACGGTTGCACTCATCGCCTGGGCCGAGTTCCTCGACACCTCCGGGTTCTCGCACTTCAATCACGGTGAATCACCGACGGTGCACATCGTCATCGGCTCACTGTTCGCGGCGATCATCGGCTCGATCTCGTTCTGGGGATCACTGATCGCGTTTCTCAAGCTCCAGGAGACTCTGCCCGGATCGCCGATCACCATCGGCAAGCTGCAGCAACCACTGAACGCGCTGCTGCTGATCGGTGCGATCGCAGCCGCGGTCGTCATCGGCATCAACGCCACCCCGGGCGGCGGAGTATCGCAGTGGTGGATCGTCGCAGTCCTCGTCCTGGCGGGCATCCTCGGGTTGACGGTGGTGCTGCCGATCGGCGGAGCGGACATGCCGGTGGTGATCTCACTGCTCAATGCGCTCACCGGGTTGTCGGCTGCCGCTGCGGGTCTGGCGCTCAACAACACCGCCATGATCGTGGCGGGCATGATCGTCGGTGCCTCGGGCACGATTCTGACCAACCTGATGGCCAAAGCGATGAATCGGTCGATCCCGGCGATCGTTGCAGGCGGCTTCGGCGGCGGCGACGCGGCGGCCGGACCCGCAGGCGCGGGCGGCGGTACTGCGAAAGCAACCTCGGCAGCCGATGCGGCGATTCAGATGGCCTACGCCAACCAGGTCATCGTCGTACCCGGCTACGGGCTCGCCGTTGCCCAAGCGCAGCACGCGGTCAAGGACATGGCGAAGTTGCTCGAGTCCAAGGGCGTCGAGGTCAAGTACGCCATTCACCCCGTCGCCGGCCGTATGCCCGGGCATATGAACGTGCTGCTCGCCGAGGCCGACGTCGCATACGACGCGATGAAGGAAATGGACGACATCAACGACGAGTTCTCCCGCACCGACGTCACGTTGGTCATCGGCGCGAACGATGTCACCAACCCCGCCGCGCGCAACGATCCGTCGAGCCCGATTCACGGAATGCCGATCCTGAACGTCGATCAGTCCAAGTCGGTCATCGTGCTCAAGCGTTCGATGTCCTCGGGCTTCGCCGGCATCGAAAACCCGCTCTTCTTCGCCGAGGGCACTTCCATGCTCTTCGGCGACGCCAAGAAGTCGGTCTCCGAGGTCACCGAGGAACTCAAAGCCCTCTGATTCCGACCTCTCGACAGCCACGATGGGGCGCTTCCGATATCAACGGGAGCGTCCCATCTTGCGTTGGACCGCCATAGCGGCGGTATCGAACGGGTTGCGAGCTTCACGGTCCGCGGCGTCGGGGGAGTAGAGCATGACGATCGAGCACGCCGGCCACCACACGAACACCACCGTCAGTGCACCAACGATCCCCACGATCGACGCAGAACCGACGAGCAGGGCGGACGCTGCCACCGCAAAGACCCCAACCGTCCCCAGCCCGAGGACCGCGGGCCGCCACGCGGTAGAGGCCACCATGGATGCTGCACCGAGCACAGCTACCACCGCCACGAGCTGCCCATACGGCAGGTCTGTGGACGACATGGTCGATCCGAAGACCTCACGAGCGAGCTCAGCGGTCAGCACGGCCCCGATGGTGCAGGCAATCACCGCGCCGATTCCGTAGGGCAGCTTGCGTAGCACTGCCACTACCGAGAGGACCGCGACCGCGGTCAGCACGGTGGTCACATCGATCGCACCGAGCGCGAGCGCAGCGAGTGCCGAGGCGCGGGTTGCGTCGGCCGACACGAACGGTTCCACGTGCGCTGCCGACAGCAGCAACACCAGCAGCAGACTCGCGGAGCATCCTGATACCGCCGCCCGTGTGACGATCGCTCGCCGGCGCGACGCGGTCGGGTCGCCGCCCGAAACTTCAGCTTTTCCAGGTCGAGGGGTTGTTCGCATCGGTCCGCTGTCGATACTCGGTGGTGACATGACCGTCACTGTGCCCGATCCGGCTGAACGCTGGATGTGAGGACGTTGGGAACCCCCTGAAGGTTTCCTCGATAACGATTCGATTACGACGTCGTGCCTGGTTGCGACGGGTGACTGTGCGACGAGGACGAACTCTCCGAGACAGGCCGAGAGTCGGCGACATGCCACCAATTCGGGTGTTTGGATTGTTTTTACCCATCCCGGCAGTCCTGCGACCTGAAACGAATTCGAGCGACGCGACACCGTGGTCACGGCTCTTCGGCGGCGGGAACTCGAGTCCGCTCGCTCTCCGGGTCTTCTACCTGGGAGTTTGTGCGCACATTGTTCATGATCACAATATTTCGCGAACCGAACTAGAACTTCGTTGCGAGATGTTGATTGGATGGGTCCAAGTGTGTGACGATAGTCACAGAAGCCAGTTCACCCTGGGCGAGACCGTCGAAATGAGCGTAGTTTCAGGCCCATCGGAAAGCTGTGTTTCATCGTTACATCCAGAATGGTAACGATTCGAACACGGTATTTGGTGCCCGTCGGAGCCTCTCGACGGCGGGTGCTCGAGACCTACGTACGCCGGAAACTCGAAGGAGAAGAACATGACCGCAATGTCTCAGGGACAGCTCGATATGGTCCGCGCGTTCTTTTGCAACGAGTTCCAAGCGGACTCCCTCGATCGGACGAGCATCCCGGATCCTACTGCCGACGCAGTTGCCGAGTGGATCGACGCATTGGCCACCAGCGGACTGTTCGCGCCCGCCGAGGTGCGCAACATTTCCTCGGTCTGGGCTGCGGAGCCGGACGCGCTGGTTGCCTTGCTCGTCGGTGAAGTGGACGAGGTCGCCGTCAGGCGTCACGGCGCATCGGCACCTGCCGCCGCAATAGCCACTCCGGCTTTGATTTCCGCTTTCGGTCGCGCCAGCTGACCTGTTTCCCCGCGGTGTCCGGGCACCACTTCGCTACGATCGGTCGACTCCGATTACGGCAGTCGACGATGGTTTGTCGCACAACGAAGTGAGGGCACCGAATGGGCACAGTGGGATTGAACGACGATGCGGTGTCGACCTGGATCGCGGGATTGGGGATCGGAGCAACGTCTCCGCTGACCTTTCGGCGAATCGGCAACGGACAGTCGAATCTCACCTACGAGGTGCGCGACGCGGGCTCTGGTACCTGGGTGCTACGTCGTCCACCGCTCGGACACCTTTTGGCGTCTGCGCACGATGTGGTGCGTGAGCATCGAATTCTGTCGGGGCTTCAGAACACCGCGGTGCCGGTTCCGAAAATGATTGCAATCACCGAGGATTCGTCGATCTCCGACGTCCCCCTCGTGCTTATGAGTTTCGTGGACGGCATCGTGGTCGACTCGGTTGCCGCAGCAGAGGCGTTGGACATCGACCACAGACGTCGCGTCGGTCTCGGTTTGACCGTGGCGCTGGCCGACATCCACCGCGTCGACCTGGACTCCTCGGGTCTCGCCGACCTGGCCAGTCAGAAGCCCTATGCCGCCCGTCAACTCGCCCGGTGGACCAAGCAATGGGAATCCTCGCGTACTCGAGACGTGCCGGGTATCGATTCGCTCGCAACGCGACTGACCGCCAACATTCCGCAGCAGCACGAGGTGACCCTGGTGCACGGAGATTTCCACCTCAGCAACGTCATCACCGACCGCGAGGATGGCCGGGTCGCCGCGGTCGTGGACTGGGAATTGTGCACACTCGGAGATCCCCTGGCGGATCTCGGCGGCTTGCTGGCCTATTGGCCGCAAGCCGACGACGGGGTCGCCGGCCCGTTCATGGCATCGACGCTTCCCGGTTTTCCGGTTCGGTCCGAGTTGGTCGGTTCGTATGCGCACAACACCGGGCGCGACGTATCCGATGTCGGATTCTGGGAGGTGTTGGCGCTGTGGAAGCTCGCTATCATCGCCGAGGGCGTGATGCGGCGGATGGAGGCGGACTCGCGGAACCGGGCCGTGGCGGGCGGGCCGACCACGACCCTCATCGACGACATCGTCGGCCGGGCACTGAACAGGGCCGACGAAATCGGCCTGTAGGAGAGTCAGTCGGCCGAGGTTCCGATGACCAGAGTGCGTGCGGCGCTCTCGATTTCGGGTGGGATCGGGACCGGCCTCCGAGTGGTGCCGTCGACGTAGACATGCACGAAACGCCCCCGAGCAGCCAGTTCGAGTGCATCGTCCGCGGCCTCCCGGAACAATGCGAGCGAGTACACGATGCTGCGTGTGCCCAGCTTCTCCACCGCCAGCCCCACCTGAAGGCGATCCGGAAAACTCAACTCCGACAGGTAGCGACACGATGTTTCTGCCACGACGCCGATTGCCGGAAGGGTTCGGATATCAACACCCGTCGTCTCCATCAACCAACCATTGACTGCGGTATCGAAATACGCGTAATACGTGACGTTGTTGACGTGGCCGTAATGGTCGTTGTCGTCCCACCGGGTCGGCACCGGCCACAAGGCCGGAAAATCCGACGCAAGGGACAACTCTACACTCTCGTTCGCCTGATCCGTCATGAACGTGACACTAATCAGTGCTCTCGGGAGCGGTCGGCGTCGGGGACTGCCGTCGCAGGATTGCCCGCACCACAAGTCCGACGGCCAACGCCCAGAACGCGGATCCGATGCCTGCGAACGTCGAGCCGGATGCGGCGACGAGGAACGTCAGGACGGTCGCTTCCCGGTCCGAGCTGTGTTCGAGCGCTCCGAACAACGACGCCGCGAGTGTCCCGAGCAGAGCAAGTCCGGCAACGGTTTCCACAACTCCGGCAGGTGCCGCGGCGACCAGGGTAGCCAGCGCCGTGGCCAGCAATGCGAGCACCAGATACGAGCAGCCGGCGGTGAAGGCAGCGATCCATCGACGCTTGGGGTCTGGATGGGCACCGGGATTGGCTGACAGCGCAGCGCTGATCGCAGCGAGATTGATCGTGTGACCACCGGCGAACGCGCCCAGGACGGTGCCGGTTCCGGTGACGGTCATCGACGCCCGCCACGGGATTCGGAAACCGAACGACGCCATGACCGTGGTCCCCGGGATGTTCTGCGACGCCATCGTGACGATGTACAGCGGCACCGCGATACCGATCGTCGCCTGCCAGGTCCAGTGCGGAACCGTCCAGTCGATTCGGGGAATCAGGTCGGATACCGCGATCGGGGTGCCGTTGGCGATGATGTCCGCGGCGATGATCGCAGCGGCGGCAGCGAACGCGGCGGGCACGGCCCAGCGTGGGCTGAAACGCAGAACGACGAGCCAGAGCACCACCACCGGCGCGATTTGCGCGGGGGAGCCGGCGAACGCGGCCACCGGTGCCGCGCACAGAGGCAAGAGAACCCCGGCCAACATCGCCTGGGCCAGGGGGATCGGTATTTTCGAGACCAGCGCGCCCAGCGTGGGCCACAGTCCCGTCAGAACGATCAGCACCCCGACCGTGACGAACGCGCCCACTGCGGCGGGCCATCCTCCCACCACCACGCCGGTTCCGGCCAGCAGTGCCGCACCGGGAGTCGACCATGCCAAAGTGATGGGCTGTCGGTATCGGCGCGCGAGCCACATCATGCCCAGGGCCTGTGTCACGCACAGCGCCGACAATCCCGAGGCTGCTTCGGCCGGGGTGGCACCCACCGCACGCAGGCCGGTCAGGACGACGGCGAAGGAGCTGGTGAAACCCACCAGTGAGGCCACGATTCCAGCACTGATGGGGGTCGAGAGCGGCGTGGGTCTGTCGGTGGCGTCGGCAGTGGTCACGAGTGTCGATGATGCACTGTGGGCAGACGTCTGTCGCGCTGTTTCCCATCGCTTCGATTCTCCGGCACCTCTCGGGAGCGGAATTCTGTCGGACCACCACCGGCGTGACGTAGTCTTTGGTTGGACCGGACCAGTCCGTACCGCTGGTCCGGCGAGTGACCGAAAGGCCGGCGCAGTGGTGATGCCCGTACATCTGAGGGACAGTCAGGTCCCCAAGCACGAACAACTGCGCGCAATTCTGTTGCATCGCTGCACCAAAGAGCTCCAACCGGGCGACTTGATGCCGAGCGAGCGGAAGTTGATGGAGGATTACGGCGTCAGCCGCATCACCGTCCGGGAAGCCATCGGACAGCTCGTCAACGACGGACATCTGGTGCGGGTCCGCGGCAAAGGTACTTTCGTTGCCAGTCGCACCGTGCAATCGCGTCTGCACCTGGCATCGTTCTCGGAGGAGATGCGCGCGCAAGGATTGACCCCCACGACCGTGGTGCTCTTTGCGCGGCTCGAAAACCCCTCCGCCGCAACAACTCGTGCTCTGGGTCTGGCCGACGGGGAGCAGACCTACCACGTCAAGCGTCTACGATTGGCCGACGCCGAACCGGTCAGCGTCGACGATGGCTGGTTTCGCGCGTCGCTGCTTCCCGGTCTGATCGACCACGATTTGAGCAAGTCGGTGTACGAGGCCGTGCACACCCATTACGGGCTGACCATCGACAGGGCCGAGCAGACCGTCAAAGCGACTGCGGCCGACAGTGATACCGCCACTCTGCTGGGCACCAAGCGCGGCGCCCCGGTGCTGTACTTCGACCGTGTCTCCTTCAGCGGCGACGAGCCCCTCGAACACACCGAGAGCTGGTACCGATGTGATCGGTATCAGCTGTCGATGGAGGTGGAAGGCCGACGCCGCACCACCCCGCGTCGGTGAGATCAGGGCAGCTCGAACAGCGGATCACCCGTTGTCACGTCGCTGCCGATTTGTGTGCTCGTGATCGAGTCCGGTTTCGAGTCCATCAGCACCACGGGAACCACATCCGAGTAGCCCGCTGCCGCGATCGCGGTGGGATCGTAGGTGACGACGAGGTCACCCGCCTGCACACGATCACCCTCGGCCGCAACGAGTTCGAAGCCCTCGCCCTTCATCTTCACGGTGTCGATACCGATATGTACCAGGACGCCCGCCTTGTCGTCGGTGAAGACGACGAACGCGTGTGGATGAAGCTTGAGTATTTTGCCCTCGACCGGTGAACGAACCTCGACGGGTCCGTTGCTGGGGGCCGGGCGCACTGCCACACCGGAACCCACCATCTGCGCGGAGAACACCGGGTCCGGCACGTCGGCGAGCGAGAACACCTGGCCGGCCACGGGACTGAGGACAGTCCGGCTGCCGTTCACAGAATGTCGCCGATGTCTTCTGCGAGCGTGTCCGCCTCGGGGCCGACGATGACCTGCACGGCTGTGCCCTTGTGGAACACGCCATGGGCCCCTGCCGCTTTGAGGGCTGCTTCGTCGACCAACGAGCCGTCCTTCACTTCGGTACGGAGCCGAGTGATGCATGCTTCGATCTCGACGATGTTGTCGGCGCCGCCGAGGCCCTTCACGATTGCATCCGCCTTGGACATGGTTTGTTCCTACTCTCTGTTGGCCGTATTTCCTGTCGGCCGGATCACACGTCTGGGTTGACATGAGCCTGCCACCTGGTCAAACTACAACTGGTAATGACCGGACAGTACCCCTGATGGCACCCGGTCACAACAACAGAATTCATCCTCGAAGGACCAGCCTCGAAGAGAAGGTCGCCATGACCCCGAAGAAAACGGATTCGGTCGACACCGAGTCGAAGAAGGAATCCCGGTCACTGGCCGGATTGCAGCGATTCGGGCGCAGTCTCATGCTCCCGATCGCCGTTCTGCCCGCCGCCGGAATTCTGCTGCGGCTCGGCCAAGACGACCTGCTCGGCAGATTCAGCGCGCTGGGGACCGCCGCCGCGGTCATCTCTGCCGCCGGTCAGGCGGTGTTCACGTGGCTTCCGCTGATCTTCGCCGTCGGTATCGCCATCGGCTGGGCCAAGAAGTCGGACGGTTCGACGGCGCTCGCCGCGGTCGTCGGATACATGGTGATGAACGGTGTCTTCACGGCAATGTCGCCGGTGGTCCTCGAGGGCAAGGTGGACGCCAACGGCGACCCGGCCGTGATCGACTACGGGGTGCTGGCCGGTATCGTCATCGGCCTGCTCTCTGCCATCCTCTGGCAGCGGTTCTACCGGCAGAAGTTGCCCGACTACCTCGGATTCTTCAGCGGCCGTCGGCTCGTGCCGATCCTGACCGCGATCACCGGTCTCGTTGTTGCCGTGATCATGTCGTTCGTCTACCCGATCTTCTACAGCGCGCTCAACTGGGTCGGGAATACCGTCGCCGATCACAGCGTGGTGGGCAGCGGCATCTACGGGTTCGCCAACCGCATGCTGATTCCGACCGGGCTGCACCACATTCTGAATTCGGTCGTCTGGTTCCTCGTCGGCGACTACCAGGATGCGAGCGGGCAGTTGGTGCGCGGTGACCTCAACCGGTTCTTCGCCGGTGACCCGTCCGCCGGAGTCTTCATGACCGGATTCTTTCCGATCATGATGTTCGCGCTTCCGGCCGCGGCATTCGCGATCTACCGCAACGCCAAGCCGTCACAGAAGAAAATCGTCGGCGGAATCATGCTGTCCACCGGCCTGACTGCCTTCGTCACCGGCATCACCGAGCCGCTCGAGTACTCGTTCATGTTCGTTGCCTGGCCGCTCTACATCATCCATGCTGTGCTGACCGGAACCTCGATGGCGCTGTGCAACGCGCTCGGAATTCACGACGGGTTCTTCTTCTCCGCCGGTGGCATCGACTACCTGCTGAACTACGGGATTGCCACCAAGGCATGGTTGCTGATTCCGATCGGCCTTGTCTATGCGGTGATCTACTACTTCCTGTTCAGTTTCGTCATCAAGAAGTGGAACCTGCGCACCCCGGGCCGCGAGGACGATGTGGCAGCCGAACCGACCCAGGCATGACCGGGTCGACAACGAGAACGCTGCGAGGTCGCGTCGTCACGGACGAGGAGGTGATCGAGGACGGCGTCGTCGCACTGACCGGAGATCGGATCTCGTGGGTCGGACCCAGTAGACGCTGGACGGGGGAGGCGGTATCGCAATCGGATTCGACGATCCTCCCGGGCTTGGTCGATGTGCACTGCCATGGCGGCAAAGGGGCGTCGTTCCCCGATTCCGCAGCCGCCGATCTCATGACTGCGGTGCGGCATCACCGTTCGCGCGGCACCACGACGATGCTCGCCTCGCTGGTGTCGGCACCGCCGGAACGGCTGATCGGGCAGACGTCGCTCTTGGCCGATCTGTACGAGTCCGGCGACATCGCCGGCGTGCACATCGAGGGGCCGTTTCTCTCCGTCGCTCGCTGCGGCGCTCAGGATCCGGCCTCGCTCCGCAGCGGTGACCCTGGCTTGCTGCGTGACATCCTGGGCGCAGGCCGTGGCGCGGTGCGGTCGATGACTCTCGCGCCCGAGGTGAACGGTTTCGACGCTGTCGCAGAGGTGCTGCGGGAGAACGACATACTGCCGAGCATCGGGCACACGGACGCCGACGCGCTCACCACCCGCCGCGGTATCGAGTCGCTGGGAAACGGGCCGATCACGGCCACCCATCTGTTCAACGGAATGCCGACCTGGCACCACCGTGCACCGGGGCCGGTGAGCGAGTGTTTGGCAGCCGCGGCCCGCGGTGTGATGGTGCTCGAACTGATCGGTGACGGAGTGCATCTTGCCGACGAGACCGTGCGTGCGGTGTTCGATCTCGTCGGTGGTGCGCAGATCGCACTGGTGTCCGACGCGATGGCTGCGGCCGGTATGTCGGACGGGCGATATCGACTCGGACCACTGGACGTGACCGTGCACGACTCGGTCGCACGGTTGTCCCGCGACGCAGATCCCGAGACGGCGCCGATTGCGGGTGGGACGGCGACCGCGTTGGATCTGCTGCGCCGGGCCGTGAAGAATGCCGGTGTGCCGTTGGTCCAGGCGGTGCGCGCAGGGGCGTCGACTCCGGCCAGATCGATCGGCCTCGGTTCCCAGATCGGCCGCCTGGAGAAGGGAATGAGAGCCGACGTAGTCGTAGTCGACTCCGACTTCGAACCGGTGCACGTCATCAAAGGTGGAGCTGCGATCGAGGAGGACAAGTAGATGGAGATCGTGATCCACGATGGGGTCGCCGAGGTGGACCGCACCGCCGCAGACATCGTCGAGCGATCGGTTCGTACCCCGCAGACGGTATTGGGATTGGCGACCGGATCCACACCGGTGGGCACGTATCGCGAACTGGCCAGACGGCATCGCGACGAGGGGCTGTCGTTCTCGCACTGTCGGGCCTTTCTGCTCGACGAGTACATCGGCGTGCCGAAAAGTGCTGAGCAGTCGTATTTCTCGTTCATTCGGGAGAACTTCGTCGACCACGTCGATCTGGACGACGACGCGGTGTTCTCTCCCGACGGCGAAGCCGACGACATCTCGGTGGAGGCGCAGCGGTACGACGCGGCGATCGCAGCAGCCGGTGGTATCGACGTTCAGATCCTGGGAATCGGCACCGACGGGCACATCGGATTCAACGAGCCCGGATCCTCGCTACGGTCCAGGACTCGGGTGAAGACGCTCACCGAACAGACGCGCGCAGACAATGCCCGCTTCTTCGACGCACCCGAGGACGTGCCACACCACGTACTGACGCAGGGCCTGGGCACCATCGACGAGGCACGTCACTTGGTGCTGATCGCGACGGGGGAGTCGAAGGCGCGCGCGGTGGCTGCCGCCGTCGAGGGGCCGTTGTCGGCGCACTGCCCTGCATCGGTAATTCAGTGGCACCCGCACGTGAGCGTGCTGCTGGACGAGGCCGCGGCGTCGTCGCTGGCGTTGGCGGAGTACTACCGCTACGCCTACGCCAACAAGCCTCGGTGGCAACACCTCTGAGTCAGCTGCGAGAGAACGTCGATGCGCGCGCGATCTGCTCGTCCGACGGCCGCACACCGGTGTAGAGGACGAATTGCTCGGCCGCCTGCAGGGCGATGACCTGCGCGCCGGTGATCACCGGTTTGTTCGCCGCGCGGGCGGCCACGATCAGCGGCGTCTCCGACGGCATGGCGACGACGTCGATCACCGCGTGTGCCGCGCCGATCTGTTCGTCGGTGAACGGTGCGGAATCTGCGTCGGGTCCACCGGCCATCCCCACCGGGGTGACGTTCACCAATAGGTCTGCGGCCACTGCCTGGGCAGACCAGGCGTAGCCGTAGTTCTCGGCGAGGGCAGAGCCGGTGTTCGCGTTACGGGCGACGACGGTGCCACGGGTGAAACCCGAATCGCGCAGTGCAGCAACGACAGCCTTGGCCATGCCGCCGCTTCCGGTGACGGCCACCGACAAATCGGGCGGAAAGGATTGTGTCGCGAGCAGATTCGCAATGGCCTGGTAGTCGGTGTTGTACGCGTGCAGAACGCCGTTCTCGTTGACGATGGTGTTGACGGATTCGATCGCGCTCGCGGACTCGTGCATGACGTCGACCAGGTCGATGACATCTTCCTTGAACGGCATGGAGACGGCGCAGCCTCGAATGCCCAGCGCGCGAACGCCACCCACGGCGGCGGCAAGATCGGTGGTGGTGAATGCCTTGTAGACGAAGTTCAGGTCCAGCTCGTCGTACAGGTAGTTGTGGAAGCGCGTCCCGATGTTGCTCGGTCGGCCGGACAGAGACATGCACAGCTGCGTCTCACGGTTGAGGAAGCTGCGCGACGGTGCCGTTGACATCGTTCTGACCTTACCCTTGGCACGTCGACGCGACCGAGCCGAGAACACTGTTGTCGGCCTCGGTGATCGGTAGCTCGTACTGAGCGGCAACGGAGAGGTATTTACCCGCGTAGAAGCAGTGGTAGGCCGCATTCGGCGGCATCCATTGTGAGGGTGTCTTGTCACTCTTGCTCTGGTTGTCGGCTCCGTTGACCGCCAAGAGGTTGAAGGTGATGTCGTTGGCGAATCTGATGCGCTTGTCGGGTAACCATGTGTTCGCTCCCATGTCCCACGCGGCGGACAGAGGGTAGACGTGGTCGATCTGAATCTGCCCGGCATCGGCTTTGGTGAACTGCAGTCGCTCACCGGAATACGGATCGGAGAGCATGCCCGACAGCACGACGCAGTTGTGGGTGCGCTCTCGAAACTCGACCTCGGTCATCGACAGCGCCAACACATTGTCGCGAGTTCCGCAGCCGTCGTGGCCGCCCGGCCCGTCGTAGTCGTCCGTCCACGCAGGCCCGAAAACGCACCCTTCACCGCTCTTGCATCCGCGCTCGTACCCGAGGGCGTCGGGCCGGGCAGCGACCACGCGTACCTGGGCGAGCAGCTCGTCGATCTGCACTCGGGTAGGGCTACCAGGTGCAGGCGCGGCCGGAGCGAAGCCCGGGATCACCGGCCGGTCGCACGACCCGAAGCCGGCCATCACCACCGCAGCGATCACCAGCGCCACGGCTACCCACACTTTTTTCACACACACCCCATCTTCGATCTGTGCATTCGGCCTTCGGGGTAGCAGTGTGCCGGACGGTACCGACAGTGACTCCGCACGCTGACAGCCGGAGTCAACGAACCTCGACGACGACTTTGCCGAGAGCGTGCCCGTTCTCGACGAGAGCGAGAGCCTCACCGGCGCGGTCGAGTGGGAAGACGTGGTCGATGCGCGGTCGAAGCACGCCGTTCGTCACCAGATCTGCCAACCGAGTGAATGCGGCGGTGGTGCGATCACGTTGTGCTCCGGACCCGCCCCACCGGGCGGCCAGCGTCGGGTCGGCGACGCTGACGATCGGTGTCCCCGAGTGCACATTGGACGCGGCCGCGCGCAGCGTGTCACCGCCGACGAGGTCGACGATGCCGTGGACCGGTCGCGAAAGGGAATGGACGTAGTCGGGGCCGGCGGCGACGAACTCGGCACCGAGGCTCTCGATCCATTCCCTTTTGCCGGGGCTCGCGACGGCGAGAACGTCGATGTCATCGGCGCGCGCCAGCTGCAGAACCGACGATCCGACCCCGCCTCCAGCGCCGAGCACGAGCAGCGTGTTGCCCGAAACCAACGCCAGCCCGCGCAGAGAGTCGTAGGCGGTCCCGGCCGCAACCGGCAGAGTGGCTGCGGCTGCCCAGGACACCGAATCGGGCTTGTGCGCAGTGCTCGACGCGTTCAGCACGGTGTACTGCGCGTAGCCGCCGTATCCCGACGCGGTCGCCCCGAACACTTCGTCACCGACCGAGAACTCGGCCACACCGGAGCCGGCCCCGACGACGGTGCCCGACACTTCCCGCCCCAGTACCGCGGGCAGGGTGATCTGCACGGTGTCTTTGCGGTTGCCCGCCCGCACCTTCCAATCGGCGGGATTCACCCCGGCTGCGTGCACCGCGACGAGAATTTGCCCGGACCCGGGCTCTGCGATGGGTAGGTCGAGCAGGGACTCGGTCTCGGGTCCGCCGTATTCGCTGAAGCCGTACGCGATCATGTGAACACTGTGCCCTACGGACCGGACCGAGCGGTGGCGTCGGACTGCCTCGCCGAGGAGATGTCGGTGCGTCCTGGTTGGATGGACCGATGTTGCACGGTCTGTGGTCTCCCGGTGCGGGGCTGATGCTGTGGGACGACGAGGTCACCACCGGCGACGAACCCGATCTCCCTCCAACTCACTCTCAGATCCTCACCAGGACGTTTCGGCACCGTGCGTCGGTGTCGTTTCCGTCGGCCGGCCACAGCGCGACCGCGCGGGCACCCGTTCAGGTTCCGGCGATCGCACTCGCCCCGCACGATGCAGCGGACCTGCTGTTGCGGACGCCACCCGACCACGCGCTGATCTCCGGTGATCTGCTGTTCCTGGCGCACGTCGCGCGTGGAATCGAACGCTGGGTCCGCGGCGGCCGGGTGGTTCCTGCGCTGAAATTGATGGACGGGCAATGGTGGCCGCGCTGGCGTTTGGTCGGCGGTGAGCGTCAACGCGCCTGGCTCAGCGAACTCGCCGTGTCGATGCCGTCGGTGCAGCGTGCGTCGGAGCGGCCCAAGAAGGTCCTCGACGACGTGGTCGAGGAGCTCACCGATCCGATAGTCAGATCGCTTCTGGGTAGACCGGACTCGGAGCATCCGCTGCTGTCTGCTCTGATTCGTGACGACCCGTATGCAGACGGCACCCAACAGATCTCGACGTTACTGGAGAACTGGCGCGGAAGTCTCACCGTCGACGAGCCGTCTCTGGTGCTGCGTCTGCTCGAACCCGATGACGACGAAACCGATGACAACGAACCCGAGGGCACCGAGTCGGTGGAGTCGTTCTGGACGCTCCAGGTGTGTCTGCGCGCGGACGGTGAAGCGCCACGTCCGGTTCCGATGAGCCGCAAGGTCGATGCGGCCCTGCTGTCGATCGCCGTGCGCAAGCTCGGTGAGGCCGTCGCGGCCTACCCGAGGCTGCGGGATCTGCCGTCCCAGGAAGGCACCCTCGATCTGCTGCTCCCCACCTCGGTCGTCATCGATCTCGTCGAACATGGCGCCACGGCATTGGCGACCGCCGGAACGACGGTGTTGCTGCCGCGGGCCTGGACTCGGTTGGACCCGTCGATGCGGCTGCGAGTCGAGTCCCCTGCGGTGACGAAAGCTGCCGCTGACCGCGCGGTCGGCATGGACGAGTTGGTGTCCTACGACTGGCAGCTCCAACTCGGTGACATGGTGCTCACCGAGGCGGAGATGAACAAGCTCGCCGTCGCCAAGGGCGATCTCGTACGGCTGCGTGGTCAATGGGTGCTGGCCGACGGCGGACAGCTCGCCCGGGCTGCGAGGTACGTCGCCGAGCATCACGGCGACGGGACTGCGCTGAGCACGCTGATGCGTGAGATGACGTTGGCCGATCCACCCCCGGCACCGGTTCAGGACATCCGCGCCACCGGATGGGCGGCCACGCTGCTCGAGCCCGGGGCGGTGCCGGAGTCGATCCCGGTGCCCGACGGCGTGAACGCAGTTCTTCGGCCGTACCAGCAGCGAGGACTGGACTGGCTCGCGTTCATGAGTCGGCTCGGACTCGGGGCGGTGCTGGCCGACGACATGGGGCTCGGTAAGACGCTGCAGGTGCTGACACTGCTTGCCCACGAACGAAGCTCGAAGCCGACGCTGCTGGTGGCACCGATGTCGGTGGTGGGCAATTGGCAGCGCGAGGCGCACAAGTTCACGCCCGCACTACGCGTCCTCGTGCACCACGGTCCGGCTCGGTCGAAGGGGGACGAGCTCGATCAGGCGATCGCCGAACACGATCTGATCGTCACCACGTATGCGCTGATGGCCAAGGATCGTGCGCAATTGTCGGAGCAGACATGGCGGCGCGTGGTACTGGACGAGGCTCAGCACATCAAGAATGCGGGCACCGTGCAAGCCAAGGCCGCGCTAGCCATTCCTGCGGAACACAAGTTGGCGCTCACCGGAACGCCGGTGGAAAACCGTCTCGACGAGCTGAGATCGATTCTCGACTTCGCCAATCCGGGAATGTTGGGTCGGCCGTCCGATTTTCGGAAACGATTTTCCGTGCCGATCGAGCGTGAGAACGACGAGAACGCCGTCTCGCGGCTGCGTGCCATTACGTCACCGTTCATTCTGCGCCGCGTCAAGACCGATCCGACGGTCATCTCGGATCTGCCCGACAAGAACGAAATGACAGTGCGCGCCAACCTCACAGCCGAGCAGGCAGCGCTGTACAAGGCGGTCGTCGACGAGATGATGGCGCAGATCGCGGACGCGAAGGGGATGAAGCGGAAGGGTGCGGTGCTGTCCGCGCTCACTCGCCTCAAACAGGTGTGCAACCACCCGGCTCATTTCCTGTCCGACGGCTCGCCTGTGCTCAAGAGAGGCCAGCACCGGTCCGGAAAGATCGGGTTGGTGGAGGACATGCTCGATTCGATTCTGGGCGACAACGAGAAGGTGTTGCTGTTCACGCAGTTCCGGGAGTTCGGCGAGCTCGTGGCACCGTACTTCGCGGACCGGTTCGGAGCCGAGGTGCCGTTCCTGCACGGCGGTGTGAGCAAGAGCAAGCGCGATGCAATGGTGGAGAAGTTTCAGAGCGCGGACGGTCCGCCGATCATGATGCTCTCACTCAAGGCCGGTGGTACCGGATTGAATCTTACGGCTGCCAATCATGTTGTGCATCTGGATCGTTGGTGGAATCCAGCGGTGGAGAATCAGGCGACGGACCGGGCGTTTCGGATCGGACAACGCAAGAACGTCGAGGTGCGCAAACTGCTGTGTGTGGGCACCGTGGAGGAGCGGATCGACTCGATGCTCGTCTCGAAACAGGGCCTGGCTGATCTGGCGGTGGGCACCGGCGAGAGTTGGGTGACCGAAATGGACACTGCGGAACTGCAGGAACTGTTCCGTCTCAGTGAGGATGCGGTGGGGGAGTGATGGCAGACTTCTCGCAGTACGGAAAACGGCGAAAAGCCAAGGGCGGAATCGAGTCCCGAAACAAACGTGGAGCCTTCGGGCAGACCTGGTGGGGTAGACACTTCGTCGCTGCGATGGAAGACCTGGCGGATCCGGGTCGTATTGCACGGGGCAGAACCTATGCGCGCCAGGGGCAGGTGCTCAATCTCGGCGTCGAGCGCGGGCAGATATACGGCGAGGTGCAGGGCAGTCAGCTCGAGCCGTTCTCGGCCTCGGTCACCGTCGATCCGCTCTCGCAGGGTGAGGTTGCCGCGCTCGTCGACCGGGTTCGATCGAATCCTGGAATGCTGGCCGAGTTGGCATCGAATGCCATTCCGCAGGCTTTGGCGGCTATGTTGCTGCCGCACGACAAGGGACAGCTCGATTTCGATTGCACGTGCCCCGACGATGGCTGGCCGTGCAAGCACGCGGCGGCGCTGATGTACATCGCAGCAGAACACATCGACGCGTCTGCGGCCACCATCCTGACACTTCGTGGGGTCGATCTCGATCAGCTGATCGAGGGGGTCGGAGACGGGGGTGACGAGTTCGATGCCGACGACTGGTTCGCAGATCACGCGTCCTTCCCCCAACTTCCCCAGGTGTCGTTCGCTCCCGCAATGGACGATCTCGACCCGTTGATCCTGCGTCGAATCTTCCGGGCCGACGGCTCCAACGAGGCCGAGGTCAGTGCGGCCTGCGCCGACCTGAGACAGTTCTACGACCGGATGTAGTGCGGTGTGGACTTACATGGACATCCGACTATAGGATGGGCGTACTTCACTTTCACGCTCCAGGACGGACGAACTCCATGACTCGCGAACTCACGCACTTCATCGGTGGCAAGCATGTCGCCGGCACCTCCGGAAAGTTCGGGGACGTCTTCGATCCCAACACGGGTGAGGTGCAGGCCCGTGTACCTCTGGCCGACGTCTCCGAGGTCGAGGCCGCGATCGCCGATGCCGAACAGGCGCAACGTGAGTGGGCCACCTGGAACCCTCAGCGTCGGGCCCGCGTACTGATGAAATTCCTTGCTCTGGTCACCCGTGACATGGACGAACTCGCGCGCTTGCTGTCCTCCGAGCACGGCAAGACGATCGCGGACGCGCGGGGCGATGTGCAGCGCGGCGTCGAGGTCGTCGAGTTCGCCGTCGGTGTTCCGCACCTGCTCAAGGGCGAGTACACCGAGGGAGCGGGCGGCGGCATCGACGTCTACTCGATGCGTCAGCCGCTCGGCGTCGTCGCCGGAATCACCCCGTTCAACTTCCCCGCGATGATTCCGCTGTGGAAGGCCGGACCGGCCATCGCCTGCGGCAACGCCTTCATCCTGAAGCCGTCCGAGCGTGATCCGTCCGTTCCGCTCAAGCTCGCCGAGCTCTTCCTCGAAGCCGGACTCCCGCCCGGCGTGTTCAACGTGGTCAACGGTGGCAAGGACGCCGTCGACGTGCTGCTCACCGACGACCGCGTCAAGGCCATCGGCTTCGTGGGCTCGACGCCCATCGCGCAGTACATCTACGAGACGGCAGCGCAGCACGGCAAGCGCGCACAGTGCTTCGGCGGAGCCAAGAATCACGCACTGGTGATGCCCGACGCCGATCTGGACGAGGTCGCCGACGCACTTCTCGGTGCTGCCTACGGTTCGGCCGGCGAGCGATGCATGGCGATTTCCGTCGCGGTTCCGGTCGGTGAGGAGACCGCCGATGCGCTCGTCGCCAAGCTGACCGAGCGGGTGGCGAAGCTGAAGATCGGCCGCTCCGACGACGAGAACGCGGACTTCGGTCCGCTCGTGGGTAGCGATGCACTGAAGCGGGTCAACGACTACACCCAGATCGGTATCGACGAGGGCGCGGAGCTCGTTGTCGACGGACGCGGCTTCAGTCTGGCCGGCCACGAGAACGGATTCTTCGCCGGCGCAACACTGTTCGACAAAGTGACCACCGATATGCGGATCTACAAGGAAGAGATCTTCGGACCCGTCCTGATCGTCGTCCGCGCCAAGGACTACGAGGACGCGCTCCGCCTGCCCACCGAGCACGAATACGGCAATGGCGTATCCATCTTCACCCGCGACGGTGACACCGCTCGCGACTTCTGTTCCCGCGTGCAGGTGGGCATGGTGGGCGTCAACGTGCCGATTCCGGTGCCGATCGCCTACCACACGTTCGGTGGTTGGAAGCGTTCGGGATTCGGCGATCTCAACCAGCACGGACCCGACTCGATTCGCTTCTACACCAAGACCAAGACCGTCACCCAGCGCTGGCCGTCGGGCACCAAAGAGGCAGCTGCGCAGAATCACTTCGTCATTCCGAACATGGACTGATCGAGCGATGTTCACACTCAACGAGGACGAACGGGCGATCAACGAGACCGCTCGCGAATTCGCCGACGAGTTCCTGGCCCCCAACGCCATCGATTGGGATCAGACCAAGCACTTCCCGGTCGACGTCCTGCGCAAGGCGGCGGGTCTGGGAATGGGCGGCATCTACATTCGTGAGGACGTGGGCGGATCAGGGCTGACCAGAGTCGACTCGGTGCGGATATTCGAGCAACTGGCCACCGGTGATCCGTCGATCGCGGCGTACATCTCCATCCACAACATGGTCGCCTGGATGATCGACACCTACGGCAGCGACGACCAACGACGGCACTGGCTTCCGGGCCTGTGCGCGATGGACCAGTTGGGGAGCTACTGCCTCACCGAGCCCGGCGCTGGATCGGATGCCGCGAAGCTGAGCACCAAGGCCGTTCGAGACGGTGACGAGTATGTGTTGGACGGCGTCAAGCAGTTCATCTCGGGTGCCGGGACGTCGGAGGTGTACGTCGTCATGGCGCGCACCGGTGCACCCGGGCCGAAAGGCATCTCGGCGTTCATAGTGCCGAAGGGCACGCCGGGCTTCTCGTTCGGAGCGAACGAGAAGAAGATGGGGTGGAACGCACAGCCCACTCGGCAGGTCGTTCTCGAAGGGGTTCGTGTCCCGGCCGAGAATCTACTCGGCAACGAGGGCGATGGTTTTCGGATCGCCATGAACGGGCTCAATGGCGGCCGCATCAACATTGCCGCGTGTTCGATCGGCGGCGCGCAGTCCGCTCTGGACAAGGCCGTCGCGTACCTGGCCGAGCGTAAGGCCTTCGGGGCACGACTGCTCGATGCTCAGGCCCTGCAATTCCGGCTGGCCGATTTCAAGACCGAGCTCGAGGCCGCGCGCACCCTGCTGTGGCGGGCCGCGGACGCCCTGCAGAACGACACTGCAGACAAGGTCGAAATGTGCGCGATGGCCAAGCGTTTCGGAACAGACACCGGATTCGAGGTAGCCAACGGAGCGCTGCAGTTGCTGGGCGGGTACGGCTACCTCGCCGAATACGGCGTCGAGAAGATCGTTCGTGACCTACGGGTCCACCAGATTCTCGAAGGGACAAACGAAATAATGCGCGTGGTCGTGGCTCGGTCGATCGTGGGTGCGGCATGAGCGACGTGATTCTCGAGGTCTCCGGCAGTGTCGGCCGGATCGTCCTCAACCGCCCCAAGGCCATCAACGCACTCGATCACGCGATGGTGCGTGAGATCGCACCGACGTTGGCACAGTGGGCGACCGACGACGCCGTCGACGCCGTTCTGCTGACCGGTGCCGGCGAGCGCGGACTGTGCGCGGGCGGCGACATCGTGTCGATTTATCACGACGCCAAGGACGGTGGCAACGGAAGCAAGGACTTCTGGCGCGACGAGTACATCCTCAACGCCGCGATAGCCAGGTTTCCGAAGCCGTTCGTGGCCATCATGGACGGCATCGTCATGGGCGGGGGCGTCGGCCTTTCGGCGCATGCCAACACACGCATCGTCACGGAACGCTCGAAGATCGCGATGCCCGAGGTCGGAATCGGTTTCGTCCCCGATGTCGGCGGCACTTACCTGCTCTCGCGCGCTCCCGGTGAGATCGGCACTCATTTCGCGCTCACCACGGCACGGATGAACGCCGCCGACGCCATCGCAGCCGGCTTCGCCGATCATTACATCCCGTCGGACAAGCTCGAAGATTTCTACTCGGCACTCGGGACCGTCAGTGTCGGTGAGGCCGTCTCGACGTTCAGTGAGCCTGCACCGGACTCCGCCGTTGTCGGTCAGCAGGAATGGATCGACAAGTGCTACGCCGGTGACGATGTTCAGGGGATCATCGATGCGCTCGCTGCCAGCTCGGTACCGGAGGCCCAGCAGGCGGCGCAGGACATTGCGTCCAAATCGCCCGTGTCGCTGGCGGTGACGCTGCGCTCTGTGCGCCGGGCCGCGACGTTGCCGTCGCTCGAGGCCGTGCTCGACGAGGAGTATCGCGTGTCTGTCGCGTCGCTGAGCAGCCACGACCTCGTCGAAGGAATTCGGGCGCAGGTGGTGGAGAAGGACCGCAACCCGCAGTGGCAACCGCGTACGTTGGCGGACGTCACGCCCGACGATATCGACCGGTACTTCGCCCCACTCGGGGACGCGGAGCTCGGCCTGTCGAACGCACACACAGAAGGTGAGCAGTCATGAGCGAGAAGACGATCGGCTTCATCGGCCTGGGCCACATGGGCGGGCCCATGGCCGCCAATCTGGCCGCGGCCGGTTACACGGTGCAGGGCTTCGATCTGGTGCCTGCGGCGCTCGAACAGGCCGCGAAGGACGGTGTCACCGTCATGGAATCGGCCGTCGCTGCCGTCGCCGGTGCCGACACCGTGATCACGATGCTGCCCAACGGCAGGCTGGTACTCGGGTTGTACGCAGACCTGCTGCCCGAGGCTGCACCGGGAACGTTGTTCATCGACTCCTCGACCATCGACGTCGCCGACGCCCATGCCGCGCACCAGCTCGCCGACGAGGCCGGCCACCGCAGTCTCGACGCGCCGGTCTCGGGCGGTGTCGGGGGTGCCACAGCCGGGACGCTGACTTTCATGGTCGGCGGTTCCGAGGACGATTTTGCTTCTGCCGCCGCAGTTCTCGACGTGATGGGCCGCAAGGTCGTGCATTGCGGGTCGGCCGGCAACGGCCAGGCCGCCAAGATCTGCAACAACATGATCCTCGGCGTATCGATGATCGCCATCAGCGAGGCGTTCGTGCTGGGGGAGAAGCTCGGTCTGAGCAACCAGGCGCTCTTCGATGTGGCGTCGACGGCGTCCGGTCAATGCTGGGCACTGACCACCAACTGCCCGGTGCCCGGTCCCGTTCCGACGAGTCCGGCCAACAACGACTACAAGCCCGGGTTCGCTGCGGCGCTCATGGACAAGGACCTGAGCTTGGCTGCCAATGCACTGCGCGACAACGGCGTCGAGGGTGTTCTCGGCCTACAGGCTGCCGAGCTGTACGCACGATTCAAGGGAACGTCCGGGGGCGGCACCGATGTCGACTTCTCGGCAATCATCAACGACATTCGTGAACGCTCGAACGGAGCAGACCAGTGAGTGATTTCGAGACGATTCTGCTCGAGCGTCGGGGACGCGTCGGCATCATCACGCTCAACCGTCCCAAGGCGTTGAACGCGCTCAATTCTCAGCTGATGCGTGAGGTCGTCTCGGTGGTCGAGGAACTCGAAGCGGATTCCGGGATCGGTGCCATATTGATCACCGGATCCGAGCGAGCCTTCGCCGCCGGAGCCGACATCAAGGAGATGCAGCCGAAGTCGTACATGGACGTGTATCTGGACGACTTCTTCGCGGCATGGGATCGGTTGGCCTCGGCCCGTACTCCGTTGATCGCGGCAGTGTCCGGTTACGCGCTCGGTGGAGGATGCGAACTCGCGATGCTGTGTGATGTGCTGATTGCCTCGGACACAGCGGTATTCGGGCAGCCGGAGATCAAGCTGGGCGTCATCCCGGGAATCGGCGGGTCGCAGCGGTTGACCCGTGCGGTAGGCAAAGCCAAGGCGATGGAGATGTGTCTGACCGGTCGCAACATGAAGGTCGACGAGGCCGAGCGGGCGGGGCTCGTCTCGCGCATCGTGCCGGTAGCGGACCTTCTCGACGACGCCGTCGCGACAGCGACCACCATTGCCGAGATGTCACTGCCGGTCGCCATGATGGCGAAGGAAGCGGTGAACCGATCGTTCGAGTCCAGCCTGCGTGAGGGTGTGCTGTTCGAGCGCCGCGCGTTTCATTCGACCTTCGCAACCGAGGATCAGAAGGAAGGTATGTCGGCGTTCATCGAGAAGCGGACGCCGAACTTCGCGCATCGGTAGGCAGGTGCCAGGCCGTCCTACCTGTCCGGAGACAGGAGGGCGGCTCCGCGCGCGGAGACCAGCTCGGGCATCGGCGGCACCAGCGTCGTCAAGCCCGTTCGTTTCTCCAGCGACCGCGCTATCGAGGTGATGTTCGCACCGCCGCCGACCACGACGATGGACTGAGCTCTCGCACCGGACAATTGGAGGGTCTGCTCCACGAGCATGCCCGCGTACCGCACCGGCCCGGCAATGAGATCGTCGAAGTCGCGCCGGGTCAGTACATGCCGCGCTGCGCCGGTGGGATCCATTGTGCTGACGACGGAGTCGACGCTGAGTTGCTCCTTGAAGGCTCGGCTGGCATCGATGTCGACGCGGACGCCGTTGGACGAGAGCAGCCGGCGAACCGAGTGATCGAGATCGTCGCCGCAGAACGTGGCCGTTCGGCGCGTCATGAGCGTCCGGGAGGACGCGAGATCGATGACGGTGACAGTGGTTCCGGTGCTGCCGATATCGCACAGCACGGTGACACCGTGCTTGGGTACCAGCCCGATGAAACGTAGATAGCGCACTTGCGCAGCGGTTTCCGGTACCAACGACGCACTGCGGGCCGTTCCCTGGGTGGCGACCGACCCTGGATCGGTAGCAACTCGGTACGCGATGGCGGAGAACTGCACCGGCAGTGACATGGTTGCAGCGATGGAGTGGATGGCATCGACGCCCGTCGCGATCGTGGTGGCCAACGACTGCCCGGGAGCGCGGCGCACCGTTCGCGACACGATGGGTGTTCGGTGGGGGCTGTCCAGATACGTCAGAATCGCGCGTGCACCGTGTGCACCCGCCCCGACCCCCAATACCAGCACCCAGACCCGCCCTTCAGCAGAACGACTCCGCTCCGTCCGCAGAGTTATTCCACCACGAACGGTACGGGTGTGCCATTGGGTTGTGACGAGTCACGACTGAACTCAGAACGATGTTGTTATGTCGTCACTGTCGAAATCGCCTGCATCCGAACGCAGTTCCGCCAAGATGCGGATCAGCGCGAGCATCTTGTCTCGCGCGAGGCCTGGACGGGCGAACACCAGCGAGTTCAAGCGCTCGGTCGCCTGCACTGCCAACGTGCGTCCCTGCTCGGTGATTTCGACCAGCGTGGTGCGTCGATCGCTCGGATGCGGAATGCGGCGAACGTATCCAACGGACTCGAGGCGGTCGACAGCATTGGTCACGCTCGTGGGATGCACCTGCAGACGCGCACTCGCCTTCGCCATCGGCAGAGCGCCGTTCTTGGTGAACGTCAGCAGCGTCAACAACTCGTAGCGCGAGAAAGTCAGTCCCGTCGGCTTCAACGCTTCCTCGACCCGAGCCAGCATGATCTGCTGCGCACGCATCAACGACGTCACCGCCGCCATACCGTCGGCGGCCTCGGACCACCCGTGCTCGGTCCACTGGCGGTGGGCCTCTGCAATGGGATCGAGTGGAAGCGGAGACGGTGCTGGCATACACACCATCCTCCCACGATGTCCGGTTCGTGCGTCTACCGAATGACGCGGTCGTCGATCTTCGACGCTCGATCCATGTTGGGTCAAGCCAGCAGTGCAGGCTTTCGTGCCACGGTCACGGCCCAGTCTGCGTCGGCGCGCCAGGGCTTCAGATCCCAGGTGGAGAAACGATGTTCGACGGCGAATCCGACCGCCTCGAGATCGGTGTCGAGAGCGTCGACGGTGTATTCGCGATCGGTGGCGAAGCCCGTCACGAACACCCCGCCCTCGGTCAGGTGCGCCCAAATACGTTCGAGCGCTGCGCGTTCGGTGCCCGGATTCATGTAGACGAGTACGTTGCCCGCAGCGACGGCCGCGTCGAAGGTTCGGCCCAGATCCAGTGTCGTGAGGTCTGCGACATGTACCTCGAGTTCGGTACGTGCCCGGGCGGCCTCGGCGAGAACCGGATCGAGATCCACCGCAGTCACCCGGTGCCCCCGTCGGGCCAGTTCGGCACCGAGCCGGCCGGTCCCGCATCCGGCATCGAGGATGCTCGACGCGGGGGAGACCAACGCGTCGACCATGCGGGCTTCGCCGTGCAGGTCCACACCCTGCTCGGCCAGGCGGTCGAATCGTTCGATGTAACGCTCGGAATCGTCTGCTGAGTTCTCGGCCTGCCATCGTGTGGTCACCCTGTCAGGGTAAGTCAGGTCAGGGTCGGTCAGGTGAGCGCGTCGAGAGCCGCCTGGGCTTCGGTGACCCGAGTGCGGGCGGTGTCGAGCGCTTCCGCTGTCGACTGCGCTCGCTCGACACCTGTCTTCTCCGCTGCCCGCGCCGACTTTGCCTTCGCCCTGGCTGCATCCAGCTCGGCCTCGATGCGCTCGACTTCTGCTGCAGCGCTTCGATTTTCGGACTCGGCCTGCTTCGATTCGGACTGGGCTGCGTCGGCCGCAGCGCGCGCAGCATCGAACTCGTTTTCGGCGGACTCGAGCTCGGCAAGCAGTCTGTTACGTTCGGCCTCGCGCATCCCCTGGACGTCTGCGGTGTCCTCGTCCTCGGGTGCGTCATCGCCGGTTTCCGGCCCGCCGTCGGCAACTCCGTCATCGTCGGGGGCGTCCGGAACCAGCGTGAGCAGAGCAGGTCCGAAGCCGCTGTAGGTTTCGGCCACCACGGTTCGGCCCGCACGGACGCGGTCGCGTATATCTACATCGGCGATCGCCGCGTTCAGGGTGTTGGCAATCTCGCGCGCGGCATTGTCGCCGACGGTTATGCCGAGTTCGCGTCCCATCGAGACGGCCCTGTCGGTAAGCGTGCGTATCGAAGCGCTTCGAGCAGTGGACAACTCGCGCAACCGGTGGCCATCGCCGCGTTGCTGAGCTCGTTCGAGTTGCTCGCCGACGTCGAACAGTTCCGCCAAGGCCGATTCGTCCCGTCGGGCGAGACCGTTGACCAACCATGCCACCACCGTGGGCTTGCGAAGAGCCCCGATGCGGGTGGCTCCGGCCTTGTCGCCGGACTTCTTGAACTGGGCGACATACCCCGACCGATGCGAGACGAACTCGGCGGGTGTCAACGAATAGAGGTCGTCGACGACGGTGTCGATGTGCGGGAGATCCTCGGACATCGGGGTCCACCGTCTCATTCGAGCAGTCACCTCGAGAAGTGACGTGCGTGAAAGATGTGTGCCCCCGGCAGGATTCGAACCTGCGGCCTTTCGCTCCGGAGGCGAACGCTCTATCCCCTGAGCTACGGGGGCGCACCGGCGAACCGGTGTGCCTGTTGGGCTGTACGAAAGACTAGCGCATGCGTGACCGGAGCCGAAATCACCCCATGGGCAGCGGCTGCGCACCCTTCGCTGCGAGCATCTGCTTCATCAGCGTCGCCTCGCTGCTCTGGGTTTCGACCATGGATTTCGCCAAGTTGATCACCGCAGGCGACTGCGCGTGGGCCTGGGCGTACTCCATCATCGCCAAGCCGCCCTCGTGATGGCGGAGCATGAGCTGCAGAAACAGTACGTCGACGTCCGAGCCGGTGGCCTGACGAAGCTCTGCGAGTTCGGTCGAGTTGGCCATGCCCGGCATCGCCCTGGTGGGATCGGCAGATCCGGGATCCATGGACATACCGTCCGTCGAGTGGCCGTGGGCGTCGTCCTCGGTCATCCACGTCATGTAGCCGTCTGTTGCGATGGGGGCCCGGTCCCACAGGGCCAACCAGCCCTGCATCTGCCCTACCTGGTTCTGCTGTGAGGTGAGCATGTCGAACGCCAAGCTCTTGACGGCCTGATCGGGGGCATTGGTCAACGCCACCGCCGCCATCTCGATCGCCTGGTTGTGATGCACGGTCATGTCCTGAGCGAAGCCGACGTCCACCGAGTCCGCTGCGGGTGCGCTGTCGCCGTCCCGGAACGGACTTTGGATCAGAAAGCCCACCGCGACACCGATCGCCAGGACGGCGATCAGTGCCAGCGCCACCAGCGCGGTGCGTTGACTCGGCTTGGCCGTTTCGGTGTTCGTGGTCGCGTTGTCGGGCGTTGTCGAGTCGGTCATCAGTTCGACGGGATCTGGAGATCGCTGGGGAGCTGCATTCCGCCTGCTCCGCTGGTCTCGCTCGTGTCGGGGGTGATGCCGCCGCCGTCCATCGGTACCGCGTCCGGTCCGGGTGCGGAGGCGTCGAACAGGGGTGGGTTGTCCGGGTCGAAGGCGTTGTCACCCGTTCCCGGCACCGACGCGCAGCTGGCACCGACTTCGGGGTACTCGAAACGGTTCAGGCGCAGGGCGGAGATGAACTGACTGATGCGTTCGTCGTCCACGCTGTCCAGCTTGAGCTGGTGACCCCAGGACTGCAGCGACAGCGGGTGGTCGAGACCGGGGTACGGCGACATCATCATCTGGGTTTCGCCGTCGACGCGATCGGCCAGCGTCTGAATCTGATCTGCGTCCAGTTCGTCGGGGTTGTACGTGACCCAGACGGCTCCGTGCTCGAGTGAATGCACGGCATTCTCGGTGCGAATGGCCTCGGGGTAGACGATTCCGGTGCAGGTGGCCCACACGGCATCGTGCGGTCCGCCGAAGGGCGGCGACTGGTCGTAGGCGACCCGCTGCGAACGCGCGACGTGTAGCGCCGCCGGATACTCGTTGACAGTGACGCCGTCGATTCCGGTCGACGGATCCTGATTGCTCTCGCTGGGCGCGAACTTCTGCGCCTCGGCACGATCCTGGTACTTCGGATAGAGGTTGATTCCGAGCCCCGCGACGAGGCCGACCACGACAACGACACCGGCAACCGTCAGCCAGGGAATCTGCCTCCCCTTGGCGACGGGCACGCCGCCCTTCTTCTTACGAGCTGACTTCTTGTTGGCTGCGTTGATGGCTTTGTCTGCCTTCGCAGCCGACTTGTTCTGATTGCCTTTGTCGGGACCCGTTGGCATCGCTGTAGTTGCTCTCTCAGTCGGGGAAAGTTGGTCGTCGGTAGCGCTGGTGGTGCGTATCTGCTGGTGACGGCGGTGACGACGCACCGTCCGGGCAGAGCGCCCTTACTGTACGTTCTCTGCCTGAGAGCGTGCTCAGAGCCTGCAACGACCGGATCGACCGCGTGGGCTCGAAGGCGGACGGGCAGTGCATGCGAGTACGCCGCACACCAGCCAATAGGATGGCTACCTGTGACTCCCGCCGATCTTGCCGAACTACTGCACGCGACCGCCGCGAAGGTGCTCGCCGACCGTGGGCTCGACGCATCCGTTCTACCTGCGAAGCTGACCGTCGAGCGTCCCCGCAATCCCGAGCACGGCGACTACGCGACCAACGTGGCGCTGCAGGTTGCGAAGAAGGCGGGAGCCAATCCCCGCGACTTCGCCGGCTGGCTCGCCGAAGCGCTCGCAGCCGATGCCGCGATCGCCAGCGCCGACGTGGCAGGACCCGGATTTCTCAACATCAAGCTGGCTGCCGCAGCTCAGGGTGAAATCGTTGCGCGTGTGCTGGCTGCCGGTGCGGCATTCGGTGACGGATCGTCGATGGCAGGCAAGAAAGTCAACCTCGAGTTCGTCTCTGCCAACCCGACCGGTCCGGTACACCTCGGCGGTACTCGGTGGGCGGCCGTCGGTGACGCTCTCGGTCGCATCCTGACCGCCCATGGTGCAGAGGTCACCCGCGAGTACTTCTTCAACGATCACGGCGCTCAGATCGCGCGCTTCACTCAGTCGCTCATCGCCGCGGCCAAGGGTGATCCGGCACCCGACAACGGCTACGCGGGCGAATACATTGCCGACATTGCAGCGCACGTGCTCGCCGAGCGACCCGATGCTCTCGCTCTGGACACGGACTCGCAGGAGGAGGTTTTCCGGTCCATCGGCACCGAGTTGATGTTCGCTCGGATCAAGGCGAACCTGCACGAGTTCGGCGTCGACTTCGACGTTTACTTCCATGAGAACTCGCTCTTCGAGTCCGGAGCCGTCGAGAAGTCGGTCGAGTACCTCAAGACGTCGGGGAGTCTCTACGAGGAGGACGGGGCCTGGTGGCTCAGGTCCACCGACTTCGGCGACGACAAAGATCGCGTCGTCATCAAGAGCGACGGCAACGCGGCCTACATCGCCGGCGACATCGCCTACTTCCAGAACAAGCGGCAGCGCGGCTTCGACCTGTGCATCTACATGCTCGGGGCCGATCACCACGGATACATCGGACGCCTCAAGGCCGCCGCGGCGGCGTTCGGTGACGACCCCGAGACTGTCGAGGTACTGATCGGGCAGATGGTCAACCTGGTGCGTGACGGTGTGGCCGTGAAGATGAGCAAGCGCGCCGGAACCGTCATCACCCTCGACGATCTCGTCGACGCCATCGGCGTCGATGCCTCCCGTTACGTCATGATTCGGTCCTCCGTCGACTCGAGCATCGACATCGATCTCGCCCTGTGGGCGAGTGCGAGCAACGAGAACCCCGTTTACTACGTCCAGTACGCGCACGCCCGCTTGGCCTCGCTCGCGCGCAATGCCGCGGAACTGGGCATCAGTGCGGAAGATCCTGACTTGAGCCTGCTCACTCACGAGCAGGAAGGCGAGCTGATCAGGACGATCGGCGAGTACCCGCGCGTGGTGGCCAGTGCTGCCGAACTACGCGAGCCACACCGAATCGCCCGCTACCTCGAAGAGTTGGCGGGGACCTACCACCGTTTCTACGGTGCATGTCGAGTACTTCCACAAGGAGACGAGGAGCCCGGACCTGTGAACACCGCACGACTGGCGTTGGGGAACGCGGCCCGACAGGTCTTGGCCAACGGCCTCGAACTGCTCGGAGTGAGCGCACCGGAGCGCATGTGAGCGCACATCCGGCGGGACCCAAGCATGCCGATGCCCCCGCGAAACAGTCGACGTCCCAGCGCCCGACGGACGCGTCGGAGATGACGACGCTGCCCGAGCAGGTATGGCCACGTAACGCCGAACGGGGCGACGACGGAACCGTCCGTCTCGCCGGAGTCTCGGTCACCGAGCTCGCCGAGCAGTACGGCACGCCGTTGTTCGTCATCGACGAGGACGACTTCCGTGCGCGCTGCCGCGAAATGGCTGCCGCCTTCGGGGCGCCCGAGCGAGTTCACTACGCCTCCAAGGCTTTTCTGTGCGGAGAGATCGCTCGCTGGGTGGCCGACGAAGGGCTCTCACTCGACATCTGCTCCGGTGGTGAGCTGGCCATCGCTTTGGCTGCCGGATTCCCCGCCGACCGAATTGCCATGCACGGCAACAACAAGTCGGTGGCCGAACTCGAAGCAGGGGTGCGCGCCGGTGTCGAGCACGTGGTGCTCGACTCCAATATCGAGATCGATCGCCTCGACGCAGTCGCCGGTGCAGCCGGAGCGGTGCAAGACGTCCTCATTCGCATCACCGTCGGCGTCGAGGCGCATACACACGAGTTCATCGCCACCGCACACGAGGACCAGAAGTTCGGCTTCTCGCTCGCCGACGGTTCGGCACTCGACGCGGTCCGACGGGTGTTCGCTGCCGACAACCTCCGACTCGTCGGGTTGCACAGTCACATCGGGTCGCAGATCTTCGAGGTCGACGGCTTCGAGCTGGCCGCGCACAAGGTCATCGGCCTGTTGCGAGATATCGTCTCGGAGTTCGGAGTCGACAAGACCGCGCAGATCTCGACGCTCGATCTCGGCGGTGGCATGGGTATTTCGTACGTGCCCAGCGACGATCCGCCGCCGGTCGAGCAGCTGGCGGCGAAGTTGACCGAGATCGTGGAGACGGAATCGGCCGCGGTGGGTCTGCCGGTGCCGACCATAGCCGTCGAACCCGGCCGCGCCATCGCCGGACCGGGCACCGTGACCCTGTACGAGGTGGGCACCATCAAGGATGTCACCGTCGACAAGGCGACGCGCCGCCGCTACATCAGTGTGGACGGTGGCATGAGCGACAACATCCGGACCTCGCTCTACCAGGCCGAGTACGACTGTCGTTTGGTCTCGCGGACCAGCGACGCCGAGGCCGTCATGGCTCGTGTGGTCGGAAAGCATTGCGAGAGTGGCGACATCGTCATCAAGAACACGTGGATGCCGGCCGATGTGGGCCCCGGCGACCTGCTCGCCGTGGCAGCCACCGGTGCCTATTGCTACTCCATGTCCAGTCGCTACAACCTGCTGACGCGGCCCGCGGTCGTCGCGGTCAAGGACGGGCACTCGCGCCTGGTCCTGCGGCGGGAAACCATCGAAGATCTGCTCAGCTTGGAGGTTCAGCCATGACATCGAAGCCGATAGGCGTCGCCGTACTCGGACTCGGAAACGTCGGCAGTGAGGTCGTTCGGATTCTCACCGAGAACGCCGAGGACTTCGAGGCGAGAGTCGGTGCGCCGTTGGAAATTCGAGGGATCGCGGTGCGTCGAGTAGACGGTGATCGTGGAGTGCCTGCCGAGCTGCTCACCGACGATCCGGCCGAATTGGTCGGCCGCGACGACGTCGACATCGTCGTCGAGGTACTCGGCGGAATCGATATTCCCCGCAAGCTCGTGCTGTCGGCTCTCGAGAAGGGCAAGTCCGTCATCACCGCGAACAAGGCCCTCCTGGCCGAGTACACCGGGGAACTGGCGGACGCGGCCGAGAAGTCGCGTGCCGACCTGTATTTCGAGGCGGCCGTGGCCGGTGCCATTCCCGTCGTTCGCCCGCTGATGCAGTCCCTCGCGGGCGACCGCGTGAACAAGGTTGCAGGCATCGTCAACGGCACGACCAACTTCATCCTCTCCGCCATGGACGAGACCGGGGCGGACTACGCCGAAACCCTGGCCGAGGCAGGCCGTCTGGGCTACGCCGAAGCAGATCCGACGGCCGACGTCGAAGGCTACGATGCGGCGTCCAAGGCGGCGATTCTGGCGTCCATCGCGTTCCATACGCGGGTGACCGCAGGCGACGTCTACCGCGAGGGCATCAGCACGATCACCTCGGACGACCTCGAAACTGCGAAGTCCCTGGACTGCACCATCAAGCTGTTGGCTATTTGCGAGCGCATCGTCACGCCCAAGGGCAAGGAGCGAATTTCGGCTCGGGTCTACCCGGCGCTCGTTCCCCTCAGTCACCCGCTGGCATCGGTGAACGGTGCGTTCAATGCCGTGGTGGTCGAAGCCGAGGCCGCCGGGCGGCTGATGTTCTACGGGCAGGGCGCAGGTGGCGCGCCGACCGCATCGGCAGTGCTGGGCGATCTGGTGATGGCTGCGCGCAACAAGTTCTACGGCGGACGGGGCCCGCTCGAGTCCACGTACGCCAAGCTCAAGGTGGCACCCATGGGTGACATTCTCACTCGTTACTACGTCAGCATGCAGGTCGCGGACAAGCCCGGCGTTCTGGCCACCGTGGCAGCCGAGTTCTCCAAGCGCGACGTCAGCATCTCCACCGTGCGTCAGCACGGCGCGGGTGACGGAGCCAGGCTCGTCGTGGTGACACATCTCGCGGCCGATTCCGCACTGTCCGAAACCGTTGCATCGCTGGAGCAGCTCGACGTGGTTGTACACGTTGCAAGCGTCCTCAGATTGGAAGGCACTACAGCATGAGCGTCCATACCCCCTGGCCCGGTCTGATCGAGGCGTACCGCTCCCGTCTGGCGATCGGACCCGACTGGAAGACCGTCACGCTGCGCGAAGGCGCCACGCCGCTGCTTCCGGCCGGCCGTCTGTCGGAATTGACCGGCTGCACAGTTCATCTGAAGGTCGAGGGACTCAATCCCACCGGATCGTTCAAAGACCGTGGAATGACCATGGCCGTCACCGACGCGCTCGCCCGTGGTCAGGAGGCCGTGCTCTGTGCGTCCACCGGGAACACCTCTGCTTCGGCGGCCGCCTACGCGGCCAAGGCCGGCATGAGCTGTGCCGTCCTGGTTCCGCAGGGCAAGATCGCCATGGGCAAGCTCGCTCAGGCAGTCATGCACGGAGCCAAGATCATTCAGGTGCAGGGCAACTTCGACGATTGCCTCGAACTGGCCCGTAAGACCACAGCCGAGTTCCCGACCATCGGTCTGGTCAACTCGGTCAACCCCGTCCGCATCGAGGGACAGAAGACAGCGGCGTTCGAGATCTGCGACGCGCTCGGCGACGCACCGGACATCCATGCTCTCCCAGTCGGCAACGCCGGCAACATCACCGCCTACTGGCGCGGGTACTCGGAGTACTTCCGCGACGGTCTCACCACCCGCAAGCCGCGGATGCTCGGTGTCCAGGCGGCCGGAGCTGCTCCGCTGGTACACGGAGCTCCGGTGAAGGATCCGGAGACGATCGCCACCGCCATCCGAATCGGCTCGCCCGCGTCCTGGAACGGTGCGGTCAACGCCAAGGAAGAATCCAACGGAGCATTCCGCGCCGCCACCGACGAGGAGATCCTCGAGGCGTACAGGTTGATCGCGAAGACCGAGGGAGTGTTCGTCGAACCCGCGTCCGCGGCCAGCGTCGCCGGCTTGCTCGCGGCTCGAAAGGAAGGTTGGCTCGAACCGGGCCTGACCGTTGTCTGCACGGTGACCGGAAACGGTCTCAAAGACCCCGATACTGCGCTGTCGGGAATGCCTGTCGTCGAGCCGATTTCGGTCGATCCCGTCGCTGTTGCGGCTGCGCTCGAGCTGGCCTGAGTTGACGGAATCTCCGGCTATGACGACGACACTCCCCATCGGGCTCACGGTCACCGCGCGCGTACCGGCGTCCAGTGCCAACATTGGACCCGGATTCGACAGTCTCGGAATCGCTTTGGGTCTCTACGACGAGATCGAGGTCACGACTACCGCGTCGGGCCTGCAGATCCACGTCGACGGCGAGGGCTCGGCGGACGTGCCGTGGGGGCCGACGCATCTCGTGGTGCGCGCGATAGAGCGGGGACTCGAAGCGGCTGGAGTGTGGGCCGATGGC
>NZ_CAPS01000064.1 GCF_000333955.1 Rhodococcus sp. AW25M09
GACGTACGAGCGTTCTGGCGGCCGTTGATCCATGCGGCGCAGGTGGGGGAGCCCGCCGACTTTCCCCGCAACGGCTGGGTGGTGCACGCCCTGCAGACAGCGTGGTGGGCAATCCATCGTTGCCGGGACGCGGAGCGGCCACTGCCGGCCGCTCTGGAACTGTGTGTCCGCGCGGGCGGCGACACCGACACCACCGCGGCCATAGCCGGCGGACTGCTCGGAGCGCGATGGGGAGCATCGGCGGTGCCTCGCGAATGGCGCGGTGCCGTCCACGGCTACCCAGGGCTTCGCGCCGACGATCTCGATCGAATTACCTCGAACATCACTGCAGCGAAGGAACTTTCATGACAATTATCGATGTCGTCCAGGGCGATATCACGGACGTGGCAGTGGGCGCGATCGTCAATGCCGCGAACACACGACTGCTCGGCGGCGGCGGTGTGGACGGCGCGATTCACCGAGCCGGTGGGCCGACGATCCTCGCGGAATGCAAGGCGCTGCGGGCCACCACGCTGCCACACGGCCTCGATGTCGGTGCCGCCGTCGCGACGACCGCCGGCAGATTGCGAGCCGACTGCGTCATCCACACCGTCGGTCCGCGGTACTCCCCGCACGAGGACCGGTCGGAACTACTGCGTTCGTGCTACGCCCGAAGTCTTGCCCTCGCGGCATCGATGAACCTGAAATCCATCGCCTTTCCACTGATCTCCGGCGGGTCCTACGGATGGCCGATGCACGATGCAGTCACCCAGCAAGTGGTGGCCGTGAAAGCCGCGCGGCCGTCGGTCGAGCTCGTCATGCTGGTCGCCTACTCGCGCGAGAGTGCCGACCTGACGCGGCGGTTGGTGGGTTGACCGTGGTCAGTTCTCGCAGCCGACGCCATCGCTGTTGCCGTCTCTTTACCCACCCCCTAGAAGGGCGATATGTGGATGATAGCGCCGTACCAGGGCGAAAACTGGTTCCTCTCTACTCGGAGGAGGGTCGTCGGCGCTGGCTGATACGTGGCTTCACGACCTGTGGTTCGGCCGAGACGTCAAACTGATCAGACAGAACAACACGTCACGCAGTCCCGAACGAGACTTGCAGATCACGATTGTTCGGGTTGATCGATGTCGCACAGGCGCATCTACGTGACGGCGGTGGACGGAATCTCGAAAATCGGCCGTCCCCAACGATCAGCAGCCTCGGCTCAACCGACTCGGCCCTCGGCTGCCGGGTCGACGAACCCGAGCCGCCGGTTCATCGCGATCGCGGACGTGTTGCCTGGGTGGTGAAAGGTCACGAGCCGCTGGTAACCCGACGATCGGACAAAACGGATCGCGAGCAGTTTCAATGCCAGGGACAGGCCTTGCCCACGGTGCGATGCAAGCACACCTGTCATCTCGGAGAACGCGTAGCCCTTGTCCGGGTGCAGAGAGGTTGTGGACATCCCGATCCATGCGTCGTCACGGGTTGCGAGGACAACGCCGCTCGGGTCGAAGGTGGCCAAATCGATGCGTTCCGCGACGTATTCGTCGTATGTGTAGAACGTCCCCCGGTCGGGGATGTCGGCTGAACACGTCTTGTTGAGATGGTAAAGCGCACGCCGATGTTCAGTCGTGTCGCCGAGTTCCGCCATCGTCGTCAACCTGGTGCCCGACGTTCGTACCCGATGCAGGTACAGCTCGAACTCCGCGTCGTCGAACTTCTCCACGTCAAGTTCAAGTCGTACCCAATCCACCATGGGTGGAACTCTATCGAGGTCTTGGCGTCGTGTGTAGAGACGGCGGCCCGCCTACAGCAGCGCCCCCGCACGGCCTCGATGTCGGTGCCGCCGTCGCGACGACCGCCGGCAGATTGCGAGCCGACTGCGTCATCCACACCGTCGGTCCGCGGTACTCCCCGCACGAGGACCGGTCGGAACTACTGCGTTCGTGCTACGCCCGAAGTCTTGCCCTCGCGGCATCGATGAACTTGAAATTCATCGCCTTTCCACTGATCTCCGGCGGGTCCTACGGATGGCCGATGCACGATGCAGTCACCCAGCAAGTGGTGGCCGTGAAAGCCGCGCGGCCGTCGGTCGAGCTCGTCATGCTGGTCGCCTACTCGCGCGAGAGCGCCGACCTGACGCGGCGGTTGGTGGGTTGACCGTGGTCAGTTCTCGCAGCCGATGCCATCCCTGTCGCGGTCGAGTTTGAAGCTGTAACCAGGCTCCCCGGCGTAGATCGGGGCTGCGCCTGCTGCGCGTACGGCATCGCAATTTGCATACGAGACGGCGGATGGCACCGCGACGAACGGCGCGGGAGCGGTGTAGACGGGCTCTGGTGTGTACACCGGCTCAGGGATGTATTCGGGCTCGGGATCCGGCAGTGGGATGTAGTCCGTTGTCGCCGGCACCTCGACGACGGCGGCGACAGCTTCGGTCGTCGGGGCCACTGTGGTCGTGGTCGGTGCGGGTGTGGTTGTCGTCGGCAGCGCGGAAGGCGTCGTGACTGTCGGCAGTGCAGGCACGGCCGCGACGGGTGAGATCTGGGGAGTCTCGGGTTCGGTGGCGGTGGTCAGTCCCATGACGACGAGGGCGGGAAGGATCGCGATGGCCGGGATCGCCCAGCCTTTGCGGCCGGTTGTGGGCGACAAACGCAAATATGCGACACCCGCGCCGACCATCAGAGCGCCGACGAGTAACGCACCGAACTCGAACGACATGACTGCACCGAGCAAGAAAATGACTCCGAAAACAATCGCAGTCCAAGCGAATATCTTGCCCAGTAGGGGACGGCGAGGCGTCGTCGGTTCGGGTGTGGGGCGCTGGAAGGGGGGTGGGTAGGCGCTGGTCATAGGGGGATAGTCCTCGAATCACGAAAGGCGTCGATACGGCGGAAGGCAGGCACCGCGAGACCGGAAGCAACCACCCGTTCCATTCGGACCGGTCGGTCGCATTTCCAATCAGCATGTCGTACCGGCATCGACCGTCGTTACATTCGACGCGGCAACGCCAACCGAGTCGTCAACGTGGATCGCTACCAGGGCAAAGCGCGTGCGAGCATGGTGCACTCCTTCGGGTCGAACGGGTTCGCGGATACCGACCGACGTTCGAGGCTCAACTCGTCGCGCAGAACGTGTCGGAGGCTCGAGTAGGGTCGTCACGAGTCCGAAACCGGGCTTTCGGTCACGAGCAGGAGGGGGAACGCCACGGTGTTGACGCTCCACCGCGCCGAACGCGCAGGAACCCTCGCGGATGCACTCGCCGACGTCCTGTCCGTGCCGTTGGACGACTGCTTCGCGCCCGAGATCGTGTCGGTCCCGGCAAAGGGGGTGGAACGGTGGCTCACCCAAAGACTGTCGAGCTCCTTGGGCAGTACCGACGGTGACGGAATTGCCGCGAACATCGAGTTTCCCAGCCCAGCGAGGCTGGTCGCGCGTGCCATCGCTGCGGTCGACGACATCGACCCCGACGACGATCCATGGGCTCCGGGCCGGGTGCTCTGGACCGCACTGGGCGTCATCGACGACTGCCGCACCGAACCGTGGGCGACAGTGTTGTTCAAGCATTTGGGTGCCGGGTCCGAGGATCATCGGGCGGGACGTCGCTGGTCGACGGCAGCGCACGTGGCAGAACTGTTCCGCGCGTACGGATCTCAACGACCCCGAATGCTGCGCGATTGGTATGCCGGCCGATTCACCGACGGTCACGGCAGCGATCTCGACGACGACATGCAGTGGCAACCACGTGTGTGGAACATGGTGCGCGAGCGGATCGGCAGACCTAGCCCGGCGGAACGGCTTCCCGAGACGTGCGCCCGACTCGAGGACGCGCCGGAATCTGTAGACCTACCGAGTCGGTTGTCGGTGTTCGGTCCGACCCGACTGACGACCGACCAGCTCGACATCCTGGGGGCGCTGTCCCGGCACCGCGACGTTCACATCTGGGTGCCGCATCCGAGCCCGTCCATGTGGAACGCCCTCGTCGACACTCCTGCTGTGACGCGTCGACGAGAGGACGCGACGGCTCTGGCCGTCGAACACCCACTGTTGGCGAGTCTGTCGCGCGACGTGCGAGAGCTTCAAGCAACCACCGGTTCGGTCGCAACGCACTCCGTGCATCACGAGGGCTCTGCGTTCGCAAGCACCTTGCTCGGCCGAATCCAGCGGGACATAGCCGCCGATGTGTCGCCCACCGCCGCAACCGAATCCGAGGGCGGAACGACGGGTGCGGATGGAACAGTGCAAATCCACGCATGTCACGGGCCCGCCCGTCAGGTCGAAGTTCTGCGCGAGTCGCTGCTGCACCTGTTCAGCGACGACCCGACGCTCGAGCCACGCGACGTGCTGGTGATGTGCCCGGACGTCGAGACCTATGCGCCGTTGATCCGCGCGAACTTCGGGCAGGCCGCGCTGGTGCATCCTGGGCATCGGCTGCGAGTGCGACTTGCCGATCGGGGCCTGCGCCGTACGAACCCCGTCCTCGACGTCGTAGCCACCGTTCTCGACTTCTCCGAGGGGCGCGTGACGGCGAGTGAACTGCTGGACTTCGCTGCAACTGGCCCGGTCCGGGAGAAGTTCTCGTTCACCGACGATGATCTCGAGCGGTTACGCGAGTGGGTCACCACCTCCGGTGCCCGCTGGGGCCTGACGGTGAGGCAGCGAGAAGCATTCGGTCTGAACGGCTTTCGGCAGAACACGTTCAAGTCGGCCCTCGATCGCATTCTCCTGGGAGTAGCTGCCGACGAGACCAGGAACGAATACCTCGACCTCGCATTGCCCCTCGACGACGTCGACAGCAACGACATCGCCCTCGCCGGCCGTGTCGCCGAACTCGTCGACCGACTCGCCTCGGTGCTGCGAGCTCTTGCCGGTCCGGCATCGGTGGCCGAATGGACGCGGCAGCTCGGCCGCGCACTGGACCTGCTCGCCGACGTGCCGACAGCCGACGAATGGCAGCTGGCACAAGCGCATCGCGAGATCGCCGACGCCACCGAACACGGCGGTGAGGCCGAACTCCGACTCGCGGATGTGCGCGCGATGTTGGCCAGGAGACTGGCCGGCCGACCCACCCGAGCGAACTTCCGAACCGGCGAACTGACCGTGTGCACCATGGTTCCGATGCGATCGGTACCGCACCGAGTGGTGGTGCTACTCGGGCTCGACGACGAGGTGTTCCCGCGAGTGGGCAGTATCGACGGAGACGACATCCTCGCCCGCGACCCGGCCCTCGGCGAACGAGACATCCGCAGCGAGGATCGGCAATTGCTCCTCGACGCAGTGATGTCCGCCGAGGAGAAGCTACTGCTGTTCTACACCGGAGCCGACCCCGTCGATGGATCGGTCAAGCCCCCGGCAATCCCGCTGCGTGAGTTGATGGACGTGCTGGAGGTGACCGCAGGCGGAAGCGTCGAACATCGGCATCCTCTGCAGCCGTTCGACCCTCACAACTTCGAAGCCGATCAGCCGTTCAGCTTCGACACGGTCGCTCTGGCCGGGGCAGTTTCCCAGCAAGCGGCAGCCCACCCCGTGCGTCCGTTCCTGGCAGCGGCCCTTCCTCCACTTCCTCCGGGGGATGTGGAACTCGCGGACCTGATCGCCTTCGTCGAGAACCCTGTGCAGGCATTTCTGCGTCAGCGGCTGGGCTTTCGAGTTCCAGATCTCGAGGACGACCTGGCCGACAGTTTGGACATCGAGCTGGACCCGTTGTCTCGGTGGAACATCGGTGATCGAATGCTGGCTGCAGTGCTCGCCGGCGGAGACATCGGAGAATTCGCCGACGCGGAATGGCGTCGAGGCACTCTCCCGCCGTTCCATCAGGGCCGACGCGAGATGTCCGACATCCGGCAGATCGTCGGGATCATCGCCGACGCGGCCGCGCCCTTCCACGCCGGCCCGGCCGAGACCACCGATGTCGCCGTCGACCTCGGCGACGGACGACGCTTGACCGGCACCGTTACCGGAATCCACGACCGCGTTCTGGCGCGCTCCTCCTACTCGCGTCTGGCCGCCAAGCATCGACTGGCGGCATGGGTGCGGTTGCTGGCAGTGGCCGCGTCCGAGCCGGGGGAGTGGAACGCCGTCACAATCGGACGGGCGAGCGGCATGCGCCCACCACGTCGATCTCGACTGACGGCTCCGCGTGATCCCGTTGCATCCTTGCGAGAGTTGGTCGAGCTACGCGATCGCGGGTTGGCGTCGCCGTTGCCGATATCGACTGGAACCGCGTCGGCATACGCCGAGAAGCGGTTCGGCGGCGGATCCATCGAGGACGGCTACGACTCCGCCACGTGGGCGTGGCGAGGGGACTTCGGCGACGGAACCGATCGATCGCTGCGGTACGTGCACGGGCCGACGCTGTCGTTCCAGGCCTTGCTGGACGCGACCTCGCTGCCCGACGAGACCGAGCCGTCGAACGAGACGAGTCGCTTCGGGATTCTCGCTCGAAAGCTCTGGGACCCGTTGCTGGCCGCCGAGAACATGGGGAACGCATGAACGCCGCACGCGGATTCGATCTGCTCGGTCCGATGCCGACCGGAACCACCGTGCTCGAAGCCAGTGCCGGCACCGGCAAGACCTACGCGATCGTCGGCTTGGCCGCGCGCTATATCGCCGAGGGCATCGCCGAGATCTCCGATCTGCTTCTGGTGACGTTCAGTCGGGCCGCAACCCAGGAATTGCGCGATCGCACCCGCAGCAGATTCGCCTCGATCGCCCGGCACCTGGCCGACCCGGAAACTGCTCGTGCAGAACGTGATCCACTCGTGGCATTTCTTGCCTCGGCCGACGATGCCGAGGTGGACCGCCGTCGTGGACGACTGCGCAAGGCGCTCTCGGACTTCGATGCCGGCACCATCGTCACCACCCACAGCTTCTGTCAGCGGATGCTCGACGGGCTCGGTATCGCGGGGGAGCGTGAACCGGAATCGACGTTCGTCGAATCGGTGACCGATCTACTGGAACAGGTCGTCGACGATCTGTACCTGCAGATGTTCAGCGGCGACGACGAGGCTCCGGCATTCAGCAGAAAGGATGCGCAGCAGCTGGCGCTGGCGGCGGTCGGCGACCAACAGTCGATCCTGCACCCCGACACCGAGAACCTCGACGGGGATGACGGTAGCCGCGAGTCCGCACTGCGCGTGCGGTTCGCACGGGAAGCGCGACGGGAAATAGAGCGTCGTAAACGCCTGCTCGGAGTTCGTGACTACAACGATCTACTCGGACTACTACATTCTGTGTTGTCCGACCCCGTGCACGGCGAAGCCGCCTGTGCCCGTGTGCGAGACCGATTCCGCGTGGTGTTGATCGACGAGTTCCAGGACACGGACCCGATGCAGTGGGACATTCTGTGGCGGGCGTTTCACGGATCCACGACGCTCATTCTCGTCGGCGATCCGAAGCAGGCCATCTACGCGTTCCGCGGTGCCGAGGTGCTCAGCTACCTCGACGCTGTGGAATCCGCGGACCATCTGTACGAGCTCACAGCCAACTGGCGCAGTGACTCGGGGCTGCTGGACGCACTGCATCATCTGTACGGCGGTGCGGCCCTCGGGCACGACGACATCGTGGTCCACAGGGTCGAGGCCCGGAACCCAGTATCCAGGATGGTGGGGAATCCTCCGCTGCGGCTGCGGTATCTTCCGCGAACCGGTGCAGGTCCACTCCGGCAAGGCTTTCCGGCAGTCGATCGACTCCGATCCAGAGTCGCGGCCGACGTCGCGGCGGACGTCGTCGAGCTGCTGTCCAGAGATACCGTGATCGACCGTCCCGACGGGTCCCGCGCGATCGAACCGCGAGACATCGCCGTCTTGACCCGAACGACCAAGCAGGTTGCGCTGATTCGGGATGCACTCGATGCAGTGAGCGTGCCGTCTGTCGTATCGAGCAGCACCAGTGTGTTCGGTACTGACAGTGCCCGACACTGGTTGTGGCTGCTGCAGGCGATCGAGCAACCGCATCGCTCCGATCGCGTTCGCCTCGCCGCACTCACTCCACTCCTCGGTTGGACTGCCGCCCAGCTCGACGCCGGAGCCGAGGACACCCTGTCCCAGGTCAGCAGCCAACTGCGTGAGTACTCGGTCCTCTTCGACCAGGCCGGTTTCGCGGCAGTCTTCGAGCGGGTGTCGGCCCAGTCCGGACTCGACGCCCGGCTGCTCGCAATCGAAGCAGGCGAGCGCACCATGACCGATCTACGGCACATCGCCCAATTGCTCAATCGGGCCGCCGTATCCGAATCTTTCGGGATCACCGCCCTCACCCGCTGGCTGACCGACCGCATCAAGGAACCGGCTGCCGGCGGATCCACCGACCGCAGTCGTCGACTCGACAGCGATTCGGCTGCAGTGCAGATCATGACGACACACGGCAGCAAAGGGCTCGAATTTCCCGTCGTCTATCTGCCGTACGCCTGGGACACGTTGTACTTCAGCAAGCCCTCGACGTTGTTGCTGCACGAGAACGGACACCGCATCCGAGACGTCGGCGGACCGTCCGGAGTGGGTTACGCAGCCAGAAAGATCATCAGCGATCAGGAAGAAGCGGGGGAGGAACTGCGACTGCTGTACGTCGGTCTCACCCGTGCCGAAAGCCAGATCGTGCTGTGGTGGGCACCGGGGCGAAACACGGCGACGTCCTCGCTCCACCGGATGCTGTTCGGCCGCATACCCGGGATTCCGCAACCGGAGCCTTCCTCCAAGGTTCTCGACGATGCGACCACCGCGAACCGGCTGCAATCCTGGGTCGGGTCGGCTGCCGACCTCATCTCGGTCGAACCGGTGGGGCCCAGTGCGCCGTCCTCAGAGCACTGGATCCGACCGGAGGAGGCACACCTCGATGTGGCCGCCGCGCGGTTCGATCGAACCCTGGACCTGCTGTGGCGTCGAACGTCGTACTCCGCGTTGACAGCTCACGCCCACGACGGCACACCGGTCCAGCCGGAGGTAGGGGTGACCAGCGAGGCCGAACATCCCGAGAAGACGGACGAGCCTGCCGAACCGTCGGTGGGCAGCGAGTACACCAGCCTGGTGGAGAGCGACAATGTCGACGAGCAACTGGAGGGGATCGCGTCCCCGATGAACGGAATGCCGGCCGGCGCGGCATTCGGAACGCTCGTACACGAGGCGCTCGAGCACGTCGACGCGTCCACTCCGGATCTGCTCGCCGAACTCGAACGGCGTTGCACCGCGGCGGTCGCCTCACGGATGGCAGAGGTCGATCCGGTGGCGTTGGCCGCGGCCCTGCTGCCGGTGATGCAGACGCCCTTGGGTTTCGGGACTCTGGCCGACATCGCACCGTCCGACCATCTCGCGGAGCTGGACTTCGAGCTCCCCCTGGCCGGAGGGGACGACCCGGTGGCGGCGACGGTCACCCTGAAATCCGTTGCGCGCCTGCTGAGGCGTCATCTCGATGCAGGCGACGTGCTCGAGTCCTATCCCGACCTGCTCGACGGTATCGAGTCGACACCCCTGCGCGGCTTTCTCACGGGAAGTATCGACTCGGTTCTCCGCGTCCCCGGACCGCGCTACATCGTCGTGGATTACAAGACCAACCGGCTCGCCCGCGGGGATCTCACCACCGGTAATTTCACCCGCGAGAAGATGGCTCAGGAAATGATGCGCTCGCACTACCCGTTGCAGGCAATCCTCTATGCCGTTGCGCTGCATCGGTATCTGCGGTGGCGTCAACCGGACTACGACCCGCGGCTACACCTCGGCGGCATTCGATACCTGTTCGTCCGGGGCATGGTGGGAGCGCAGACTCCAGCCGGGTGCGGGGTGTTCGACTGGGATCCGCCCGCGGCTCTGGTGATCGAGCTCTCGGACCTACTCGCCGGGAAGGTCACTCGATGACGAGCGTCTCGACTGCGCTGCGCGGCAGCGGAATTCTGCGCACCTTCAACGATGCAGGTGTGCTGTCGGCTGCCGACGTGCATGTGGCGTTGCGTCTGGGCGCGCTTGCCGGGGAGTCGTCCGAGCACGTACTGCTGGCCGCTGCCCTGACGGTGCGCGCGGTGCGATCCGGTTCGGTGTGCCTCGATCTGCGACGACTGCGAGATGTGACGGTCGACGAGGATTCCGACGTCGATCCCAGCGCACTTCCCTGGCCCGAGCTGACCGAGGTCCTCGGTGCGCTGACCATCAGCCCGCTTGTGGTCGGCAGCGCGAACGGACCGTTGACGCCGCTGAAGCTGGTGGACACCGACCAGGGTGAGCTGCTGTACCTGGACCGATACCATCTGCAGGAGAGCACAGTTCGCGATGTCCTCGAACAGCGGTCGCAGTCCCACCCGAATTCCGATGCAGCCCAAGTCAGCGGCGCTTTGGCCGAGCTGTTCGTCGACGAATCGGGAGCACCGACGGCCGCTCCCGATCGCCAACGCATAGCCGCAGCTCTGGCGGCGACGCAATGGACGACAGTCATCGCAGGCGGGCCGGGAACCGGCAAAACCCATACGGTTGCTCGAATTCTGGCGCTGCTGGTCCGTGAACACGGGAGCGATCTGCGTATCGGATTGGCCGCACCCACAGGCAAGGCCGCAGCCAGATTGCAAGAGTCGGTGTCCGAACAGGCCGCACTGCTCGGACTTCCAGTGGATCTGAAGGCGATGACGCTGCACCGGCTTCTGGGCTGGAAGCCCGGCAGCAAGACGAGGTTTCGGCACGACGCCGAGAATCGCTTGCCGTACGACGTCATCGTCGTGGACGAGACCTCGATGGTGTCGTTGACGATGATGTGTCGACTGCTCGAAGCCGTTCGCCCCGAATCACGATTGATCCTGGTCGGTGACCCGGATCAGTTGACGTCTGTCGATGCAGGCGCGGTGCTGGCAGATCTCGTGGCGCGGCCGGTCACCGGCATCGAGAACCCAGTGCTGGCACAGCTCGTCGCCGACGATTTCGCCGCCGCCGAGGATCCGGCCGAGGCCGCTCTGAGCCCATTCGAGCGAGAACGCCTGAGCGGCGGCGTTGTTCGACTCAGTCGTGGCAGACGGTTCGGCGGTGCCATCGCGCGCTTGGCCGTGGCCGTGCGAGACGGGCGGGCCGACGAGGTGATGGCGCTGCTCGAGTCCGGCGCGCAAGAGATCTCCTTCCATGGTCCCGACGACATGGATGCGCTCCGCTCCGACGTGATCGACACCGCCGCCGAGGTCACCGCCGCCGCCGAACGCGGGGATGCCACTGCGGCACTGCTCGGGCTGGAGAAGCACAGGCTGCTGTGCGCGCACCGTGAGGGCCGATGGGGCGTCTCGCGGTGGGATCGGCAGGCGATGGAGTGGGTCGGAGAGGGGAGCGGAACGTTTCTCGACCCGTCGCTGTGGTACCCCGGTCAGCCGCTGTTGGTGACGGCAAACGATCACGAAGCGCGGATCTACAACGGGGATACCGGTGTTGTGGTGTTGGGAGACAATGGAACTCCGATGGCTGCCTTCGCCCGCGGGCGTGGACACGTGCTGATCCACCCCAACGTGCTCTCCTCGGTGCACACCGTCTACGCGATGACGATCCACCGCAGTCAGGGCAGTCAGTACGACACGGTTTCGGTGCTTCTCCCCGCCGAAGCATCGACACTGCTGACCCGAGAATTGTTGTACACGGCTATCACACGCGCACGATCGCACGTGCGGGTAATCGGTACCGAGGAAGCAATCCGCGCCGGCGTCGAGCGTCAGGTATTGCGGGCGAGCGGTCTGCGCCGAAAGGTCCTGTAGCTCGTCAGCTACACGCGTGCCGGTCCGCATCCATCGCGGCGTCGATGCTGCGTGCGACCGAGCGCCAGGTCCGGGCCAGGTTGATCCACACAGCGGCAGAGTCGTCTCGACCGGCGTCGGCGGTGCGGCGAGCTCGGCCGGCGGCCGCACGATGCAGCGTCACGGCACGGGCGAACAGATCGTGAAGGTCGCTGCGGGTGCACACGGATCTCACGGTGTGCGCATCGACCCGTCTACCGATCAACTGACACAACGCCTGCAGCGACCGCAGCTCGGCGGGAACGTCGGTAGTTGTCTCCGGACGTGCCTCGTCCGGGCCGACTGCGGCCGTCCGGCCGTCGAACCCACGTTGCAGGTCCACCGGACCCGTCGACGAGCCGTCGGCCGCGACGCCCCAAACACTGAGGAACGAGGGGTGCGGAACGTTCCAGATCTCGCGAAACGCGAGCGTGATCATCTCCGCGACGAGTCCGGCGTCGGATCTCGTGTCGGTTCGCGTGAGATCGATGACCGATCCGTCGGCGACCGGCTTGCCGCGATCGAGCCAACCGAAATCGAGTAAGTGGACGTCCATGGCAGTTGCGTCCGGAGCATCCGGGTACAGCAGCGACGGAATTGCCGCGACCGTGACCAGATTACCGGCGTCTGCCGCCGCCACATCGATGTACGGGCGCAAGCCGCGCTCGCCGGGGCTGGCCTGGGCGGCGGTGACCGTGATGTAGTCCCGTCTGGGCAGGGACCGAATACATGCGTGGAGATTCGCGGTGAACGTCGCCCACGCGTGTGCCGTGGTGGAATCGAAATGGCCGTTCTGCAGTGCGTTCACGGTGCGAACCCTCTTCTCGGACGAGAACTGATGCCTGTGAATCAGACGGTAGCGAGGGGGTCCGACAAGAACGCGTGGGTCAGTAGACGTCCCGCAGGTAGCGCTTGGATCGCTTGAGTTCGTTGACGTAATCCTCGGCGGCATCGGGGGAGTGGCCGCCGTGCTCGGCGACGATTTCGTGCAGTGCTTCGTCGACGCTTTTGGCCATTCGAGCCGCATCACCGCAGACGTAGAGATGTGCACCTGCTTCGAGCCAGCCGTACAACTGCTGTCCCGACTCACGCATGCGGTGCTGCACGTAGATCTTCTCGTGCTGGTCTCGGGAGAAAGCGAGATCGAGTCGGGTCAGCAAACCGTCCCGCTCGAATTCGGCGAGCTCGTCCGCGTAGAGGAAATCGGTGGACCGGTGCTGGTCCCCGAAGAACAACCAATTGTCTCCCGTCGCGCCGCGCGCGCGACGCTCGTGCAGGAACGCTCGAAACGGTGCTACTCCGGTTCCGGGCCCGATCATGATGATGGGTGTGTCGTCGGACGGAAGTCGGAACGACTTGTTGGGCGACAGAAACACACCTGCCTCGTTCCCGTCGCCGACTCTGTCGGCGAGGTACGTCGAGCAGACGCCGCCGCGGTCACGCTCGGCCGATCGATATCGGACGGTGGACACGGTCAGGTGCACGGTGCCTTCGTGCGCTGTCGGTGACGACGAGATCGAGTACACGCGATGTTGGAGCGGACGAAGCAAGCCGAGGAATTCGGCTGGATCGAGAGTCGACGACCGATCGAGATCGAGAACATCCACGACATCGCGACCCCAGATCCAGGCATCGAACGACGCCCGGTCGCCGTTCTGGAGAACGTGGTCGAGTTCGGCATCGCCCGCGTGTTCGGCCACGGCCTCGATCAGGTCCATGGACGGGATACCGATCTCGTACTCCGTGGTCAGTGCTTGTTCGAGGGTGATCTCACCGGCCTTGGTGTGAACGGCTATGTCGGCGGGCACTCCGAGACGCTCGATGACGGCCGATACCAGAACCGCATCGTTGACGGGTCTGACACCGAATCCGTCGCCGGCCTCGTAGGAGATGCCGCTATCGTCCAGTGCAATCTCGAAGTGCCGAACTTCTTTGGCCGAGGCGGGACCGGACAGGCACCGGTTGCTCAGAACCTGCGCGCGGTAGGGGTTCTTTCGATTCCACGGTGAGCGCTTCGATGCGGTCTTGGTGGCGCCGAGATCGCCGGTTCGAGCGTCGATGTCCTGTACCTGCCTTGCAGTAGTTATCGCGGTGTATCCGGTGGGGTCCGTGTCACCGAACCCTAATCGCACGAACTCACTCGCGGTGCAGGACCTCGATACCGTCGACGGCGTAGACGACGTCGTATCCACTCGACAGCGCCCGGTCGATCGCCTGGCGATCGCCGCTCTCGTCTGCGGGCCAGCCCGCAGGCCGTTCGCGGTTGACGACGATCCAGTCCGGAACAGTTGAATCGGTGGCGCGCTGCGGAAACACCGACACGTCGTGATCGGCGACCATCTGGGCTACGAGATTGTTCGACGCCGCGACTCGATCACCGGTGGGAATCCACTGCGAGATATCCCGAGCTGTTGCGGCTTGCGGATCGATCGTCCACTCCTGCGCGTGCACGATGCGTGCCATCGGCAGAAACGGCAAGGCGACGAGTGCGAACGCTGCCACGAATGCGACGATCAGCTTCCTGCCGCGGTCGGTGAGCTGGCCGTGCCGACGGCTACGAACCAACGCGTCGAGCAAAGCGACGAACACGATGACCATCAATATCGCGTTGTAGTGGTAGATCGGCTTCCAGAAGTTGGAGTTGTCGCTGACGAAGCGCCAGGCGATCGTCGGGGCCGCGATCAGCAACAGAGGGGAGCGCAAGGCGAAGAAGCCCGTGACCGCGAGCAACAGGAAGGCGGTGGCTGCCCGGGAATCGCCGGCAACCAGGCCGTGCGCGGTGTCGGCGATGCCTTCACTCAGCGGAGGCAGCTTCGACCCCTGGTCGTACGAGTCGTCGGAGCTCAGCGCCGGAATGATGACCTTGACGGCGAGAATGACCCAGGTCAGGCCCCACACTGAAGTCAGCGCGCCGAGTACGCGTGTTCTTCCGCTCGCCCATAACGCCACCAGGGCGCCGATCACGACGACCGTCAGACCCATGTCCTCTTTGACGAACACCAGCGGCAGAGCCCACGCCAGTGCCGGCAGCCAGCGCTCACGAACCAGCGCGACCATGGACATGGCCAGCAAGGGCATCGCGAATGCCACTTCGTGGAAGTCGAAGTTCAGCGCGGCCTGAACACCCCAGGACAGCCCGAACGCCGCGGCGATCACGACACCGACCACCGTGCCGAACTTCTGCACCGCCAGCCGGCTGATCGGGATCACGGCGAGCGCGAACAACACGGCCTGCGCGATCAGCAACGTCTCGGCGTGCGGAAACACCCGATAGACGGGACCCAGCAGGGCGGTGATGGGGGAGAAATGATCGCCGAGCGTGTTGTACCCGGTGCCCAGCAGGTCGGAGGTCGGCGCGCGAAACTGCGAGTACGACGCGACCTGCTGAACGAATATGCCCAGATCGAAGCCGGAAGTACGGAGCTGACGATGGCCGAGCACGGACATCGCGGCGTACAGGGGTGCCAACACGACGAACGCGAGTGCAGGCACGATCGTGTCGGCAGTACGAATCCTGTTACGCCAGTCGAGGGACGCGGTGTCGAGCTCGGCGTCGGCGACGACCGTGGGCTTGTCGATAGTGGTCACGATAACGGAGTTTTACAGCACGGACGTGAGATGTTCCTGAGAACCGCAGGTCAGCGCTTGCGCTTTTTCGCGGGCTTGAGACGGGGCGGCCGCGAGGTCAGGTGGTAGTACAGAGCGTCCTCGGAATCCTCGACCACGACGTCGATGTAGTCCCCCACTTCGAGATAGTCGTTGACGGCGATTCGGTCGGTGGAGCCGATGACGGCTTTCACCGAGCGAGCAGGTACGAGCCCCCGACGACCGTCCGGTCCGACCGCCAGCGCGTACCGAGGACCGGTGCGAGTGACCCGAGCGTGAATGAAGTCCGGATCCTTCGGGATGGGGTCGGCGGAGAGCACGTTGCCCTCCTTGGACGCAGCCGTCAGTGAATCGAGTTGGGCGGCGAGATCGTCGGCCATTGCGTCCACCTGATCGAGCAGGTGCGCCATGTGCGCGGCGTAATCGGTGTGCTTCTTGGTCGGCTTGAGCGCCTCACCGGGTTTGTACATGTCCTCGTGGGTCAGCTCGCCCCAGGCGTCCTGCAGTCGTGTCTTGACCTGAACTTCCACTTTCACATCGAGGTCGCCCTGATGCGTCGCCACTCGGACCACCAGTACAGCGTGATACGCGCGGTAGCCGCTGGGCTTGGGAAAGGCTACGTAGTCGGTAGGTGGTTGCGCGAACCGCACGGAACATTCCGGGTCGTTGCAGGCACGCTCGAGCGCAGCGACGAACGTCAATTGATCGCGAGGGGTCTTGCCCAGGACCTTGACCCCGACGAGATCCGGCAGCGCCTCGGCAACGGCATCTGCGTCGGTGGGCTCGGTGATGCGGCCCTCGGAGACGTAGCGGCGGAGTTTGTCGGCGGATCTTCCCGGGTCCTTGATGCGTGCGGTCTGCGCGTTCAGTCGGTCTCGATCGACGTCTTCGAGAATTTCATCGGCGATGGTCTCGAGGAAGTTCTGCGCGGTGACGAGAGCGGCCTCCCACGCCCGACGACGCTGCAGGTACAGCTCCTCGACCAAGTCGTCGATGCTCGTTGGCGATGTCACGAAGCCGAGGTTAACCCAGATGCGCGGGCAAACCTTTCTGCGGCGCGCGTTCGAGCTGTGGCGCATCTGCCACCGGTTTAGGCTCTACCGCATGACCGCGGCTTCCATGCAGCAGGACGACTTTCTCGCGCAATTCGATCCGTTCCGGCGCGAGTTGCTCGCGCACTGCTACCGCATGACCGGATCGATCCACGATGCCGAGGATCTGCTGCAGGAAACGTATATTCGCGCGTGGCGGGGATACGCGAAATACGAGGGCCGTTCGTCCTTGCGCACGTGGCTGTACCGAATCGCCACCAATACCTGCCTCACTGCTCTGGACGGTCGGGCAAAGCGTCCGCTGCCGACCGGCTTGGGCGCACCGAGTTCCGGCCCGACCGACGAACTCGTGCAGAACAACGAGATCCCTTGGCTCGAACCCATTGCAGATGCCGATCTGGCGGATTCGAGTGATCCCGCTGCGATAGTGGTCGCGAAGGAATCGGTGCGCCTCGCCTTCGTCGCGTCGCTGCAACATCTGTCGTCTCGGCAGCGCGCGGTGCTGTTGATGCGCGAGGTGCTGCAATGGAAAGCGTCGGAGGTCGCGGAGGTTCTCGCCACGACGACGACAGCGGTCAACAGCTTGCTGCAGCGGGCCAGAGAGCGCCTCGACGAGATCGCGCCCCATCTCGACGACGCCCAGCCCATCGAGTCCACCGAGTTGCAAGAAATACTCACGCGGTATGTCGAGTGCTTCGAGAACTACGACATCGATGGTTTGGTCACCCTGTTCACCTCGGACGCGGTGTGGGAGATGCCACCGTTCGTCGGGTGGTATCAGGGTGCAGAGACAATCGGGTCGCTCATCCGAAACAATTGTCCGGCAAACGGAGCCGGCGACATGCGGATGGTGCCCACTTCGGCAAACGGCCAACCCGCGTACGGGCTGTACATGATCAGCGAGGACGGTGTGCACCGGCCGTTTCAGCTGCACGTCCTCGACGTCGATGCCAGAGGGGTCGGACACGTGGCGTGTTTCTTCGACCTGTCGCTTTTCGATCGATTCGGCCTGCCCGACCGCCTCTGAGCAGTAGAGGTCAGCATTCCGGATCGGCCGATAGCTGCCGATCTCGAAGGCCACCCGACATTCGTGTGCATATACGACGCAACCCCGCCGAGCCAATGCTCGACGGGGTTGCGGACTGCACAGAAGATGTAAGGGGGGAGTAGGTGCTATCGGGTCATCTGCGCGAGCCGGGAAAGCATCCGCGAGAAAACGCGGCCGTCGCTGCCGAGATCACCGTACGAGTCGGCTTCACGGTCCGAGCCGTCGGCTTCGGATGTCGACGCAGCCAGGGTGCGCGCCAGCCGGGTGCGGCGCTCGATGGCGTCGAGGATGGTGGCGTCCAGCGTTGAAACTTCGTCGAAGAGCCGGTCGACGTCGGCTGCCGCAACATCGGCGGTGTCGGTGCCAATTGCCAGCGAATCGATCTGAACAGTCACATCGTCTCCTTTTGTTCGCGTCCTGAGGTGTGAGTCGTTCGGTCGGACGGAACCGTTACAGCTCGACTCGAGACAAAATGATCTTTAGTCGCTCAAACCAACATGCCCACTAGGCGGGCCTGGGCCAACCCATTCGGGGTGTGATGCTCGATACAGTCCGGTCCGTTCCTCATTTCCAGTGGGCCGAGACGAGGTTCTGCTGGGTTGCTCTCGTGGCGTTTCGGGTAGCCCCACAGGAATCACGTTGACCTCTGGAGGAGCGAACAATGCAGTACGACTACCTGATCATCGGCGGGGGAATGGTTGCCGACAGTGCGGCTCGCGGAATCCGCGAGAAAGACACCACCGGCTCCATCGGAATTCTCGGTGCGGACTCCGACGAGCCCTATGCCAGGCCCGCACTGTCCAAGAAGCTGTGGACGGATTCGGATTTCGGCCGCGATGAGGTTCCACTCGACACGGCGTCGGACACCGGCGCGCAGGTGCACACAGGAGTTCGGGTGGCGTCGGTCGACCGATCGAGCTCCTCTGTCACGACGGAATCGGGAGAGCGCCACGAGTACGGGACCTTGCTCTTCGCAACCGGTGCCGAACCGACACGACTCGAGCTAGCTCCCAGCACACGCGTGGTGTACTTCCGCACCTTTGCCGACTACCGGGCGCTGCGCGAACTGACGAAAACCGCGGAACACATCGCCGTTGTCGGCGGCGGATACATCGGCACCGAAATAGCGTCGGCTTTGTCTCTCCAAGACGTGAAAGTCACTCTCGTGACCTCCGACGACGTGCTCGGCGGGCATATGTTTCCGCCGAGCCTGGCCGCCGTCTTCGACAAAGGATTCGCCGATCACGGAGTGACCGTACGACGAGGGACGAAAGTCACCGCTGGAGTCGAGGCATCGGCGCGCGTACAACTGCAACTCGACGACGGCTCGGCCCTCGAAGCCGACGCTGTCGTGTTCGGTCTCGGCGTGCGGCCCAGCACCGAACTTGCCGAAGCTGCCGGGCTGGCCGTGGACGACGGCATCGTGGTCGACGAATTGTTGAGGACCTCGGACGAACACGTCTACGCGGCCGGTGACGTGGCGAACTACCCCGACGCGATTCTCGGTCGGCGCCGCGTCGAGCATGTGGACAACGCTACGGAGATGGGCAAAGCCGCCGGCCGCAACATGGCCGGCGCAGCCGAGCCCTACTCGTACACGCCGTACTTCTACTCCGATATTTACGACGACGGATACCAGGCGATCGGCACCATGTCGACGTCTCTGAACACCGTCGAGGATTGGAAGTCGGTCGGTAAAGAGGGCGTCGTCTACTACCTCGACGACGAGGCGATCGTCAGGGGCGTGTTGATGTGGAACGTCTGGGAAGGTCTCGACGTCGCGCGCACACTGCTTGCCGAGAAGAAGCCGCAGACCGAACAATCGCTGCGCGGACAGATCTGAACTTCTGGAACACTCGAGCGCGAGCGACCCGTCGATGAATCCAGCGGCGGTTCGGCGTGACCTAGGAGAGACGATGTCCGAGTTCGACGGCAGAGGGTCGGCCGAGCAGCGCGCCCGATTCGACGACGAGGTTCACCGCCGCTGTGCCGAATGCCGGTTGCCCGGTCATTCGGAACCGCTGTCCGACGCGGGCGCTGTCGCCATCGCGGCCGGACGGTTGGACGAGGCCACGAGAGCAGTGCTCGTCGATCGTTGGCGTGCCGGACGCACTCTGCCGTCGATCGGGGGCTTCGGCACGCTGCGACACCTGGTGGACGAACGGGATCGGTGGCTGGCCAAGGACACGACGAGCAAGCCCGGATCGTCGCTGGTGTATCGCATTCGAGTAGCCGAGTTGACCAAACGCATCAATCACCATCGCACAGCCGTGGTGATGTCGAACCGGCACTACGCGACCGGGGTACGTGCAGCACGGAAGGAACGTCGAGAGGGTGTGCATCTCGATCTCGATCAGCGGGATGCCGTCTTCGATGCTCTGATGCGGACCCCGGCACCGCAGAAGTTCGGTCCGGTTGCGGAGCGCGGCCTGTCGTTGGTGGACTCCGCTACGGACCGGGTGAACACCCTTGCGAGAAAGACTCCGGTGGCAGACCGGGTCGAGTGGGCCACCGGGGTGGTCGATCAGCTCGTCGATCGCAAAGACGACCGCTTCGCCGACCGATACGACACCCTGATGTTTCTTGCGGGCACGTCGTTCGATCGGGTACGTCGCTCACCGGCGTGGCAGTCCACCTACTTCGAGATCCAGCGCAATCAACTCGACCTGTTCGTCGAGCTCACCGAGATCTCGGTCGATGCGACGTCGCTGCGGGCAGTGGCAACCGAGTTGGACCGTATCGGTGAGACGATGGTCGATGAGGAGACCGCCGCGCAGGTCGAATCACGCCGTGGCGCTTTGGAAGTGGTGTGGACTCAGCTGACCGTCCGAGTGGCCGCACTGGTTCGGCTCGCGAATCTGGTCGAGTCCTCCGAAGGCGAGGCGCGTACCTCCGACGCCATGGCGCGTGCCCACAGTTTGGACGATCGAATCGACGATCTCGTCGGACGATCGGGTAGTCGGGAGATGTCGGCCGAGAACACGCACTTCGTCGGTGATCAGGTGCGGACGCAGTGGCGCGATCAGGTGCCGTTGCGGGCTCCTGATCGCACCACTGGCTCAGGCGATGGTCGCGAAAAGGATTCCCGCGACAGCGGAGCTGACCACTGACAGGATTGCCACGGTCCACGTCTGCACCGTCTGCCCGCCGACACCGAGCACGGGCTCTAGAAGAATGTGTGTACTAGACCGACCACTCGTGGTTCGTCGCTGTCTGCATCGTCGATGACGGGAACGAGGCGCCACTTGTCGAACGCAGTGCAAGGGTGTGACAGTCCCAGCCGCACCACTGATCCAACCGGCAGCGCCGCCGTGTCCTCGGCCGGGAGCCGAAGGAACGCATGCTGGTCGTTCAGTGCCGTTATTTCGGCGTCGGGGTCGAGAATTTCGGTACCTCGAATACATTGGGGGACAGGCATACCCTCGTCGAACGGGAAGTCGCGTTTGCCGGCGTCGAGCAATGCGAGTCCGGGTTCGGGACGAGAGACCGTCCGAGCCCATCCGTGCATCGCCGATGTCAAGGGAGCGTCGGTACGGCCGGCGGTCAGCGGCGAGATATGTGCGTAGAAACCATCGTCGTGCACCACGTAGGCCCCCGAGCGAAGAACTATGTCTGTTCGCACGCCTATGTCGGTGGCGAGTGAACCCAACCGCTCCACGACGAGATCCTGATAGGCGCTACCACCTGCAGTCACGATTGCATGCTCGCTGTACAGCCCCTCGGCGTCGAGTACGTGATGAAGGTCGGCAAGTTTGTCGAGGTAGGTTCGCACTGCCTGGAGGCCGCTGTCGGACCGGTCGTGGCTCAGGGCCCCCTCGTAGCCGCCGACGCCCGCAAGGGTCAGTCGTGACGACGCGTCGATAGAACGCGCCACCTCGGTTGCTTCGTCGATCGTGCGGGCGCCGGTTCGGCCGTGGTGACCACCGAGTTCGACGACGACCGCTATCGGGCGCTTCCCCCGCGTCGCGAGAATGCGGTCCATCTCGCATACGGTGGCGACGCTGTCTGCCCAGCAATAGAACTCGAAGCTGGGGTGCGAATCGAGTTCGTCCGCAATCCATGTCAACGCGACAGGGTCGACCTCGGCGTTGGCGAGGAGTATTCGTTCGACCCCGAATGCGCGCGCCGCCTGAACCTGCCATCCGGTGGCAAGGGTGATTGCCCAGCTGCCTGCATCGAGCTGTTGCTTCCACAGCTGAGGGGCCATCGACGTTTTGCCGTGGGGTGCGAGCAACAGACCTGCGCGAGCTGTCCAGTCGGCCATGACCGAGATGTTCGACGCGATGCGCGCTCGATCGAGGGTGAGTACCGGCGTCGTGAATTCGGAGAGTCGCGGAGATGTGGCGAGAAAGCTCTCGACCGTGTGGCCCCACGAGCTGGGCGGCAGTGCTTTGTGTTGGGGCCCGAGGGTTCGCTGATCAAGCCCCTCGACGGCATCCGCGTCGATCACGTTCGTCTCCTTGGTATCGGAAGAACTTCGACTGAGTAGCTGTCTCGTACAGCAGTAGTTGCGCACTGTGTCATTGCTGTGCAGTCTGCGGCGAGATCGAATCTTCCCGCAACAGTTCGAGGAGATCGACATCGGAGCGCCACGAGCGGTGTGTGTTGTCGAAGAGATGGGTGCGAGAGATGTTTACCCGGGGAAATACCTGACACGTTTGCTCTTGGCAGGAGGGCCGTTCGAACGTGTTCGGTTCGGTCATCTGTGCGCTGCAGGTCCCCTCACCGCTCACAGCGATGTCGACTCGGTTCTACCCACCACCGACAAGTAGTGGCAACGCTTCCCGAAGTCCAACGGGCCGTCGCTGCGACTTGCGAGGTATTGGGCCGGCAGCCGCACGCAGTTCTCCCGGTCATGAACGATGTCTATGGGGAACTCGTCGCGGCGCATACATTCGGGCAAGGTCCCACCGAGTCGTACGACAGTGGTGACGGGACTGCCGAGGACGGATACGTTGGTCGAGATCGATGCGGTCGTAAGCGTCCGATCGAGCCCGAGCGGCTGTTGTTCACACAGAAATTACATCTGACCAGGCGATTTGCGTAAGCGTTGGTCTTCGCGTAACTTTTGTCGAGTCAGAGCGACACGGACACCGACCCGGTCTTCACGGACTGGGACAACGAGGTTGTACGGAGTATGCACTGAACCACCCAGGCAAGACTCGGAAGAGTGAGTCATGTCTGGGATACGAGCGTGTAAGCCCCGAAGCTACTGTGCAAGCGGTCGCAAC
>NZ_CAPS01000063.1 GCF_000333955.1 Rhodococcus sp. AW25M09
TCGACCTTGATCACTCGCGCGCCGAGATCGCCCAGCATCATTGCGGCCTGGGGCCCGGCGAGTGCGCGTGAGAGGTCGACGACGAGACAGTCCGACAGCGGGCCGACGGTCATCGGATTGTTCCGCACGTGTCGATGAACTGTGTGTCGGCGGCGAGCCCGAAGGGAATGCAGCGAGGCGTCATGAGTCCGAGTCAACGTGTCCGTCGCCGCCGAGTCGTTGGCAAATGTTGCCGACGCTGATGGGTCGGCTTCGGACCTCGGTGAGCGCTTGTGGATCGAGGACACGGCAGGTGGACGAACGGCCGATCGACGGCCCATACTCACCGACCATGGACACACAGGTAGTCGACCATCCCTTGACCGCAGCGCTTTTGACGACCATGCGCGATGTACACAGTGACAACGCCACCTTCAGATCTGCGTTGCGAAAGCTGACCCACACGTTGGTCTACGAAGCGTTGCGCGATGCGCGAGTGGTGGAATTCGAGGTCGAAACTCCGGTCGCCCGCACCGCCGGGGTTCGGTTGGCGCACCCGCCGCTACTCGTGCCGGTGCTACGCGCGGGACTGGGCATGGTCGAACAGGCGAGCGCTCTGATTCCGCAGTCGGGCGTCGGGTTCATCGGAATGGCGCGCGACGAGGAGACACTCGAACCCGTCCCGTATCTGGAGTCCTTGCCCACCGACCTGTCGGGTACACCGGTCTTCGTTCTGGATCCGATGGTGGCAACCGGTGGATCGATGATCCGGACGATCGATCTGCTGGTGGCGCGCGGAGCAACCGAGGTGGTCATCGTATGCGTGGTCGTGACGCCCGAAGGCATTGCTGCACTGGAGAAGTCAGGTCATCCCGTCAGAGTCGTCACCGCAGCCGTCGACGATGAGCTCAGCGAGCAGGGCATCATCGTGCCCGGGCTCGGCGATGCTGGGGACCGTCAATTCGGGCCTCGCTGAACTGTCCTCGTCACCGGCCGCCGTATTTCGAGGTGATGCGGGTTTCCAACCACTGCCGCGCAATTGTGGGGGCAACACTGCGTCGACCATCTCGAACGTGGAAGTCATGGCCCCGCGGAATCGGTCGCGACCAGTGAGTGCACGGACGCGGTCGATCTCGGAGATGCTCAGAACCAACGCTATTCGCTCACGGGTGGCGCGTGGGAAGCGCAAAGGCTCAGTGTGGAGCAGGTGTCGATGGAAGCGAGCGAGATCGCTGTACGCGATCGTGTAGATGATGTCCTGGGCATCGGCCGCGTGCGTCAGCTCGATGGGGACGATCTCCTACCCCAGCTCGGCGAACGTGCGCACCGGGACCGCGACGGTCTGCTCGACGCCCGGGTCCACATCGGCGGTGAGGAACAAGCTGGGCACACCGATGCGCGCCACGGCCGAGGGCTCGGATGGGCTGGGGGACAGGACATGGAACAGAGCCCTGACCTCCGCGACCGACCGCGCCACCGGGCCGACGGTGTCGAACTGCTCGCTCACCGGGAACACCCCGTCGTTGCTGATCGATCCCCAGCTCGGACGTAGGCCGGGAATTCCGCACGTCGCAGCGGGTAGGCGAACCGACCCGCCGGTGTCGGTGCCCAAGGACGCAACGACCAACCCGGCGGCGACGGCAATCCCCGAATCGCCCCCCGTAGCGGTGTCGCGAAACTTCAGAGATGGCGACGCATTCGAGGCCGATACCCAGATGCTGGCAGGTCTCGGTTTCGTCGGTCGTGCGTGTATCCACCCGGCTCAACTCGCTCCTGTGCGAACGGTATTCGTACCCTCGGCGGATGAGGTGCGGGAGGCAGAGGAGTTGCTGGCGGACCTCGAGCAAGCGACCTCGGGTGTTGTCGTGGACAGCAAAGGATTCCTGATCGACGAAGCAGTGGCCCGAACCGCTCGACGAGTGGTGGAGCGGGGTGCTGCGCGGGAGTCGATCAGCACCTGACGTCAGCCGAAGTCGATGCGAAGCCCGACGCTCGCCGTGGCCCCGCCAGCGCTCGAGCTCACTGGCTGAGTGTCCGTTTTCCGATCGCGGCGCTCAGTGCGTCGAGCTCGGCCAGAACGTCGGTTGCCGCCCATATCTGGTTTCGCTTGCTGGTGGAGATCAACTCCAAGATGCCGGCTTCGGTCAGTCGACCAAGTGCGCGATACGCGCTGACATCGGTTGTCCGGTGATCTCTGTCGCCATGTCTGCGTTGAGGATCGGCACCTCGAGTAGTCGGGCCAGCAGGGCTTCGTCAGCGGAATTGGCGCGAGGTTTTGCTACGTGTTTCCACGCACCCGGCAGCTCGGAGAGAGCCTGCGCCGACTCCGCTGCTGCTTCGTTTGCGTGCACAGCGGCCGAAGCAAGATATTGGACGAACTCGTCAGCTTGTCCACTGCGGTATCCCGTCAAGAACTAGAAGTACCGTGTCGTGTCGGCGAGCATCGCCAAGGCCAGCGGAACGGTGATTCGACGAGTCAGGCCGCGTCGGCGCAATATTGCGCTGATCAATGCGCGTCCGACTCTGCCGTTTCCGTCGGTGAACGGGTGGATGGATTCGAACTGTGCGTGAGCGATGGCGGCCTGAGCGATGATCGGCATGTCCGTGCGGTTCGCGAACACGAGCAAGTCGTCCATCAGTTCGGGGACGAGATCCGGCGGCGGTGGAACGTACAGCGCATTGCTGGTTGTGTAGTCGCTGCCACCGATCCAGTTCTGCACATCGCATAGTGCGCCAATGTCTTTCGCAGTGTAGAAATCGGGAGCCATGAGAAACTGGTGAGCGTCGCGGAAGGTGTCGAGCGACATCGGTCCACGGCCCGCAGCGTCGACCAAGCACGAAGCTCTGTGCCACCGAGTCCGCGTCCTGGTCGTCTGGTGTCAGCCGAAGGCGATGCGAAGTCCGACGCGCGTCGTGGTCCCGCCGGCACTGAGGATGAAGTTGTGCCGCCCTTTGTCGCGGAACAGCTCCTACGCTGTCGTACGCAGAGCCCGCGCCCGCGCCCGCGCCAGCGCAAAGGTTGCTACGAGTACGCACAGCACCGTCACGATGACGGCGACGAAGGTGGATGCTGACGTCGAGAATCCGAGAACCCAGGCAGCCCCCATTCCGACGAGGGTGGCGAGGACACCGCCTATCGGAAGGAAGGCGGCCACAATCTTGGTCGTTCGGGTCGACAGTGGATCGTGAGCTGCTTTGAGCAGCAACTGAACCGAGATGGTTCCAAGCACATACGCCAAACCGCGGTGCCTGCATAGATCGGCAACAAGTAGTCGGTCGACACACTCGAACTCGGACCGGAAAAGCTCGCTCCGACCAGGACCAGCACGGGCGTCATCCCGAGCGTCACGCCGATCAGACCGGCAACGACGACCAGCCCCACTCGCCGAGTGGGTTCGACGGCAAATCGAACGCCACTCAGGTGCAGCACCAGGCCGGCGAGCATGCCGACCACTGCGCCGACCGCAGCGGCGACAACGGGCCGCACCCACGGCCCCAACGCGGTATCCGGACCGTAGAACGAACCGCCGGAGACGTACGCCGAGTACCCCGAATTTCCGGTCATCGACTGACCCAGTACTGCAATCACTGCGCCGAGCAGAGCAAAACCGATTCCCTGTTTGATCACCCGTCAATGATGACGGATGCCCAATCTGCGTAGACGAATTCGGAGGGAGTGTTGCGCGGTCGTTAATGGATGGTTCGGTCCCTGCCGCAGCGTGGCCCCGGGGTGGGACGACGTCCACCTGAGCGAGATCGTCGCACTCATCGCCGACGCCGGGCGCACCTGCGTCCGGTCCGAGGGAACCGATGCGACGTTGGCTGCGTCCAACATCAAGGATGGGTTCCATGGACGGAGTGCGGTGAACAAGATGCGATTGCTGATCGCGGTTGCGGTCGGTGCGATGCTGGTGGCAACCGGCTGTGGTGGGGCGACCGAAGGCGCGCCGGTTGCGGCACCGTCGACGACGTCGGTTGGCGCTGCCCCTGCGGCGAACGGGGCGTGGGATCCGTGCACAATCCCGGACTCGGCCATCGAAGACGCAGGCTTGGCGGTGGAGACGAAATCCTCGAACTTGATAGGGAAATTGCCGATTTCGGAAGACTGGATGACGTGCTTTTGGACTAATCCGCTACCCACGCCGTGGTACCGCGTCGGTATCTTCTCGTCCGTCGAAAGCCTGGACTACCTGCGTGAGCGGGGACCGTTCGAGAATTTCGAGCCCATCGAGGGGTTCGACGGCATGCGCTTTCAGCGGACCATCAGGTACGACGAGGTCAACTGTGGCGTCGCTTTCGGACACCCGGGTGGCGTCGTGTACCTGAATCTTGATGGGTTGGTAATGACACCAGCTCTGGGGGATCCGTGTGTCGAGGTCGAACGGTTGGCGCGTTCGCTCCGGCTGTCGTTGCCATCAGAAAAGTAGTTGGAGGTAGTCGATGGGTTCGGAGACGAACGAGCTGGCGTCGTCGATGCAGTACTGGCAATCGCTGTCGATGCAGGCAGAGTCCGGGCAGCTCGAGATTCCCGAAGGCGTGGCGTTCCGGTGCGACGAGGTGTGCGCTGCTTACATCAGGCACTTAAAGGATATGGTCGTCAAGACGCAAAACTTGGTCGACGTCGAGGCATTCGGCACGTTGGATTCGGCCAGGCAGCTCGGCGAAAAGTTCGAGAGGATTGCCTTCAGTGGTGACCGATCATTGCGCGTCGTGCTGATGCAGCACATCGAAGTTATCGAGTTGATGCGGTCGGTGTTCAGGCGCTATTTCGATGAGGCCGAATATGCCGATCAGCGGACATTGAAGTCCATCGGGGAGATCGCGGAGGGTTTGGGCAGGTGACTTTCATGCCGAGAGCCGGTGTGATCGGTGCTGCCGTGCATCTGAGCAGATGCTGCCCTGCTGTCGAATATGTACTCGCGCTGAGACTCGGTCGTGATTGAAATACATTGAGCAGCAGGGTAACCGAGTGTCGTGCCCGAACGGCAAGGTTGTACTGGTGGTCGTCCCTCATCTGGGCGGTACCGGTCACGTCCTTGATCTGCATGGCAGGTACTGGACTCACGCTGACGATCGCGTATGCAATCGGCGGTGACGAGCCAGCGATTAGTGATTGTCCACGTCGTACCCCTCGGCTATTGTCGAGGAAGGTTCAAGAGCGATAGCCGTAGGTACCTGGCCGGCTGTCCGGCAACCCCGTCTCCATCGACAGGGGTGCCCCAGGGGAAGAACCGGCGCGTCCCGCAACCGCAGGCGCGCAAGTCGATGGAGGGTCGCACCTCCAGGACGAGGTGAACTATGTCCGGTAGAGACGAACTCCAAGCAGCACAAGCGAAATGGGAACCCATTCCGCCGGAGCGCCGTCGTGCCTGGTGCCAGACGCTACTGAGTTACCCTCCGATCTGGTACGGCGTATTCCCGATGATCGACACTCGGAGGCGGGTACTCGAAGGTGGGCACACCAACGCCGAGGCCTGGATCGACCTCGCCAAACGTGCTGAAGCAGTGGGCTTCACACCGCAGACGTGGTTGATCTTTCGGCAAAGTCTCGACCCCGCTCACCTGAAGGATCGGTTCCCGTCTCATCCCGAGAACATGCCCAAGCGGCGAGGGAACGGTGGAGTCGAGACGGTGGTCGTCGATCCCGAGGACTTTTCCGAGTGGCCATGGCTGTTCGAGGCGGGGTATCGAGCGGGGGAGGCGACCTTGCACGCGCTTGCTCGTTGAGCTACTCAAGCAGGGGCCGGAAGGTTTCGGCGGCGCGGTTCATGCGTCCTCCCCAATATCCTCGAACCACAGGCTCGGGCGCTCAGCGAGCATGCGTTCCATCAGCTGCACGCATTCGGCGTTATCGACGACGTCGACCTGCACGCCGTGGTCAGCGAGCAATCGCTCCGACCTCTCGAACGACCGATTCTCGCCCACGACGATTCGCGGAATCTCGTACAGCAGGGCGGTTCCCGCACACATGAAGCATGGAGACAAGGTGGTGTAGAGCACCGACTTTCGGTACACCGAGATGGGGAGTCGGCCTGCCCGCTCGATGCAGTCGGTTTCGCCGTGACGGATTGCGCTGTTCATCTGAACTCGCCGGTTGCGGCCGACCGCGAGAACCTCACCCTCGTGGACCAGCGCCGCGCCTATAGGAACGCCGCCCTCCTCCCAACCGATCCTGGCCTGTTCGAGTGCAAGTGCGAGAAAGTACTCGTCGCCGCCCAATGGGGTGTTCACTTGCTCTCCTCGGTGTTCAGAAACAGGATTTGCAATTGGTGTCCATCGAATAGACCTGGGCAGACCATTCGCGAGGCGGTGCCTCGCGCCATGATGACCTCCGTTTGTGAGCGGTGCCGAGAACGCTGACGGGATCGGATGTCGGCGCGGCCATGAGTGGCGCGGGCCAGCGTCAGCCGAAGGCAATGCGAAGCCCGACGCTCGCCGTGGCTCCACCGGCGCTGAGGATGAAGTTGTGCCGCCCTTCGTCGCGGAAGACCATCTGCATCGGCAGGAACCAGAATCGATTCTCGCCGGTGAAGCCGGCTCCGGGGATCTGAAGGCCTCCCTGATTGACGATGTGCTCGCCGTTCGCGTCCAGCACTTCGAGTGTCGCGGGGAAGTCCTTACCGATGTCATCGGGTCCTGTTTGCAACAGTGCGACCAGTCGACATTCGAGCATGCGGGTGTCGCGTGGAACCGTGCAGGTATCCCAGACGCCGCCGAGAATGTCGAGCATGTCTTCGCTGACTCGCGCGTACTCCGCGAAGAACAATCCGGTGATGATCATCGGCTGGTGCCATCCGTGTCGTAGTAGGGAAGCGATGTCATGGCATCAAGGACGGCCGGGCGCAAGGGCTGCGGCACTTCGTACTTGCCGTCGCAGACCAGCCACCCGTCGGAGATGAATCGCTCCAACATGCCGCGAAGTATCAATGCCTCGATGTGTTCGTACAAATCCCCGGCGCCGGCCGGGCCGACTGCCGGGAGCTGCGTCCGTGGAGTGCTCGTCATCGCGGCGAGAACAATCTGTCCGGCGACGACATCGACGGCTTGGGACTGACGGAGGGGATCCTTACTGAAGAAGTGACGACGGATTACGTGCGAGAGCGCCGTTCGGTGAGCGGCCAAGGAACCGGGAAGTGAGTGTGCGAACTCGTGGGCATGCGGACCGGGAACGGCTGTGGTGGAGGTCAGCTCGATCAATCCGGCCGCCTTCGCCGCATCCCATAGTGTCATCAAGCCGGGAATCTCGAGCATCGATCTCGACTTCAATGCACGCATATCCAGCTCCACGCCGATGGCTTTCGCCATCTCGCTGACCGACCCTGGCCGCGGAACACCCCTGCCGGTGATCGGTCGCGACGAACCGAGCCAGCCGAGGAGCGAACGAAGCTGCGCTATCGGCTTGGATGCGGTCAGCGCTGCCAACTCGTCGACGGCGTCCGGAGTTGCGAGCTCGATGTCGTGGGGCGTCACCCTTTCGACGGGGGACTCGACTGCCGGCTCGACGTCGTCGGCGAAGTCCCAGGTGGTGTGAGATCCCCGGCGACCGAACAGTGGAATCACTTTTGCGAGGTCGCGGCCGGTGCGGTGGGGAGTCACACACACATCTTAGGAAAGACGCGGGGGTTCGTGCTGGTCCCACCTTCCTGCCCGTCACGTTTATGCTGGTCGCGATGAACGACAACGATGCTTACGACGAGCTCGATACCGCAGCCCTCGACGTCCTGCGGGAACTCGGACCGCTGAGTACCGAGGACTGGGCGAATGCCATGTCCGACCGAGGATTCGGACATCGACGCGATATGTACGAACTCGTCGACACAGTCGATTCGGTCGATCTGGCCTTTCTGCCGGACATGCGCAACATCGCAGTCGCCACGCTGTTGGAGGGCCGCTTCCTCACCCACCGGCTCGACCACCGGGAGGTGGCGTCGGACATCATCGACTCGATGGACGACCTGTCGCCGATCACGACTCTTTTACAGTTCGCCGGGGATCCAGCTGGCCTTCGCACGAAGTACCGAGGTATCGGTGACGACGAGATCTTCACCGTTCGCGGCATCGACGACCCGCTGTGGCCGCCCAGCGAAGCGCTCGTGCTTCCGCAGGGGACGCTGAGTGACTACGAACCAGGTGAACTCGTATCGCTCGTTGTGGCGGGTGGCGAGGTCTGTATTCGTTCCGTCTATGGCCCGCTGGAGCAGGTCGACGTCACTGCCGCCGTGCTAGAGGTTGTGCCCGAAGACGAGAGCGTCGATCGCGATGCTGTTGTCTATCAGCTGATGTACGACCAACCGGACCTGTTCACGAAACCAGGGCCGCCGCTGTCCGAGATCTTCGCCGTTGCCGGCTTCGAACAGTCGGAAGACAGTGTGGCCCGAACAGGATTCGACTTCGAGGCCGCGGCGGCCACCACTCGAACGAACATCGTCTCCAACACTTTCGGAGTCGAGGCCGCTGACGCTCGGGCTCTGATCCTGTTCGGCGACATCATTCGGGACATCCGCGGCGAGGCCGCCTATGACGCCCAGCAGCGTGCCGAGGCGGCGGTCTCGGACGGTGCAGACGAGCTCGCCCCACTTGGTCGATCCGAGGTTGCGGCACTGGCACTGCGGAGACAGCTCGACGGCGACGGGGCTGCGGAGGGACTGAAGCATGTGGCCGACGCGCTGCTGAAAGCAGGGCCTCGACAAGTGAAGGCAGCTGCGTACTGGTTACTCGCTACCGCGCTGGACCGACTCGGCGACGCAATCTCGGCTGAGAAGGCGTTGGAGAAGGCGCTGGACGCCGACTCGCATTTCGAACCTGCGGTGCTCTCTCTCGCCGAGTATGCGTCGACGCGGGGAGACGCGGTCCGTGGTCTGTCTCTACTCGGTCGTATCGATCCCGCCGCGGGCGCGGACCTGCGAGAAATGTTGGAGCCGTACGTTCCTCAGGATCGACCCGATCTGGGTCGTAACGACCGTTGCTGGTGCGGTTCGGGTCGAAAGTACAAGGTATGTCACCTCGGTAAGAACGTTCTCTCGCTCGACGAGCGCGCACACTGGCTATACCAGAAGGCCGGTGGCTATGCGGCCACCTCGAACGCAGCGGATCTCATTCTCGGTCTGGCCGAGATACGCACTGCGCATCTCGGCGGCGGTGACGATGCGCTGTCGAAGGCCTTCGATGACCCGTTCGTCAGCGATGTCGTGTTGTTCGAGGGCGGAGGGTTCGCCGAGTTCGTGACTTCTCATGGGCCGCTGCTCCCAGCCGACGAATTGATGCTGGCTCAGCAATGGCTTCTGGTGGAACGATCGATTCACGAGATCGAATCGGTCAGGCCTGGAGAAGGCATGTCGCTGCGTGACATTCGCACCGGAGATCGACACGACGTCACTGAACGTTCGGCTAGCCGAACGTTGGTTGCAGGACAATTCATCTGCTCGCGCGTTGTACCCATCGGTGAGATGTATCAGATCTTCGGTGGAATCGAACCTGTCGATCCAGCGCAACGCACGGAGCTGATCGCGATCCTCGACGCCGATCCTGTCGATCCCGAATCGTTGGTGAGTTTTCTCAGCGCCCGGTTTGCTCCTCGCCGAATCGAAACTCGTGACGGCGATCCGATGGTGTTGTGCGAGGCAGTCTTCGAGCTCGGTGAAGTCGGGGGACTACGGCGCAGGCTCAGCCGCAAATACGGGGCCGCGGATAAGAATCGTTGGCACTGGACGGTCGACTCGAGCATCCTCGGAACACTCACCCTGGACGGCACCTGCTTGACGGTGGAAGCAAAGTCCGAACGCCGTATGGACACGATGATCGATGACGTGATGACCCTTCACCCCGATGCGGACCAGATGAGCGAAAGACGTCTCTCGGCCGAGGAAGCGATGGCCGAGAGGTCGGGGGAGGCGGCAGAGCCTGTCGAGATGACTCCGGAGCTGGTTGCGCTCCTCGACAAGCAGGTTCGTGCATACGAAAAGAAGTGGATCGGCGAGTCCATCCCCGCACTCGAAGGTTGGACGCCACGCGATGCCGCTGCAGATCCGACTCGTCGCGATGATCTCGTTCGTCTTCTCGACTCTTTCCCGGACGAGGAGCGAGCTGGTGCGATGAGCGTGCGTCGACTGCGCGCCATGCTGGATCTGTGAGGAACACGTCGGCGCTTCTGCTGCTGAGGTGAATGGACTCGCGCGGTGGGGTGGAACCGATTCGTCAGGGGCTGCGTCCAACGCTGTGGACGGGGTCGATGGAACGGAGTGTTGTGAGCGCGAGGCGATGGTTGTCAGCGGGTGTTGTGGGCGTGGTGTTACTGGTCGCTGGGTGTGGCGGGGTTACCGAGGGTGCGCCGGCTGCAGCACCGTCGACGACGTCGGCTATCGCTACGCCCGCGTCGAAGGCAGCGTGGGACCCGTGCACCATCCCGGATGAGGCTATCGAGGCAGCAGGACTGGCTGTCGAGACGAAGCGCCAGAATGCAATAGGCGAAGAGCCGATTTCGCCGGATTGGTCGACGTGTATCTGGTCGAATCCGCTGCCGGACCCGTGGTACTTCCTTGGAATATTCTCGTCCAAGCACACCGTGGATTACCTGCGTGAGCGTGGACCGTTCGAGCAGTTCACGCCGATCGACGGGTTCGACGGTCTGCGATTCCAACGCAAAATCAAATACGACGAAGTCAGCTGCGGGATTGCCTTCGGACACGACGGTGGCGTCCTCTATCTGATCCTCGACGGTTGGATTTCGGCTGAGCCCCTCGTAGACCCGTGTGCAGAGGTCGAACGCGTGGCTCGGTCGCTTCGTCCGTTCTTGCCGTCGTCGAACTGACAGGGGGAAACATGGGTTCAGAAGCGAATGAGCTGGCGGCGTCGATGCAGCAGTGGAAGGTGCTGTCTGCGCAGGCAGAGGCGGGCGTGCTGGAAATTCCGGAGGGTGTGGCGTTCCAGTGTGACGAGGTGTGTGCGGCCTACATCAGACATCTGGAGTGGATGGTGCGTCAAACGGGATACTTGGTCGATGTCAAGGCCTACGGCACCCTCGATTCGGCCCGCCAGCTTGGTGAGAAGTTCGAGAGAATCGCCTACAGCGGCGATCGGTCGTTGCGCGTAGTCCTCACGCAGCATATCGAGGTCATCGAACTGATGCGCTCGGTGTTCAAGCGCTACTTCGACGAGGCCGAGTACGCCGATCAGCGGACGCTGAAGTCGATTACCGACATCGCGGAAGGTGTGGGGAAGTAACACGGCGCTGCCCGGACGCTGCTCGGTTCAGATGGGGAACCGAATAGTCACTCGCTGCGTCTGATCTGTCGTGGGGTTCGACCTCCCCACAGTCGATCAGGGGGAGAAGATGCGGCTGCCGGACAACATTCCACCCGTGGTGTACGTGCCGTGCACTGCGCATGTGTCCATCGTGGAGCAGGCAGTGGTCGACCTGCGCACAACCCGGGACGGGCGTAGTGCCTTGCTGGCGTATTCGGCACTGGATCGGCTTCATACCTGCTGCGGCGATGACCAACCCTGGATGGTGCTCCCCACCACAGCTCTGGCGAAAATTCACGAGTCGCACCCGTTCGACCTTCTGTTGATGGACGTCGTGATTCCCCAGCACGAACGTCGGAGTGTCCACCGATGACCCTGTACGTCGACGTTGCTGTACTGCGCGATTCCGCAACCGCAATGCTCCGAATTGCCGACGACTTCGACACTGCAGCGTCGTCTATCCCCGACGCCGCCGAGACCGGTATCGGAGCGCCGGCGCTGGCCGGGATTCTGGCTCTGTTCACCGGTCGCGGCAGCGAACTGCAGACCGCGTTGGCGTCGTATTCGGTGGCGCTCGATGAGTGCGCCTCTGAATACGAGACCCAGGATGCTGCCGCAGCGGACGAAGTCAACGCCGCACTCTGGGAGAAGTGACGGTGCCCATCGACACGAAAGTCGACGGCAACGTGGACTCGGTGCAGGCCGTGGCCGGGTGGCTTCGCAACAGCTTCGCCGGTGGCCTGCGCACCTCCATCGACACGCTCGACACCACCAGAAACCGAACCGACGCCGGATGGGACGGCCCGGCATCGGAGGCCTTCGCCGTGCAGGCGCACGCCACAACCTCCGGTGCCGCTGACTTGGCAAGTGCAGCAGCAGATTACGCCGCCAAGGTTGACGCCTTCGCTGCCGCACTGCAGGCATTGCACGACGGTATGTGTGACATCCGATCGGACGCAATCGACGCTGGACTCGACGTACTCGACGACGCCATCATCGAACCCATCGACGATGCCCTGCGCGATACATTCGACGCTCTCGAACGTAGAGTCGCGAAACTGCGAGACGACGAGACCGCTGCGGGCGAGCAGCTCAAACTCGACTACATCGACGCGGCAGCCAAGACCTTCTTCTTCGGCGGCTCGATAGCAATCGGCTTGGCGCAAGCGGCGATGGAAACGCGCGCGTGGTTGATGACCGCGAAAGCCAAAGGCCTGTATGCGCAGGCTGTTCGATGGGCCGACTTCGCCCGCACGGCCCCCGCCGGCTCACCGCTGTCGGCTGTCTACCGCGATTTCGGATTCTCCGACTTCCTTCGGAGCCAAGCCGACGACCTGGTCCGGAATGCAGACGACCTCAACTCGAAGGCCGGAAGATGGGGATTGCGTGCTGGAGGTGCCTTGGCGGTGCTCGGCATCGGCTACGACATCGCCAACGGTAAACCAGTCGACCAGGCCGTAGTTGCCGGTGGATTGGGATTCGGGGCGGCGGTGGCTGCAGGGGCATTGATCGGCACCGCGATTCCCGTTCCTGGTTTCGGCACAGCTGCGGGAGCAATAGGCGGAGCCGTCGTGGGGATCATCACCTCTGGCATGGTGGACGACCTCTACCAAAACGGATTTCACTCGGTGGCTGACTCCATCGACGCGGGATGGAACTCAGTAGGAGACACGGCGACGGCAGTCAAGGACATCTCAACCGGAGTGTGGGATGCGATCTTCTGAATCTTCTAGGTATTGGACCTCCGAATACCCGACTAAACAGTCGGTACAAATGCCGCAACTGACCGCCTCGCAAACTTGCTTCCACGACGACCGGAGACCCTGTGCACACCGATGACCCGAGAGCCTATGGACTGGCCGAGTACGTTCACGAAAACCGGATCGACTTCAAATTCATTGCCGGTCTGCTATTTCTGGAGTTTTTCGCATTCGCGATCAGCACCGGCGCGATCCGATCAATGGTCGCAGAAGGCTCGCTCGACTCTTTCTGGGGAGTTTCTATCGGGCTGATGATCGGAGTCACTCCTGCAATGCGTATCTCTCACCGAGCAGGACGCTCGACAGGACAGGCGGTCTATCGCACGACGACCGGATCGAGTGTCCGCTACAAACACGGCGTACTTCGATTGTGTCTGGTTCTTGCGGTCCTGGCGGGGACAGGAATCATGTGGCTAGGGCTACAAGACGGCATTGGCGGCGGAACCGTTGTCGGCGTTGTATTCACGGTTCCGTTCGTCGTTCTGTCCGTGGGCCTGATACGCGGTGGACGGCGTCGTCCGAGAATCCAACTCACCAGTGAAGGTGTCATTCAGGAGGGATATGGTTTCAGAAAAACAATTCCATGGGACTCCATGACAGATGCAGTGCTGCAACCGAAATGGCCACCAGAAATTGGTCTATTGGCACCGATTCCCGACTCGTTCGAGTACGTCAAGCTGACCCGACTGAAGCTGGACGAACAGCCGAACCACTTCCCCGGTGCGTTTATCGACTGCCGATTCTTCGACGTCCACCCCGTCGTCCTGACCCGATGGATCCGGCTATACCTCGAAAACCCCAAACTCCGACACGAACTTGGTACAGATGCCGCCACTGATCGCCTCGCTAACCTGCTGCCATGACGCGCGGAGGTCTGTGGACACATACGGCCCCAGGGCGTGTGGAGTGGACGATTGGAAACATCGGCAATTGGCTGTGGTTGCTCTCGGCATGACGCTGCAAGCCAGTATCCCTTGCACCGAATAGCGCCCACACCACCAGTTCAGGAGAGCTCGGTGCAGCGCTGATCGAGCAGGCGCTTCAACTGCTGTGTCTGCTTGTCTTCGAATCCGATCACATCGACTTCATCGATTCCGTCTCGAACGCCGGCGCAGACGTCGTCGAGGATTCGTCGAGTCGCTCGCTCAGGCATTCTCATGCGGCCGGCGGACTCGACGAAAAACTCTCGTGTCCAACGGTTTGCGCGGCCGTAAAAGTTCAGTGCCATCGGATCGCTCCATGAGGCATAGGGCTGCGTGCACAGAAGGTCGTAGGCGGGTGTCACCGACCAGATTCCCCGAGTGTTCTCGTGGATCGAATAGTTCTTGCCGTGCAAATTGCCGTTTCCGATCGCATACGAGTAGGCCGTCAATCGAAGAAGTACGGCGGTGGCCTGGCGCGCGGAACCGCCGCCGCGTTCGACAGTGTCGGCGAGGAGGGTAATCACCGCCTCGGTCTTCATTCGGTACTTCGACGCGGGATACAGTCCGGCCACCTGGCATGCATCCTCCTGCGGTAGCCGTTTCTTGCCGACCCGGTCGAATCGCGCCACCAGCAATCCGCTGACTCCCGTGTCGTCCTCGATCACGCGGTGTTCGGGAACCGAAAGCCCGCATCGACCTGCCAGATTCATGAAGAAGCTCTCGTTCTCGACCAACCGCGGAAGTCGCGCCGGCGGAGCGAGTTTCAAAATGGCAGGCCCGGCCGTAGTCGACACCGGGGTCGAGTACATCTGCGCGGACACTTTGCCCTGAACGCCCGGCAGAGCGGACGGGTCCTTTCTCACCGACTCACCCGTGGACAGGGAATCGAAGAGGCGACGAAGATCTGGAACAGGGTGTCTCCAGTCGAATGCGTTGCCCGCCAACGACATCTCTTGGCCGCGCGGAAGCACACGGACGTCCCCGATGGTGTCCGATCCGACCGCCAACAGCAGTGTGAAGTGATCGTCCTCGGACGTCTTGGTGGCTGCTACCACTCCAGTGAGACGAACGCCTTCGGGCAGCAGACCCGCGAAAAAGGCAGGGACGCTACCACCCGATGCCCGCGTCTGGAGTGACGACTTAGGAATCGACCACGCGAGATCCGGAGCAGACGCGCTGTCGAGGTACTCGCTGTCGTACCGAAACACGACGTCGTTTCCCGCACGCGTCAGTGAGCCGGCGAGAAGATCGCCCTTGTAGACATCGGCGACATCGACATCCCGCAGCTCGGATGCTGGGATCATGTCGGGTTCAGTGGCGGCACAGGCGATCCGGCGCGCGTGAATAATGTGATCTCGCAGCCCAATGCTTCCGCGACAGCGACCGCACCGTCGAGCTGCACCGTGTTCTTTCCGCCCTCGAGCGCCTGGACTGTCGAGCGCCCCACGCCGGCGAGCAGCGCTAACTCGGCTTGAGTCATGCGCAACTGATGCCGACGCGCGACGAAGGCTCCGGCCAACTCGCCGGAGTGCTTCCGGGCTCGTCGTCGTGGTTCGGCCATTATCGCTCCTTGTGCTTGCGCAGGCATGCATATGGAGCTTACATCGTGAACTATCCGGCGAACAGGCTTTATGCCTTGTAGCTAAGGCATAAGCGCCCAGAATGTGGCATCCGGACGGCTTCAGGGCGTTTAAGCATGTGTTCTCGAGCTTAAGTCTTAGGCGTGCACGCACCGGCTGTGTCCGGCCGATTCGACTCATGATCAGCAACTCGTACGGCATAGTGGCCACCACTGTCCGTATGCGTCGATTGGTGAAATCTTTATGGTGAGTGCGCTCGAACCCGGTAGCGACAAGTGGGTCGTGGTCGATGTCGAGACCTCGGGTCTGAAGGCATCTCGTGATCGTGTGCTGAGCGTGGCCGCGTTGACAATCGACGAGCACGGCCACATCGGGCGTGAACTATCCACTCTGGTGAATCCGGGCTGTGATCCCGGCCCGGTGCACATCCATAAGCTCACGCCAGAGCGGCTCGAGGGCGCACCGACGTTCGACATGATCGCCCCGCAGTTGATGGAACTGCTCGACGGCCGGACCATGGTCGCGCACAACGCGAGCTTCGACCACGGCTTCCTGAAGCTCGAATCGATGCGTGCGGGCATCGACATGCCGACGAAGCAACGGTTGTGCACCGTCGCACTGTCGAGGCGACTGCAACTCGATACTCCGAACCACAAGCTCTCGACCCTCGCCGCGCACTGGAAAGTGTTGCAGTCCAATGCACACGACGCCTACGACGACGCTCTGGTGCTGGCGCAAGTTTTCACACACAGTGCTCGACTCGCCAGATCGCTCGAACTTCCGCTGCCCGTCGTGACGTGCACCGAGCGTCTGACGCTGTATCCGGACACCGTTCCCCGCACACACTGCGACTGGGAAAATCCCGGTCCTCTTGCCATTGACGGCCCTCTGCTCCAGGGGATGCGTGTTGTCATCAGCGGTGCCACTCGAATCCCGCGATTGCGTTTGGCCGCTCAGATCACCGACGCCGGGCTCGACGTGATGAACTCCGTCAGCCGGTTCACCAGCGTCGTGGTGTGTTCGGATCCCACGACGGACAGCAGAAAAGTCGAACGCGCTCGGGCCCATGGCCTCCGGGTCATATCGGAGTCAGAACTGCTCGCTCTCCTTCGGGATGTGCGACCGGGAACGCCGAAAGATGTTCGGCCTCAGACCCAGCCGAAGCAACCTATGCCACAGCCCGCTCCAGTCACCAAGCCTTGGCAGTCACGAAGGGTCTTGGTCATGGGGGGCTCGCACGCGGAGTCTGTACTGATGCGTTCCCGCCTGATCCAGCTCGGAGCCACGCCCGCCGTGAATCTCAGTGCGGGCGTGACCGACATCCTGATCCTCGACGGCGGCGACGGGGACCCCCGGATGACGAAGGTGAAAGAACGGGACGTCACACTGCTGACGCCCGCATCGATCGACCGTGAACTGAACATCGAAGTGCCTGCGCCGCTTCCGGATCGACGACCCCGCATTGCACCACTGGTGCCGCGTGGTGGCGTCGTAGATCTCGATCCTGAAGCCACCGCGTTGACCGTGAACAGTTCTTGGCGTGCTGATGACACCGATCGGATAGGCGTCGACGTGATCGCGTTTCTGGTCAACGACGACGAACTCGTATCCAGCGATGAGGATTTCGTGTTCTACAACGCTCCCGCCACCTCCGACGGGGCCGTGTCGATGTCGATCGACGGCGACAGCGAACAGGGCGTTCGCATCGATCTGGCCTTGGTTCCCGAGGAGTGCGTTCGCGTCGTCGTTGCGGCAGCCATCGACGGCGACAATACATTCGGAGACCTCGGCGCGGTTGCGCTATCTCTCGACGGGATCGATTCGACTATCGTCACAGCGGTGCTCGATGCGGCCACGACGGAACGTTCGATGCTGCTGGCAGAGATCTACCGGCGGGGGAGCGGTTGGCGTTTCCGGCCCATCGGCCAGGGCTACGACGACGGGTTGGCGGAACTGGCCGTCAGATATGGCGTCGAAGTCGATGGATAGCTCTGACATCTGGCATTCACCGCCGGTAACGCGACTCGATTCCCACGCGACGTCACAGGGGAAGGAACCGACGCAGACCGTGTCACCGACGAGAGGCCATCAGATGAAACGCACCAGCCGCCGGATTGCAGTGTCGACCGGCCTCATGACGCTTCCGATTGCGGCCGGAGCCATGATGGGAGTCGCGACCGCCAGTGCCGATGAATGGCACTACGGGCCTGTTTATCGCGCCGAGCAATCCGGCGAAGGCGGACAGTACTTTTGCAACAAGGCGCTGTCACTCGAAAAGGCCTCGCAGTCGTACATCGTGGTGCCCTGCACCAACGTCGCGGGAACCGACGTCTGGTATCGAATCGTGGTGAACCCCTACAACTGGGGCTGGAAGGGGTAGCCCATTCCGTCTGATGGCGACCGACGCGAGAAGGTCGATGCAGATCAGTTCCCGGTGCAAGTTGCTGCGATCGTCCACGCGATTTCCCCGGGGCAGTCGCCGACACAGATTTTTTGGATTTCACCGCGTTCTCGGCTCGTGAGTGACGATTCGGCAGGTGCCACCGGCGCACTCACATGACGCAACCGAGCGCCTCGCACACCTGCTGCCATGAGGTAAGGAGGTCTGGCTAGAGCTGGCCCTCCAAGAACTGGGCCACCCCGTGACCGAAGGACCAGTCAGCGGGGGTGTTCTCGGACACCGCGATGATCAGGTCGTCGCCCGAGAGCCCGGTCTGCTCCTTCAACCGCTCGGCGAGCGTCGAGTACAGAGCCTTCTTGTTGTGTTCGTCCCGGCCCTGCTGGGTGATCTGAATCATGACGAGGTCGTCGGTGCGGGTGAAGCCGAGGCCGGTGTCCTCGGCGATCAGGTTGCCCGGCTTGTGCTCGGTGATGATCTGGTAGCGGTCCCGCGGTGGGGCATCGAAGGTCTCACACATGACGTCCTGGACGATGTCTGCGAGCTTCTTCACCTGGTCCGGCGTCCGACGGTTCTCGATGATGTCGATTCGCACGAGTGGCATGGTCTTTCCTGTCCTTCACATTCAGTGGTGGAGCTCGTTCGGTTTCCCACTCGGTTCGTTCGCCCTCAGGAGCGCATCACTCGATTGGTAGTCGGCTGATACCCTCGTGCGAAATTCGACAAACCGAATGGTGAACCTAGGTGCCTGAGACGCTGCCCACAACTGGGGCGCAGCCGGACGCGTAGATCACGGCAGCCCTCATTCGGCCACTCGCGCCAAGAGACGACTCACGAACAGCAGGGCCCCCGCGTCTCCCGATCGATCCCATCCGAGCGAGACGTGCAGCATGTCGATCAACGGGGACAGGGCGGTTACGAACGCAGTGCCGGCGGCATCCAGCTCGGCCATTCGGCCTTCCCCAGAAGTAACCCGCGATCGAACCGGGCGACAGTGCGGAATGGGCGTCGCGCCGATGAATTGTCGTACACCTGAACACGATCGACCGTCTCGAGGGCAGCGCGAAGGAGAGGCCACAGCCTGTCGTACCGTTCGCGAATTTTCGCCTCAGGAACCGAATGTCCACCCTGATCGACTCGGTTGTGCACTCGGGCCACTGCCGTTTCGAGCGGAACAGCGATGATGTGCAGCGTCACCAAATAGCCTGCACCGACCGCGGACTGGACCAGTTCGAGCTTGGACTCGTGCGAGAAGACAGTCTCGGTGACGAATGATGTTCTTGCCGATAGATATTCGACGCGCATCTCGGCAGCAGCCCGGGACGCGTCGTAAGCATGAGCCGACTCTTCCCCGGGCCATCGAGCATTCGCGATCTCATCGGCATTGACGAACGGAAGATGCATGACAGGCGAGAGAACGCGTGCGTTGAATGTGCTCTTGCCTGCACCGTTGGGTCCGGCGAGCAGGTGTAGAACCGGATCCGAGTTCGTCGTCATCACGATGGGCTGTCTCGAGAGCGAGATCTACCGAGGCTCGCTCCACCGGACGTTGCCGTCCTCGTCCGATTCGACGTACGCGCGACCCTCCGCGGTGAATTCACGCTCGAAGTCGAGCGCCGCCGCCGCCGATTCGATCTGTTCGGTCCACTCCGCGCGAACGACGGCCTGCTTGTGTGGCGTGAGGTCGTCGTAGCGCGCTCGGCCCGCAAGAACATCGGCAATGTCGCGGGCCGAGACGCGATGCGAAAGCTCCATCTCCCGGCCGATCAACGCCCAATGTGCGATCTGTTGCGACGCACTTCGGCTCGACGATGATCCGGCCACTTTCGCAGCATCGTAGAGGTCATCGTCGATACGGAGAGATGAGGTGGTGCCCATGATGGTGTCCTATCGCCGCAGCAGTACCGCCAGTGTAGCAATCTGCCACACAACTCGGTTGGGCGTCGCTGCTGAAGGCGCCAGTCAGACCAGCTCGATGACGTCCAATGCCCCGTCGGCGTGTGAGCTGCGCAGTCGCTTCTTGTCGTATTTGCCGACGCTGGTTTTCGGGACCTCGTCGATGAAGGTCCAGCGTTCGGGCAACTGCCAGTGCGCGACACGGCTGTCGAGGAATTCCTTCAGTTCCTCGGCCGTCACCGACGCACCCTCGCGCACGACGACGGCCACCAGGGGGCGCTCGTCCCACTTCGGATCGGGCACACCGATCACCGCGGCCTCGCGGACGGCCGGGTGTCCCATCACCTGATTCTCGAGTTCGACCGACGAAATCCATTCGCCACCGGATTTGATGATGTCCTTGGAGCGATCGGTCAGTCTGAGATAGCCGCTTTCGGAGATGGTGCCCACGTCACCGGTGCGCAGCCAGCCGTCGTCGAACTTGTCGTCTGCGTCCGCACGGTAGTAGCTGGCGGTGATCCACGGTCCACGTACTTCGAGTTCGCCGACGGCCTTTCCGTCCCACGGCAACACTGTCCCCGCGTCGTCGACCAGACGGGCCCGCACGCCCGCGACGAATCTTCCTTGTGTGCAACGCAAGTCGAACTCTTCCTCGGGGGAGAGGCCGGCATCGGGCCTGCCTGAGGTGCCCAAGGGGGAGGTCTCGGTCATGCCCCAGGCCTGAGAGATGTGCACGCCGTACTTCTCGTGGAATGCCCGCATCAGGCTCGGCGGGCACGCAGCACCACCTACCACCACATCGCGCAGACTCGACAGATCCGCTGGATGATCTTCGAGATGCGCGAGCAGGGCCTGCCAGATCGTCGGGACGGCGGCAGCGGCCGTCGGGCGCAACGTCGACATCATCTCCGCCAACGGAGCCGGCTGCAGAAACCTGTCGGGCATGATCAGCGACGCGCCGACCATCAGCGCCGAATAAGGCAGTCCCCAGGACATCGCGTGGAACATCGGCACGATGGCCAAGATCTTGTCGGACTGCGCAAGTGCCATCGCATCGGTCATGCACCCCTGCATCGAATGCAGATAGATCGAGCGATGCGAGTACACGACTCCCTTGGGATCACCGGTGGTGCCGGAGGTGTAACACATTGCGGCAGCAGATCGTTCGTCGAGCTCCGGCCAGTCGAACTCCTCCGGCTGGCCGGCCAGCAGGTCCTCGTAGCCCAGCACCTCGATGCCGTCGGGTGCAGTGACCTGCGCCGGGTCGACCCCAACCACGACGAGGTGCCGCACGGTCTCGAACGTCGGCAGCAACGGTGTCAGGAGCGGGAGCAGGCTCGCGTCGGCGATGATCACCTGGTCCTCGGCATGATTGACGATGTAGGTGAGCTGCTCGGGAAACAGTCGAATGTTCAGCGTGTGCAGCACTGCGCCCATCGCAGGAATCGCCATGTAGGCCTCCATGTGCGGGGCGTTGTTCCACATGAACGTGCCGACGCGCTGATCGTCGTCGATGCCGATCGATCGCAGACCGTGCGCCAGTTGCGCTGCTCGCCTGCCCAACTGCCCGAACGTGACCGTGGTGGGGCCACTGTCGGTCCAGGTGGTGATCTCGGCCGAGGAGTGTATGGACGTCCCGAATCGAACCAGCTGGCCGATGGATAGTGGGGTGTCCTGCATGGTGCTCTTCATCGATCTCGCTCCTGAGGTCTCCGCCGCGCACGTCGCTGTGCCGCGCGTCACATCATGCACACTACGGACTTCGGGGGAGGCCGGTGCGTAACTTGGTGACCATGGCTAACTCGTCGAGCTCCGCCCAGGCAATGGGCGACGAAGCATTCGTCTCGCTCACCACGTTCCGTCGAACCGGCGCACCCGTGTCGACACCGGTCTGGATCGCCCGCGACGGTGACGAGTTGGTCGTCATCACCCCAGCGGACAGCGGGAAGGTCAAACGGATCAGGAACTCGGATCGCGTCGAACTGCGCCCGTGCAGTCGGCGAGGAGCAGTTCCCGACGGTGCAGTGACGGTGAGCGGAAGGGCACGGATCGTCACCGGTGACTCCGTCGAGCGACCGACCGCTGTGCTGAAGAAGAAGTACGGCATCGAGTATCGGATCGTCATGCTGGTCGAGTTGATCGTTGCTCGACGCCGCAAGCCGCGTGTCATCCTGGCGATCGCTACCGACTGACAGTCAGACAGCGGCCAACGCAGTGTCCACGGCCGCAACGATGTCGGCCCAGATCTGCGACGTGGGATCGACGACGGCGAAATGCCCGCCCGGTCCCTCGACCGAGGTCACCGAATCGGAACCGGCCGACGCGGCGGCGTAGTACGCCCGGCTGATCTCGAGCAGATTCGGATCATCGGCGAGCGCACTCACCACCACAGTCGGCACCCCCATTGGAAGCCTCGAGATCGGCGACGACGCCTCGTAGGTGTCCTGTGCATCGGCAAATCGTGCACCGATCGCATTCGACACCGCACCTTCACCGAGCCAGCGCTGATCGCCGACCCGCAGATCGAGTACACCGGCCAGGCTGACCGCCAGCGCAGGTGTCACCGACTTCCCGGCGGAATCTGCTGCGAGTCGCAGCGCGAGCTGGCCGCCCGCGGAATGGCCCATCAGGACGATTCGCGACAGGTCCAGGTTGCCGGGTGCAGTCTCCAACGCAGCGAGGGCTGCCGCGACATCGCCGGTCATCGCGTCCCAGCCGTGCTCGTCGGGTCGACGATATTCGACGTTCCACGTGGCGTACCCGCGCTGGGTCAGATCGACTGCCATCGCGTCCATCAGGTCGAATTCCCACCGTGACCGCCAGTACCCGCCGTGGATGAGCATCGCGACGGGAAAGGGGCCGTCGCCCTCGGGCAACCGCTGTTCGACGCGTTGCTCGGGGTGATCCCCGTAGGTCAGGATCGTTCCTGGGTGGACGCGGTGGAAATACACACTGTCGATCGCGAACCGCAGACCGTCGAGCCCGCGGCCGCGGATGTGAGTGCGAATGCCCTCGGATCGATCCGGCGGGCACTGCCCGAGATCGACTCGAACCACACTGCTGTACGACGACGCATCGACGGGGATCCTGTCACCGGGAACGACAATCACCTCGTCGGAACCGGTTGCAGCGTCGACGATTCCGCCGGTCATGCCGCGCGCAGTCAAGGCTCTCCCGGCCAGTTCCTGTGCGGTCGTCAGATCGGCGAATACGCCAGGCGCGGCCACGATGTCGATGTGCTTCGAGGCTTGGGTCATGGAAGCCACGCTACTCAGCCCTCGCTACCGCTGACGGGCGTTGTTTCAGACCTTGTAGTAGACCACCTGGTGGCTTGTTGCCAGTAGCGTTCCGCTCTCGGTCCACAGCTCGGCCGTCTGATCGAAGTAGCCCCGATGGAAGCGGCGCGCCCGCGCCGTACCGAGGACGTACCCGTCGGCGTGGCGTTCGAGATCCTCGGGTGTTGCGAAGAAGTGGGTGGTGAGCGAGATGGTGCCGGCCGGCACGTAGCCACCGAGACGCTGGAAGATTCTGGGGTAGAACACATCACTGAGTGACGTCAACGCCGGGAAGTCCAACGGGCGAGGAGGAGTATCACGAATCCAGAGGGTCTCGGTCGAATCCGTCGACTCCTGGCCGCTGAGTGCGCCTGTGACGAAGCGCATTTCGTAGTTCTGCGCCCAGGCGATAGCGTCGGGAAATCTGCCACGAGGCGTATCTGCCGGAGCCGGCACGTCCGGAGCCGCCGCTTCGATATCGTCCCAGGTTTCGCGCCTGAACCCGAACACCGCCGTTGCTGTAGTTGCGACGGCACCGTCTTGCACCAGTTCGAGATACCAGTGCTGATTGCTTCGGTTGGTCCGCACAGCGCGCGCCGAGATCTCGAACTCACCCTCGGCGACCGGACCGGCGAAGTTGACCGTCAACGAGACCGGCGATCCCAGACAGTCCGGGTGCAGTTCGATGGCCCGGATGAACGTCGCGGCGGTCAGTCCGCCGAACGGGCCGACCATGTTGTTGTACGGAGCGGACGTCCTACCGCGATACGTGCCGTCGCCGACGGGCTCGAGGGCGACGGCGTCGTCGAACGGATGCATGGTTCTCCTGCTGCCTCGATCGAAGTGGTTTCACCGATCGTAGTGCCGCTGACAATCTCGCCTGGCGGTGGCAGCGATGTCAGGGGATGATCCGTTGGCGTCGTAGATCCGAGAAGATGTCGGCGAACATTTTCTCGGTGTCGACGAAGCGATGGAAGCCCATGCGACGCGCCTTGGAACCGTCGGCGATGACGTCGTAGTCCCAGGCGAACACGAAATCACCGAAAGCCCAGGACGATACGTCGGAGTACGGAATCTTCTGCAGTCCGTTCTCTGCGACGATGGCATCCCACAGCGGTTCCTTGTCTGCCATGACTTCGGCCAACGACATCGGCAACGGGCTGGCGGTGTCGAGATCGAAGAAATTCGCTATGCGCTGCCACATCTCGCTCCAGCGGAACAGATCGCCGTTGGTGATGTTGAACGCTTGGTTGGCGCAGGCAGAGGTGGTGGCCGCCCATACCGTCGCCTCGGCGAGCAGTGATGCGTCGGTCATTTCGAGTAGCGCCCCGAATGCACCCGGCTTGCCGGGAAACCGCATGGGGACACCCAGCTTCTTGCACATGGTGGCGTACACCGCGATCACGGTGGCCAGGTTCATCGGATTCCCGAGCGCGACGCCGCACACCACCGAGGGACGCATGGCCGACCACGTCCACCGCTTACCGACTTGTCGGGCCTCGAGAAACTGTTGTTGGTCGACGTTGAACTCGGGCGGCATGTGGGGCGGGTCGGACTCGCGCGCAGGGGTTTTGAACGGTCCGAGGTGCGCGCCGTACACCTTGTATCCCTGCATCAAACTCACGTGCTCGAGGTTCGGTGAACTCTCCTCGATGGCCGTGACCACGTTGACGAGCATCGCGAGATTGGGGGCGACAAGCTCGGCCCAGCTTGGCCGCTCCTGATATGCGGCGTAGAAGATGTGCGTGACCTCGGTCAGCTGCCCGAGCTGACGGCGCGATTGGTCGGCATCGAGCAGATCCACCGCGATGTGCCGGACGCGTCCGTTGTCAGTACCGCCGCGACGCGAAAGCCCGATGATGTCCCACTCGCCGGTCTGTTTCAGGTGCTCGACGAGGTTGCCGCCGATGACTCCGTTGGCTCCCACCACTACCGCTACTCGTGCCATGAACTGCTCCTATCTTGATATCGCGATATTGCGATGCATCAAAGTAGACCACAGATCGGGATATTGCGATATCGGAGTAAGCTTCGAGGGGTGGCGACGGAACTGGACCCAGGAGAGCTCGCGGCGGTGTTCGGTGCGCTGAGCAACCCCGCACGATTGGCGATCTTGCAGTGGCTCAAGGATCCCAGCGACTTTCCGCCTCAGCTCGAACCCGCCGAGGAGGTCGGGGTGTGCCTCAAGCACATTCAGTCGCGGGCCGGAGTCTCGCAGTCCACGGCCTCCCAGTACATGGCCGTGCTGCAACGCGCCCAACTGGTGACGAGCACCAAGATCGGGCCGTGGGTGCACTACAAACGCAACGCCGAATACCTCGAACGGCTGGCCGAGACGATCAAGTCAGATCTCTGACGTCGCTGCGGTGCGACACCAGGTTGATGAGTCCGGACAGTGTGAGGCTACCGCCGGGGTAGACGAGCCCTCCGAGGGAGAAGATGACCGGCTCCGATGCGTCCTTCACCATGTACACCGCGCCGATGACGGTGAGAACAACTCCCACGATGGTGGCGAGTGCGATGGTTCGACGGCTCCGACGGGCCAGTCGAGTAGATATCAAGGCGGCGAAACCAGCGAAGACGCAGAGGAAGATGGACGCGATGAGCAACGCGTCCCACTTCACCAAGGTAGCCGCTACGAACATGACTCCTCCGGCAAAGAAGAGCGCCACTTCCGGGACAGGTTGTCGCTGAGGAGGATCGACAGTCACAGTGTCCGTCCCCTCGCATCATCCACTGCGCGAGTGAGCGATGCTGTCTCGAACAGTAGACCGTGCGCAGCCGCTGTCGCGGCGGAACGGTCACGGAGGTTGGCGGGGTCTGTCGCCCGGGCGATGGCCGCGAGATCGATTCGCTGCAGGAGTTTCTTGGTCACCGGTCTCTTGCTGTCCCAGAATGCGAGTGCCGCAATAAGATCTGACGTCTCCTGGCTCGTGAGCAACGCATACGCAACGGCGCATACCGCTGGATCCTCGAACGGCAACAGATACGTTGCGTCGTCGAAAACCGCGGGTTTGCCGTCATAGGGGCCGACCATCCGGAACTGCGGAATCTTGTGGAAACCGGAGATTGCAATTTTGTACGGCGCAAACGTGTACGCCCCGACGCCGAAGATGCAGAACCTCGCGCGATTTCGGTAGATCGACGACTTCCGTCCGTCGAGAGCAGCGGCATTGTCGATCAAGTACTTCCATAGTTTGGGTGCGTGTTCTGCCAACTGGGCGGTGTCGTCGCCGGTGTGCGATTGGGGCACGATCATCCATCGTGACACCTCCTGCAACTTGTCGCGATAGACGTCGGTGCACTTGAAGAGTGGGAACAGATAGTCCTGCTCGATGTCCACCACGGAGCCGAGTTTCGTTCGTGGACCGTTGCTCTCGGCCAGCTCCATCACCGCGGATGCGTCGTGCTTGATGCCTTGACGCCACATCAGCGGACTGACTCCGTCGAACTGCTTACTGCGCTCGTAGGCATCGACATTCGCGACGAGTTGCCCGTCGACCGCGCCGATTCGGGTGGTGGAGTGAACCGAATCTACGCTCGGGTAGGTCTGCGCTGTGTAGTCGATCTTGCCGGGCCCGAGTTCGACGGTGAACCAGCAGGCGTCCACTCCGGCGTCGAACCACTTCTTGGCGTCGATCAGCCGCAGACTCGAGCCGGTGACCGGGAGAGTGTGCCGGGAGCAGTGCAACAGAATATTTCGTGCTACCTGGGTCTTGCAGATCATCGCGATGGTCACGGCTCGATCCGCGAACTCGGTCAGTAGTTTGATCCAGATGTACTCTGCGATATCGAAATTGGAGCTTCCGGTGATCGCGTCGATTCCGCGGGCATTCTTGATATTCGTGCGGGCAGGTCTGTTGGCGGAGTCCAAGACCGACAGTTGAGAGTTGGTCACCCACGGTGGGTTTCCGACGACGAGAGTCGGCCCTCGCTCCGATGTCCATTCGATATCGCGGGCGAGGTCGAAGTCGAAGATCGACGCGGTGATCACCCTGCCGAATGCAGATGCAGCCGCGGCGTACTCGGGTTGTACTTCGATCCCGACGCGTTCTGCGCCGGGGTGGCTGTGGGCCACCACCGACAAGAAGTTTCCGACTCCGCAGGTGGGTTCGAGAACCCGGGTCCATTGCCGCCGGGGGAGGGTGTTCACCAGAGTGCGCGCCAACTCGATCGGAGTCTGGAAGTCTCCGAACTCGTTGTTGGGCATCGGTGCCTCCGGTGGTGGAGCGGAGCCTGCGGAGCGAGCCATTCAGCGAGCATCACGCCACTGCCGCAGGCACTATTGTGGACTTCGATGAGGCTATCGCGCGGAGCACTGTTGCTGTCCACTGTCGTGTTCGTAGGAACCCTGATCTGGGTGGCGATCACCGCGGGCGATCAGATTCCCGCGCACTTCGACGGCTCCGGTCAGGTCGACCGGACGGACTCGAAGGCGTCGTTCCTGCTCGAACTCGGAGGTATCGGGCTGCTGGTGGTCGGCTCCTTCGCCACCGTCGGTTGGTGGTTCCCCAAGGTCCCGGCTCGGCTGGTGAATCTGCCGAGTCGGCGACTGCACCAGTACTGGACTGCCGAGGAGAATCGACCAGAACTGAACCGCAAAATGGCGGAGGACCTGGACTGGATCGGTGCCGCAACGGCTTTGCTGTTGGCCTGGTTCGTCGTCGTTACGGGGACGGCAACCGGAGACTCGGTCAGAGTCTGGGTTCTTGCCGTACCGACGGCTCTCTATCTTCTGGCAGTGCTGGGGTACGTGGTTTTCCTGGTAAAAGGCAGTCGATACCGTATTCCGAAGGACTGACTGCACGGGGGAGTGGACATGGGATGGAATCCGTTCGATCGTCGGTCGAAGGACCAGCGTGCGATCGACGACGCAATGGCTGGCCTCGGTAAGCCGGTATGGCGTGGTGCGCACGGCCATTTCGTGCGTGACGCACTAACGGCCTGGCGTCTCGCGGCCACCACGACTCTGCATGATCCACCGACGGCGACCAGGCTCGATAGAGTGCGCAAGGTGGTCGATCGGGAGCCGTCGAGTAGAGGGCAGGCCGACGTCGCGGAACTCGAGAATCTTCGCAAGACGGTGACCGGCAGTGTCGTTTACGCCGTCGCGGCTCTGGCCACTGTTATCGAAGGGCTGACGGCATGGACAGCGGACGACGTCGCGCACCGGATCGTCCGCATCGACCTGTCCGCGGAAGTAGCATCGGTGGCGCGCAGTGCGGGGCTGCTCGAGGCCGCCCTCCATCGTCTCGGTGACTCACCGTCGGGTCACCTCGCGAAAGACGCCGAGGTGCAAGCGATCTACGCCCGACGCACCGAAGCCCTCGCCGACCGGCAGCGCACCCTGATACTGCAATTGACTGCCTTGCGCTCGTACCTCGATGGGCTCCTGGACATCGAGAAGGAACTCGAGAAGATGCGGTGGATCGAGCATCACGGATCACCGGACTTCGCCGAGCTCGAAGAGCGCGAAAGCGATGAGCTGGCGTCGTTGAACCTCAGCGCAGCGCGAGATCTGTTCGACGAGGCGACCGACCGAATCGGCGTGCAACTACGTGAAGCGGCTGAGAAGCTCGGGGGTTCGGGGCCGCGCTGACGTCGGAAAAAGCTTGTCATGCCAAACCTCGAGGCAGCAAGGTTCGGTATGTTGCTGCCCGCCAGTCGGTCAGTTGTGTGGCGGTGTCGGGTCGACAGGCCGTGCCTGAAGTCCGTGCAGCAGCAGTTCACCGACGAAGGTCGCGTTGTCCTGTGGGCTGTTCTGTCGTCGAGTGAAGCACCGCATCAGCAAGGTGTTCGTGATGCCTGCTGCAAGATCGACCGGACTCGAACTGCCGCGGAAGACGCCACTGTCCTGCCCCTGCGCGATGATCGGTGCAATGATCGCCGGCAGGTTGAGCTTTTCCTTGATCGAGATCAAACCTTCCGGCTCGCCGTAGGTGTCGTGCGCGACGGCGACCAGCAGTGCGTCCATGAATTCGAGTTCGTCGGCGGCGAGTTGCGCACAGCGGAGTAGATGATTGTGCAGGATTGCGATGTCTTCGAGGCCGAGCAACTGGTCGTCGGCGACCGCCTCGCGCAAGTGGTCGACCCGATTCTGTAAAGCCGCCACGATGACGGACGGCTTCGTCGGAAAGAGCGTTCTGCAGGCCGATCTCGGTACTCCGGCAATATCGGCGACCTCGTCCATTCGCGTCATGAAGTAGCCGCGCTTTCCGAATTCGTCTCGAGCCGCAGTGACGATTGCGGCGCGCGGATCGCGGGGTAGCGGACGCTCCTCGACCTGCGCTCCGGTCGCGCCGATCACGTCGTCGAGGTGCTCGTGGCGTCCCTCGGTATCGATGACAGCCCCGATGAACGCCAGCACCGCGTCGGACATCACCTCGGCTGTCACCGCTTTGTCGTCCACTTTGCTGCGCAACCGGAAGCCGTCGACGATGGCATTGACCGTCGAGGCGAATGTCCGGGCCGTGAACGGACGGCGGAATGCTCCCGACGTGGAATCGAACAGCGCCTCGAACGCACCGAGCACGAGTTCGTCTCGCACGCGGTACTCGCCGGCGAGTGCGTGGGACTTCGGGTCTCTGAAGACGTGCTCGAGGATGGCTCCGTTGACGATGTTTCGGTCTACGACGGACGAAAAGTAGCGAGTCGCCAGGCTATTGATGGTGGAACGAACCGAATCGCCGTTACCCTCCATCAACTGGCGCACGCTCTGGTGCATCTCGGGCACCGTCAATGTGGTTCTACTGCCCAGGTGCTCGACGACTGCCTCGAGGAAGTCGGCCTTGGTTCCGAATTTGCGGAAGAAGGTGGCAGTCGACGAGTCGGCCCCGTTGACGACGTCGTCGATGCGCAAACCGCGCTCGAGGATCGACCGCGGATCTGCGGTCAGCAGTGCGATGCCTGCCTCGATGAAGTGGGCGGTAGTGGCGTCCAGTTCGGTCATGTCAATGGACTTTACGCAGTTCGGACCTACTGGAACGGACGGGTTGCAAGCATTCACTCTCGAGTGAGAGCGAACCCGGTCAGTAAGCGGAGTGACCCACGATTGAAAGTGCGATTTCATTGCCACCAGTCGCACCGCCGGGGCAGGGGTGGTGCCAGACAATCGGGGAACTACTACATGACAATTCTCGACATCCGCGTCGGCGAAGCGCCCAATCCGAAGCTCAGCGCTCGTGAAATCGAAGTGCTCACCACCTGGCTGGTATGCGACTCGAAGTCCGAGGCGTCGCGATCGCTCTATCTGTCGATGGGAACCGTCAACACGCACCTGACCCGTATCCGAGCCAAGTATTCCGCGGTGGGGCGCACTGCACCCACCAAAGCGACGTTGCTCGTGCGGGCTCTACAGGACGGGTTCATCGACATCGACGATCTGTGAGAGCTCACGGAGTCTCGACGTCACTGGACCTCAGTTTCTTGACCACGAACCAGGCGATCAGTGCGGCGATGATGCCGATGACCACGTATTGAAACACTGCGGCGTAGTTCTCCACATAGCGCCAGTTCGCGCCGAGGAAGTAGCCGGCGAGAACGAAGATCGAGTTCCAGATCAGGCTGCCCAGCGCGGTGTACAGAGTGAATTGCGGGATCGGCATCCGAGACACACCGGCCGGGATGGATATGCCGGATCGGACCATCGGGATCATGCGGCCGAAGAACACCGCAGATCGACCGTGACGATCGAACCAGTCCTCGGCCTTGGCCAGATCGGCGGTGTCGACGAACGGCATTCGATCGACGACGGCATACATTCGGTCGCGCCCGAGCTCGACGCCGAGCCAGTACAGAACCAGCGCACCGATGACCGACCCGGCGGTCGTCCAGAACAACGCACCGAACAGAGAAATGCCGCCCTGCGATGCGGTGAACCCGGCCAGCGGCAGGATGACCTCACTGGGCAGCGGCGGGAAGAAGTTCTCCGCGGCAACAGCGATTCCCGCGCCGGGGCCACCGATGGCCTCCATCAGACTCACTGCCCAGCCGGCTATCCCTCCGAGGTCGCTCATGACGTCGACTGTACGAAACCGAGGGGCTGAAAATCTTCTCACCAGCAGTAATGCCGGCAAATTGAGACATATGGAACACTCGACGGTGTGAACCGAGCCTCCCGGATAGTCCCTGCTGTTGCCGCCACCACACTGCTGCTGAGCGCCTGCGGGTCCTCGGATTCGGCGGAGCCGGCGTCGACTACTTCGAGCAACTCCTCCGTCTCTGCATCGACGGTACCGAGCGCGACCGTCTACGACCTGCCCGGCAATGGGGTGTTCCCCGAAGGCATCACCGCCGCCGACGGCACGTTCTACGTGACGTCAACGTCCGACGGCGCGGTGTTCCGCGGAACCGTCGGATCCCCGGATGTCTCGGTGTTTCTGGCCGGCGGCGCGGACGGACGGACCGGTGCTGCCGGAATCGACGTGACCGACGACGATCAGAGTGATGGAGCCACCTACCTGGTGGTCGCAGGCGGGGCGACAGGCAAGGTGTGGGTGTACGACGCCGATTCCGGTGATCTGGTGGCCACCTTCACCAACGGACTCGGTACCGACGCGACGTTCCTCAACGACGTTGCCATTGCCGACAACGGCGACGCCTACGTCACGGACTCGCGCAGCCCCGCGTTGTACCGCATTCCCCTCGAGCAGATGACGGCAGGAACGATGGACGGGCCGATGGAGACGTTCGTGAACTTCGACGGCACTCCGTTCGCGTACGGGGATGGCTTCAATGCGAACGGCATCGTCGAGAACGCGGACGACTCGGCGTTGATCGTCGTGCAATCGAGTACCGGAAACCTGTACCGCATCGACAGGGAGTCCAAGGCTGTCACGCAGGTCGACCTGGGCGGTGCCACGCTGGCCAACGGCGACGGAATGGAGATGGACGACGGCACGCTGTATGTCGTCCGCAATCGCGACGGTCTGATCGCCACCGTTGATCTGTCCGAGGACGGAACCACCGGAGAGGTGACCGGCGAAATCACCGACGCATCGTTCGCCTACCCGACAACCGTTGCAGCAGTAGATGGTCGACTTCTCGTAGTGAACAGTCAGTTCGACAAGCGTGGGGAAGAGCCCGTCGAGCCGTTCACCGTGAGCTCCGTTCCGAAGTAGAGCGGCTTCGCCGCATGTGCGCGGAAGTTCGTAACAGAGAACGAAGTTCCGCGCACAACGATCAATCGGCGAGGATGGTGTCGATCTGGCCGATAGCCAGCCTCGTACCCTCTTCCATGCCCATCGCGACGAGTTCTTCGAGCTGTTCGAGGGAATCGAAGCGGCTTCGGATCGTCATCCGTGACATTGCGTCAGCTCTGTCTATGGTCACGGCTGTGTGTATCGTCGGCATCTCGGACGACGGGTCGCCGCCCTCGTCGGTGAATCTGTCGTCGAAGCTCAGCGACGACGGCGCAGTGATTTCGGTGAAAACCCAGCAGTAGCAGATCTTTTCACCGTCAGGTCCGGTCATGTAGTACGCAGCGCGTCCGCCAGTCCTGAAGTCATGGGTCTCGAAGGTGACCGGCCAGTTGGGCGGGCCCCACCACTTCTCGAGCTGGCGTGGGTCCTCCCAGATCTGCCAGACCCGTTCGACGGTCGCGTCGAACTCTGCGAGCACGACCATGGTCAAGTTCTTTGCATCCCTGTGTGAGCTGATGAATGGCACGGTTCAGCCTTTCTCGTCTTGGGACAAAAGGTCGTCGATCCGGTCCACGCGATGCCGCCAGATCTCTTCGTACTTGCCGAGCAATGCACGAGCTGTTGCGATCGTGTCCAATCGAACTCGCACGATCTGCTCCCGCCCACGCTTGTGTTTTGTGATCACCGAGGCGCGTTCGAGAACCGCGACATGTTTCTGCACGGCCGCAAAACTCATGGCGTAGTGAGAAGCCAACTCCGATACCGACTGTTCACCGACAGTGACCTTCGCGACGATGTCACGACGCGTCGCGTCTGCGAACGCCTGAAACAATCGATCGACTTCGGAGTCACTCAATTCAGCTACAACCATGTGGTTGTACGTTATTGCAGGATGCTGCTTCGGTCAAGAGTGTGGAGCGATTTTTCAGGCACCATGGAGTAGTGATGGGGACCGACGTCGTCAGGCGGGTGGAGGCAACGTGCAGATTCTAACGGCCCGGACCGGCGCTGCATTGATTGTGTTGGGCGCGCTCACAGTTCTGCTTCTCGATCTCATCACCGCGTGGCAGACGCCCTCGCATTTGCGCCGCACGATCAGTGAATACGGACTCGGCACACAGCAGTGGGTGTTTTCGATCGGGATAGTTCTACTCGCATTCGGCTCGGCACTCACTCTTGCGTCCGCTCTACGTCAAGGCCTCACCGGGCGTGCATCTGTCGCGTCGATCTGCTTGACGCTCTGGGCACTCGGGCTTGTTGCTGTGGTCGCTGTGCCCAAACAGAGTTGGTCGAACGATGCTGCGTCGAGCCTCGGCGGGACGGTCCATCGACTCGCCGCCGCCGTGGCGTTCGTCAGCATCGCGATTGCCCTATTCGCGTTTTCGCGTCCGTGGATTCGAGACGCTGTGTGGGCCGTTCGCGCCCGGGTGACCATGGCCCTCGGCGTCCTATCGGTGGTGACGCTTCTGCCCATCGTCTACGCACTCGCCGTCGGTGCCGCCGGTTCGCGGCCCTGGTATCGCGTCGTCACCCTCGGATATGTGGAGCGAGTGCTCGTCGTCGCCGAAGTGATTGCGTTGATCTCCCTGGCTCTGTGGGTGCTGGCCGCGGAACGACGGAGCCTGGCCTCGGTCGCGACTACCTCGATGCGATCTTCTCAGCACGGCTAGGGAACCGAACTGGCTCGCGTCGCGTCCAACCGTTGAGTGACTCTGTCTCGAGAGGTTGAACGAATGCGGTTGATGGGTGGGCGTGTGCTTGCGGCGGTCTGTGCCTCGGCGCTCATGCTGGCGGGCTGCGCCGCGTCGACGCAGGGGAGCCCCGTCGCAAAAGGGGGTTCCACGGCGCAGGCTACGACTGTGGCGTCGGGGCCGAGGGAGCCGTTCGATCCGTGCACGATCCCCAAGGACGCGGTGACGGCTAGCGGACTCGACGTGAGCACGGAGAGGCCGGACTTCGCGGGACTCACGACATACCCAGGTTGGACGAACTGCACATGGGACGCCACTGGTGCGAGCGCCTGGCACTACCTGTCGGTGCTGTCGTCGATCAACTCGATCGACGATTACTTGCGTAGCCCGCAGAATCAGCGGCAAGTACCAGTACAGGTCGGTTTACGTGATGCCATCCGATACAACTCCGATTATCAAGGTGATCCACCAACCGGCTGCGACATCGTGTTGGACGTCAGCGGGAATTTAATCATTTTTGTGGTGGACACGATCGGCTCGGAAGACACCCTGGGGGATCCCTGCGTCGAGGTTCAGAAGCACGCAGCCGACCTCGAGCGTTACCTACCGAAGTGAGTGAGTGGACGTAATGACTGGCGAATCGTTCGGGCTTGTCGACAACCTCGTTTACTGGCAGACGCTGAGAGAACGGGCCTCTGCAGGCGAACTCCATGTAGAACCAGAGGTTGCTCAGCAGTGTGACAAAGCGTGCGAGAACTACCTGCGCGATTTGTCGAGGATGCTGGAGATGACCGCGAACTTGTCGAAGCCCGAAGCGTTCGGCGACTTGCCATCTGCGCAGATGCTCGGTGCCAAATTTCATCGCCTCGCGGTTGGTGAAGAAGGCTCCGCGCGCTTCGCGATCAAGCACCAGATCGAGATCATCAAGACGATGCGTGAGTTCTTTCGCCACTACTTCGCGAGTGTCGATGCGACGGAGGACGAGACCGCGAGCACTGTCGAAGCGTTGTCACCTCCGAAATAGCCGAATCCCGACGACCCAGCTGCTCGGTCGTCGGGATTCGTCGTTCGAGATATGTTGCTAGCGAGCCAATTCCACTTCGTCCTCGTCGACGAATGGATCGCCGTTTCGTGGAGCGTTGTAGCGCTCGAGGTCGAGGATTCCCTCTCGCTTGGCGACGATGGTCGGCACCAACGCCTGACCGGTCACGTTGACTGCGGTGCGGCCCATGTCGACGATCGGTTCCACCGCGAGCAGCAAGCCCACACCTGCGAGCGGCAACCCCAGTGTCGACAGCGTGAGGGTGAGCATCACCGTCGCACCCGTGGTTCCCGCCGTCGCCGCGGAACCGATCACCGACACCACAACGATCAACAGGTAATCGGTGATGGTCAGATCGATGCCGTAGAACTGGGCGACCAAGATCGCAGCGATCGCGGGATAGATTGCCGCGCAACCATCCATCTTGGTCGTCGCCCCGAGCGGCACCGCGAACGACGCGTACTCCCGCGGCACTCCGAGGTTGCGCTCGGTCACGCGCTCGGTGAGGGGCAGGGTTCCGATCGACGAACGTGACACGAAGCCCAGCTGCGTCGCCGGCCATACTCCCGAATAGAAGTTGCGCACCGAAAGGCCATGGGCCCGAACGATAAGCGGGTACACCACGAAGAACACCACCGCGAGGCCGACGTAGATCGACACCGTGAATACACCGAGCGAACCGATGGCATCCCAGCCGTAGGTCGCTACCGCATTGCCGATGAGCGCGGCGGTACCGATCGGTGCGAGGCGAATGATCCACCACAGCACCTTTTGCACGATGGCCAACAGCGACGCATTGAACTCGAGGAACGGCTCGGCCTTCTTGCCGACCTTGAGTGCAGCGATACCGATCGCGCCCGCAATGACCAGCAATTGCAGGATGTTGAAGCTCAACGACGTTGTTGCGGGGCCGCTCTCGGCGATGGAGGTCTTGGCACCGAGTGCGAGAAAGTTGTTCGGCACCAACCCGGTGAGGAAGGACCACCAGGACCCGACACTGGAGGGATCCTTCGCCGAGTCCACCCCGGCGCTGGTACGGGAGCCCGGCTGAGCGATCAGCCCGATCACGATACCGATGATGACGGCGATGAACGCGGTGATGGCGAACCACCACAGCGTCTGGATGGCGAGGCGGGCAGCATTCGCCACCTCACGCAGGTTGGCGATGGAGCTGACGATCGCCGTGAAGACCAGTGGGATCACCGCGACGGTGAGGAGTTTGACGTAGCTCGAACCGATGGTCGAGAGGGTACCGACCAACCAGTTTTCGTTGCCGTCGGCGGCGTCGGGCATCGAGCGGGCGACGAGCCCGACAACGACACCGAGGATGAGTCCGGCAACGATCTGTGGACCGAATGCGGTTGCCCAGGTAGGGACACGGCGCGTTCGGGTAGCGCTGGGCGCAGACATGGATATGCCTTTCGAAAGGAAGAGGTGTCGTCGAAGGTGGACGACAGGAATGCTCGTCGGCCGATGGGCCGGACGGAGGGGGGTGCGGTCTAAAGAACCGTCAACAGGTAGCGCTGGCTTGCAGACGCAAGTCGACATAGCGTCGAGAGGTCAGCAGCGGATTCACTGATAGGACGGTACTCGCCCGCCGAACTGGGTGGCCGGGCAGGTACTGCTCTGAGGGTTCACTGTGGAATCGGTGTGGGTGCGCGGCGACGGCGCTCGGACCCTGTGTCGGTGAGTTAGTTTGAGGTCCTTGTCACCGACGAAACGAGATCATGAGTACCGAATCGAAGCACCGATCGATGGCCGCACGCCTCATTCGCGTCCTGTGCGCGGTGGTCGCCGCTCTGGTCGCCATCGTTCTGGCATCGGCCGGTTGGGTTGCGTACGCGACGGCGGGGAAGGTCTACGACGTCGACGATGCGCCCGACGCGCCGGTGGCCATCGTCCTCGGTGCGCAGGTGCGTGACGGTAAGCCGATGCGGTTTCTCACGGGACGTCTCGATACTGCGATTGCGTTGATGGCGGCCGGCAAGATCAAAGCGATAATCGTCTCCGGCGACGCTGACGGCAACTCCGGCAACGAAATTCAGGCAATGACCGATTACCTGATCGAGCACGGGATAGATCCCGAGGTGATCATCGGCGACGATCACGGCATCGACACCTACGACACGTGTGCACGAGCGAAAGAGACGTTCGGCGTCGAACGAGGATTGATCATCAGCCAACGCATGCACGTGTCGCGAGCCGTCGCGTTGTGCGACGACATGGATCTCGACATCGACGGTGTCACGGCCGAGTGCGTCGACTGCAACACGCTCGCGGTGGTCCGAAACTACGCGCGGGAGTTGTTGGCGCGCCCGAAAGCCGTACTCGACCTGTGGTCGGGTCGCGACCCGATGGTGGTGTCGCCGCCCGTCGATTCGCTCGAGACCATCACCAATCCGTGAAGGTCGACCCGACTCACCGTCCTAGGTTCGTCACTCTGCAAGAACGGCCTTGAGGAAGCGTTGCGTCCGCTCCTCCTGTGGGTCGCTGAAGATCTGGTCCGGCGGGCCCTCTTCGAGGATCTTGCCCTCGTCGAACACCAGGACGCGGTCCGCTACGTCGCGGGCAAAGCCCATTTCGTGGGTCACGATGAGCATCGTGATGTCGGTGGTCTCGGCGATAGTGCGCAACACGTCGAGCACATCGGCGACCAACTCTGGATCCAGAGCAGAGGTCACCTCGTCCAGCAGCAGGATGTCCGGGTCCATCGCCAATGCTCGGGCGATGGCCACACGCTGCTGCTGACCACCTGACAGCTTGGTCAGGTGCGCATTCTCCTTGTCCGCCAGCCCCACAGTCTTCAGTAGCTCACGGGCGCGCTCGTTCGCCTCGGACTTGCCCTTGCCGAGCACGTGGATCGGCGCTTCGGTGATGTTCTGCAGCACAGTCATGTTGGGAAACAGATTGAACTGTTGGAACACCATGCCGATCCTCGTGCGCACTTTGCGCAGGTGCTTTTCGGAGGCGACGACAAGCTTCTCGCCCTTGCGCTGATGAGTCAGCGGCTCGTCCTCGATCCAGATGACGCCGTCGTTCACCTTCTCGATGGTCATCAACAGACGCAGAATCGTCGTCTTTCCGGAGCCACTGGGCCCGATCAGTGCGACGCGTTCTCCGCGGCGAACCTGGAAATCGAGATGATCGAGGACCACGTGATCGCCGAACTGTTTGACGACTTTCTCGAACTTGATCATCGGTGTGCTCACCGAATCGTCAGTAGGCAAGGGACTTCTCCAGTCTTCTGATGAGAATCGATGTCGGGTAGCTCGCGACCAGGAAGATGATGCCCGCCATCGTGATCGGCTCCAGGTATTGGAAGGTGCGTGCGCCGTATTGCTGCGCAGCGGTGACCATTTCGACGACGGTGATCGCGAACAGGAACGGCGTGTCCTTGAACATCGAAATCGCGTAGTTACCCAGCGCCGGAGTCGTGCTCCGCACTGCCTGTGGAAGAACCACTGCTCGCCACGTTCTACTACTCGGCAGCGAGAGAGCACGTGCAGCTTCCCACTGGCCGGCCGGCACCGCATCGATACCGGCGCGGTAGACCTCGGCCATGTACGTCGAGTAGTGGATACCGAGGACGGTGATACCGATCTGCAGTGCAGAGAACTGCGGCAGCAGGTAGTAGACGAACAACAGCTGAACGATCAACGGCGTCAACCGAATGAACTCGGTGAACATCCGCAGCGGAACGGTGACGAACTTCGGCCCGGTGTGTCTGACGACAGCGATGGCCAGACCGAGAACGGCCGCCAAAACGAAGCCGATGACCGTCGCCAGCAGAGTGATCTTGAAACCTTCGAGCAAGAAGGGGAGTGAATCGAACGCGCGCTCCCAGCTCCAGTTGCCGTTCATCGTCCCACCCCTACGTTCTCGTTGACCTTCTCCGGTCGCAGGCTCAGTACTTCACGCAGCGAGGGCCCGGCACCGAGCCGGCCCTTGGCACGAATCTCGAGCACGTTCATGAGCAGGGTGAGGATGTACGCGATGATGAAGTAGAGCACCAGCCCGATGCCGAACGCGAACAAGGTGTCGCCGGTTCCGCGCCGAAGTTGCTCGATCTGGTACGTGAGGTCCTGTAGCAGAATGAAACTTGCCAGCGCGCTTCCTTTGAGGAGCTGAATCAGCAGGTTCGTCAGCGGCGGAATCATCTGCACCCAGGCCTGGGGGAACACCACCCGATACAGGCGCTGCCAGGACGAGAAGTTCAGTGCCAGTGCTGCTTCCCACTGAGGCTTGGCCACTGCCGAGATGGAACCCCGGACGACCTCGGCACCGTAAGCGCCGTAGTTCAAGCCGAGAGCGAGGATTCCGCAGAACATCGACTCGAGTTGGAATCCGAGCAACGGGAGTACGTAGAACAGCCAGAACAGTTGCACCAATAGCGACGTGCCGCGGAAGAATTCGACCACGAAGCGCGCGGGGGCCCGCACGTACCAGTGTCGGTTGCTGGCGGCCAACCCCAGGATCAGCGCCAACACGAAGGCGAGCACAGCTCCGCCGAGCGTCAGGTAAACAGTGGTGAGGATCCCTTCCTGGATTCGCGGCCACGAATCCAGGAAGGTCCCGATATTGTCGTTCACGAGTTGTCAGTCAGCCGACGTCGTTCAGCCCTCACAGAGCTTCGCGGTGGTCAATTCCGGATCCGGCAGTTCTTCCGCGGTGAACCCGAAGTCGCCCACGATGGACAGGTACTTGTCCGTGTCGGAGGTGATCTTGGCGAGCTCCTCGTTGTACGCGGCGAGGAGTTCCTGGTCGTCGGTGCGGAACACCGTCGCGCCTGCGCCCACCTGCGGGACCCCGTCGATCTCGGCGACGAAGGACTCGGTGACGTCCACTGGAGCCGTCGGGTTGTTGGTCTTCATCCAGTTCAGCGAGATGGCAGTCAACGCGAAGACATCTGCTCGTCCGGAGGTCACGGCGTCCATGCCGTCCTGCGGCGACGCGACCTGAGTGCTTGGGATGCCAAGGGAGTCAGCATAATCCGATTCGATAGCACCGGTCATGGTGGACAGGCGAAGGCCGCTTTCCTTGACCGACTGCATGTCGGTCAACCCTGCGGGGTTACCCGCGGGAACCATCAGGGCCGTCGTGTAGTTGAACTCGGGATCACCGAAGGCTGCTTGCTCGCAGCGCTGCGGAAGAATCGACATTCCGGCGCTCACCACGTCGAAACGGTTTGCCTGCAGCCCGGGTATCAAAGCGCCGAAGTCGGTGTTGACGCCTTCGACTGTGTCGATACCGAGGTTGCCGAAGATCTCCCGGTGCAGTGCAATGGTGGCACCGGTCAATTGGCCGTTGTCCTCGTAGCTGTACGGTGCCTCACCTGCGACGCCGACGGTGATAGTGCCTGCATCCTGCAGTGACTGGAGGTGGTTCGAGTCGTCGGACGAATCGGTGGAGCTGCATGCAGTGAGGCCGGCAGCGACGAGGGCTGCGCCTGCAAGGGAACTGACGATCTTCTTGGTGGAGATAGTGTTCAGCACAGTTTGTGCCATGGGTCGAGGCCTTCCGGTCACTTGTCGTTGGACCGGACCTGCGATGCAGAGGCGGATCAAGTGCCCGCAGCTGAGCTCGCCGGGCCGGTAGACGATCTTTGAATCGTGTTGCTGTTTCTTTTACCGCATTTGAACGTAGCACGGGCAATCACGACTTCGTTGGACAAATGTGCTGTACACAGATCTGCAGTCGGCCGGAACGTCCAGAAAACGCCAGACCAGAGGGCATGAAACAGTAAAGGAAAACGAAACTGTAACGATGGCCCGACGGCCGGCGAATCGAGTCGGCAACACCCCGACGCTAGAGTGAGCCGTCGGGTTCGTCGCCGCGGCGAACCCACCATGTCTGCAGGAGTTGTGAACGCTTGAGCTGGATCCGATTGAACGACGTATCCAAAGGTTACGACCAGAAGGTCATGTTGCGAGAGGTGTTCTTCCGTCTCGCTGACGGTGACCGCATCGGCCTCATCGGACGGAACGGCACCGGAAAGACGACCCTTCTGCAACTCTTGCTCGGGCGAGAGGCTCCCGACACGGGAACAGTCGACGTGACCGAGGGCGCGCGAATCGGGTACTTCTCCCAATTCTCCGAACTCGACGGCAACAGCAGCATTCAGGCGGAGCTCGAATCTCTCTTCGGCGCGGTCCACGAAATCGAGACGGAGTTGGCCGAGGTCGAGTCAGCACTCGGCGGCGATCTCGACGAGAAGCAGATGTACAAGCTCGTCGATCGCCAAGCCGAACTACTCGACGCCATGGAGAACAGTGGCGGGTGGACCTACCATCAGCAGATCGACACAGTGCTGTCCATGCTCGGCTTCAACACCGAGCGGCGCGAACTACCCGTCGATCGACTGTCCGGCGGCTGGCGTAACCGCGCGGCGCTGGCCAAGATTCTCATCGAAGCGCCGGACGTCCTCCTTCTCGACGAGCCGACCAACTTCCTCGACGTTGCCGGGATCGCCTGGCTCGAGCGATGGTTGCGCGACTTCCGCGGTGCACTTCTGGTCGTCTCGCACGACCGCGCATTTCTCGAGCAGGTCGTCACCGGCATCGTCGAGATCGAAAATCACCACCTGCAAACCTATGACGGTAGCTACTCGGAATACGTTCAGCAGAAACAGTTTCGACTCAAGAACCTCGAACGCGAATTCAGCAACGAACAACAGCTGCTGGCCTACGAGCAGGAAGCGATCAGCGACCGCAAGGAAGCAGTGAAGAACCCCAGCGGCGTGCTCAAACGTCGCTTGGCCAACATCAAGAAGAGCAAGAGTCCACGTCCGGTCGACACGGTGGTCACTGCCATCTATGGCGGCCTTCATGTCCACGACAACCTGGCGGAAATCACCGGGATCGCCAAAAGCTATGGTGAGCAACGACTATTCGAGGACATCTCGTTCACCGTGCATCGCGGCGACCGCATCGCCGTCACCGGACCGAACGGCTGTGGAAAGACCACCCTCGTCGACATTCTCGTCGGTGCCGAGCAACCGGACAGTGGCAAGATCAAATGGAAGACCAAGGCCCCGTCCTTCATCTACTACAACCAGGTGCTGGCCGATCTCGACCTCGATGACACCGTGTCGCATTCGGTCAACGCGATGCCGGGCAGTCTCGCTCTGACAGCGACGAAGAAAGAAGTTCATCGCTTCCTGACACTGTTGCAGTTCTCCGAAATGGATCTCAAATCGAAGATCGGAGTTCTGTCCGGAGGACAGAAAGCGCGAGTTGCCCTGGCTCAATGCCTACTGTTCGGTGCGGGTGTCATCGTGCTCGACGAGCCCACCAACCACCTCGACCTACAGAGCACTCAGGTACTGGAACGTGCCTTGATGGCGTTTCCGGGCGCGGTGATCCTGGTGAGCCACGACAGGTTCTTCGTCGAGAAGGTGGCCTTTCGGCAGTTGTCTTTCGACGGCAAGGGCGGTGTCACCGAAATCGCCGGTGTGCAGATGGCGTGACCGTTCAGTTGGATTCTACCCCTTGATCTTCGACTCGGATGAGCCCCACTCGGCGTCGCGTAGCTCCTTCTTCCTTATCTTGCCGGTCGATGTCTTCGGCAACTCGACGATGAACTCGACGGCTCGCGGGGCCTTGTACGACGCGATCGCAGATTTCACGTGCGCCAGGAGATCCGCTTCCGATGCTTGTGCGCCCGGCACCAGGACGACGTAGGCCTTGGGCCGCTCGCCCCACTTGTCGTCCGGTACGCCGATCACTGCGACATCGGCTACTGCGGGATGACTTGCCAGCGCCTGTTCCACCTCGATCGTCGAGATGTTCTCGCCGCCCGAAATGACCACGTCCTTGGCGCGATCGAGTAGCTGTACGTAGCCGTCGGGATGCATCACACCGAGGTCGCCGGAATGGAACCACCCGCCCGCGAATGCCTTTGTGGTGCCGGAGGCGTCGTTGTAGTACCCCTTCATGACGTTGTTGCCGCGCATGACGATCTCGCCCATTTCCACGCCGTCTGGTTCGACATCGATCAGCGCCCCGCCGGTATCGGGCTTGTCCCGCACCACACGTAACCGGTCGGCGGTGAGCATGCCGACCCCTTGCCGAGCCAAACGTCGAGCCTGCTCGTCGGCGTCCAGTTCGAGCCACTCCTGCTTCGCCTCGCACACCGAGTACGGGCCGTAGGTCTCGGTGAGGCCGTAGACATGCACGAGCGTTGCCCCCAAGGCTCGGATCTTGGTGATGATCGTCGGGCTCGGGGGAGCTCCGGCTGTGACGATGGTGAGCGGTCGATCGAGTGAATGTGCCTCTGCTGCAGTGGCAAGCGTGGTCAGTACGGTCGGCGCACCGGCAAGGTGATCGACTCCGTTGTCGATGGCCGTCCAGATGGCATCGCCGCGCACTCCGCGAAGACAGACGTGCGTTCCGGACGCAGCCGTAACCGCCCACGTGGTGCACCACCCGTTGCAGTGGAACATCGGCAGTGTCCACAGGTAGCGGGTGTCGATTCCGAAACCTTGGTGGTGCAGTTCTCCCAGCGAATTGAGGTAGGCACCGCGGTGGGTGTACATCACGCCCTTGGGCCGGCCGGTGGTGCCCGAGGTGTAGTTGATCGTGATGGTCGACGTCTCGTCGTCCACCTCCCACACCATCGGATCGTCCGTGCCGCGTTCGAGGAAAGCGTCGTATCTCGTGGTGTGCGGCAACTTGCCGTATGTACCGTCCACCGAGGGAGTCTCGACGATCTCGGCGACCGAATCTGCGATGGGATCGGTTCCGAGCCCGGCCAACAGTGCCGAATCCCCGACCAGCAGAACCGAACCGGAGTGATCGCAGATGTAGCGAACCTCGGCCGGTGAGAGCCGGGTGTTGATCGCGACCAGAACGGCGCCGGCCAGTGGCACCGCGTAATGCGCGAACAGTAGCTCTGCGGAGTTGGACGCGATGTAGGCCACCCGATCTCCGTGGCCGACACCCGATGCGCGCAGTGCGTTGGCAAGCCGGGTGACGGCGGCGGCGAACTGCTCGTAGGTGAAGGTACGCGGACCATCCTCGACGGCAGTCTTGTGGGGATGGACCTCCGCAGCGCGTTCGAGGAAGCGAAGTGGCGTCATTGGAGTATCCAGACCTGTCATGCCAGTCAATGTAGCGCGCACTACGACGCCAAATCGGATTTGTCGATGCGTTCGCGCCCACCGGTCAGGTCCGCGCGTTCGGCGGCGGCACGGCCGGCGTACGACCCCTCTGCATTGTCGCTACCGAAGGTGATCGTTCTCGTCGACGGGTACCGGGCCGCGAACGCCCGGTCCACGGCGTCCGATCGCTTCGTCATGATCGGCACCAGAGCAGATCCGTGTTGTTGTGTTGCGGCCGCCGTAGCTCGCTTGCGGGCTTCTCTCAGCCGTTCCCCGACGCGATGGGCGTACGCGATCAAGAATGCGTTGCGGTAGCTGCGGGTCCGTGCGGTCGCTGACTCGGCGGCCTCGTCGAGTGCGCGTGCTGATTGGACCAGCAACGAGGTGTAGAGAAGCTCGCACAGATCGAGATCGACGGGAAGGCCGATCACGCTGGCCAGCAGGTACTTCTTCTTCCACAATGTCTTGGCACCGTTGGCTTCGCACACACTGTGCAGCAGAAGCAGTTTGGCTTTCGAGTACGGATTGCTCACCATGATGCGACGAGTGACGACATCGCGTTCCAGGCCGCGTGAGTCGCCCTCATCGAGAAGTGCGCTGTCGATGGCGTACCGCGTCATCAAATCCTGGGCCTTGGTCGAGAGAGCCTCCGCCTCGGCTGGGAACTGCGTCGACTCGGCCTTGGCCAGCAGTCCTCGAATCCTGGTCAGCATTTTCGAGTCCGCGACCCGGGCGGGACTGGCCGGTCTCGTGTGTGAGGTCCATCGAGTCGGAGGGGGTAGGAGTTTCTCGAGTGGCAGCAGCCATGTCGAGCAGCCGAGTACCAGCAGCAGGGTGAACCACGACTGAGCCGACGATCGCCGGTTGTGCGAGCGCCACCGCGCAAGACGATCGGCAGTCGTGCCGCCTGCGGAGTCGACCTGCAGCTCGAACAGCTGATGTCGCCAAGAATCCGGAGCATGGCTGTCGGCCGAGCTTCGCGCCGCGTGTGAGCCGATAGCCTCGGCCATGACCGCTGTGCCGTCGCTTCCAGCGCACTGGCGCGTCACGTGCACCAGCTCGGCCGGCTGCCAACCATTCTCGAAAGCTGTGTCGAGAGCTTCGTCGAGTATTCTGGCCGCCCGGTCGTGCACACTACGAGCCCGTTCGGTGTCGTTCACTGCGGACAGGCGCTCCGCCATCAGCCTGGCCATGTCTTTCCCTGACGGCCCCAGCTGGGCAAAACCGATCCCGCTGTCGAGCAGTTCATTCGGATCTACAACCTCTCGCGCATTCGTAGCGCGCGAGTACTTGAAAAAGCTGTCCAAATCGATACGACTCATCGTCGTCCCCTCCACGTCCCCCGGTGTGGTCCCCGAACTTTTCGGTGAATCGCAGAGTAGGGGAGGGGTCTGACAATCTTTCGAACGTATTAGCGAGGAGCTAGCATCTGGAGCAATTCTTCTACCGACGGCAGGCCTGGAATCACAGGAAGGTCGGTGACGGCACCGGGAGCGGGTGGTGCCGTCAAATCGACGTCCCCGAGTGCGGCCAGCACGTCGTCGGTCTGAGCTCGGCGCGGTCCGTAGGTGTTGGATGCGACGACGAAGTCGTCGCCGATCGAGGCGGACGCCACCACGCTGTATCCGTCGTCCGCCCAGCCCCACTTGCTTCCCGTCACACCGGGCAACCGTTGGGTGCCCCAGTCCTGCACTGTGCCGTCCGCTGCCACCGGCGCAGCGGAATTCATCCAGGCGAGCACCGGGCTGGTGGGATCGGTTCGTTTCTTCGCTGAGAGGAAGCGAACGGTATCGGCGGTGCTGGTGGACGAGTTGCCCCAGAACGAGCCACGCGAGGTCGAGTTCAGCCCGAATTCGGAGGCCGTGGCAGAGATGGCCTGGGGGTACTTGCTGTCGAGCACCGAAGCGACACCGTCGTCGCTGACCTCGATCAACCGTCGAGCGAGGTCGCGATCTCGCGCAGAACCGTCGCCGAAGCGCACGACGTAGTCGGCAATGTACAACTTGACCGTCGACAATCCTGGGCGCGGAGCGTTGTCCTCGGCGCTTCCGACATACGTGCCCGTGGGCAGGTGTTCGTAGGACAGTGCGGTTCGGGCCGGGACATCTGCCATGTCGGCGGGTGTCGGTAAGGCTTGGGCGGGTGCAGCACATAGCAACGCGGCAGCTATACCGATCAGAGGGGCAGCAGTCCTGAAGAACATGCGTCGCAGGGCCGGCATCTCGGTCTCCTCGAGGTGTTGGCCCGCCGCGAATCGGTGGCCTATGAATGTAACTACCCAGATGGTAGACGCTTCAACCTCGCCCTGCCTGGATGCTCGCCCCACCCGGATGCTCGCCCCACCCGGATGCTCGCCCCACCCGGATGAATGCGCCTCTGTTGCACTCTGACCGACTGAAACCCACATTGATCCCGGCTGGGGCTGGGGCTGGGGCTGGGGCTGGGGGCGGGCTGGGGGCGGGGTGGGGCCGGAGGGCGGAGGGCGGGGGACGTTGGATCAGGAACGGCGCAGCGTCGAGAGCATCTCTTTCGAGCGTCGAAGGGGGCCTCGGCTCGACGCGTCCTGCACGGTCTCAGGCGACTCGATCGGATCGGTCAGGCGGCCGGCGTTGAAGTCCTCGACCAGATGTCCGACGGTTTCTTGGGCGCAGGATTTGTTGGTGCCGATGAATCCCGAGGGTCCACGCTTGATCCAGCCGGTGACGTAGGTACCGGTCACCGGCGACCCACCCGCGTCCTGGAGCACGCGGCCGCCGGCGTTGGGGATGATGCCGGCGCGTTCGTCGAAGGGAATCCCGGGTAGCGCAACGCCTCGGTAGCCGATAGACGTCAGGACGAGTCCGGCGTCGATGCAGTCCATCTCGCCGGTCGGAGTGCTGCGCACCACGTCGTCGCTGTCTGCCGACAGACCCATTCGCTCGAACTCGATACCCGTCACGCGATCGGTGCCCAGGATTCTGGTGGGGGAGAGCAAGTAGCGCAGGGTGATGCGTTTGCGGTTGTCGCTGTGCTCGGGCGATTCGTCGACGTGGCGAAGCAGTTGCAGCTTCTGTGCGACTGCATGGGGCAGATCGTTGGTTTCGGCAAGCCGGACCGTTACGGGGTCGAGTGCCAGTTCGCTGCGGTCGATGGCGAGGTCGATATCGGCGACCGTCAGCAACCCGGCGAACTCGGGAACGGTGAATGCGGACTGCGCCACACCTCTGCGGCCGACGACGACTACTTCGCGAACAGCGCTGTTGCGTAGAGTTTCCAAGGCGTGCGGTGCGATATCGGTCTGAGCGAGCGTTTCCGGATTCATCGTCAGGATTCGGGCGACGTCGAGTGCCACGTTGCCGTTGCCGACCACGACGGCGCGTTCGTGCGAGAGGTCGAACGTGCGGTGCGCGTGATCGGGATGGCCGTTGTACCAGGCGACGAAGTCGGTTGCCGAGCTTCGTCCGGGCAATTCGGCTCCGGGAATGCGGAGTTCGCGGTCCGATGACGCCCCGACCGCGTAGATCACCGCGTGGTGGGTGTCCGTCAACTCGTCGTGGGTGATGTCCTTACCGACCTCGACACCGAGATGGTAGGTGAATCCCTTTTGTGCAGAGATGGTTTCGAATAGGCGTGACACCTGACGCGTTTTCTGGTGGTCGGGTGCGACGCCGAGTCGCGCGAGACCGTGTGGTTGCGGGAGCCGGTCGTAGACATCGACGCTGACACCCGGTTGCGTGAGCAGCTCGTCCGCCGCATACATGGCAGACGGGCCGGAACCGACGATCGCGACTCGAAGCGGTTGACGATCCCTCGACACGGAAGCAGCCGGGGTGACCGGGGCCAGGATCGGCCGAGGCGGGCGTTCCTGCTTGTAGAAATCAGCATTGATCGTCAGGAACGGAAGTTGAGCCTCGGTCAGCTTCGCTTGCGGCACAATGGCATCGACCGGGCAGGCCGAGACACACGCGCCGCAGTCGACACACGATTGGGGATCGATGTGCAGCATTTCCGCCGTCAGGAAATCAGGTTCGTCGGGGGTGGGATGGATGCAGTTGACGGGACACGCGAAGACGCATGACGCGTCGCTGCAACATGATTGGGTCACGACGTGGGGCATGATGTTTCCTGACGGCGGGCGCTGCTGTACGGATAACTGGCGCGTGGAGTGTCGAGAGGGCTATGCGGCGAACTGGCTCGAGCTGCGGTCGGGTTCGCTGCGGAAACGCGATGCCTTGCCGTCGATTCCGCAGAATTTCCACATCAGCCGAGCGGCACGATTCATCATGCCGGTCTCGGTGGCCAGCATGCGGACATCGCCGAAGTAATCCTGCAGTGCGTGCTGCGATTCCGCGGTGCCCCAGAACAAGTCTTTCTTGACCTGCTTCGGAATGTCGAACTTCGTCCAGAACTTCTTCGGCGGAATGACGATGACATCGCACAGGATTCGCATCGTGATCGGGAAAGCGAGGGAGAGCAGGAAGCGTCCGGCCTTGGACATCTTCGGGACGCGGCGACGCAGTAGCTGGTGTGCGAAAGAGATGTGGCGAGCTTCTTCGGCAACGTGAATTGCCATGACGCTCTGCATGATCGGATGAATGTCTTCACCGGATCGCAACACTGACTTCTGAATGTGGTCGATGGGCTCCTCGCCCGCGAGAACGCCGACGAAGAACAATTCGGGCAGCAGCGTTGCGAACAGCGGAATGAACGGTGACAGCAGCTTCATCGGCCGACTCATGCCGGGTGCATCGGAACCGACGCGGTTGACCATCTCCTGGAACATCAGGGTGTGGTTGCACTCTTCGATGGATTCGTGGGTGCAGTAGCGCGCCTCGGCGGAGCCGTTGGGCAGCGAGAAGACGTACTGCATCATGCCGCGAATCAGGATGTTCTCGAACTGCAGGCCGACCTTGGCAACATTTGCCTGACGCCACATTCCGATTTCGATCTGCTTGTCGAGCGGAAGCGCTCGGTACCAGTCGTGGCCACCGATGGGATCGGTCTTCGCGGGGAGCACCCAGCGTGGATCGTTCGCAGGCACAGCGAATTTCTCGGACTCCCAGTCGATGTCGACGTAGGGCTCGAAGTGCTTGTGCACCGACCCCTCGGACAGCAAGGTGAGTGTCTCGATGTACTGCTGCTCGTCGGTGGTGTCGGTGTCAACCGAAACGGACGGAATGCCTGTCGTCAGTGTCATGGCTTCTCCAAACGTGGTGCGAACATGGAGTTAATGTAACCCCAGTTAACACGAAAGGGAAGCCAGTCCGAAAAGTCTGGTTCGCTGTGGCCTCTACTTATCGTCCGAAATGTCGTCGGATACTTCGGCCACTTCGTCGGTCTCGAACAGCTGCAGCTGGATCGCCGAGGGGTCGACCACCGGCGTGACCTGCTCAGGAGTGCTACGGAGTACCTCGCGTAGAGCGGCCACGGTCCGGCTCCACTTGGCGGCTTCTCGATCCGCATCGTCGACATCGCAGTGCTCGTCGCCCAGATCTGCGGCAACCGCCATTGCACGCCACAACGCTTCCTGTTCTGCGCTGATGCGCAGATAGGAGACGACGACATCGCGGTCGGACGAGCAGCGCGCGAGAACGGCCTTGAGGTCGAGGGGCGCGTCCGACTCGGCGGCCAGTTCGACCAATTCGAGCAGGCCGTCCGGGAAATCGGCCGCGGTCACGGTCGGCGGCGCCGGCTCTCCGAGCATGCCGCCGAAGTCCTCGGCGAACTTCTCGTCGACCTGCTCCCACACGTGACTGAGCATGCGCACCGCCCACAGCAGGTGATCGGCGACGAAGGGTGAGCCGCTGACCCGCACCTGAGCGACGATGCAGTCCTGGACCAGGTGCAACATCACATCGGGCAGCTGCAGATTGAGGTCGACCAGCAACTCGGCCGCGCGAGTGCGACCGGACACGGCATGCACCAGGGTCGAATTGATCTCGACGACCGGTTCGGTGGGCTTGACCGATACGTACGCGGTGCCGCCCACGAATCGCAGGGGAATGTCGCCGTCGGGGTCGTGATCCGGCGGGAAACCGAACCACGGTTCGAGAGCGTGATCGACCAGCTGCTGCAAGTGCTCTCTGCCCTTGGGCTGCACGCAGAGGGGGACAACGGTGCTGTCGGGCTCGGTAGCAGAGACGTCGAAGCTGGGCACGTCGTAACGCCCGGTGGCGCGTGAGCTCAGGAAAGACGGGTGGGGCAGTCCCCAGATGTCGCGAAAGACCGAGACGGTTTTCTTCGCGAGATCATCGGACCACGATCGATTGCGGTCCACGTGTGGTGCCGTTGGCTCGGAATTCAGCGATATACGAAATCCCAGTGCGCTCAAAGCTTGTCGCTGCTCTTCGGTGATGGAGCGGCTGCTGTGCAGGTGCTCGTTCGCGGGGATCTCGCACCGAACCATATCGAGATCCCAGGCGTAGAACTGCACACAGGCGGCGGTGTCGGGTACGCCGTCGGTGGTGTCGTAGCGCGACTCGATCACCAGCGCGTCACCGTCACGCATGGCGCTGACGTAGTCGCCGAGCGTGCGCTGGAACTGCATCCAGGCGGCGTCGACGTCGAAGTCGAACTCGAGTGAATCGCTCATGTCGGCTCCTTACCCAGATCGCGCTGATGTAACGCGCTCCCGGTCACGCTAGCGGCGACCACCGACACGGTCTCGGCGCTCGCGGTTGCGGTCACGTCGTCGCCGAATCCTCGACCGCGGGGCTCAGCGGGTCATCGAGCGATTCGTCATCGATCGCACCGAAGGGCTGCGCCTCGGCCACACCGTCCAGCACCGCCGGACGCAATGCGTGCGGAACGGCCAGTACCTCCTCGATCCTGACCAGGATGCCCTGCTCGATGAGAGATCGAACCCGGTGATCGATCAACTGCGCCGTACGCAGATCCTCGCCCTCGAGTTCCGCGTAGTCCTCGCCCTCGTTGTTGACCGGTAGCTCGTCGGTCATCGCGGCGAGCAACGTCTGCACCGCGAATGTGTTGGCGAGAGACCGCGAGACATCGGGATCGTCGGCATCCCCTGACAGCTGCACACGCACGTGCTCGGCGACCAGTTCGTGCACGGTTTCGGCCCCGCGGCCGGCCAACGAATGGGCGTTGTCGCCGGGCTTTGCGGTGTCTCCGTCGATTCGAATCAGTTCCGTTGCGATGGCCGTCGACCAGTAGTCGACCGAGGCGATGTCCGCGCCCAGCTGGGCGGGATCGAACGGAGCCGAGCTGACGGCGCGCTGCAGATGAGCATCGTTCGGCACGGCCAAACCATCGGCCACCCGAGCGACGATGTCGTCGAGTGCGGGCAACAGCGGCAGCGCCGAAATCGCTGCCAGCTCCTGAGCGAGAGAGACGGCGGGCAGATCGATGTCGTCGGCGTCGAGCATGTCGGGCTCGTCGCCTTCGAGGAAGTCCGACAGGTCGTCCATGCAATGGGCGTAGTCCTCGGGAGTGCCGTCCCAGAGATCGGTCTCGTCCAGGAAGGTCAGATACTGAAGTGAGGTGAGCACGAGATTGACTGCGGTGTCCTCGGCAGTCTCGGACTCCTCCTGCAGGATGCGTTCTGCGGCGTCCACCAATAGATGTGCATCGGCGGGCATCCAGGCGCTGGGGGAGAAGCCGGGCCGGGCACCGGAGAGTTGAGTCAGTGTCGAGGAGACGAGCCGCGAGATCGCTTCGGACTGCTCCGACATGTCGCTCTCGTTCAGCCACTCGACGAACCCGTCGATCAGATCGGCGATGCGCTCGGTGTCGACACCGGACGGGGCCGGTCGGGATTGTTGGTGACGCCGTTGCCGGGCCTTGGTCTTTTCTGCACGTTTCTGTCCGCGGTTGGCAGGCCGCTTCGATCCCATGGCTGCCAGCTTATCTGCTGGCATGTCCGCTTTCGTATGTCCATGCCTTCAGCCGAGCAGGAAGGAACCGGCGGCCGGAGGAAGGGTCGGATCGGGTGCGCGTCGATACAGCTCGGCGGGTCGGCCGCCGCCTGCAGTCGACGTGGTTCCGGTTCCCTCCAGGGAATCGATTACATGGCGCCGGAACGTGTCTTTCGAGAGCGGGCGATCGAACACGATCTCGTACAGCTCTCGCAGCTCCAGGAGAGTGAATTCTTCTTCCGTCAACCGTGCCGGGTCTACCTCGTGCGCGTAGCGATGGCGCAGGTCGAGAACTGCTTCGGTCACCATGTGGTCGTGGTCGAAGGCCAGCGTCGACACCGGCCTCGCTCGATCGATGAGCATGGATTCGGTTGTTGCGGTGAGTGATCGGGCCGAGACAGCTGCACTGTGTGCCATCGACAGCACCCATCCGCGGTCATCGCGGTCCGGGGCGTCGAACATCTTCAGCTGATGAAACGTGAGATCGTCGATGCCCGCTTTGATTCGCAACGCGCGCTCGGCTGCATCGGCGAGATTTTCGGCGGGTCGTAAAAACGTACCCGGAAGCGCACGGCCACGCTCCGATGGCACCACCACGACGTGCAATCGCCGTTCGCGGACGGTCAATACTGCAACGTCGACTGCCACCGATGGGCGTGGGTAGTCGGTCAGAGCGTTGCCTTCGCGGTCTCGCCATGTCATGTCTTGCATCTTAGCGTGAATCTGATCTATTGTTAGCGCAACATCGATCAAAGGGGTGGATATGTACTTGACGGACATTCAGCACGATCGAGCGCGAGGCGTTCTGCTCGGAACCGCCGCGGGCGACGCGTTGGGAGCGGGCTACGAGTTCGGATACCCCGCGCCCGAGACCGCTATCGCCATGATCGGCGGCGGTACATTCGATTGGGCTCCAGGAGAATGGACCGACGACACCTCGATGGCGCTGTGTGTCGCGCGTGCCCTCGAGACCGGCGGAGACGTCGATGACATCGCCGAGAACTTTCGTACATGGTTTGCGCAGAACCCTCCCGACGTCGGCAACCAGACTCGCGCTGTGCTCTCACAGATCACGCGCAGCGGTGCGGAGATGACCGCGGCGGCAGCATCCTTGCCGGGCAGAACGGGCGGCAACGGATCGCTCATGCGGACCGCGCCGGTCGCCCTGGCCTACCTCGACGATCCCGTTGGATGTGGAGCCGCTGCGGCGCGGATCAGCGCTCTCACCCACTCGGACCCGCGCGCCGGTGAAGCGTGTCAATTATGGAGTCACGCAAT